>NZ_JBBCMP010000006.1:0-219918 GCF_037152175.1 Acinetobacter sp. AS167
CTTTTGTGAATTTAACATCTGCAAAGTTAACATCAGTGAACTTCAGAATGTCTTCACCTACTAGGCCTGCACTATAATCTGAAACTGTATCTTGACCATGTCCTTTCGAGAAGATGTAGGTATCACCTTGATACCCTCCATCTAAATAGTCATTCCCCGTTCCACCAATTAAAGTGTCTGCACCTGAACCACCATAAAGCTTGTCATTACCTGAACCTCCAGATAGTGTATCAACCCCATCAGCACCATTTAGAGTATCATCACCTGCACCACCTAACAGGATTTCTGACTTAGATGTTCCATTTATAACATCTATACCATTAGTGCCAGCAAGATATACAAATGCTGTTGAATATTTAGCAAGGAAACTATTGATTTCAACTAATGTACTATCATCAAATTTTTCATAATTCTCAAAAATAAGTGATTGAAGACCATCGAATCCTTTCTTAGGAATATCACTATACACATTCGAAATATGATCAGTAAATTCAATTAATTCAATAAAAGTATTCTTAGTATCAGATGAGAATTTTGTCTCAAATAATGGCTCAACATTTTTAAAATTCTGAATATATCCAATGTCACCGTTATCTTTTAAAATCCATTCTTTTTCTATTTGATCAGCATAATTCTGATAAATTGCAGTTTGCCCATAAAGACCTTTATAAATAGAGAAAGTAATATCATCATAAATATTATTAATTGCTTTAGTTGTCTTGATAATATCGTCTTCGCGGATATAAAAAAGCTTTTCTGTCTTAGTTCCCATAAAGGAATCAATAACACCAACTTTAGATTTAGCTGCATTAAAAGCAGATTGAGTTGCTGGATCAACCTTATCAAAACTAATCGTTGGGCCTCTGTTTCCACCAGCAATACCTACACCTTGCCCATTCGAACTTACCATTGACTCCCATAATCCTTCTGTATATTCATGGTATGAAGGATCAGTTTTAGCCCATGCTTTTAATATGGCAGGTAATAATTCTCTTTGTGCTTCCGTTGTTTGTGCAGACTCATACTGTCTTACAAGTTGTTCGAGATTAGATGATTGAGCCATTGCTTCGTGGAGATCACGAACTCGACCATACCCTTTTAAATCTGGCAGATCTTCGATTTCTTTGCTTACTTCTACTTTATTTGTGAACTCACTATAAATTGAATCAAAACTAAAATTAACATCTCCCATAGTATGGGTAGTGCCATCCATTTTCTCATAAGAGCCAACTTGAGTAAGGATGTTGTTTCCTGCCAAAGTTGTATTTGTATCCTTATAATTTACATTTAAAGACTTAATCCCTAAATCGGTTAGACTAAACAATTCATTTTCTTGGCTTTTACCATCTTGATTTAGATCTCTCCAAACTTTCAGTTTATTAAAATCTTCGTCCGTAGCATCAACTTTTCCATTCTTATCTGTATCTAAATCAGCTAAAGCATCAAATCCATGTTTCGCTTTTTCACCATTTTTAAGACTTGTGTTATCACCAAAGACTTCTGTGCCATCATTAATGATACCATCTCCATTACGGTCTAAAACCAGTAATCCATCATGTGGACTTACCCAACCCGTAGCAGTCTTAAGCCCATCAGCATCATTATCAAACAATGCACCATTCAGCTTATTGTGTGCAACTGTTTCAATACCATCGCCATCTAAATCCAAGATAAGAGGGTCATAGTAGTAATGATGCCCTTCACGGTTTAGACCAAACCAATCTTTTATAAAATCAGGAGTTACGTCATCAACCCATTTTGAAATATTATTTGGATCGAATAATTTATCTAACCCAAAAGGTAAGTCGATACCATTTTCAGCAATATGATTATAAAGTTTATATAAAAGTTCCCCTACAGCTTTCCCTCCCTGATAAGCACCGTATAAGAGAATACCCGCTAAAACCACCTCGCCCAATACTGGAACACCAAGCAACCCAGCGATCACAGGCACTAACTCTGCCCCAGCAGCAAATATGACTGTTCCAATGACGGCTTGAGGTCCATATTCTTGTGCTTGTTCTTGAAATGGTTTCCAATTACCAGTCTCTAGACCAACAACTAATCCTTCAAAGGTATTATTCAGAAAATCGGCTGCCATAACACTTGCGCCAACCTTTCCACCAATCAAGCTGTCACTTAAATATTTTCCTAAATTGTTCGCCATTTCAGGATTAAGTTTAATTTGCCCATTTTCGACTTGTAGCATGTTATTTTTAATAATTTGCTGTGTATCTTGTCGAATCGTTTCAATAGCTCCATTTACAACACGCATTGATTTATCTAAAGCATCTGCTAGCGGTTGTAAATCCACATTGACATATCCACCTTGTGATCCAAACTTAGTACCAATCTTTGTATCTACTATTATAGATTCTTTAGTTCCCTGAATTTTTGTAATTTCTGCATCAATAATGACTTTTTCTGCTTGTAGCCTAGAAATTTCATTTTGGATATTTGATTTTTCAGTGTCAGAAAGTGCATTATTTTTTAAGGATTCTGTGAGTTGATTTGTTTTTTGTTCATTTTGATTGAGATCAGCAGATGAATTCACCAACTTTTCATAAACACCAGAAGGTGGCTTATCTGTAATACCATTTACATAAGCTTTAGCATGGGTATAGTTTTCTATAATTATTTTTTTATTAGTGTCACTAAGACTACGATCCCCATTAATTAATTTTTCCAAATCATTTCTCATCGCTTCCGTTAAAGGAATTGAATCGTAAGATTGGTTTTTTATAATCTCAATAGCTTCAGCTATAGCTGTTTTGGTAAACTCCACATTTCCAGCACTTGTCTTACCTTCGTTATTAACTGTTACAGTTTCATTTGCCACTTTTGCATATTTTATGTCATTTTCAGCAAATGTTTCTAATCGTGTTTCTGCCTGTTTAAAACGCTCTGAATCGGCATTTTTTAATTGCTCTACCGTTATGGCATGTTGATCTAAATAATTATTGATACTTTGTTTAGCAATGTCTTTATCGCCATTTAAGATAATTTCACCACTAACCAACCCTTCTCTAAGAGTTACCTGCAAATCAATAATTGCTAGTTTTTTTTGATCGACCGTTAAATCACCATCAATAATAATTTCTTTAACCCATTGTTTAACAGCCTTATTATATTCAGGATGCTGAGTATAATGCTGTGATGCACCAATCGGAATCTCAGATATAGGGTGTCCACTGTCTTGTAAAGCTTTAGCCATCTCTGCACGATCAGCATCAGAATATAAAGCAATTCGATTATTAAATGATTGTAAAGCTGTATTCTTATAGGTTTTATCTGTAACTTGTGATGTATCACTCCCTAAAAGATCATTTAATTCTTTCTTAAATTCACTATTAAAGAGTTCAACGGGTAAAATATGGTGGACTTGGAAAGAAGGTGAAGAAGCCATATGTATTGTTCCTAATTTTTTATTTTCTAATTGTTTTTATTTAAGATCACATAAAAATAATTGCCATGCATCACTCAATTGAGCTTCATCTAAAGCTTTCTTAAGTTCATCAGACATAAAAATTGAATTATCAAGCTCAGGATCTCTCCATAAATCAATATCGCATTCAACAGCCTCTTTTTTTATGGCAATAGCATGATCTGCATAGTCCGCATGGTATAACTCAAAAAGTTGATAACCGTTATGTCGAGTATTTCTATATTTTGTTAATTCTTCTGTGCAATATTCAGGACGTAAATAACTTCTTAATTCGGTAATATTGAAAAAATAATAGGTTAGATCATTTACCAACTCATTGAGCTGAATATCAAAAAAAGATAAAGGGTAGAGTGCATTTCCTCCTAAACGAAACTTTTTTAGTACATTGGCGCACTCTTCAGTAAGAATAACAAAGCCATCTTGGGTACGGAAAAAACTGGGTAATTTAACTGTTTTACTAAAACCATGTGCATACAAAATAGTCGGTACATTAGCAGGGTCTAGCCTTTCACCTTTATGATATCGTTTAATTATTTCTATACTCTTTTGAGTCATTTCTTTTTTTTTCTCTTTTTCTTCTGCTGTTGCTTCTGCCCTGTTTAGTTTATTAAACTCTGGATAATCAAATAACCCTGGAAAAGTTAACTCAAATACCCGATAGTTTTCATCAAACATAATCGTTGTTGTCCATACATTATTAGACATATTTTCCTCTTTTAAGTTTTAGTAAAGTTAGTTCTGAAATATTAACATTAAGCACATTTTTATAGGATGAAAATTCCAGTTCAACGACAAAATTTGTCGTACAAAAAACAGCCTTTCAGTTTCACTAACTTATTATCTTAAATGCATACAGAGAATTTATTAATAAATAATGAAATGATTTTAAATATTATTTACACAAAATCTAAAATGGCGACCCCAACCCATCCAAAAAACACCCCACTAACCTTTCTCGATCATCCACACTATTTTCACCCTGAAGCTGAACCATTGCCCCATCAATCACAAACAAAAACATATGTGCATCTTGTTTTGAGGCATTCACATTGCTGGTTAAAAGCAATTTATAAATTTCATCAATTAACCAGCTTCGGTATTCAACCACGATTTGATAAGCATTGGGATAGCGTTTTTCAATTTCAAAAATAGCCTTAAATAATAAATGGTACAGCCCTTCAACATCGGCATGTAAAAAGAAAATTCGCTTAAGTTTTTCAAAAACGGTAAGGTCTTTCCGCCTATAAATTAGCACAAACACTTCTTCTTTCAATGTGGCTTTTTGAAAGGTTAAACTCCTCTCAATCAAACTTTCTTTAGAATGAAAGTATTTATAAAACGTTGCTTTGGTAGTTTTAGCAGATTCAACAATACGGTTTATCCCGACATGATGAAAACCGTATGTATTAAAGAGTTTTCGGGAGGACTCGAGCACCCTTAAAGCTAGAAATGAAATATATAAATTTGACATATATTTTCCATATAAATCATTTTTTTAATTAAATAAGATAAAGTCACTCTCGATCTTGTTATAAGCAAAAAAGCATGCAACGGCTTCAAAAGGTAACCAGAATGAATCTCAAGTTTTATTGTTGATATTTTGAGGTATAACCAGCCAATGCCAAAAAACCCAAAGGCTGTTCAACCGTACTAAACACTAATCTGATGGGGTATGAATAAAATACATGGCCAACTCCTGAACAATTCAAAATTCTGCCAATGTATAAAAATTATGGTGGCAGAACGAAAGAGGGTTAGCAGACTGAACCTAAGAATCAGTACACCCGAAGGTGTCCCCCTCCCGTCCAACCGCAACAAAAGGGGGACGAACGAGTCTACATCAAAAAAACAAGTTTTTTCAATGCACTTAGGCAGCGGTCTGCTAAAACCGACTGGCAATGTAGGCCAGCCAGCAAAGAATAATCGGAGATTTTTAGGGTGTCAATGTCATATTTTGTGCAAAAAATTAAAATTATTATTATTTTTCAAGTAATTAAATAATTGATTATGATTGCTTTAAACAAGCCTATTCGGTCAATTCAACAGATCAACACGCCTTATTATTTTTTAGCTCTGGCATAAGGGGTAAACGCAAAAGCAAACTGGCTTTAAGCAACCTCGGTCTGCCCAACATGATGATAAGAACGATTAAAATAAACTAAGCTTTGATCATGTTCACTTTGTTGAATCGCCACGATACGACAAATAAAAATCGTATGTGTTCCAACTTCCTGAATTTGCTCAATCTCACAATCAAAATTCACCAAAGCATCATCTAAAACCGGTGCGCCAGTTTCTAATTCTGTCCAAACGCCATGTTTAAATCGTTCTTCTGGGCTTAATTTAGACGAAAACGCTTTAGAAATATGCTGATGATGTGCACTTAAAACATTTACAGTTAAAATTTTATTTTCAACAAAATGCACATGCGAACTCGCCGCTTTATTCATACAGACCAATAAAGTCGGAGGCGAATCCGTCACACTACATACGGCAGACGCAGTAAATCCATAACGACCAGACAAACCTGTCGTGGTAATGACACTGACTGCACTGGTCAACAAAGACATTGCATTTCTAAAGTCTGTTGCTTCAATCATTTCATTGTTCCTAAATTGAACCGTACTTTTTTAGATTTAGCATTACCCTGCTATTCCGTCATGTAGGCACTGCATCTGGATGAGTTTCTCAGTAGAACTGACGTTCTCTAAATTGTGATCAGGGTTTCCAGTTGGGTCTTGGATATCCATTCACCCAAACAGGTCACCCTTTTTACACCACAATATCGTTGAATACTAGCGGCTAAGTTCTTGACGAACGATTTCTGCGCCAGCACTTAAAGCATTAAGTTTGCCTCTTGCAACTTCACGAGATAAAGGAGCCATACCACAGTTAGTCGATGGATAAAGCTTATCCGCATCGACAAACTGAAGTGCTTTTCGTAATGTGTTGGCAACTTCTTCTGCTGTCTCAATGGTATTGGTTGCCACATCAATAGCACCAACCATTACTTTCTTACCACGAATCAATTCGATCAGATCCATTGGCACACGAGAGTTTTGGCATTCTAAAGACACGATATCAATTTTAGATTGTTGAAGTTTAGGGAATGCTTCTTCATATTGGCGCCATTCTGAACCTAAAGTCTTTTTCCAATCTGTATTGGCTTTGATACCATAGCCATAGCAAATATGCACCGCAGTTTCACATTTAAGCCCTTCAAGCGCTCTTTCTAACGTCGCAACACCCCAGTCGTTGACTTCATCAAAAAACACATTAAATGCAGGTTCATCAAATTGGATAATATCCACACCCGCAGCTTCTAACTCTTTGGCTTCTTCATTGAGGATTTTGGCAAATTCCCAAGCAAGTTTTTCACGACTTTTATAATGCGCATCATACAACGTATCAATCATGGTCATTGGACCAGGCAACGCCCATTTAATCGGTTGATTGGTTTGTTGACGTAAAAACTTGGCATCATCAACAAAAACAGGCTTTTGACGAGATACCGCACCGACAACAGTTGGTACGCTTGCATCATAGCGATTACGAATGCGTACAGTCTCACGTTTCTCAAAATCAACACCATTCAGATGTTCAATAAAGGTGGTGACAAAGTGTTGGCGCGTTTGTTCACCATCACTGACAATATCGATCCCAGCGTGTTGTTGCTCTTGCAATGACAAGCGTAAAGCATCTTGTTTGCCTTCAATTAATTGCTCATCTTGTAATTTCCAAGGTGACCAAAGTTTTTCAGGCTCAGCAAGCCAAGAAGGTTTTGGTAAGCTGCCAGCAGTTGAAGTTGGTAATAATATTTTCATAATCAATAATCTTGTCTATCTAGGTAAATTAAGCAACGTAATTTGCAGACCACTGCTCAAGGATATGTTTGTATGGCTTGATGAACTGCTCTTCAGTAAATTTCCCTTGCTTAATCGCCAACTGGCCACGCTCTTCTCGGTCATACACAATACGAGTTAGTGAATAATCCTGATGCTTTAAACTTGGTTGGTAAGATTTACCTGCCACAGAATTTGCGTTGTAAATCTCAGGTCGGTAAATCTTCTGGAAAGTTTCCATGGTGCTAATAGTACCGATCAACTCAAGGTTAGTGTAATCACTCAACAAATCACCACGGAAGTAAAATGCCAAAGGCGCAACACTATTAGGCGGCATAAAATAACGAACCTGCAAACCCATTTTTCCGAAGTATTCATCTGTTAACGAATATTCATCTTGTAGATATTCAACACCCAATACTGGATGCACATTTGCAGTACGGTGATACACCTTGCTACTTGAAACACTAAGACAAATCACAGGTGATTTTTTAAAGTTTTCTTTATACGCATTTGAATTTACAAATGCGTTGAAAATCTTCCCATGAAGCTCGCCATAGTTTTCTGGCAGGCTAAATTGATCTTTATTTTTATTATGTTCTAACAGCAATACACTAAAATCATAATCACGCACATAAGAAGAAAAATTGTTGCCCACAATACCTTCAATACGTTGATTATTTTTGTGATCAACAATATTGGTTTTCAATATTTCAATCGTAGGGAAAGTCTCACCGTTGCCTTCGATATCAATATCAACTGAAATGATTTCTAACTCAACAGAATAACGATCTGCTTCTGGATTATCCCAATGCGCTAAGGCATTAAAACGATTGTCAATCATCGTTAGGGTATTGCGCAGATTGTCATGGCGACTCTCACCTCTTGCTAAATTGGCAAAGTTGGTTGTGATACGCGTATTATTAGAGGGATGATAGTTTTCGTCGAAACTAATGCTCTTAATCGTAAATGTAAAATCTTTACTCATGATGATCTGATACCCTATTTTCTGAAATAAACCTGAATTTTTTTCATGCTCTTTCTGAACCATCCAATTTATCTTTGGATCTATCCAGTCAATAGTATTTTCCGTATTTTCTGATTTGTACTTAGTCGTTCAATTCAGAATCAACGATAATTTTGTCTATCGTGAAGCGCTTGGTGTAATTTATACCGCAATCCGCACATGAATAAAAATGATATAATTTCACAAAAAAGTGAACCAAATTCATGTTTAAGAGTGAGTAACATGAATAAATGGATTGTGAGGCTTGGATGTTTGATCAAAACTCAATAGATGAGTAATCAAAAATGCTGTTAAAAGTGTATATAAACAAACTGATCTGATTGCCAATGTGTTGGGCTTTATTGTGTTGGTTGCTATTTAGCTTATTGCTTAGATTAGGAAATTGAGAAGAAATGAAGATCGAAAGTATTTTTTAGATTGATCAGTTAAGTTTTTCTATTGTTGGACTGTTGGGTAACTGCCGTTGGCAAAAAATCATCATCTAATAATGACTTATACTCATCATTTAATAGCCTCTTTATAAATATTAAATTTCTTAAAAGCAGCCAGCTCGATAAATATCAATTAAAATTATATGGTTATGGTAAATATTTTTTGATGATGAATCCCAAACGTAATTATGACTAAACTCCTAAAAAATATCAGATAATTTAATATATCCTTCTGTTGTCTTAGTTTTTCCATAATATTCAACATGAAGGTATAATGAGTCACTATTTTTAATAATATTCTTTATTGTTACTTTATCATTTTTTACAATATAAGCCTTTGTTTTTATATAATTTTTATCAAGAAAAAACACTTTAGGTAAATTTATTTTTATATTTTTTACTGTTTGATTTGAATTGTCTTTTAGAGAGTAAATAGTTGATTTATTATAATAAATAACACTTAGGTTAAGATTATCACTTAATGTTTTTAGTTCTTCTTGCAAAGAATATCTATCATTTTTCAACTTGTATATACGTGTGTAACTTATAGAACCATCTTTAAACCTTTCAATAATTTGTTTTTTATCATTTATAACTTCTGGATCGTATAATGGACTCAAATAAAACTTATGAGCTTTATTATTTGATATATCGAATATTTGATACTTTCCACTAGGATTGCAATCATCTGTATAGTTTACAAACAAATATTTCCTTTTATCATTCGTTAAACTCTCCACAGAAAAAGCATCTTTATCAAAACAATAATTAGCATCATCAAATAGGAAAATTTTCAGGGAACCCTGTTTAAAATAAACTTTATGATTATCCTTTACTAGGCTATCACTATCAGCAAAAGTTAGTGGTGGACATAAAAGAGCTACTGTTAAAAAGATTTTTTTACTTAAACCCATTTCTTTTCTCAACTTCTCTTAATATTTTCAAAAATAAACTTTTCCGCTCAGCTAAACCTACTGTACCACCATTAATCCTTCTGCTTACTTTATCTACAACTTGTAAATGATGAGAATTGGTATAAGTCCCATTTAAGTCACTATATCCTTTCCGAACCAAATTATCCGCATTTTTAAATTCATTAAAAGCCCATACAGCACTTTCAACAGCATGAAAAAGATCGTTACAAAGTAAATCCGGATTTGTTACCACATCAAGTCCTGAATAGTTTTTATATAAAATATATGCACTTTTCCACGTTAATTGAATTAAACCTCGCCCTCTATATTTTGGTCCATCACCCGGCGTAGTATTACCTTCTTTTATTATTTGTTTACGCCTTCTACACGCTCTACTTTTTGGAATATCACATACAGATGGAGGAAAAGTTGAAATGTCGTAATCTCTCCCACTCGCATACTCGATTAATGTATAAAAATGATCACATTCATGGTAGATCTGAGCAAGAAAATGACAAAGCATAAGCTTGTCTGTCATTTTATATTTTAGTAATCCCTTATTTAAGGCGAGTACAAATTGTTCAGGAGTTGTATTCTGTGTCGGTTTACCGTTCATTCCTTCTTTCCAAAATAACTTTCGAGAACCATATACCTCCTTAAAAAAGCTTAAAGAAATTATTTCTCCTGAAATACTATCCTCTATACGTCTAGGAATATTAGGATCATTTGTTGCTGTTCTTCCATTCAAAATATCTACACTTAATTGTAAATCAATAAATTCCTCTTTAACTCTTCTGACCATAAAGCTAACAGAATCTAAAGGAGTTCCATCTGGTTTTAAAATGATTAATTTAATTTTTTGACCAACCCAGTTAATTAACTTTAATTGTCCATTTTTAACTTTAAGATTCTTTTTTTGATTATTGTTAAAAATCATCTCAACATCGACATCATTAACTGCATAACGCTGTCCTGATTTATCTAATACTTTTATTAATGTAACACCTTTAAAGCGATCATATGGTTCATTTAGTTTGAGTAATATTGGTTGCTTTATCCCATTTCCTGAGTTCCCAGAAAACTTAAGCTGAAATTGATCAGTTGATGTAAGTACTAAAACTTCAATATCTCGATTCGCAGATGATAGAACTTCTACTATTCCTTGGCTATTTGTATATTTATCTGGAGAGTTTCCTTTTCCTTTTGGTCTAGATTGAATCGGAAAATTAACCATAACTTTTCCATTACTATCAACAACTTTAAATAAAGTACTAACTATTCCTTTGTTCGTAGAAGACCTATTGCTTTGTTTATATTCGTCAATCGTCTTTGGCAATTGAATTCTAATAGGATTATCTTCAGATGATATTACAGAAGAATTGATTGTTTTAAAAACAGTATAACTTTGCTGATTAGGTGGTTGAACAAGAATTTCAATCGTTCTATTTGGTGAAGCTTGAAATACAAACAAGCCATGCGAATTCGTTTTCTGAAGATTCTCTTTAGATGACCCCTTATATTTAGATTTGACACTTAAATTGACTACATATTTCCCAGAACTATCAAAGAATTTTACTGTAATTGTTTTTAATTCAGACATTACTAAAAATCCTCTTCAGAATAAACATCATCACCGTTCGATAATGCTTCATCTAATAATTCATCTATATTTTCTCCATCTAATCGTTTTTGCACTAAAGAAACATATGATGAATCAAACCCTAATGCAATAAAATCAGTTTCTTCAGGTGTATAAAAGCGTAAAGAACTCATATTATTTTTATCATTCAATTTATCAATTTTAGATTTTATTAAATAATTATTATGTTTATTTAGAACAAAAATTTCCTTGTCATTACCAATATTGTCACTCCAGTTATAATCAATTTTATTACTGTAAAGTGTTCTAGGTGTTGGTAAACTTACTTTAAAATTAGGTACATGTACTCCTCCTTCAAACTTCTGCTGCCCCGACTTCACCTCAAACAATCCTGATGTTGTCGCAAACACACCTGAACCATTGATCCTTACCTCAGAAGTGTCCCCAACCAGTCGAATCTCTTTAGGGCTTATGATATAAACTGCATCTTCAGTTGAAGTAATTTGGATGTCTTTACGTGCAATGACATCAGCACCATCACCCTGAGCTTGAATTTCAACTTTACCTTTTCCTGCAAATAACCTTGCGCCTTCTTGTGCTGCAAACAAACTGATCTTGTTTTGTACATGCGCTAAGAAGCTCTTTTGAGTGCTTAGATTAATACTGTCGCCTGCGCTATGACTAATTTGCCCATCTGCTGAAAGATGAATATCTTCATTACTGGTAAGCGCAATTGAGTTTGGTGAAGCCAATATCATTAACGCCTGTTTAAACGCCTCGGCTTGGTTCTTAGCTTCATCTGAGTCATCTTTTTCCAAAGCAGAAATAAACGATTTCAAATGATCTAAGTTTTCTAAAGGATCAGTCTTTTGGTTCTTGGCAATATCACTCAATGCTTTAGAGTTATTCAGACTACTTTCTAATTGATTTTTGCCTGCTGTCACATCAAGGTGATTGCCCGAAGCAGAATCCTGAGCATAAGTACTCAGTAGTAAACCTTGTCCTGCTCTTACTGCACCCCACTGGTCAGTTCTCAGCTCAAAGCCTTCACCTCGTCCTTCGCTGGTGTCTGTCTCTTTGGGATGACTTAAATTACCGAGGTTGAGTTGACTCATCCCATGACTGCTCTGTAACTGACTGCTGATTTGGCCAGTAGTATCGTCAAACCTCAGTTGATTGTAGCCACTGCCTTGATACTCTCGGCTTTTGATTCCTGCCAGTTTCTTGGTATCAGGCAGTTTGCCTTTGTCATCAAACTTGCTTGGATGACGTTGTGCTTCATGGATACGCCCAACCACAAATGGACGGTCAATGTTGCCATCAAAGAAATCAATCACAACAATTTCACCGATTCTCGGTAAGAATCGTGCCCCATAGCCTTCACCTGCCCATGGGGTCAGGACATCGACCCAAGCTGAATCTGTGTCATTGTCATTAGAACCCGCACCGCCATCATGGGTATTGTCTTCATTACGGCTAAACAGGAAGCGAACTTTGATACGCCCCCATTCATCGACATGAATTTCTTCTCCACTTGGCCCTACTACTTTGGCCCGTTGTGGTGATGCAATCGGTCGGTGTTGTAATGGGTTATAGGCTGGAACCGTGCTGATATTACGACGTTGAATGGTTAAATTACTGGCTTGACGTTCATCACTCGTGTTGCTGGTGATTTGACTTGTTTGCCAATTGCTTTGTTGGACTAAAGCGGTGACTTGATCGGTGAGATCTTTAGGTAAGTTATTTTGGTTATAAAAGCTTTTAGCCGTGATTAAAAATTCTTTGTCTGCACCTGAGTGTTGATCTATCTCAGGATGTTCATTCAGTTCAAACCAATAACCAACATGTGCATCGCGCACAGTTGACGTTGCTGTAAATTGTTTGGCTTGTGAATCATAATAGTTGCTGAGGTTTTGGTTAAACTTTTCAATCTGACTATTGCCCGATGGCGTGGCACCATCTTCGCCATTCAAGTCTTGAATCCATGCAGGGCTAAAGTGCCATGCTTGTTCTAAAGCTAAACTGGCATTGTCATAATTTTCACTATGGCTGTGTTTACTTTGGACACTGCCAGCGCCTTCATCAATATCCAATACATCAGCTTGCCAACGTTGGATATGCACCGAAGTCGGTTGAATGGAACGCTGACCAATAAAATTGGTAATTGAATCAGTTTTTTCTACGGCGCTGCTTCTATGGAAGCGAATATTGCGGCGTTCTAAGGCACTAAATTGTGAATTGTCATCGATTAAACGAAGCTTCTGTGCTTGAATTTGTTCTGTTGAGCTCGATACTTTAAGCTGAGCTTCATCGATCAACCAGTTAATCCCTTCACTTCTCATCAAACGGGTCAGGAAGTCAAAATCACTTTCAGATGCTTGCATAATGAATGGGCGCACATCATAGTCTTTGCTCAGTCCACTCTTATCTAATGTCAGACTTGAAGCAAATAGTGGGCTGCGCTGTACCCATTCTTGGAACACGGTCTGGATCACATCCACAACCGACTTATTCATAAATACTCTAGAGTTTCTACGGTGTTTCCAAAGTGCTGTTGGGTCTTCTACAGTCAAACGATAGATGGTAAGAGAACCATCAGATGCGCCAATATCGGCTTGGGTCACAATTCCTGAAATACGGGTTAATTCAGATTTATCTGTGACAATATCAATTGCAGCTTGCGTTCCAATAAAGCTTTTTAAAGGAATGTTTGCTGACGTTGAAAGACAGATGAGCTGAAGCCGAACACCTTCATTGATTTGATGTGTTCCATCAATACGTTGTAGGAATACTTGTTGGCTCAATGCCGAATTAGAAAATTGTACGTGGATCGCACGTTTTTGTGCTGATAATCCAAGCTGCTCCAAAGCAGAGTAAATATTGTTAGACATATTTTTTATACATAATCTTAATAATTAATATATATCTTTAAGTATATAACTATAAAAATCAACTTAATAACATTATTCTATTAATTTTTACTTAATAATTTTTAAAATTCCGTTCAATTTTTTATTAGCTACTTACTTCAATATTTATTGATATTCATATTTGAACTGCTTTGAAATCAATTGTACTCATACAGAATATTTCCTTTACTCAATTCATTTTAAATACAGTTTTATTAATTGAAAATTATATTTCTATCTCAGCCTTTATAGACAGTCCTAAGTAACAAAGCTCCTTAGTATTCAAACCCACCCAACATATAAAGTTGATCCACTTCACATTATGCTATTAAAATATGGATAAATTTTCTATTAAAAACATATAAAAATTTACATTAAAAATTATAAACTTAGCTTAGTTTAATCATCATAAAACAAAATATTCCCTATTTATTTTCAGGTTTTTTTATGGTTTTTATAATTAAACAATGTATTCCTCTTAACTTTTCCATTAAAATAAGCCAAATATCTTTTTGTAATTCGTCACCACCCTCTCCTATGTGCCTATTGAGTGGTAACACGAATAAAACATGCCTTTGAAAATTCGCGTGGCTAATAAACTGTAATGACTCAAGCAACTCAGCATCCTATGGAATCCATTTCCAACATCCGTGTATTGGATGAATGGCAAGAAGAAATTCCAGAGGATTTATATATTCCTCCTGCTGCATTCGAAATTCTGCTTGAACATTTCGAAGGACCACTCGACTTTTTAATTTATCTGATTCAAAAAAATGGTTTCGATCTTTTACAGTTAGATATTGCTCCGATTGCAACACAATATTTGTCTTATATGGACAGTATGAAATCGTTAAATATCGAGCTAACCGCAGACTATATGGTGATGGCAGCATTATTGGCAGATTTAAAATCTCGCTTGTTATTGCCAAAACCAAAAACTATTCATATTGAAAAAGATCCAAAACAGGAACTAATCGATCGCTTAGAAACCTATTTACGGATTAAAAAAGCAGCTGAACGTTTAGGCCAGATGCCAGTTTTAGACCGAGACACTTTTGCGACACATATTGCGATTGGTCATATTCCAAAAGTGTATGAAGGTTATGACGTTGAGATGCTAAAAGATGCCTTATATTGCATTTTTAACCGTCCTGAACCCGTAACCCATAAGATTGAACAAGAACCTGTACTTCTTGAAGAACGCATTGCTTATATCGAATATATGATTGAATCTGGAGAAGTTCTCAGTTTCCAAGAATTACTCAAGCCAAACCAAGGTCGAATGGGCATGGTGGTTACATTTATGGCAATCTTGGAGCTGACTCGTCAGCAAAAAGTCCAAATTATTTCTTCTGGTGTTGAAGCCCCGCTTGCAATTCAAGGAGCAACGGCATGACCATTGATCAAAATAATGCCTTTAATGTTGATGAATTACATCACGAAGTTCTGATGCAACTTGAAGCGATTATCTTTGCAAGTGATGCCCCTGTATCGCTTGCTCGCTTAAGAGAAGCATTTCAAAATCAGTATTCTAAACAACAGTTGCAACAGTATTTACAGCAATTGTCTGTGTTACAACATGGTCGTTCAATCGAACTTGTCGAAACAGCTCAAGGTTATCGTTTTCAAGTGCGGGCAAAATACCGCAACGTGATTGCGCAAGTTTGGCCAGATCGACCGACTCGATTATCGCCATCACTGTTAGAAACTGTTGCAGTGATCGCTTATCATCAGCCAGTAACCCGTGCTGATATTGAGCAAATACGAGGGGTTACAAATAATAGTCAAATACTCAGGACTTTGTTTGATTGGAACTGGATTAAAGAATCTGGTTACCGAGAACTCCCAGGTAGACCCGCGTTGTTAGTGACAACGCCACAATTTTTAAATGCTTTTGGTCTAGTGTCTTTAGATCAATTGCCTCCCCTACAGGATGCCAAGGAAGCTTTTATGATTTTGGATGCGCAAGCTGCCAAGTCTTAAATAGGTGCACTGTTGATGATTATTTCTAAGGTTATGCTGTCATGAGTGAAAAATTGCAAAAGGTACTCGCACGAGTGGGTTTGGGCTCTCGCCGTTATATGGAAGAGGTCATTGCCGCTGGTCGTGTAAGTGTCAATGGGCAGGTTGCTCAAGTGGGCGAACGTATTGAACCAGGTGATGAGCTTCGCATCGATGGTCGTAAAGTTCAGTTCCAAATTGAAGACGAAATTCGTCGTCGTGTATTGATTTACTACAAACCTGAAGGTGAAATCTGTTCTCGTAATGACCCAGAATCTCGCCCGACTGTGTTTGATAACTTACCCCCGATTTCCAATGACCGTTGGGTGATGGTAGGTCGTCTAGATATCAACTCAACAGGTTTATTACTTTTTACAAATGATGGTGAACTTGCCAATCGTTTAATGCATCCCTCAAATGAAATCGAACGTGAATATGCAGTTCGAGTCATGGGTGAAGTAACGCCTCAAATCAAAAACAACATGACAAATGGCGTTGTTTTAGATGATGGTCCAGCAAAATTTGAATCTTTCTCAGAAATTGGTGGTGAAGGAATCAATCGCTGGTACCAAGTCGTTGTAAAAGAAGGTCGTAACCGTGAGGTTCGCCGTATTTTTGAATCACAAGGTCTAAAAGTAAGTCGCTTGCTCCGTACTCGTTACGGCACTGTGATTTTGCCTCGTGAACTTCGTACAGGTCGTTGGATGGAACTTGATAAAACTGATATCGATAATTTAACCAAAGCTGTTGAACTTAAACCACGTCAAGGTACAGGTTTATTTGGTATGGCAAAACGTCGTACCGAACGTATGCAAGACAAACCTATGGCTGCGCGTCGTGGTGGATTCCTGCGTCAACAACGTCGTGATAGCGAAGGTGAAGAAGCTCACAACCATCAAAATGATCGTCGTGATTCTCAGCCAAGTGCAAACCAATATGGTCAAAACCGCACTGAAAACCGTACTGACAATCGCAATGAACGCTCAGACAACCGCTTTAATAAAGCACGTTCTGGTGGCAACAGCTACAACAATGACCGTGCGGACAACCGTGGTAATAGTTTTAATAGCAACCGTTCTGAAAACCGTTATGGCAATCAACAAAACCGTAACCGTTCAGAAGGTCGCTATAATCCAAACGAACGTTTAGATCGTTCAGATCGCCAAGAACGTAGCGAACAACCTGAAAAGAAAAAACCGTTTGTTGTGACAAAAGGTTTTAAAAAATTCTAAGTCTTTAACACTTATTTATTGACCCTAAAAAGCCACTCAATCGAGTGGCTTTTTACACAGTAAAAATCTAAATCACCTGTCTGGTTCCTTGCGGAATTGAACTCAATAAGCGTTTGGTATAGTCATGCTGTGGTGACTGATACAACTCATCCGAATTGGCGATTTCAACGATATCACCGTGGTTCATCACCATAATTTGATCCGAAATATATTTCACCACAGACAAATCATGTGAGATAAAAATATAACTTAAGCCAAATTCATCTTGCAGATCTTGAAGTAAGTTCAGGACTTGTGCTTGAACCGATACATCAAGTGCCGAGACTGATTCATCACAGATTAAAATTTCAGGTTTTAAAGTTAAACAGCGTGCTATTGCAATACGTTGACGTTGCCCCCCAGAAAACTCATGCGGATAACGATCAAAGGCTTGCGCAGGTAAGCTTACTCTTTCCAGTAATTCCAAAGCCATCTTTTTACGTTCAGTATCATTTGCGCCAATTTTATGAACTTGCATCGGTTCCATCAAAATTTGCCCCACGGTAAAACGCGGATTAAGTGAGGCATAAGGATTCTGAAAGATAATTTGAATCTTACGTTGATACTGGGCAAACTCTTTTTCAGACATTGCCAAAATATCTTTACCTTGAAACAAAGCTTGGCCACCAGAAGCTTGTTGCAAGCGCATCAACAATAAACCAATGGTGGTTTTACCTGAGCCAGACTCCCCGACGAGCCCTAAAGTTTTACCTTTCGCCAGTTGGAAGGATGCCCCTTTGACTGCCTGAAATTCATCTTTGCCAAATAGCCCTTTACGACTAAAAAATGATTTTTTTAAATCACGTACATCTAAAATAATTTCTTCACCGCCAATAAGGCCGCGCTTACGCTCCGCAAAATCCACCTCAGGCAAACTCACCGCCTCAGTCTCAGGTACATCTTGAACTTGCATAAAATCACTAATGACTGGTAAGCGATATGGACGATGCGAAAGTTGCGGACGGCATAATAATAATGCTTTGGTATAGGCATCTTGTGGCTGTTCTAAAACAGCCTTTGCTAAACCTTGTTCACGAATTTCACCATGACGCATCACAATCACTTCATCAGCAATTTCACTCACCAATGCCAAGTCATGGGTAATAAACAACATCGACATTTGACGGCGCTTACGTAAAGCCTCCAATAAATCCAATATTTGTTTTTGGATGGTGACATCTAATGCTGTGGTCGGTTCATCAGCAATCAGTAATTTAGGTTCACAGGCGATTGCCATGGCAATCATGACCCGTTGCTGTTGACCGCCAGACAGTTGACTGGGATAAGCATCAATCTTGCTTTCAGGGGATGGAATTCCAACTTCAGTGAGTAACTCCAAAGTGCGTTGTCGGGCTTGTTTACGCCTCATGTTTAAATGAATACGCATAATTTCAGCAATTTGATCACCCACCGTAAACACAGGATTAAGTGATGACATCGGTTCCTGAAAAATCATGGCAATGTCTTTACCACATATTGCACGCATTTGTTTGCTGTTTAAACTGAGTAAATCTTTGCCTTCAAAAAGAATTTTACTGTTTTCAGCAATACGAGATTGGCCTTTAGGTAATAAACCCATGGTTGCTAGGGAAGTTACAGATTTGCCACTGCCAGATTCGCCAACCAAGGCCACGGTGGTATTGGTAGGAATCTGAAATGAAATGCCTTTTACAGTTTCAATAAATTGCTTATTTTCACCCTTAAAACTCACACTCAGATTTTCAACACTGAGTAGCACAGGAGGTGTCGCTTGTTGTTCTGACATCTTTATGCTCCTTATTTTAGTTTAGGGTCTAATGCATCACGCAATGCATCTGTAAACATTGAAAATGCGGTCACAAGCACGGCCATCGCTACTGAAGCTGCCACCAATTGCCACCATTTGCCTAAAATTAGCTCACTTTGTGCTTCATTCAACATACTACCCCATGACACCACTCCCACAGGTACACCAAAGCCCAAGAAGCTTAGAATTACTTCAGACTTAATAAATGCAACCACCAAGATCGACATCTGAACCAAAGCAATATGACTTACATTTGGGAAAATATGCACGAACATCCTTTGGGTATTACTGACACCAATTGCTTTGGCTGCCAGTACATACTCGCGTGAATTATGTTTCATATATTCGGCACGAATTAAACGAAATACCCCCGTCCAACCCGTTAATCCAAGAATTAAAACAATGGAAAGAATACCCTTTTGTTGCAGTACAGCAGCAATCGCCAACACCAACAATAGATAAGGTATCGAGGTAAAAATGTTATAAAACCAGTTCAGAACATCATCGACCCAACCACCAAAATAACCAGCGATTGCCCCTAAGAATGTGCCGATTACCACTGCCAGCAATGCCGAGATCAAGCCCACAATAATAGACGTTTCTGCACCTTTAATGGTTTTTAGTACTACATCCTGTCCCCATTTATCAGCACCAAAAGGCAAGGTTTGTTTGAGTTCGCTTTGCTGATCAAGTAAATGCCCACCCAATTGCTGATCAATGGCTTTCATATCTTCTGCAAGCGGATCTTGAATACCGTAGTAGTCAATCTCACCACCTGAAGTTTGTTCTGTTGCAATTTCAGTATTTAGTTCTTTGATCACATCTTTTAAAGGATCAACAGGATTTTCAGGTAAAGCTGCTACAGGTGTGGCTTTTTTTTCAGAATCTTGCGTGTTTTGATCTGCCCCTATAAATGTAGGTGGCGCATAACTCACGGCGACTTCTTTATTCCAATTTGATGCAATCACACCCGTCATGGAGAGTACCAATATGATGAAATAACACAGCAACACCAATAACGACAACATAGCAATACGATCTGCTTTTAAACGTCGCATCGCCAATCGCCATAAACCAGGAGAAGTCTGTTGGTCTTGGACGTCTACTTTTTTAGATAAAATTCCGAGCATCATCCCACCTACTTCAACTGTACGCGTGGATCAACCACTTTATAAATCAAATCGGCAATGAGGTTAAAAATCATGGTCGCAGCAGCAACATATACGGTGATTGCTTTAATCACTGGAAAGTCGCTTCGTTCTACTGCAATAATGACTTCTCGTCCAATCCCCGGAATACCAAAAAATCGCTCAATTAAAAATGCTCCAATCAATAACGCTGGCAGGCTCGACATCACATCGGTAATAATCGGAATAGATGCATTACGCAGCACATGCACGCCCAAAATACGTCCCTCACCGACCCCTTTTGCCCGTGCAGTACGCACATAGTCCTGATTGACTTCATCTAAGACAAAGCTACGGTATAGACGTAAAGTCGGTGCAATACTCACCACCAACATGATTAAGATTGGCAATAGTGCGTATTGCAATAGATTTTCACTGAGACTATCGCTCCAACCTTGTACAGGGAACCATCCCAGCTTATAGGCTAGACCGTATTGAAATACGATGATATAGACCAAAATACTGATCGACATCCCAATGGTACATAACAACATCACCATACGATCCGTCAGCGAACCACGTACCGAAGCAACAGCCAAAGCCAGAATGATTGAAATTACAGTTTGTAAAATTGTCAGTGGAATGATGATGGTCAGTGATGGACCCAAACGGGTCAGAATAATGTTTGAAACTGATTCCCCAGTACTCCAACTATTGCCATAATCAAAAGTCAGGATTTGCTTAATAAAAATCCACAATTGAACGTAATATGGTTGGTCTACCCCAAGTTGCTGACGAATATTTTCAATCTGTTCAGGATTTGCCATTTTTCCAGCAAGGATATAAGCAGGATCTCCGCCTACCCAGTTAAATAGAAAGAAAATCAGCAACACGACTCCCAACATGGTGGGAATCATTTGCCATATACGGCGCGTGATATATGCCAGCATAGTTCTAATTCCTTTTAATCACGTTGACCGGTAATTTCTTGAAAGAATGCCTTGTTATCCGGTTCTCTGCCCAAGAAATCAACCACCAACTGCTCTGCTTTCTTTTGTCCACCTTGTGACAAAATTGCTTTACGATAACGTGCTCCAACCTCTGGATTATTTAAGTTATCGCCAAAAGCAGAAAGCATGTCTAAGGCCATCACTTCAGACCACATATAGCCATAATAGCCGACTTGGTATCCGCCCATAATATGACCAAATTGCCCTGGGAATTCTGTAGTTGGCACATACCCTAAGGCGGTTTGATTTTCGAGTTTTTTCCATACCTCTAAAGGCTGGGTTTTTAAAGCATCTGCGGTATGCAGTGCCATATCGTATTGCGCATATAAAGTTTGACGAGAATAAAATAAGCCACGACCGTAGTTTTTAACGGCTTTTAATTTGCCAATCAATTCATCGTCGACACGCGGACAGGCGGGTTTGCAATAATTGGCTAAGGTCGACAGCGTTTCTTTACGGCGTGCCCATTCTTCATACATCTGTGACGGTGCTTCAACAAAATCTCGCTCGACTGAGGTGCCAGATTGTGAGGCATAACGGGTGTTTGATAAAATTCCGTGTAAAGCATGCCCAAACTCATGTACAAAGGTTTCCAGTTCATCACTGTTTAAACCTTTACGGTTAAAGTTGGTGACTAAGGCTGAAATCGGTTTACGCTGGGTTAGGGTACTGCCCCCCTTAACGCCCCACACCGCTGCATGACCATACTTTCCTTCACGTGGAAATTTATCGATATATAAACCACCTAAAAGCTGACCTGTTTTCTGATCTGTTACATCGTAATATTCAACTTCATCTTGCCAGACATCAACCTTGGCAGGCTTAAATTCAATCCCATATAGATTTGAAGAAATTGCAAATAACCAATCTTGTGATGCTTGGGTCGGGAAATATTCCCGCATTTTTTCTTGGTCAATTTTGTACTTTTCTTGGCGTAATTTTTCGCTCCAATAGCCCTCACTCCAACGGTTAATTTCCGCTTTTTCCACAGGAATATTTAAGGTTTTAGCCTTAAATTCACGCAGTGTTTGCACTTCTTTTTTCTCTAATGGCGCAACCGTACTATGTACCTCATTGAGGAATTTATTGACCGTTTCAGGATTTTTGGCCATACGATTTTTCAATGCCCAATCGGCATAACTGGCTTTACCGAATAATTGTGCAAGTTCATGCCGTAAATCAATCGCTTGTTTAAGCAACACTAAATTCTTTTCAGTACCACGGCGGGTATAAGCAATTTGATAACGTTTACGCGCATCATCACTGTCTGCCAATTCCATAAAAGGACGGTATTCTGGGTAGTCAAAACCCAACAGGTAATTGCCTTTTTCATTTTTCTTTAGATTGGCAATATAGCTTTCTGGTAAGCCTTTTAATTCGGCTGGAGTAAATTCTAATTTTTCAGGATTGTCTCGAATGTTACGGGCATATTCTTGTTGAATCTTGGTCAATTCATCTAAAATCACTTTTAAACGTGCTTGTTTTTCTGCGGGAAGTTGTACCCCTGTATCTTCAAAACCATCTAAAATATCTTGGCGATATTTACGGTCAATCTCATCACTGGCTTTGATTTTTTTAATTTGCTGATAAAGCTTTCCATCTTGATACACTTCAGTTTGAAACTGACTGATTTTAACTTCACAGTCTTCTGCGGCTTTACGTAAATCCGCGCTTGGGTCAACATTACTGGCTAAATTAATTGGTCCATAAAAATCTTCAAACTCTGCAAAAATTTCATCCCACTTTGCCAATACTGCTCCAGCAGGTGCATTATTTTTGAGTTTAACTTTGGCAAATTCAGCCAACTTGGTTTTAACGTCTGTAATTTTTGCATCACATTGGGCAGGGATATCTTTGGCCTGAAACTTGGGTAAAGTACTGCGCTCAGTTTCTGCAAAGGCCCATTGCCCCATACCCATTGACAACATACAGAGTGTAGTTAATTTAAATCGCTTCATTTTCATTTTCTCCAATCTTTCATTTATTCATTTTCAAATTTCAATCTGTTTATTTTTAAGCTTTTGATAGAGTTTATTTTTTCATATCAAAATACATCCATTCCGATGGAATAATCGGATGCTTTTTAAAGCCAATGACACGCGGTTGCGCCAAAGCATTGCGATAACGGGTCGATGCCATTTGTACCGGCATATACACTTCTAATATTCGCGCCATCTTATGGTATAAAGCATCACGCTCAGGACCCGGTTTCAATTTTTGCGTTTGTTCATATAAGCGATCATATTCAGGAATTTTCATGCAGGCACTATTGGTTGAATGGATATTCTTTCCATAAAATAGCTGCATAAAGTTATCTGCATCGGGATAATCTGCAATCCAAGCTGATCCCTTAAACATGGTTTTACATTGTTTTTCTGCTTTTAAACCTTCCGCAAAAGGCAAGGATTTGGTGGTCATTTTGACCTTGATATTGTCTAAAGTCTTTTTCCAAAATTCAGCACTTTGCTGACTACGTGTACTATTTCCATAAACAGTTAATTCAATTAGCAAAGGTTTACCATTCGGCAAGGTACGCCAACCATCGGCAGCAACCTTATAATGATAACGATCTAACAGTAAATTGGCGGCTTTGACGGAATAAGGAATACTGGTTTTATAGTTTGGATCATGCCCAATCACTCCATAAGGAATGGGGAATTGTAATCGTTGCGCATCACCTTTCATCAAAATCTTAATTTGATTATCAGGTGAAAAGGCCATTGCCATGGCACGACGTAAAGCAATTTTTTCTTTACTCAAACCACCAACAACAGGGTTTTGCATATTCCAGTAATAATAATCAATTGAAGGATCGGCAATACGGGAAAGTTGAATCCCTTTTTTGGCAAGTTCGGGTTTAAGCTGACCGTCTTGGATGGCTTGAACACTGAGATCACCATCCAACACAAATAAATCAGTTTCATCTTTACTAAATGATAACCAGCGTGATTGTGATTCTTCCATCACTTGAATATCGACCACACCGATTTGCGGCATTTTTTTGCCTTTCATGGCATCTACAATTTTTTGATCTTCTGGTGTGGATGCTTTGAAATCCCAAATATAACCACGATAATCTGGATTGGCTTTCAGGATAATCCGTGAGCCGGGTGTCCATTTTGTCAAGACATAGGGACCTGTTCCCACAGGATGTGCCATGGCAAAACCAGACCGATCACGATAATGTTCAATCACTTCTCGTGCAACTGCGCCAGCTGGTTGATGTGCCAACAGCATTGGGAAGTTTTGATCAACTTGTTTCAGTTTAATCACCAAGGTATAACGATCTGTCGCCTGAAGCCCTGCAACTGATAGATCATAATTAAACTTCCCTGTTTTTTTAGCTTGCTCAAGCACTTTGTCCATGCCTAGAATTTTGTCATCAAACAACCAACTATTGGGCGAGTGCAAACTTGGGTCTAACAAACGCTTATAAGAATAAACATAGTCTTGCGCGGTTAATTCACGGGCTTTGCCTTTAAATACAGGATCTTTGGCAAAATAAATACCTTTTTGAATTTTAAAAGTATAGGTTAAACCATCAGCACTGACTTCAGGCAGGCCCACCGCGGTACGTGGTACTAATTTGGCGGGTGATGCCAAATAATCATAGGTATATAAGCCTTCAAATATTGAATTATGTACATGTGCAGAATAAAGATCTTGGGTACCTGCTGGGTCAAAACCCGTTTCTGCAACTGGGAAAACATAACGTAAAACTTTATTTGGATCCGCTGGACTTTTGGCAAATACATTCATTGTGACTGTCAGGAGCATGCCCCCCAATAATGCACTAACCCCAATCTGCTTTAACTTTTGATTTAAATCATCCTTCATCATTTTATTCAACTTCATCAGGTTATTTTTTAGCTGGCTGAACATCAAGGTATTGCCAAACGGTATTGATCATTGGATGTGCTTTATAGCCTTGAACTTGTGGTTGCAACAGCCAATTACGAATACGGGTACTATGAATAATCCAAGGGTTATCTGCCTCTATCTGCCGACTGATTTTTTCATAAAATGGCGTTCGTTGTTGTGGCGGTAAAGTTAAAGCTTGCTGATACAGTGCATCATAAGCTTTAGATTGATAGCAACTTAAATTTCCTTTGCCTGAGTTCGGACCATAAAGCAATTGGGCAAAATTTTCTCCTTCAGGAAAATCAGCAATCCATGCCCCACCCCAAATCATATGTTTACACTGCATGGCTTCTTTTAAGTTATCGGCAAAATTACTGACCTTAAATTCTACACGCACTCCAATAGCATCTAAGTTTTTCTTCCATAACTCAGAATGAATGACTGAGCTTGAGCTATTTTCCGTATTATATTTCAGGGTAAACGGCTGCCCGTTGGGTAAAGTTCGATAACCATCTTTGCCTTTCTTATAACCAAATCGATCCAGTAATTTATTGGCCAATAACGGGTTATAGGCAATACTACTTCTATATTGAGCATTGTGCCCTTGCACCCCATCTGGCACCAACATTTCAGCCCTAACCGCTTGACCTTTATAAAGTTGCTTAATCGCTTCTTGTTGGTTGTATGCCAGCGTAATGGCTCGACGTAGCGCTATTTTGTCTAGACTATAACCTCCCACAATCGGATCTTTCATATTGAACATGGTATAGGTGATTTCAGGGTCTTTATTGGGAAAATGTTGAATGCCCTGTTGTTTAAGTTCTGGTTTTAATTGTGTGCCGTTTAAAGCCTGAGGAACCGCATTTGAGGTTAATTTGTCAAAATCCAATTGGCCTGACTTAAACGCCAACCACCTTGACTGTTCTTCCTCAATAATACTCACGACAACCTTACCGACTTGAGGCATTTTTTTACCCGACATCTCTTTGACAAGTTGGTTATCCCATGCCGTACCTGTCGATTTATAATTCCAAATAAAGCCACGATAGTCAGGGTTTGCCACCAGCTCAATTTTACTACGTGGCACGTATTTACTCAGTTGGTAAGCACCTGTACCTACAGGATGCTGCCCGATACGATCACCATAAAACTCAACAACTTCACGCGCTGTTCCGCTAAAAGTGACATAGGCCAAAATATAAGGGAAATTATAATCTGCACGGGTTAAGGTGAATTGTAGAGTGTATTTGTCTAAAGCTTTAAGCCCTGAAATGGGCGCATCATAATTAAACTTGCCTGTCTTTTTCGCATTGGCAACTACTTGCTCTAAACCTTGAATTTTGCCATCAATAAAAGAATAGGTAGGCGAATGGTTTTTCGGATCACTCACACGTTGAATAGAGTAAATATAATCCTGAGCAGTCAGCTCACGTCGTTTGCCTTTAAACGCAGCATCATCGGTAAAATAAATGCCTGGCTTAATTTTAAAAGTATAGACCTTGCCCTCTTGTTCTATTTTTGGCAATGCTTGTGCCGTATTGGGCACCAATACCACAGGACGAGCCAGATAATCATATTTTAATAAAGGTTCAAATATCGCCTCTGCAATATTCCCACTATAGAAATTATAGGTTTTCACCATATCGAAACCATCATCTGGTGCTTCAAAAGCCAAATTCAGGATTTTATTCGGTTGTGCAGGCGTTTTCGCAATCGCCATTTCCCCGTAACTCATTGCACCGACCAACAACGCAAATTGTAAAAGCTTGAATTCCAAATTCACACCTATGTATTTTTATTCATCAAATTATTTAAACAGAATACTGGCAACACCATCATCCTGTAGATTACTGCTTTGGTGCCGAACCAGAACGTTAAATTAACAATAGTGAAAAATTGAACGATATAACAGTATTAAATGCAAAGCGAATATCATGCCACTACGATTACCCCATCTAAATTTTATTTATTTTTACCGTAATAAAATCACATTAATTCTATGAATATCTATGATTGACATCCTATCGTCATCTTCCACCCCAACCTAAATATTAAATTCAGATATCATTTATCAGAACTACTCATAATGCACAATTTAAGTACACACACGTTCCAAAATTGATCACTTATTTTATCAAACACTATAAATATTCACTTAATCTTTTGATTTAAAATAATTAATACCAAAAACAAAGTCATAATTAATAGTTATACGATTCATTAGATATAGTTAAAGTCTTTAAATAACAAATAAATATAAAGAATAATTAAAGCCATCAGCGTGTTTTTTAATCACAACTTCATATTGTATTAACATTAATTAAGACGACTTCCAAACTTATTTTTCTACCATCAAGTCACGGATGAATAAGGAGATTAAACACTAGTCACGTAAATTCTTATCATTTTTTTGTATATTTTTAAAACATATAATTAGATAGTTGGCACTTGAATTGCTAGAAAGCAATGCAGCAATATCGCTAAGTACAAAAAAAAACGGATGTCTGAAAATATGAAAGTAAACAAAAATGTTTGCACTGTGGGATCGCCAACGATGGGGAAAACCTTACTAAAGTTGAGTACGCTTAGTCTAAGTATGATGTGGCTTTCGCTAGCGCATGCAGCAGAAACTGAAGAAAAAACACAGCCAACAAAAGTAGCCAAAGTCACAGTTACAGGGTCTTCAATTAAAGGTGTTGCAGCTCAAAGTGCTTCACCCATTACGATTATTAAAGGTGAAGATCTAGCCAAACAAGGGGTAACCACTGTCGAAGAAGCACTGACCAAAGTCAGTTCTAACCAAGCTGGTTTTTCTACATCTCAAAATGTGGGTGCAAGTAATACCGAGGGTTCATCAGCCAATTTACGTGGATTAGGCACAGATAAAACTCTGGTCTTATTGAATGGTCGTCGTCTGGCTTATAGCCCATTTAGTACATCAACCACCAACCTTAATATTATTCCAATGGCAATGGTTGAACGTATCGAAGTCCTCCGTGATGGCGCATCAGCGGTTTATGGTGCCGATGCAATTGGTGGTGTCATCAATTTTATTACCAAAAAATCCTTTGAAGGTCTCAACATCAGTGTGGGAGCGACTCAGCCCGAAGCCAGTGGTGGTGATAAACAAGATATTTCCATCTTTGGGGGCTATGGCAATCTAGATGAACAAGGCTTTAATGTTTACGGTGTGGTCGATTATCGTAGAAGCAACAATATCATGGCAAAAGACCGCAAGATCAGTCGCCGTGGTGGTGTAATTCCTGAGCTCGGTTTAGATGCCAGCTCAGCAAATGCTTTCCCAGCAAATATTTTTGATCCCAAAAACAATATTTTGGCAAATCCATACGGCAATACAAATTGTAATAACACACCAAATGTCGCTGCAGATGGCGGCTTATGTTATCTCAATACCCAAGCACTGATTGGAATTACTCCAGAAGTTGAAACAATTTCAGCACTTGGCCGCGGAACCTTTAAACTTTCAGATAAATTTAATCTGATTGGAGAATATATCTTCTCACGTAACGAAGTTACTACTTCGATTGCGCCTGATGTATATAGCCGTTCAGTCACGCTTCCTTCGACAAGTCAATATTATCCAGGCAAAGGTATTGTCCCCGCAGTGAATGGACTCAGCAATGGAGATTTACAACTCTATCTGCGTTCACAAGGGGGAAACCGTTCAGGCAAAACAACCAATGACTCACATCGTGCATTTGCAGGAATTGAGGGTGAAGCCTATGGTTGGGATATCAATGCAGGCTTAACCTATGCAAAAAGTGAAGCAACCGATAGCTTTAATGCGGGTTACCTCAATCAAAGTAAAGTTCAAGCTGCTTTAAACGACGGTTCACTCAATCCATTTGGCCCTTCAGCCGATGCTAATATTTGGAAATCTTTTGAAGTCAATGGGGATACCAATAAAGCCAGCTTAGACTCAACCTCTTTTGATGTCACTGTATCTCGTCCAATCTATACACTGCCTGCGGGTGACGTTGGATTTGCCTTAGGTGGTAGTTTTACCAAACAAAATTGGGATCAAAAAATTAATGCTGAGATCGTCAGACAAGTGCCTGGTAGCGGTATAGATCCAGATAAACCTGTGAGTAAGGGTGATCGAGATATATCTGCAGTATTCACAGAATTACATATCCCGATTTTAGCCAATTTAGAAGCGCAGCTCGCAGCACGTTATGATGACTATAGTGATTTTGGCGATACCTTCAATCCAAAAGTTGCTTTACGTTGGGAACCGTTAAAGCAATTGATGTTCCGTACCTCATACAGCACAGGTTTTCGTGCACCCAGCTTATATGACATCAACTCACCGCAAAGCCAAACCTTTACAGGTTCGAAATACAATGACCCTGTACTCTGCCCCGGTGGTACTGCAACTTCACCACAATACCAAACTGAATGTAATGTCCAATTTAAGCGTATGCAAGGTGGGAATCCCGACTTAAAAGCTGAAGAGTCAACATCTTATACTGCTGGACTGGTGTTTGAGCCAATCAAAAATCTAGTATTTACAGCAGATTACTACAACATCAAAGTAGACAACCTGATTGATGCAATTACCGATTCAATTATTTTTGCTGACCCAAGCAAATATTCAAGTTTATTTGTCCGTGATGCAGATGGGCGGATCAAATATGTGAGTACCACTTTGATCAATATGGGTGGAATTAAAACCCAAGGAGTTGATTTAAGTTTGAACTATCTCACGCCTGTAACTAAAACAGGGCGTTTTGGTTTTGGTATTGATGGAACCTATGTCATCAAATATGACAAACAAGAAGAAAAAGGCGGGGAATGGGTCAGCCGTACAGGTAGCTATTATAACCAGCAAGTCTATTCTCGCTGGAAACATGTTGCCAATGTCAATTGGAGTTATGACAACTGGAAAATGATCTTTGAGCAACAGTTTAGCCGTGGTTATAAAGACTCAAATTCTATTGGTGAAGCCAAATATGATAACCATCGAGTCAGTGATTACATCCTTTATAACATTGCGGGCACTTATAGCGGATTTAAGAACTTAGAACTCACTGGCGGGATCAAAAATATTTTTGACCAAGATCCACCTGCATCCAACGTGACTGATAACTTCCAATACGGTTATGACTCTAGCTATGCAGACCCAACAGGTCGCGCATATTACGTCAGAGCAACTTACAAATTCTAATTGGGCATTTCGCAAACATTATCTAAGCCTTGTCATGGTGTTTGCGTAATTGATTCATTCACTTAGCCAAACAAAAGAATTGAACAGAATTTTTTATCGTCTCTCTTTTACTATTTATTGTTTGTCTCTCATTTCAGGAGTAGCAATGGGCAAGAATTTTTCAGAATTAGAAAATAATTCTTCCAAACGCCTGATCGGGATTGGAGCAGTCATCTTACTGCATCTAATCATTCTCTATGGCTTGATTACGGGTTTATCTAAAACAGTTGAAAAACCAGCGGATGAACCTGTTGAATTACTGATTATTCAGGACAAAAAACCTGAACCAGAAAAACCTAAACCCATTGAAAAACCACCAGAACTACCAAAGTTGGTGCAGAAAGTTTTGAAAACGCCAGATCCAAAGCCGACTGAAAAACCAATGGAAAAACCGACAGCAACACCAAAGCAGCCGGCTACACCCACAGCAACGCCTAAGACCTCAGAAAGTCCTGAGCCGACACCAACCCCGACGCAAAAGCTAGAAACAACACCAAAACCTGAGCCTGCAAAAGCAAAACCAACAGGTGAAACACGCGGTGTGTCGAGTGGAGAAGCGGGTTGTAAAACCCCTGATTACCCACGTGAATCTTTACAAAACGAAGAACAAGGTGAGGTCCTTATTTCGGTATTTGTGGGTAGTGATGGAAAGGTTAAAGAGGCCAAAGTAAAAAAATCGAGTGGGAGTAAAAGCTTAGATAAAGCTGCCTCGAAAGCTTTTAGTTTATGTAAGTTTAAACCTGCATTAAAGAATGGTGAACCTCAAGATTCTTGGTATGACATACCTTATGAATTTGTATTGAATTAATCAATTAAATAAAAATTTGGAGATAAATGATGAATAAAGCGCTCAAATCTGTACGACTATTTGCTTCAGTTGGCATTTTAACTGTAAGCACCCTACTGCCTGTATCTGGTGTATTTGCAGAAGAAACCACTGCAAGACCTGCGACTATAACGGCAACAAATACAACAACAAGTGAAGCCCATACACCACCACCTAAACCAGCAACAACACAAGCTGTACACAACCCTTACGGTTTAGAAGCACTATGGCGCGAAGGTGATATTGTTGCTAAATCAACCCTATTTATCTTGGTCCTGATGTCGATAGGAACATGGTACATCATGGTAACCAAGTTTATTCAGCAGGCAAAAATTAAACGTCAGGGTAAAGAGGTTGAAGCCAAATTTTGGGATGCTGCATCAATTGACGGCGCTGCGGGAACACTAGGCGAAGCAAGTGCCTACCGTTTTATTGCTGAAAAAGGCATTAACTCAACCAAAAAACATGGTGGAAACCTACTTGAGCGTATCGACTTTAACACTTGGGTCACAATGTCGATTCAACGGGCAATTGATAAAATTCAAAGCCACTTAAGTGGTGGTTTAGCATTTCTTGCAACGGTTGGTTCTACCGCACCATTCGTAGGTTTATTCGGTACAGTTTGGGGAATCTATCATGCACTTACTGCAATTGGGATTTCGGGTCAGGCCTCTATTGATAAAGTTGCTGGACCTGTAGGCGAAGCACTGATCATGACAGCAATCGGTCTCGCTGTAGCAGTGCCTGCGGTACTTGGTTATAACTGGCTCACCCGCCGCAATAAAGCAGTATTAGATAATGTACGTACTTTTGGTTCTGACTTACATACTGTTTTACTCAGTGGTGAGATCAAAAACAGTAGTGATGCTAAATAAATGAGGGATCAGTTATGAGCATGACAGTCAATTCAGACAGTGACGAAGATGATGTGATTTCTGCGATTAATACCACACCTTTGGTGGATATTATGCTGGTTTTACTGATTATATTTTTAATCACTGTCCCTGTTGCAATTCACACGGTTCCAGTCAAATTGCCTGAGGAAAAAAATACACCTTATGTCACTAAACCAATTAATGTGCAAATCGCTGTCAATAAAGCGGGGGATATTTTTTGGAACGAAAAGTATATCGCAGATAAAAATACATTGATCAATCGTTTACAGGCTGAAGCAGCAAAACGCCCACAACCAGAAGTACATATTCGTGGTGATCAAGTAACAAAATTTGAAGCGATTGATGAAGTAATCAGTGCTACCAAGCAAGCAGGTATCGGCAAAATCGCTTTTGTCACGACACCAGTTGCCGCACCATAATCGAGAAAAGGAACAGCTTATGGCTATGAATGTCGGTGCCAATAAAGACGATGATGAGGTGATGTTAGATGTCAATATGACACCACTTATTGATGTGATGTTGGTGTTGTTGATTATGTTTATTATCACCATCCCAATTCCAAATAATGCGATCAATATTGACTTGCCCAATGGTGCACCACCACCTACCAATGAGAAGCCACCTGAGCCAGTCACCTTACGTATTGACCCTCAAGGTAAAATCTTTTGGAATGATCAAGCTGTTGAAAATAAACAAGCGCTAGACGTTTTATTTGCTGGTGTTGCACAGAAATCAGATCAAGATCCGATTAAAGTCCAGCCAGATAAACTCACTGAATATAAGGATGTAGCAATGGTGATGGCAGCCGCACAACGATTAAATGTTAAAAAAATCGGAATTGCAGCAAGCCAATAATATTTAAGGGATGAACAAAGCTGCACAGTACAATCGACTTGCAGCTTTGAGCCCTTGATCTATGCAATGTTTCAAGACGTTTTATTCATAGTGCAACATTATAAAGAACACAATACTCAATATATCTGACTTTCACTCACATCTAAACAAGCCAGCATCTGCTGGCTGATCATAAGCATTCAATCAATTAAGTGATTTTAAATGCCAAAGAAATGGCTTGATCTTGTTCTTCAGGATCAGGCCATTTTTGTGAAACAGATTTTAACTTCGTATAGAAACGAGCGGCATCTGGACCATATAAATGCGACTCACCAAATTTTGAACGTCGCAAACCACCAAAGTTAAAATAACTCACTGGGAGTGGTACAGGCACATTAACACCAATCATGCCCGACTCAACTTCCATAAAGAAGCGATGTGCTGACTTTCCATCACGGGTAAAAATCACCGAACCATTGCCATATTCATGGCTATTGGTCACAGCAATTGCCTCATCTAAACTATTGACGCGTAAAATTCCTCGCGCTGGGCCAAAAACCTCTTGTTGATAAAAATCCATATCTGTAGACAAATAATCAAATAGAGTTGGCCCAATATAATAGCCATTTGAATACTCTGGATGTTTAAAATCACGACCATCTAATACCAACTCAGCACCATCTGCAATACATTGATCAATCGCCTTTAAAACAGACTGTTGCGATTGCGCACTAATCACCGCACCAAAATCTGCAGTTGGATCATTATATGCGCCAACTTTCAATGCATTGATTTTTTCCACGATACGTTGACGTAAGCGATCTGCCGTTTCAGCACCGACGGGAATGAGCAATGACACCGCCATACAACGTTGACTTGCTGATCCAAACCCTGCTGAAACAAAGGCATTTGCAGCCGCTTCAAGATCGGCATCAGGCATCACCACCATGTGATTTTTCCCGCCTGTAAATGCGGCAACACGTTTGTTATGTGAGGTGCCTTTTTGGTAAACATATTCACCAATCTGTGTAGAACCCACAAAGCTCACAGCTGCGATTTCAGGATGTTCAAGTAATGCATCGACTGCGGTTTTATCCCCTTGTACAACATTAAATACATCATCTGGAAGACCAGCTTCTTTCCATAACTCTGCAAAAAATAATGCAGCCGAAGGCACTTTTTCAGATGGTTTCCAAACAATTGAATTACCCACAGACACAGCCATTGCCATCATAACAGCAGGAATCATGATGGGAAAATTAAACGGGGTAATACAACCCACCACACCCACAGGAACACGTACAGAAAACACATCGATGTCGCCAGCAACATTACGTGCATATTCGCCCTTAGTAATCTGTAGGGCATTACAAGCAAATTCAATTCCTTCAATCGCACGGCCAATTTCACCGATCGCATCGGCAATAGTTTTGCCATGTTCACGACCAATGATTTCTGCTAATTCAGATGTTTTGGTAATCATTAACTCACGTAATTTAAAAAGAACTTGCAAGCGTGTAGCATGTGAAGCTTTTGCCCATTTTTTTGCATTTGCTGATGTCGCAGCTTTTACGGCAGTATCAATCACTGTTGCATCGCCATAAGCACAACGTGCTATTTCTTCACCTGTAGAGGGATTAAATACTGGGCCTGAATGTTGAGTTTCTGTGATATGACGACCTGAAATATAATGTCCGATTAAAGTACTCATCCTGATTTTTCCTTCACGTTGCGACTGAAACTAAATTAAAAATGCTACTGAAGTCGGTCTTTCCATGACCACTTTGACTATGCTTACTATAAATCGTTTGAGCCAATGTTCCTAAACTCACCTGTGCATCGACTTCGGATGCTGCATCTAGGGATAATCCCAAATCTTTCAACATTAAATCGGTCATAAAGCCCGCAATATAACCTTGACTTGAAGGCACATTTTCCAAAACATCTGGGACAGGATTATATTTCTCCACACACCAATTTGCCCCGGAACTGTTTTGAATAATCTCAGACATGACTTTGGGATCTAAACCATGTCGCATTGCCAGATTCAAAGCTTCACTGGTACCAATCATATTGATTGCCAGCAGCATGTTATTACTGGCTTTGGCAATCTGCCCTGCACCATGTTCTCCAGCATGAAAAATATTTTTACCCATTTTCTCTAAAATAGATTTCGCTCGCTCAAACTGCAGCTTTGAACCACCCACCATAAAGGTCAAGCTTGCTGCTTGGGCAGCTAAAGTTCCACCTGAAACAGGTGCATCTACACAGTCGACTCCCATAGATTCTGCAAACTTTGAGACTTCTCGGCTTGTTAAAGCTGCAATCGACGAACAATCAATAATCAACGAACCCTTTTTTAAACTTTTTAAAATACCTTGATCACCAAGATAAAAATTTCTGACACTTTCTGAGTTGGGTAACATGGTGATCACAACATCTGCATCTTGAAGAACGTGCTTGTGATCTACGGCTACACCACCCAAGGATTTAAATGCTGCAACAGCCTCGGGGGATAAATCTAAGCCTGTCACCTTCCACTGTGCACTGAGCAAATTTTTAGCCATAGGAAGCCCCATATTCCCAAGACCAATAAAGGAAATATTCATATTTATTCCTAAAAATTAAGTGTTGTAAATTTGATCATTGATTGCAATGATTTTCTTTAAATCAATCATCTACTCTAAACAGACAATTTGCTTTTAACCGTTTTATGATGTCGCGCTAGGCTGAGATCATCACGCTTCATAAACAAGCTACAGAAGATTGCGAAAATCGCCATACTTACGATGTAGATAACAATCAAATGAGGACTACCATTACCAATACTGAGTAGTTTGGTGGCGATCAATGGCGCTAATCCACCGCCTAACACGCCTGCAAATTGAACTGAAATCGAGATGCCACTGTAGCGAATTTCGGCAGGGAACTGTCGAGCAAACAACTGAGACTGTGGCGCATACATAATCGGAAACACCACGCCGATTGCTAAAACAATTGCGGTCCAGACCAACACAGGATCTTTGGTATCCAGCATGCTAAAGAACGGATAGCAATACAATGCAAGGACCACTAGACCAAACATAAACATATTCCGCTGCCCCACTTTGTCGGATAGATGTCCACACAATGGCGTCATCACCATGATTAAGCCTGCACCACAAATCGTTGCAAACAAAATATCTTGGCGAGGAATACCTAACTTGGTTGTGGTATAGGCTAAGGCAAAAGTTGAAGCAATATAGAACCATGCATTTTCAGCAGCACGGGCAAAGATAATCGTGAGTAATTCACGCGGATGATTTTTAAAGACCTGCATTGCTGGAACTTTAACTTCTTGTGCTTGTTGTTTTACTTTTTCAAAATCTGGTGACTCAGGTACTTTGACACGGATATACCACCCCACACCTAACAATAAAATGCTGGCAAGGAAAGGCAAACGCCAGCCCCAACTAAATAGACTTGCTTCGGGTAAAAGTGAAACCAACCCCAGTGCGATAGAGGCCAACATTAAACCACCACCGGCACTCGCTTGCGGTAAACTCCCCCAAAAGCCTTTACCGCCTTCAGGTGCATGCTCCACAGCCATCAACACGGCACCACCCCACTCGCCACCCATTGCCATACCTTGAACAAAGCGTAAAATCACCAGAAAAAAGGTCGCCCAATATCCAATACTTTCGTAGGTTGGCAATAGGCCAATTAAAACGGTAGGAATCCCCATCATAATCAGGGTAGTGAGCAACATTGTTTTTCGACCAATTTTGTCCCCGAAATGACCAAAGATAATACCTCCCAACGGACGTCCTATAAAACCAACTGCGTATGTGGCAAATGCAGCCAGTACGCCTGTTAATGGATCAAGATTTGGGAAAAACAATTTATTGAAAATCAACGCTGCGGCTGCACCGTAAATAAAAAAGTCATACCATTCAATTGTCGTTCCCACCATGCTGGATATACCTGCTAAACGGTGTGAAGATTTTTTCTGTTGTTGAGGACCTGATCCTTGTATGTGCTCCATCGCTACCTCGCCCAATTTTTAGTATTGTCATCCATTCATCACCTTAGAGATAATCTATCCTGATTATATTAATTAAGGTGAGCTCATTCTTTTTACATAAACAAGTTAAAATAAGCAGCCAAGATTAATATTGATTTATTTTGATAAAAAATTCTAAATAACCTACAGGCTTCTCATCATCAATGTGAATCAATTGCTTTTTTCAGTCAACACCCTTAATTACTTAAGTAGTTTTAAAAATAAAACAAATAAAGCAAATACAACTAGTTATATTAAAAACCTAAATATAGACTAAAGTTAAATATAAAAAATGTGATACATTGCATAGTATTTAAAATACTAAATTTATATACATAGTCATATAAAAATAATCTATTTAATTTTCATCATATTATAAAAAAATAACGGTTTAATACTTGTTATTTCCATCTAGCTCGCTATATTTATTATTATACTAAGTAAGGATGCTTATTATGAACTATAATAAAATCGCATTTGATTTTAGCCCTGCACCGATCGTTGTATTAAGTTATAGACATATGATGGAAATGAATTCTGCATTTGCCACTTTGTTTGGCTATGAACGTGGGGAATTGATCGAGCAATCTATTGTGAAAATTTTTCCTAGCCTTGAGGATTATGAAAAAGTTGGCAATGATGCATTACAAAGTTTACTGTTAAAAAAAAGCCATTACTATTCCGATCAGCGTTTTATGCAGCACAAAAATGGCGAAATCTTTTGGACACATACTCATGGGCAAACATTGACGCCTGAAGATCCATTTAAATTAATGGTCTGGCATTTTGAACGAAAAGATCAGGTGTTATCTTCTAAGCAAAAACTCACAAAACGTGAATCTGAAATTACCCAATTGATTGTCAATGGGTTTACCTGTAAAGAAATTGCCCGGAAATTAGAGCTATCACACCGGACCATAGAAGTACATAAAGCAAATTTAATGAAAAAGTTGGGCGTTCGCTCCAAAGCAGAACTAACCTCAAAAATTATTATTCGAGAAAATGATAGCTACTAAAAATGATCACAGTCATTATACTGTGATCATGTATGAGCCTAAGAAATTAAGCTTTTTTCACAAATTCTGATTTCAATTTCATTGGACCAATCCCATCGATTTTACAATCAATATCATGACCATCATTACTGTCTACAAGTAACCGAATACTTTTGACTTTCGTTCCTACCTTGACCACTGAAGAAGAACCTTTAATTTTTAAATCTTTAATCACCGTCACTGAGTCGCCATCTGCCAAGATATTTCCAACAGCATCTTTAATCGTCACGTTGTCATCTGCTGTTACTTGCTCACCATCTTTCCATTCATAGCTACATTCTGGGCAAATCAATAAATCACTATCTTGATAGGTGTATTCTGAATTACATTTCGGACAATGGGGCAACGACATAATAAGCTCAGCTTAGGATCAAATCACAATCATAGCATTTTAAGATTTTTCATCAACTTAAAAACCATAATAAATATAAGGAATAATTTAAAAATCAACCGCGATCATTAAACTAAGCTTTAGGATTTAACACATCCAGCAAAACACTGACATGATTTCGACCTTGATTTTTGGTCGCCGTTAATAAGGTTATAGGACCTTGTGCTGTAAGTTTCCGCAATTCATCTAACGATACTGTAACCTGAGATAATTCAACCCGATATCGTTTTTGAAATTCATCCCAACGGCTTTCTATATCCTCGTGATACCATTTTCTCAGTTGATTAGATGGTGTAACGTCTTTTGGCCATAAGTCAATCTTAGCATCTTCTTTTTTGATACCGCGTGGCCATAAGCGATCAACGAGAATCCTTTTACCATCTGTTTCTGAAACAGCATCATAAATCCGCTTACTATAAATCGTCATTATTTTTCCAAACTGGAGTTGTACTTAACCGAAGTGATTCTAAATAATGAGAAATATCCTTTCACAAGGTAATACTGGAGTAACAATAAATATGCACGCCCCACCTTAGCTGTTGCACTAAAAACATAGCACTATCTTATACTTGCTTACGCAATCTAGACAATCGATGATTGAATTGCCCACTTATTGTTGAGGATAGCGGTGCACCATTTGCTCTCGAAAACGATTATTTTCATTATTTCACTAGCACTATTTTATTGGTCTGGAATGGTTGGATTGACCAATAACCCAAGTAACTGCAAAGACTCTTGCCATCCCAAGTAACAGGCTTCAACAGGAATCACTTTGGGGATGCCTGACTGGGTAATATTGACTTCAGTTCCGACAAGCACCCCTTTTATTTCAATGATCACTTCAATATCTCCAGCTAATTCGGGATTATCAAAGCGATCAAAATATCGTATGCGCTGGTTTGGAATAAGCTCCGCGTAAGTTCCACCAAATGAATGAGTTGAACCTGTAGAAAAATTGGTAAAAGACATCCGATAAGAACCGCCAACTTTCGCATCCATTTGGTAAAGTTTTGCGGTAAATCCATGGGGTGGCATCCATTTTACAATCGCGTCTGGGTCTAAGAATGCTTTATAGACTCGCTCTGGTGGTGCACTAAAAACGCGATGCAATTTTACCGTGTTACTCATACTCATATCCTTGACTATTATTCTTGTTGAAAATCAAGTTTAGCGCTGTATAAAGCTTTCATATGTATGGTTTGAGTAGTCTGAAACTTAAAAAAGCAGATCAACAAGGATATGCTTTTAAAACAATATCAGTCATCTATTCCTCATCGTCTTCATCATCAAATATATAGGTTGTGCATCCCCAACCATCATACTCACCTTCAAACTGCTCAGCAATTTTAGTAAACCATTGCTCTAAATCCACAATGTCTTCGTAGTCTGGAAGAAGATGAACATAAATTGTAATCACCCATTCATTTGGCTGTACTTCTTCGTCCAAATACAGTGAAACTTTTTGCTCTTCGTGTAAAAGATAAATTGCACATTTTTCAGCAAGTTCTTGTGTTTTAAAATACACAGAAAACTCGATTTCATGTACCTCTTCCAAATCATCACCATCTTCGTGCATTTGCCAAAGTAGATTACCGTTATCATCTTCTGGGAATTTTTCAAAATCACGAGTCATGGCTAAGCCCTCTTTTAAGGTTATAAATATTATGAGTTTACAATATCAAAGTTTTACGACAGTTTTAAAATATTGCCCATTCGCACACAAATTACTACTTTTATTTGACGTCAATTTGTAATAAAAATTGAATTAATTCTATGATTAATAAAACTCATATCTATTGTTAACCTATATTCATTGACGATTAAACTAATAATGACAGGTGCATGATGCCAGACTTTAGCCAACAACAACGACAAGAAATTCTTTTACTGATTCAACAAGGTCGTAAAGTTGAAGCAGTTAAATGGGTCAAAGACTACTCAGACTTAGGCTTGAAAGACGCGAAGGATTATGTAGAAAACCTGACAGAAAACTCATACGACTTTGCATTTTCAGATACTGCCCAAAGTGTTATTTCTCGTGATATACACTTGCAAACTCCACAACAAGACATTCTTGTCCTGATTCAACAAAATCGTAAAATTGAAGCGATTAAACTGGTCATGGAAAATTCAAACCTTGGGCTAAAAGATTCCAAAGACTTTGTAGAACAGCTCACTGAAAATCCTCATTTAGCAATCAATCAATTTCAGTTCGATGATGATTTTTATGATAGTCAGCATCCACGCTATAAGGCAATTCAGTCGAATTTTGAAACTGGCGAAATCTATGTGTTAGATCAAGATCATCAAAAAGTGTTGATAAATGAACATCATCCTGACTGGAATGAAATTATGCATCATTTTACGCAAGGTGAAACATATGATTCGGCTGCTGACTACATTGCTGCAATGAAAGCCAAAGCACGTGATAGCGCTGTCAATTCGACACATAATATTCATTCAATTCCCCGCCCATCCAGCGTGACAACACAACCGGTCGGTATTGAAGATCAAACCCAGAAAAAAGGCTTACCTATTTTTATGCTTATTGTTATTGCGATTGTTGCTGTGCTTGCATATCAATTTTTTATCAAGCAATAAAATGCAACGCCGCGATAAAATTTAACACAGCAATAAGATTGAATATGCAATGCAAAATGTCTAATAAAGTTTAAAACAGTCAAAAGAAAGCCTTTCGACTAAAAGCTCTTGTTCTGATCACTTAAATTATTCGGGGTAAGCATCTATCCATTGAATCAAATATAATTACAAGCATTGCTTGATCTACTTAAATACCATTAAATAGAACCAACAGAACAATTCCTTATTGCACAACTTCAACTAGATCCTACCGCAGCACAAAATTTAGTCCGCATCCTACATGAATCACCCGATGCGTTTCATGCTTTTAAAGCAAACCCTCAAATTTTATCGGGCGAAATACCAAATATAAAAAATGAAAGCAAATCTTTTCAATTCAACTTTTCATCTAGTACGGTGAAAATGCCCCATCAGGATGGTAAAACCATTGAAATCAATGATCAACATCCCGACTGGCAAGAGATCAAAAAACAATTCCAAATCGATTTGACTCAACCAGATGCTTTATCCAAATTTGCCGAAAACTTTATACAAGGACAGACGCAAAATACCTCATCACAAGCAAAGTCTTCATCTTATGATTCAACAAGCCCTACTTACGCTTCGGTTCAAACCTCAGGGGTGGAAGACTTGAGTCATCAGAATATATCCAGCAGCATGCTGTTATTGATTGGGTTTCTTGTTTTGATTGGGATTGCAGCCTTTTACGATTTTAAAACATGATTGATCAGTATGAAAATTAACTCAGCTCAATAATATCAATAGTTGGTGGTACTCTAAACCGAAAAGGTACACCCACCATACCGGTACCGACACTGACAAATACATCGGCATTTTCATGCTGATATAAACCACGTTTATGACCGAGGATAGACACTTTTTTCATCACATAGCTGGTCAACCACGGCAATTCAACTTGCCCGCCATGTGTATGCCCAGACAGCATCAGCGGACGTGTAGGTAATTGCGGAACCATATCTACCGTATCGGGGTTATGTGACAAAATTAACCACGGTTTGTCTTGAGGTAAGTCAGGCATATAGCGCATATCCGCTTTACCTGCCCATAAATCACCCACACCGATTAAACGAAAATCATCAAATTCAACAATTTTACCTTCAATATCCATAACATTATTGGCTGCTAAAGCTTTTGCCAATAACCCTTGAATCGGTGGTCCCGGATATTGCTCATCATGATTGCCATTCACTGAATAAATAGGAGCTTCAATCTCTTTTAAGATCGCCAACTCTTCAACCAATTTATTTTCAGGCTCATAGGTCCAATCTCCCGCAACTACAACAAAATCAGGTTGAGCTAAATTAATTTTTTTGACAATTGTTTTCAGCTGACGCTCATGTCCAGAAAATAGTCCGATATGTAAATCAGCAAGCAGCGCAACTTTAATCGGTTGAGTAAATGTTTTCTCTTGTCCCAAACAATAACCTATATGCTGAACATGAACTGTATGTGGTTCAATAAAACGAGCATAAATCAGTAATGCACTGAGCAAAAAAACAAAAATACTTTCATGTAATGAGAATTTTCCGATGTAACCTGCATAAATGCTAAAAAATAACAACGGAATTAATAAATAAGATAGGTAGAATGCGAGTAAATGGACGAAAGACTTAAAAGGATGGATCGTTTCAGTTCTAGATTGACTTAACCATGCTTGGCTCATTCCCCATATTGCAAGCACAATGAAGCAGAGATAAAAAATTGATGTAACGGTTAGGGTTGGAAACATATTCAATCTCTCAAGTACTGTGTATGTACTTGTCATCTCTCTATTTATCTTTTGAAAAGGGGATATTGGCATTTCATAAATGGATTGCATTTCAGCAAACATCAATGAATTGTCAATATATCCTCAGGCAATTATACTCTAGCTCTGAGAAATCTTAGAAAATATTATGCAAAGAACGATCAATCGTAATACCCAATTACAGCAAAAAGCTCACAATCACCATGTGTCAAAATTTTGGGTGATGATCGGTTCTTGCCTCTTACTCAGCCTTTCTGCCTGTTCAACTCTACCTCGACAAGAAAATATTAAACCCGAATATGCTTACGATATAGAAACCAAAGACACCCCTTTAGCACAAATTATTTCCCCATTAAAAGCGCAAAATCCAGAGTTAACTGGTTATCACGTTCTGTATGATCCGCTGGAAGCAATCGCAGCACGCATCAATTTGATTGAAAAAGCACAAAAAACATTAGATTTGCAATATTACATTTGGGACAATGACAAAATTGGCTCATTGGCTTTATACAAAATTATTGAAGCCGCAGATCGCGGTGTTAAAGTTCGTTTACTGATCGATGATAATAATGCTAAACAAATGGAAGGGGTTTATCTCGCCTTAGATCAACACCCAAACATAGAAGTAAAATTATTTAACCCTTACCGTTTTAGAAGTATTCGTCCAATCGATATGGTGCTGGATTTAAAACGTATTAATCGTCGTATGCATAATAAAACATTTACTGCTGATAATCAGATTTCATTAATTGGCGGACGTAATATGAGTAATCAATATTACAATGTTAGTGACAATTATCAATTTTCAGATGTTGATGTCATGCTTGTAGGCCAAGCGGTAGATGATATTACCCATTCTTTTGATGAATATTGGAATCATAGCTATGCTTATCCGGTAAGAAATATTGTCAATCACAGTACCTACACCTTACGTTATGACAGCCTAAAAGAACAATTAACCCACCATTACCAAGAAATTACGGTTCAAAATTATTTAAATTTAAGTAATCGTACGCATGCTTTTGATCAGTGGCTCAATCAGAATATTCAACTTGATTGGGTCAAAGCAGAGGTGGTCAAAGATGCCCCTGATAAAATTCAGGCCAAGGCAAAAAAAGAACAGCATCTCAACTTCCAAATGGTGAAACGCTTAGATATCCCAACTCAAAATGTCGATCTGATCTCTGCTTATTTTGTTCCGCAAAAAAAAGGCGCAAAGAAACTGGTTGAGCTGGCAGATGAGGGCGTCAAAGTACGTATCCTGACCAATTCATTTAAAGCCAATGATGTCGCATTGGTGCATGCATTTTATGCAAAATATCGAGATAACTTATTAAAAAATGGTGTCGAGCTTTATGAGTTCCTGCCTGCCGTTTCTGAGGAGAATCTCTATGCAAATTCAGAAGAAATCTCAAAGAAAGCCAAAGTCAGTTTAAAGGGCTTAAGCCGTTCTAGCTTGCATGCCAAACTGATGGCTGTGGATAATAAGCAAGTATTTATTGGTTCATTTAATTTCGACCCACGTTCAGCCAACTTAAATACTGAAATTGGCGTCATTATCAACAGTCCACCGTTGGCAATTGCTGTACATAAAACCATGGACGATAATTTAAAAAAATATGCTTATAAGTTGGTTCTAGATTCACAGAATAAAATCAATTGGCTCAAAGAAACACCTCAAGGTATTGTCACTTTAAGAAAAGAACCAAAAATGAAGTGGTGGCAAAAAGCAGGAATTAAGGTGATTTCTTGGTTGCCGATTGAGGGCTTTATGTAATCCTGAATAGTTTCATAGATATGGTATAAGCACTGAATAAGCAAAGTAATACAATTCATGAAAAATTGCATAATATAAGGTGTATTCACTGCCTTATATTTTGAGAAAAGTTTCGATCAATTTGCATAAGCGATGCTCTACTTTTCTCGGGCAATGCCAAAACTTACGCTGCAAACAAAGCCGTGCTTTGTTTTTGCTCAAGTTTGTCAAAGGGGCAATCCTTATCGCCCTTGACCAACGGCGGCATCCATGCCGACAAATGCGATAGCCATCTCTGGTAAAATCGTTGAGAAACAATAATGCATTCACTGTATTTTTGAATCTAGAATCAATCGTCCTCACTTATTATTTTTTGCTTTTTCGAACAATCCTCGTTGTGACTCTGCTCCTGAGACAAATATGTTGGCTTGCTGAGTAAAAATCATGATTATCTATTCTGATAAAAAATAAAGATATTTTATAAACCTACACACTCTTGCAGACAGCTTTTGAGCTATTCAAAACAGTCAGAAACATCATTTTGAATAGATCGTCAATCTGTTAGGACTTCTTTCTGTAGATCTTCCAAGCCTTTTTGCATCATCACTTGCACTTGTTGAGTCAGGCTTTCAACTGTATGCCCTTCTGTTGCAATCGCAGGAAAGGTTTTGAGATGCGCCACAACCTTTGGCATTTCCAGCACAGCTTGAACATGTTCAACAAATGTGGTTTCGCCAATAAAAGGCACCACGGTATCTAATTTCCCATGTTGATTTACATAGCAAATCACACACACTTGTACGGGTTTCTTAGCTTCAATCGCTGCACCTAAGATCCGACCATGTACTTTTTTGACTTTTGAACCATCGGTGGTCGTTGCTTCAGGGAAAAACAAAACTGGAATATCTTTACTTAAGAACTCAGCGATTTGCTCTCGAATACGCACCGAATCCCCTGAACCACGTTTAATAAATAGGGTTCCACCACCTTTAGCCAAATTGCCAAAAACTGGCCATTTTTCAATTTCAGCTTTCGCTAAAAAGAATACCCTTGCCCCAGAACCTAAAACAGCAATATCCAACCATGAAATATGGTTACTCACCCACAATGCAGGTTCACGAGGAATATCGCCATGTACACGTACATCAACATTAAATACTTCACTTAGCCGGCGACAAAAATATTGAACATAACGGGTATTTTTAGGATTATTGGGATCTTTATAGAGTTGATGGCGGTAAACCAGATAAAAGCCTTCTGCAACAGCAGATGTTCCTGATACCAGTTTTTTACTGTACAAAAAGACTTTAGATAAAGCGCTTAATTTCGATGGTTTTGACTTTTTGATTGCTTGTTGTTGAGTCATAGATATTCACTAAACAAAATGTATTTCATATTAAACTGGCACTATTGTATACATATCTAAACCAACTTGCATTCATCATAGATGACATTAACCCTGATTAACTTTGCTAAATGAATATTCAGATAAGCACAATCCTAAATTATAAGAAGATGGAGTATCAATCACGCAGCTAGCTTTTTCAGAACATCTAAAAAATCACTAGAGAAATATAAATAAACATTTTAAAACAAATTCAAATGGTTATAAATTTATTCCAATACTTTGCATACGGCTAAGGATTTAACACAGAATATCCTTTAGAATGATTTTTCTAATCTAATGTCTGAGTTTTACAATCTGTGGAATACTTTGATCAAAATCAAGGTGGTGAAAAAACCATTTTAGTCAGTGTGAATGTTCAAATCTTAGAAGATCTTGATGCAGAAGAATTTCGATTACTGGCTAAATCTGCGGGCGCGGATATATTAGAGCATTTAAGCGTACAACGGATTAAACCCGACCCTAAGTTTTTTATTGGTTCAGGTAAAGCAGAAGAAATTGCTGAGCAAGTTGAGGCAGATGAAGTGGAATTGGTCATTTTTGACCAAGCACTATCGCCCGCTCAGGAACGCAATTTAGAACGTATTTTAAAATGTCGTGTGATCGACCGTACAGGTTTGATTCTTGATATTTTTGCGCAACGTGCCCGTACCCATGAAGGTAAACTACAAGTTGAATTGGCTCAGTTAGATCACCTTTCATCACGTTTAGTCCGCAGTCGTAGCAATCTAGACAGTCAGAAAGGTGGTATTGGTCTACGTGGACCAGGTGAAACCTTACTTGAAACAGATCGACGTCTATTACGCATCCGTATGGAACAGCTCAAAGATCGTCTAGAAAAAGTCCGAAAAACACGTATTCAAGGCCGTGCTGCTCGCCAAAAAGCCAATATTCCAACTGTGTCTTTAGTCGGTTATACCAACGCAGGCAAATCAACACTTTTTAATATTTTGGCAAATAGTGATGTTTATGCAGCAGATCAATTATTTGCCACACTTGACCCAACCTTACGCCGTTTAGATTGGGATGGTATTGGCACGCTTGTTCTTGCAGACACTGTTGGTTTTGTGCGCAATCTAGCTCATTCTTTAGTCGAATCCTTTAAGGCAACTTTGGAAGAAACTTTAGAAGCCACTTTACTGCTACATATCATCGATTCGAGTAGTCCTGATGTCATGGAACAAATTGATGCCGTAGAAACGGTGTTAAATGAAATTGGCGCAGATGTTCCAATATTAAGAGTTTATAACAAGATCGATCAAAGCGGAGAAGAAGCCAAAATCATTTATGCCAAACCGCACCAACCTGAGCGTGTTTATGTTTCAGCCCATACACAACAAGGTTTAGACCTGTTACGTAAAGCGGTACATGAATGTTTGATGGGCCAAATTCAACGTTTTGAACTACAATTAAAACCCGCTTATGGTAAGTTAAAAAATCAACTTTACGATCTTAACGTCATCGAATCTGAACATTATGACGATGAAGGCAACCTACAATTGGTGGTTGCCATGGCACCACAAAAACTGGAACAGCTCATCAATCAGGCACATATACCACTCGTTGAAATACTTGGAAATAAGGCAGAGCAATTTAAAAGACCGTTAGAAGAGTTTGAAATAAAGCGCTAAATCGGTTAAAACGTGAAAGATCAATTTTTATAAATAAACACACATGGATCAGTTAAAAGGTATCGATTGGCAAGCATGGATCTTCACAATAGGACTTATCATCTTCTTTCGTGAAGCTTCTGTGTTAGTGATGTCACAATTTAATCATCCTGAATTGGGCAATTTAACAGGTCTACTCAGCCTACTATTTGTGTTGGTTTTATGGCGTAGATTCAAGAAAATCCCTGCCCGTCTGGTCGATACCAACAATAAATTAATGAGAGAAAGTGGATTTGCTTTCCTACCGATATGTGCGGGTTCATTAATCATGCTGGTCAGTATGGGAAAAGAAATCCCCTTATTCTTGGTTGTGATGTTTGTCAGTACACTGATTCCACTCTGGATTTATGCAAAAATGGCGAAGAAGTGGCTATAGGAGGCTGATATGTTAAGTGTAATCACTGGTTTTTTAATCACACTAATTGCCTACTTGGCAGCGAAACCAATTAATAAACGCTTTCCTCAAATTCCGCTTCTGGTTATTGGCATGTTTTTTGTGATTGGAATTTTAATGATCTTTAAAATTCCTTACGAAAAATACAATACCGATATGAATGGTCTATTTAGCCACCTACTCGGTTATGTCACTGTGGCATTGGCTATTCCATTAGCCGCAATGCGTTATGATGATTTACCACTGAAATCTGTCGTAGGGATCTTGGTCTTTGCCAGTATCAGTGCTGTTGCATTACCTATGAGCTTAGCTTATTTACTGCATATGTCAGAACCGACCATTATGGCCTTTGCCACACGTGCTGTGACAACGCCAATTGCAATTAATATTGCAACTTTACTGCACTCACCAGTCACATTAGTGATTTTGATCGTAATTTTATCGGGCGTGATTGGGGCAGCATTTTCATCGATTATTTTACGTAATATTAATGATGAACGCGCATCTGGCTTGGCTTTAGGACTGGCTGCACATGCCATCGGAACGGCCCAAGCTTGGCAACGTGGAGCGGTTGCAGGTCGTTATGCAGCCTTTGGAATGGCAGTAAATGCGGTGTTCACAGCCATCTGGTTGCCAACTTTTATACTTTTTATAAAATAAATGTGATTTATTTTACTTTTCACATGATTGCCTAGAGTAATTATTCAGCTTAAGATGAACTATTCTTTCCCCCATTTTGATAAGGAATCAATAAATGAGGTTTAATAAGTTCATCTTAGGGACATTATTTTCTGTTTTAAGCTGTAGCAGTATGGCAAAAGATATCACTGGTATTTGGAAAAATATCGATGATAAAACTGGCTCATCTAAAGCTGTGCTTGAAATACGCAAAGAAGCCAATGGCACATATACTGGTAAAATCATCAAAATTACCCCGCGTCCTGGTTATACCCCAAAAGAAACCTGTATAGACTGTCCAGCGCCTTATACCAATAAACCCATTTTAGGTATGGATGTTCTTAAAAATCTCAAACAAACCAGTGATGAAGACTATGTCGGTGGAAAAATTATCGATCCACTTACAGGTAAAATTTATTCCATGAAAGCCAAACTCAACTCAAACGGTAATCGCTTGATGTTAAGAGGTTATGTTGGAGTGTCTGCACTCGGCCGTAGTCAAACTTGGATTCGTGAATAAGGCCTTATTCACAGATCACAACATTTAAACTTAAAAGAAAATAGGTATGCTTATGAAAAAAGGAATTTTCAGTTGTATGCTACTGGGAATGATCAGCTGGACACATGCAGCTGACATTACTGGCACATGGCGCACTGTCGATGATAAAACAGGTTATGTGCGTGCACATATTCAAATCGAGAAACAAAAAGATGATACTTATGTCGGTAAAATCATTAAAGATTTTCCAGCACCCGGTGAAACGGTTTTAACACAATGCCGCAATTGCCCCGCACCCTTTACCAATAAACCGATTATTGGCTTAACCATTTTACAAAAGTTAAAAGCTGATCCAAATAACCCAAACAACTATATTGGTGGCGAAGTTTTGGATCCTCGCGGAGGAAAAATTTATCACGGTAAAGCCCGCTTAAATGCAAGTGGAAACCGCCTGACCTTACGTGGCTATCTTGGTATTTCACTCATTGGTCGAAGTCAGACTTGGATTCGACAAGAATAATTTACTTTTCAATTGGTAGATGAATTCGCCAGTTAAAAGATTAAAATCATTTAAAATGGCGCATTGACATTATGCTTGAATCTCGTGACATTGCCAAAAATAAAAGCCACATCTTGTGGCTTTATTCATATCAAAAAAAAGGGTTATCTACACTGAAAAGTTTTTGATCCTCTAGTCGATAAGCCAGCAGTTGATGCCCCCAAACACACCCACCATCGACATTTTGGATTTGAGCATTGATGCGCTCACCTTGCAACGCTGCCCAATGTCCAAAAACGATCTGATGAGTTTTTGCTGTCTGCGATTCAAATTTGAACCATGGCTGAAAACCGACTGGCATCGGCTCATCTAAAGCATCTTTAAAGCTAAACTCTAAACGACCTTGGGCATCGGTCAAACGCATACGGGTTAAATAATTGGTAATACAGCGTAAGCGAGCATGACCTTGTAAATCATCTACCCATAAATCTGGCTCAGTGCCATACATCTCTTTCAGAAATGAATCAAGCACAGTAAAGTCATCATGCGCTAAGACTGCTTCCACTTCTTTGGCCAACGCTACGGTCTTTTCCGCATCCCAAATATTCGGAATACCCGCATGAGTCAAAATCGTCTTTTCATTGGGAAATAAGCACAAAGGCTGTTTACGTAACCAATCAACCAATTCATCACTTTCTAAAGCATGAATGACATCAGCAATATGGTCTTTTTCTTTAAGCTTTTTAATCCCACGTGCAACCGCCAGCAGATTTAAATCATGATTACCAAGGACTGTTGCAGCATTGCCTTGTTCGCATAATTTTTTGATAAAACGTATTGCACCCACTGAATTTTCACCACGGGCGATTAAATCGCCCGCAAACCAAATAAAATCTTGATCAGCATCGAATTGGATTTCTTTGAGTAGTGCTTTCAGTGCTTCAAAACACCCTTGTACGTCGCCAATCACATAATTATATCTAACTTTTTCCAGTGCCATTTAAGCCACCATTTGGTCAGATAATGCAACAAACTGAGCCAATGTTAAGGTTTCTGGACGTGCCATTGGATCTACACCAGCATTTTCAAAACCGTCTTCAACCAACATGCCTTTTAAGCTATTACGTAATGTTTTTCGGCGTTGTGTAAACACATGCGATACTAAACGTGCCAAAGCTTTTTCACTTTTAGCAACAATCGGTTTAGTTGCATATGGCTCTAAACGAAATACCGCAGACGTTACTTTTGGTGGTGGATTGAATGATCCCGGTGGTACTTCAAACAAGAAAGTAGGTTTGCAAAAGTATTGAATCATGACTGACAAACGACCATACTCTTTGGTGTTTGGAGATGCTGTAATACGATCAACCACTTCTTTTTGCAACATAAAATGCATGTCTTTGACTTTGTCACCAAATTCCAAGAGATGAAAAAGCAAAGGTGTTGAAATATTATAAGGTAGGTTTCCGACTACACGTAAAGGACGACCTTCCTGAAATAATTCAGTAAAATCATATTTTAATGCATCAGTTTCAATGATAGTTAGACGTTCAGGATGTGGTACTCGACCCGGTAAGCCTGCTGCCAAGTCACGATCCAGCTCTAGCACAGTCAAAGCATCACATTCACCATTTAAAGGCGAAGTTAAAGCAGCTAAACCTGGCCCAATTTCAACAATATTTTCTCCTGCTCGCGGGGCGACAGAACGAACAATTTTGGCAATCACACGTTGGTCATGTAAGAAGTTTTGTCCAAAACGCTTGCGCGTATGATGCCCTTCATCTTTTGGGTTTAAGGCATTAATTTGATACATAAAAAATATCCAACGTGATAAATAAGGTTGTTCACAACTTAATTCGAACGAGCTAGATCAAGTGCTAAATCGACAGCGACATGCAAACTTGAACTTTTTGCAAGGCCTGTACCTGCAAGGGAGAGCGCAGTACCATGATCGACCGAGGTCCGAATAAAAGGTAAACCTAAAGTAATATTAATGGCTTCGCCAAATCCCTGCGATTTTAACACAGGTAACCCCTGATCGTGATACATCGCTAAAACAGCATCAGTACCTTTTAAATGATCCACAGTAAATAAAGTATCAGCAGGCATACTTAAACTCATGTCTATGCCTTGCGCTCGATAACTTTCAAGTACAGGATTAATCGTATCAATTTCTTCATGACCTAAATAACCACCTTCACCTGCATGAGGATTTAAACCACACACCAAAATACGCGGATGATTAATTTTAAATTTTGTTTTTAAATCATGAATCAGAATATCAATCACCTGATGGAGACGTTGTTTGGTAATGGCATCTGCAACATCCCGCAATGGTAAATGGGTGGTCACTAAAGCGACTCTTAACGTTTTTGTTGCAAGCATCATAACCACACGCTCCACACCCGCAAACTCTTGGTAATATTCTGTATGGCCACTGAAGTGGATCCCTGCATCATTGATAATTGACTTTTGTACTGGCGCTGTAGCAACACCAACACTCAGCCCGCGCATCGCATAGTACGCAGTTCGACGCAATTGCTCGATCACATATGCAGAGTTTTGTGGGTTTAACTCCCCTAAAATAACATCTACAGCTAAAGGAACATGTTCAATATAGACTTGACCTTGAGCCAAACGCTCCGTCTGTCCTTTATACTCAATGAGCTGAACACTTTTGTTTAAAATTTTGGCACGATCCCTCAACATATTGATATCAGCCAATACAACAACTGGACGATCATCAATACGATCTGCCAAATCTAAACAAATATCTGGGCCAATGCCAGCAGGCTCACCACTGGTTATATATAAAGGAAGCATCTAGAACTCTTTTAATAGACCTTGCATAGACAGTATACATCGGTTCTAAATTATCATTTCCAATTCAAGTTCATTTTTTATATCGAATATAACTAAATCACGTAAAAAATGAACCAAAAATATTTCTCAAACCACCTATATAAGACCATTGCAAACAATTTTTATATTTCATCAGACTTAGATGATGGAAACTTAAAATGCTTTAGAGCTGACTTTTAGACGCTGGCCGAGTTTCTGGTTGAGCTTGCTGTTGATCAATCTCAGAGAAATCATACATCGATTCAACCTCTTTCCCACACTTGGATGGGGCAATATGTTGATCAAAGATTATTCTGACTCGATGGTCTGATTCAACTTTTCCATAGACTGTATATTCGCCACTTCGGCTTTTATCATCATCATCCCCCCATTGCACGACAGCATCAACCTCCTCACCAATAGGGATATGTTGCGTTTGAATAAGTAATCCAACCGCTTGGCAAGGATATGCGGATTGAATTTCTTCACTAAAATCAACCGTCATCCATTGAACAGAGATAATCCTGTCTCCAAGATCAGCTTGATTTTGATAATGCACAGGAGCACTTGGATGAAGTTTCGGTAAAGATGAGGCCTAATCCAGAAAATCAGCTTGAGCAAAACTAAGGTTTAAGTTGCCTCCACCCACTATCAGTAGAAGGAATTTTATTGAATTTATTATTTTCATTTTTGCCTGACTTATTTTCTTTATATCACTTTTATTATTCATAAAGTCTGTCACAATTCCAATATAAATCAGAAAACCTTACAACATTTTATCCAAACTAAGCTTTGCTTTTGGCTACGTTTATCAATATAATGATGCGCTTGAAATTCAATATTTCAATTGCGACTCTAACTCTTTTCAGATAGAATTCGCACTCCTTTTTGTTTGGACAGATTCCATAGTCCAAACCAACTATAATAGGTAGTGGTTTAATGAAAACTCTCAGCGCTAAGCCAGCTGAAGTTCAACACGACTGGTATGTTGTTGATGCTTCTGGCAAAACTTTAGGTCGCCTTGCGACTGAAATCGCTCGTCGTTTACGCGGTAAACACAAAACTTCTTATACGCCTCACGTTGACACTGGTGACTACATCGTTGTGATCAATGCTGAACAAGTACAAGTGACTGGTAAAAAATCACTTGATAAGAAATACTATCGCCACACTGGTTTCCCTGGTGGTATTCGTGAAACTAATTTTGAAAAATTAGTTGCTCACAAACCAGAAGAAATCTTCGAACGTGCTGTAAAAGGCATGTTGCCAAAAGGTCCTCTTGGTTACGCGATGATCAAGAAAATGAAAGTGTACGCTGGTACTGAGCATCCTCATACTGCTCAACAGCCACAAGTTTTGGACATCTAAGGGATACAGCACATGGCTACTAACTATGGTACAGGTCGCCGTAAGACCGCAACTGCACGTGTTTTCCTATCAGCTGGTACTGGTAAACTCGTAATCAACAACCGCACTCTTGAACAGTATTTCGGTCGTGAAACTGCTCGTATGGTTGTTCGTCAACCACTTGAGCTTTTAGAAGTTACTGAAAAATTTGACCTTTACATCACTGTTGCTGGTGGTGGTATCGGTGGTCAAGCAGGCGCTATCCGTCACGGTATTACTCGTGCATTGATCGCTTCTGATGAGACTTTAAAACCTGCTCTTCGTCAAGCTGGTTTCGTTACTCGTGATGCTCGTGAAGTTGAACGTAAGAAACTTGGTTTACGTAAAGCTCGTAAACGTCCTCAATTCTCTAAACGTTAATTCGTTTACCGAATCGGACAAAAAACCTCGGCATTTGCCGAGGTTTTTTTATGGGTTAACTATTTGAAGTTATTTTGTTTTATCTCGTTTAGAGCAGTCCATGACAGCGTCAGAAATCCCATCGGCAGCTTTTGATTCTGTAATCGTACAGCCATTTTCCTGATAAGTTCGAGTTTCCTTAGAGAACTTATGATCTTTCGGAAGCGGTGCATTACACGGCTTATCGGTCTTTACATTGACCATTTTCACGGGTCCATCATTGTAGATCGTCACCTTACAACCTTTTACGACATATTCTTGTTTGATCCCACCATACATTTCTTCTTCAGAAGCAGCAGACGCAACATCACAGGCCTCATCAGCACTACATAAGGTTCCTTCTCCAGCCACTTCTGCTCCTGCAGCTTCGATTGCTTCAGTGGCAGTTTCTTGTACTTGAGTATCCAAAGGTTGCTTCTTTGCATATGTATTTGAAATACCCATCATTAACAGCAATGCCAACGCCAATTTACTGTGCTTATTTATTAAATTCATAGGTTTATCCTTGTTTCCTATCTATTTGATAGCAATACCCACCATAAGCTTATTAAAGTTAAGATGATTTTATTGTCTATTTTTAGTATTCTACTCTATTCACTTCACTTAGTTTTTGGAATATGCCTGTCGAAAATGCGCCTCAACAAGGGATTACATTGTATAGCCACGAGGATGACTTTCGTTCACATTGGATTAGATTTCTTCTTGCAGAAAAACAAATTAAACATACCTTAATCATTGTCGAAGAAGATGATGAAGATTTAGCCAGTTTAAATCCATATAATCAACTACCTATGCTGATTGAAAACGATTTAAAGCTGTTTAATACTAGTATTATTTCTGAATACTTAGATGACCGTTATCGACAGAACAAACTTTATGCGGATGCCCCAGCACCACGCGCAGAGCAAAGACAGTATATTTGGCGCTTTGAACAAGATTGGCTTAAACTTGCAGACATTATGCTACGCCACCCAGATACACTTAATGAAGCTGCAAAAAAGAATGCACAAAAACAATTAAAAGATACTTTGGTATCCCTGACCCCACTGTTTCAACATTATCCTTATTTTATGTCTGAAAACTTTACAATTTTAGATTGCATGTTAGCGCCAATTTTCATACGGTTAAAACATATGGGAATTGAATTACCGAAACAGCAATCTCGTCCAATTTTATTATATTGCCAACGGATTTTTAGCCGCCCTGCTTTTTTAAAGTCGATGACTTTTAAAGAGAAAAACAGATATAGTGAATTTTTGGCAAAATTCTAGATCGCAAATCAATAGAGTATTTTTTAATGTCTGAACAAGAATTGAACTTAACCCCAACTCGACCATACCTTGCACGCGCAATATATGAATGGATTTGCGACAACAATTTAACGCCATACTTACTTGTTGACGCAACTAAACCCTATACCGATGTACCACAACAATTTGTACAAGATGGACAAATTGTATTGAACATCGCACCACATTCTGTACATATGTTAAATATGACCAATGAAGCAATTACCTTCTCTGCTCGTTTTAGCGGCGCATCCAAAGATATTTATGTGCCTATAAATGCGGTATTAGGCTTGTATGCACGTGAAAATGGACAAGGATTATTCTTTGATCCAGATGAATATGCCAATGTGCAAATTGATGAAGATGTTTTAGAATCAAATACAAGTGAAGAAGTAGAAACTAAAACTGAGGCACCAAAGAAAAAACCAAGTTTAAGAATTTTAGAATAGAACAAGGAGAACTGAATGGCTTTTGATCTCGTACAATACTTTGCTGAGCAGATAAAGATTCAAAAGCCTCAGCTATTATCTCAATTAGAGCCTGCCCAACGTATTGCACATATTGAAGAACTCAATGCTTTAACCTTGGGTAAACTCATTACGCTATGGCGTAAGGATGATGATGCTTTATATCAAGAAATTCTTTCGCAAGATCAGTTATACAGCCAAGAAATTTCTCGACACCTCACCACCTCTACTCAGAATAAATCCAGTTTAGATAAATCTATACTTGAACCTGTAACAACGGAAATTCTTGAACTACAGCTTGCTGAATTAAAGCAACTTGAAACAGCAGGAAGTTTAGGTAAGCGAGGTCTTCGAGAATTGGTGATGGGGCAAATTGAGCACCTATCGGGTCAGGCAAAAGATTGGGTTTGGTCAACAAACGAACTAACCGAACTGATTGGCTCTCAACCTGTGCCTGAAGAAGAGATATCATTAGATGAAACGATGAAGGAGTTTAATCAAATGGTCAATGTTCAAAAAGTAGATCTTCATGCTGATCACAAAGAAGTCATAGTAACCGAAACCGCAAATCCAACCTGGGCTAAAATTGCAGAACCTGTGGTAGCACTTGTGGTTTTATATATTCTTTTTGAAGCAGCGACAAAGCTTTTTGCTTAATTTAGTTTGATAATCAAAAATTATAAAAAGCGATCGAAATGATCGCTTTTTTTCATGTAAAAAATACTTAAGTAATTTTAATCATTTCATGTGATTAAAATCACAGTAATAATATTATAAATGATAAAACATGCACAAACATAATAAATATTTAATTCACTATTAAGTTAAGCTTTTACTGATAAAAATAACTAAGCAATTTATTTAACTTTGAGATAGATTTTTTATAATAACTAATGTTAATTTAAAGCAATGAAACTCTCTAAACTTTAAGAAAAATTAACAGTTTACACAGGAGGATAATAATGTAAGAAATATACTGATTAAATGCCAAGCAATTAAACATTAAAAAAATGATTTTACTGGAAAAAGAACAAATCTAGCGTTAACTTAAACTAATTACGACCGTTAAAAAACAGTTTACACTTTAATTTTTTAATATTAGATAAGTGATATTATGAACAATCAATGTATCAATATCGCAATTTCAGGCTTAGGTTTAACCACCTCTGACGATCTTAAAATAAGGCTTAGAAAAATTTTACCAACCAATATTGGTATAAATTGGACAAGTGTTTCAGATCAAAATATAAATTGTATTTTGATCAATGAGCAGTTTTTTGAAAACAATAATATCCAGAATATTATCCAAAATAAAAATATTCCTTATTTGAAAATTTCAAAACATAGTGAACATAAAGAAAGTGCTGAAGATAATTTACTCTGCATCCCTATTTATGACGAATTCACACTGAAAAACTGGGTCAACATCAAATTACTGCATAAGACTGAAATAGAACAATCTGAACTTAGCCAAATTTCAGATGATGAAGCTGATGATCAACTTGAAATCAAAGAAATTGATTTTTTTGCAGCGCTTTTCCATCACGACAGTCGTAAAGTCATTTTAAATGATCATCTCGGCACGATTGCGATTATCGACCATCATGCGCATCTGGCATGGCTTGAAGCAACTCGTGAAGAATACCAAACAGATCGCTCGATACACTATACGGCAGCAGTCACTGCGGATTTTATAAAAGTTTCACGTAAACGACAATTCAATTTAGAAAATTGGTTATTTAACCTGATTTGGAAAAATCCCAATTTAATTACTGTACCTGCAGCTGATAAATATTATCGTCTCAAATTTTGGATTCAACCCAATGAGTTGGATAAGAAATTACTGCTACAACTAAGTGCATGCTTTATTTCTGGGGCAGAAATCCAACATGTCTCAGACAAACTCAACATTCCAGTCGCAACCGTGCAACACTTTGTTGCTGCGAATTTAGCCATCCATAACGCTGAACTGATTTCAGCAAAAGAAAGTCGATTTGATAAAACACCAAGTGATACTGAGCAAACGGAAGAAAAAGGGATTTTAAAAAGCTTTTTTAACAAATTAAAAAATCGATTTAAATTTTAAGGGATAAATCTACGATGATTATTCAGAAGTACAAAATTGTTTTTGCTGGTTCAATGGGGGCAGGTAAAACTGAAGCGATTAAATCTTTATCAGAAATACCTGTATTAGCAACAGAAGCATTTAACACCGATGATCGTAGCCATAAAAAACTAAACACAACCGTGGGAATCGATTATGGCGAAGTAACCCTTGATGATGGCAGTAAAGTTGGGCTGTATGGCACACCAGGACAAGGTCGCTTTGACTTTATGTGGGGCGTGATATGCAAAGGCGCGATTGGTACGATTTTGTTGATTGATCATAGCTTAGCAACACCCTTAGATGAACTTGAATACTACCTCAATATTTTTAAACAGTATGGTGAAAACATTGTGATTGGAGTCACCCATATCGATGATGATATGAATAAGCCAACGCACCAATACCGTCAATGGTTGATGGAACGCGATCTAAATTTACCTGTGTTTTTTATTGATGCACGCAAGAAAGCCGATGTGTTATTGCTCTTAGAAACCTTAATCACCACATTAGAAGTAAAATATTTATAGGCTATTGATCAGTATTCACTTGCAGCAGATCTACTAATGGAATCCCCAAAAGAAGTTATTTAAGTAATGAAATAATTACAGATTAAAATTCTGCCGTGAGCGAATAAAATATTGAAACTTATCTCTATTCATATAATTGTATGAATTGCCATTTATGGCTTGCTCTAGGTCGGTACATTAATGCATACCTATACTGCGGCATCTTAACAATCTGTATGATTTTTAGCTTCTTATTGATAATTTCTTAATTGCTTTGTCGGTAAGTTAATGAGATCAAATAAATGGAATTTTACGGTATAATTTTCATGGAATTTTTCAGGATGAGCGGGAAAACAACTCTGGTTTACTTCAACTATTAAAACTTTGTAAGTTTTAATCCTATTGCCTATAAACTTCTGATTTATAGCGTCCTAAGCCGAATCGAGACCTTGTGGGTAAGTACTACACTCACGTTGTACGTAACTGGTAGCAATCTACTCTTTTCGATCCCTTACATCCTTGAGATAAATATTAACGAAATCGGTTCGGAATTATTTTCCTAAGATTAAGATTTTCTCGTGAAATTTAGAATTATTTTCCAAAATCAATCACAATCTAAGGATTTTTTATCTTTTATATTTCTAAAATGATTTTTTATTGCAAACTCATTTAAAAAATCGAGAATATATTTCTGTTCTTATCAACAAAGCCACCAACTCAAAAGAGCCGTAACGCTCAAAAGCTTTTTCTGTATTTTTAATCTTTCACTCGCCTTTTTTTACTTCTCTTTTATTCATTTCTGATAATAAATCCAATTGAATTTCCTGAATTTTTGCCAGTTTATCCCACTGATGAATAAGTAAATGATCTATTTTTTCATGTAAATGACGGATTTCTAATTCAGCTTTTAAATTGACTTGATAATCATTTTGGGAGCGTATACGATCTTTGGCTTCTTGACGGTTTTGACTCATCATAATAATTGGTGCTTGTACTGCAGCAAGACAAGATAAAATAAGATTTAATAGAATAAACGGATAAGGATCAGTAGGTTGTTTTACGATCACAACTGTGTTTAATAAAATCCAAACAACTAAAAAGAGCATAAAACAAATTAAAAACGTCCAACTTCCGCCAAAAGTTGCAATTTTATCTGCGAGCCTTTCCCCAATGGTCCATTTTTTTTCAAGTTGTGTTTCAGTATTTTTTGTTATTAATTCATGCTGTTGCATACTATTAAGCACTTCATACTCTAGGTTTGACACCTCCCCCTGCTCCGATTGAAGCAAAGATTGCACATACTGCATACGATATTTGGTTAAATCTAATTTACAAATATAATCCTGCGCAGACCAATTGGGAAAATCTCGTGCAATTTCTTCAGTAATAACCTTACGTATAGCCCCGAGCGGAACAACATTCGCATGTGAAAAAGTTTGATTACATATTAAGCAAATATGATTTTCATTTTTATCATTCATTACACTACTCTTTATCATTGTTTGGTTTCAATATCTTTCATTATTTGAATAAAGTATAGAACTTATTTTAATGGGATGCTGAGATGAAATCATTTTGCTTTAATGTATTTTTCTGATGTTTTGAATAGGCTTAATTGATGAATCTAATTTGAGATTTTCACATTATTTTTATCGAATTTTTCAGGATGAGTGGGAAAACAACTCTGGTTTACTTCAACTATTAAAACTTGGTAAGTTTTAATCCTATTGCCTATAAACTTATGGTTTATAGCGTCCTAAGCCGAATCGAGACCTTGTGGGTAAGTACTGCACTCACGTTGTACGCAACTGGCAGCAATCTACTCTTTTCGATCCCTTACATCCTTGAGATAAATATTAGCCAAATCGACTCGGGATTATTTTCCTAAGATAGATTAATTTTTTTATTTTTTAGGAAAATTTTCCTTTAAAAGTTACTTAATAAAGAAAATTTTTCAACAAAGCTTATTTAATGATTTTTTATTGCATAAATTTAAAAAAAAATGCAAATTTATAAATTTGCATTTTAGTCATTCTATTTCAATGATCACACGCTTTAATCTGCTAACTTAAGGCACATCTTTTAGCGAGGTTGTTTTACTATCACGCAAAATATCTTCCAAGCCTTGGGTATCCTGATTTAAAAATGCAGTTAAACTCGCTTTTACCTGTTCAAGTGTACTGTGTTTAATTGCAAATACTTCTTTATTTTTTCGTGTCATCAAGCCAAACAATTCGCGTTGTGGGAAAATCAATTTGATATTGCTTTCTATCTTAAATTCAAAATTCTCACTTTTTGCATAAGCATTTAATGTAATTTTTAAAAATGCTTCTGACGCTGAGTTCAACACTGTAAAAATAGTGTTTCGACCATCCAATTGTAATTGCAAAACGCGTTGACGGCGCCAACTGATACTTTCAAATTTCGCCAATATCTCAGCAATGTCTAAATCGCTCTCTTGCTCCATCTCACGCTCATCGGCGTGATTAGGATACTGAATTTGAATTTCAAACTTGTTCATTATTTTATAACGCATACCCTTAAAATCTATTTGTAGTGTAACAACACTCTTTAAAATTAATAGCGACTCCAATCAAAAAATTATAAATTAATCATTGATTTTAAATTACAAATTGTAAAATTTATCACTATATTTAATTTTTATATGCACTAGGTATATTTTATCTCTTGGTCAAACAATCAAGCCCGTTTATTCTTTTTTACAGATCAAGAAGGAAGCTCAAGCTTCCTTATTTTATATAGAAGATGTCAATCTCTAGTCGTTATGCCAAACGATGCTCTTGTAGCATTTTTTTATGCATCAATTGTCGATATTGTTCTGTCATCTCGTCGATTTGATCGTTTAGGAATAAGCTGAGCTGTTCTGAAACTTGTGATTGGTTTAAGTTTTTATACACCACATCATATTTCTTTTTACGTGTTAAAAGCCCCAAAAATTCTTTACTTTCAACAACCAGTTGAATATTGCTATCGATCTGAAAAACAGGGTCTGCTTTACTCGAGTGTGTATTTAACTGGATATGTAAATAAAGTTCTGTCTCCGTGTCCTGTACAGCAAAGGAAATATCAGAATTTTCAACTTGCCCCTGCGTCAGGAATAAACGGCGCCAATTGATCGCATAAAATTTTGCATGAATTTGCTCAATGTCCTCTGCCTCAAATGATACGATATCTTGTGCAGGCAAATTGATCTCGATCTCGAACTTTCTCATTGTTCTCACCTATCCATGTGATGTTTATATTATGAGCTATTAATAGCATTTATATTTTTGTTTTAAAACAAATATTTATGTTAAATCATTAAAATTTATTACTTTTTATCAAATACACATCACAAAAATCAGATTATTTATTGATGAAGTTTTTATTAATTTTTCTATTTTTATATCAAACAGTAAAAAGTATCAGCATACTTTTAATCCCCAAGTTATTTTTAAAACGATGAGTCAGCATAAGCTTTCATCGTGACTTCAAACAATTGACGTTTAAAATATACATTTCAATTGAATAGATATACGCTCTATTCCTTTTAATGTTATGCAGTTCCACCACATAAAGATGGAACTGCAGGTAAAATTGGTGATGGTTAAAGGCTATGAGCTTCTTAACAACAGCAAATACATCCTTTGATTTTTTCACGAGGCCAATTCATCTTTGCTCGTTTAATTGCCAGCTCACTTGTCGCAAAAAATCCCAGTAGATTTTGATTTTCCGCCTTAGGTAAATGCTCACAAGATTTGCTTGCATTGTGTACCTCGTATACACCATTGACTTGCGCATTTACATTGATAATAAATTTGTCCATCATAAAAGTTTCCCCCAATACTCTTAAAAAGACCTTGAGATTAAATCCATAAAAACGATGTTTTTATCAATCCCATAACAAAAGTATGCCTTTAAGGTGCAAAAATCAATCTCTCTTTTATTGATTTATTGTTGGGGAAATTTGTCTTTGTATTCGATTTAGAGTGAATCAAATTTTATGTCAAAAAACAGAAAACACTTAATCCAATTTAATGACTCAACCCAATTGAATTGAGTCATTATCCTCTTTGAATCTTGATAAACACTTGTTTCACAAATGCTAAAACACACTAACTACAATGGATGAACAACGCTTTCTTGTTTTTTCTTTCTTAACCAGCGAACCGCTAGCACCATCAAAATAATACCAACAATCACCACCAATACAGGAACGATAAGTGATAATACCGATACCACGATTGCCCCAATCCACTCACCTGTAGACACCAAAGGATTGGCTATTCCGCCTGTCGTTGCAGTAGATACACCACGAACCGCAACCGTGCCCATTTGTACGGCTGTTGCTGTACCACCACCAACGATAATCGCAGCCGCCCAGCTTGCAAACTGTGACATTTCACCTGTACTGACCGCCATGGTGGTCAATGTTCCAGCCACCATCGCTGCTGGCGTGGCAATAGTATCTAAAGCATTGTCGACCCAAGGAATATAGTACGCACCAATTTCACAAATGGTTGCGACAGCTAAGCCAATACATACCGATGGTATCGCTAACCACTCAAAACCTTTCATTGGCTCAAACCAGCCCATCAGTGATGCAACACTCATCACCAATAACGGTACAAATACACGAAAACCGCAGGCGGCACTTAAACCAATGCCAATACATAGACTCAGGATTGTTTCCATAATGATTTATCTGCCTTTTTCTCGTTATCTTTTCAACTATTATTAAATTAACAAAAAGCCCTATCACTGGATAGGGCTTTTGCTTAAAACAGGGAGTATCTGTTTTATCTGTGCGGCTTAGCAATCTTATTTTTTAAATTGATTGCCAAGGCATTTGGTACACTGGGGTAAACGATCTGTACCAATTTCTAAGTAAGTGCGATGTCCGCATTGGACACAAAAATAGAAGCCTGTTCCGGGTTTTTCGCCAGCAGTAACCATTTTTGTTCTCCATAGGTTTTAGAAATGGTGAATAAAGTATAGCCATATTTTGATGTATGTCTACTGTCTATTTCTAAAAATGATGGTGTCATTTTTGCAAGAAATGATTTCAAAAGAAAAATTTATGGTTTTTGAGAGCTACTGCTTAATCATTAAATAGCGCAAACCATTTAAAGCTCTTCTCTTTCTTGAGGTGGTTCATCTGTTCTTTCTTCCTCATAAAAATCATCAGGCATCTGTGACAATACGTTTAAAAGACGCTCAGCTGTGATTGATTCATCAGAATTTACCGTATCACTTTGAGTTTTTCGTAATAAAGACATTTTATTCCCCAAATAAAAACCCCACTGAACAGTAGGGATTTTTTTCAACAATTTCAATTCCTTTTTTCCTTAATCGCCCCCCTTGCGAAGTAATACTTCTCATCTTTAAAAAGAGAAGAACTCCCTCCTTTTTCAAAGGAGGGTTGGGGGAGGATTTAAAGAATAGAATTCAATTAAGCCACTTGCCCTTCCAAGAAATCCTGTGCAAAGCGTTGTAATACCCCACCCGCTTCATACACATGCACTTCTTCTTCAGTATCCAAACGACAAGTTACAGGAACTTCAATCACTTCACTCTTACCATCAACCGTGGCACGCTCAATCACCAAAGTTAAGTCTGTACGTGGTGCAATATTACCAATCACACTATACAGCTCAGTACCATCAAGCTTTAAGGTTTTACGGTCGGTGCCCGCTTTAAACTCAAGTGGTAACACTCCCATACCAACAAGGTTAGTACGGTGGATACGTTCAAAGCCTTCAGCCACAATCGCTTCAACCCCAGCAAGACGAACACCTTTCGCAGCCCAGTCACGGCTAGAGCCTTGACCATAATCCTTACCAGCAATGATGATCAGTGGTTGCTTACGATTCATATAAATCTCAATCGCTTCCCACATACGCATCACTTCGCCTTCTGGCTCAACACGCGCTTTAGAACCTTGCTTAATGGTACCGTCTGAACGAACCACCATTTCATTAAACAGTTTTGGGTTGGCAAAAGTTGCACGTTGCGCAGTTAAATGGTCACCACGATGCGTTGCATACGAGTTAAAGTCTTCTTCAGGTACGCCCATTTTATGCAGATATTCACCCGCTGCCGAATCCATCATAATTGCATTCGATGGTGACAAATGATCCGTGGTAATGTTGTCAGGTAAGATCGCAAGTGGACGCATATTTGACAATGTACGTGGTGCAGCCAAAGCCCCTTCCCAATACGGTGGACGGCGGATATAAGTACTTTGCGGACGCCAATCATATAACGGACTTTCTGATTTTTCTGTCACACCTAAATCAAACATCGGGATATACACTTTACGGAACTGTTCAGGTTTTACAGATTCTTTCACCAGCGCATCAATTTCAGCATCCGATGGCCAAACATCTTTTAGGTAAACTGGATTACCGTCTTTGTCATTGCCCAATGAATCCGTTTCAATATCAAAACGAATTGTGCCTGCAATTGCATAAGCCACCACCAATGGGGGTGAAGCCAAGAATGCTTGTTTTGCATAAGGATGAATACGACCATCAAAGTTACGGTTACCTGAAAGTACCGCAGTGGCATACAAATCACGATCAATAATTTCTTGCTGAATCTTTGGATCTAAAGCACCAGACATACCGTTACACGTCGTACATGCGTAGGCCACGATACCAAAACCAAGCTTTTCTAAATCTTCCAGTACACCAGCTTCTTCAAGGTAAAGTGCAGCAGCTTTAGAACCTGGTGCAAATGATGATTTCACCCAAGGTTTACGCACTAAGCCCAATTCATTTGCTTTACGCGCCAACAAACCCGCAGCAACTGTATTACGAGGGTTTGAGGTATTGGTACAAGAGGTAATCGCAGCAATAATGATTGCACCATCAGGCATTAAACCATCAGTACGGTTTTCAACTACGCCTGCAATACCTTTCTCTTTTAAATCTGCTGTTGATACACGTGCATGTGGGTTTGATGGACCTGCAATATTACGTGTTACCGTTGAAAGATCGAAACGAAGTACGCGAGGATATTCTGCCTGTTGCATATCCGATGCCCAAAGACCAATTTCTTTGGCATAACTTTCCACCAATTTGATTTGGTCTGATTCACGACCAGTCAAGGTTAAATAATCAATGGTGTTCTGGTCGATATAGAACATTGCCGCAGTTGCGCCATATTCTGGAGTCATATTGGAAATCGTTGCACGATCTCCTACAGACATACTGTCCGCACCTTCACCAAAGAATTCTAAATATGCACCCACTACACGTTCTTTACGCAAGAATTCTGTCAGCGCTAAAACGATATCTGTTGCCGTGATACCCGCTTTACGCTGTCCCACCAATTCCACACCAATTATGTCTGGAAGACGCATCCAAGATGCACGACCCAGCATGACATTTTCAGCTTCCAAACCACCAACACCGATAGAAATTACACCCAACGCATCTGTATGTGGCGTATGTGAATCGGTACCGACACAAGTATCTGGAAATGCGATACCTTCACGGTTTTGAATCACTGGAGACATTTTCTCCAAGTTGATTTGGTGCATGATGCCATTCCCTGCTGGGATCACATCGACATTTTCAAATGCTGTTTTGGTCCATTCAATAAAGTGAAAACGGTCTTCATTACGACGGTCTTCTACAGCACGGTTTTTTTCAAATGCATCTGGATCAAAGCCACCGTATTCCACCGCCAATGAGTGGTCAACGATCAACTGTGTTGGTACAACAGGATTAACTTTAGCAGGGTCACCGCCTTGATCTGCAATCGCATCACGTAAACCTGCAAGGTCGACTAATGCTGTCTGCCCAAGGATGTCATGACATACCACACGTGCTGGATACCAAGGAAAATCATGGTCTTGTTTACGGTTAATCAGTTCTTTTAAAGACTGTTCGAGAATGGCTCGATCACAACGGCGTACCAGCTGTTCAGCCAATACTTTTGAAGTGTATGGAAGTTTTGCATATGCGCCTTGCTGGATGTCTTCTACGGCTTGACGCACATCGAAGTATTCGAGCTGGGTACCTTGCAGTGGTTTACGATAGTTGTTATTCATTAGTTTTGTGCCTCTTGCATCATTTTGTACTGCGTGTCTAATGATTGGCATAGTACACTGTCGAAAACCCATTTCCCAAATCGTTTATATTTCATAAGCTTAGATATAAAAACAGGGGTTTTTGAAATATTTAGTAACAACTTCATTAAAATATTTGCACTAAATCTGCTTTTTTTTGAAAAATAGCGGAAAATAACATTAATTCTTTAGTATTAGATTTAAGATAAGCGAGCAATTCATGAGCGATCTAGCTTTCTCCTCATTTACCTTGATTGGTGTTGATGCAATCAAATTTCTACAAGGTCAAGTGACTGTAAACGTTGAAGCTTTGGCTGAAAATATCACCCAATACACTGCGATTTGTGATCTTAAAGGTCGTATCCATTTTGGCTTATGGCTTAAAAAAATTAATCCTGAACATTTAGAGATTGTTACGACTCAAGATCAAGCCGAAGAATTTGCCAAACATATTAAAAAATACGGCGCTTTTTCTAAAATGAAGCTTGAAGAAACTGGACAAGTTTTTCCAACATTGAATGGTTCAACGACTGATTTTTCTGCTACAGAAACCAATATTTCAGTATGGGAAATTGCTGCAATTCAAACTGGTCAAGCTTATATAAATCAAGCAATTGAACATGTATTTCAACCACAAGAATTACGCTTACACCAACGTGAAGGAATCAATTATGACAAAGGCTGTTATCTTGGTCAGGAAGTGATTGCACGCCTCTGGTTTAAGGCAAAACCAAAAGCATGGTTACATGTCATTCAAGGTACAGGTCCTGCCCCTGCTCAAGCTAAACAATTGAATAAAGGTGTTCAAGTAGTAAACAGTGCAGCATTTGAAAATGGTTATATTGCGCTTGTGGTTGCCCGTCCTGATGCCTTAGAAGAGTTAGATGTCACTGTTTTAGCATTACCTGAAAGCTTAAGTGGTGATGTGGCGAGACCGCAGTAATTTCTCAAAGTTGATTACAATAATAAACCTACAACCCTGTAGGTTTATTAAGAGAATTAAATGATTAAGTCAATTACAACAACTTTAACAATAGTAATAGGTTAGCTTCATTTTCATAGATGAATACTTTGCTAATCTAGTACGGCTTCCAAAGATTTATCGACAATTTATATTTTTACTTTCACCTGAATTTTTTATTCTCAGCCATGTTCTTTTAACTAACGCCTAAATTTTTAGAAAAGTTCAAAATTTAGGAAGATGCTTTTTGCCGAACATAATAAATCACACCGCTCTTATCATCAGAGAAATAAAATGAATTTTCATCTACTCGATAAATATCACAAGGGCGACCATAGATATTTTTGCCCACTAAAAAACCATCCATAAATGTCTGTAGTTTTTTCCCTTTACGCATAATGACAATTTTATAGCCATGACCAATTGTGGCATCGGTAGAACCATGTAAAGCAACTAAAAAAGAATTTTTGATGGTGTCATCCGTATCGGGATGATCAAAATAGTCAAAACCAAGTGCAGATGAATGCGATGGGAAATAGGCATAAGGAGGCAATACATTTTTGCAAGCTGACGGACGTTTAAATTTTGGATCTGCCAAAATTTTTCCATTCGACGAATAACATGAAGCCCAGCCATAATCTGCATCACGTTTGAGTGCATAAAAAGTTTCATCAGGCTTATTTTTACCCAAATGATCCACACCTTGATTGGTGGCAAATAAAAAATTACCAACCCATTTCAAACCGACTGCATTGCGTAACCCTGTAGCAAAAATCTTTTGTTGCGAACCATCGGGATTCATTTCTAATACTGTTGCCCGAACTTTTTCTTTCTCGGTACAAGCATTGCAGCTTGAGCCGACAGAAACATAAATTTTCCCGTTCCCACCCACAGCAATTGTTCGCGTTAGATGCCAACCACCATATTTATAACTTAAACCGTAGTCAGGAAAAGTCACTAAAACTTCGGCTTTATCGGTTGGTTTAATTTCACCTTTGGTAAATTTTCGTCGGGTCAGTTGATTAGTTTCCGCTAAATACAACCAATCTTGTCCTGAAGAGTCTGTATAAAATTGAACTGAATTAGGATTCTTCAACCCCGTCATATAAGGAATAATTTTGCCGAATTTTCCCGTTTCAGGGTTCCATTCATCCAAAATATAAACGATGCCTTTTTTATTATCAGTCAAATCGTGCATATCTGTTACAAACATTCTGCCATCGGGAGCTTTACTAAAAAAACGAACTCGCTTTAAGCCCTCAGCCGCTGGAATAATTTCGTAATTTACGGGAAGATTTAAAGAAAAGCGCTTCCCATTTTTTAAGTTTACCTGATGAGGCACAAGATTTGGCTGTTGGGCTAAAATCCCCATTGAACAAACTAAACTTATGAATAAGATTGACAGTACTTTCATCATAGATACGTCTCGATTAATCTTAGCAAAAACAGCCTTCTTTTTTATATTATATAACTTGAAGCACGAGTATATAGTCAAATAATTTTGCTAGAAAAATACAAAGACCATCTAGATACAAGCCATTATCTTATATTGTTTTTAGCCAAACGCCGAAAGTATTGTTGTAGTGGATTAATGCATTCACTCTCGTTTTATGGCACACAGCGCATCAAAAAACAGAACTAAGAAAATAAACAATGACAACATCAAAAATTATTACTTTAGAAAGCCCTAACCACCATCAATACAGAGGTAGAGGGCTCATCCAAGTGCTTAAAATATTTTTATAGCCCAATTGAACAGTTCACTAATTTTCAATGGATATTAAAACCCATGAAATAATTTATTCATGTCTTTACACAAATAATCTTTAAAGTGAAATGCCCGTGCATGTTTTGCATCAAACTTGGCCGTTTGACCATCTTTTTCAAAAATATAAACACGGTCATCCTTACTGACAAGAAACTCACCACCCAGTTTGATCAATAAGGCATCTATCTTATCTTCATCGGCAATACTGTCATCTTGGCTGACTTTGTCATAATTACGTCTAATGCCTTTTATAAACATCATCTACTCACACGTTCTATTTAGCCAGAATTATACCCTTTTCATTGCCTTTAAAATGGCCCTAAATAAACATTATCAAAATCATTCGGCTTGTTTAACCCGATAAATACTTATAAAATAGCCCAATCATGTGTTATCGCGGCTGCTGAACCCGATCAACTCATGAGTTTTATCTATGGACATTACACAACAATATTTTGAAAATGAATTAAACCGCAATCGCGCTTGGAGACGTAAGGTAAATTATTTACACCGTGGTCGAGATTGCAGACATACTTCAAGCCTTTGGAAACCAGAAAAAGACTGGAAATTACTTTGGAACAGATCGTTAAAAAGATCTCGTTCTAAACAATTAAGAATTGAATATCCACGTATTTCTTCTGCCAAAAGACGAAAACAAGCACAATATGATTTTTGGAAGACTGCTCATTGAACACCCTTTTTATTTGTAGTCGTAACCAATGGCGTAGCCCCACTGCCGAGCGTGTCTTTGCAGTGGGCTATGGCATTTCCACACGTTCTGCTGGAACAAGTAAACACGCCAAACATCGTATTTCTACCAAAGATATTGCGTGGGCAGATATGATTTTTGTCATGGAGCAAAAACATAAACAAAATATCAAAGAGAAATTCCCCAACCAGTTACAACATAAAAAAGTCATGGTATTGGATATTCCAGACGATTATCACTATATGGATGAAGAGTTAATTGAAACTTTAACAGAGGCTATGCAACCCTATTTGCCTTAAATGCTAAAGACCTTGCCATCAATCTGTATGACCAATTCATAATCAAAATGATGACGAAACAACCTTAAATTGCCATAACTCAACCCGATCAATATTTAACAATAAAATAAATGATGCAGAATCCACTAAAAGTATTTTCTATCCTTAAAACCTTCACGCTTATCTTGGTGATATGCGCGCTTCTATTCAGCTTTAGTTTTATATTTAGATTTTCTGACTCAAATTCAGATGAAATTCCTTTTACGGCGACTACAGAAAAACTGGGAATATTTCAAAAATATAACAACCAAATCTATGCCGCTGTACCCAGCAATGGTGATTATTTGATCCCAGAAGCAGATGTTCAAAGTTTTTATTTACCCAATGATAATTACCAATACCGACAACTAGGTGCAGATAAACTGCATGTCTATTGTGGCAATATCATCCTAAAGGGTGTGCAACCTCAACAGGTGAAAACTATTGGGGATGGTTATTTTACTGCTGGAAAAGACACTTGGTATTGCTCCCCCTCCACCGAACGAAATAAAGATTTAAGTGCGCTTCGAGAAGTATGGCAAATCATGCAACAAAATTTTGCCCTAGCTTCAAAACCACAAAGTTATCTCTACCCCTATTTTAAACTTGGATCAGGCAATCTGCCTTATCGTGTCAATTCCGGAAATGATACGGCAAGTAATGGGACATTCACCTATTTTCAAGGGAAATTACTTTCAGGAGCCAATCCAGACCAACTCAAACTTGTCTTAGGTGAACGTAACTATGCCTATCGAGCGGATGGAAAAAACGTCTATTACAATAACACCCTGCTCGATTTAAAAGACAATGGAAAGCTTTATAGTATTGAAATAGACGGTTTAAATAACCAATATTATTTGCTCAATCCTGTCGATGGTATGGTCTATGTCAACGAATTTGCCTTTGATCCTCAATATGCGCCTTATCATCTCTTAAGCAAACATGGCGATCATATTAACCATGCTTTGTTTTATAACGACACAGGGATTTATTATTTTGATCTGAATAAGAAAAAAATGCGTCGCGCAGGTGATAGTCCATTTTTAGGCAAAGCATTTAAAGAAATCGCACCGCTGATTTTTTCTGATGGCACACAGCTTCTCTATCTACAAGCCAGTGAATATCGCAGCAATAAAGGGTCAGCCTCTTCCAAATCCACCCATATTCTAAAATTAGCTGAGCCACTTCATTCCACATGGCAAAAACTTGGGGATGTAAATTACAACTATGGCAGTGTATGGAAAAATGGCAATGCATTTTACTATTTTGATCAGTTAGGAAATAGCCAACTGGTTAAGGCCACGATTTATCATATTCGCGACCCACAAACGATTCAAAATTTACTGAGAACTCAACCACGCACTGACGATATTCGACAATGGATTGAAGAGCAAAAAATGGTTGAAGCCAAACATGTAGAATTACTCGAAGTAGAGACAACTAACCGCTCAGACAAATATTGGGGCTTGTTGGTTCCAATCATTTTCATAGCATTTTTGAGTATGCTGATGTGGATATTTAAACGGTTTAATTTAAATTTTTCCCCATTTTATATACGCAATCATAAACTGATCGTCAGTAATTTGATGATGACCTCTTACCCATTAGATCAGGTCACATGCGTTGAATTTAGTACCCATAGGACAACAGCGAATGGTAGTCATATTGGGCACTTTCAAATTTTACAGCGTAATGGAAAACGCAGCAGAATCTTTAATTTTAGTACGCAATTACGCTTACGGAGTGACTCACAAGTAGAATTAAATCAATATATCCAACAACTCAGAAATGAGTTAACACGCCATGGTATCCAGAATACAATACGAAATTAAGCGTGGTATCAACTGAATATCGCATTGGCAATTACATGATCTCAATATATTTTTGATCTTTATTGAGTGCACAATATCCACATTATTATTTTGAGCTTTAACATGAAAATCTGGTTATCTCTTCTGACTTTGGGTCTTTTTAACTTTTCTTCTGCACATGCAGATATTCAGACTTTACAGCAAAACTTAAAAACCAAATATCCTGAGATTCAGGTGAAATCGGTACAAAACTCACCAATTAAAGATGTTTATGAAGTCTATATGGGTGGGCGTATTGTTTATACCAATGAAGAAGCAAAGTATTTCTTTGTCGGCAATTTAATTGATCTTAAAGAACAAAAAAATCTGACCGAAGAACGTATGCAAGCGCTAAAAAGTATTGATGTAAAATCATTACCTTTGAAACAAGCCATTAAGCATGTCAAAGGTAAAGGTGAACGTGTAATCTACGTATTTAGTGATCCTGACTGTCCATATTGCCAACATCTTGAAAAAGAATTAAAAAATATCGACAACCTAACCGTTTACTTATTTTTATACCCAATCACCCGTTTACATCCAAATGCTGAAAGTATTTCACAGCAAATCTGGTGCTCTAAAAACCAGTACCAAGCGTGGGAAGACTATTTAATTGACAAGAAACAACCGAATTCAAACAAGTCATGTACGACCCCAATTGAGAAAAATATTGCTTTAGCAAAATCACTCGAAGTCGATGGTACACCAACATTCTTCTTACAAGATGGCACCCGTATTTCAGGGGCACGTGAAGCAGGCGAAATTGAATTACTCCTCAAAGCAGTAAAATAACAGCCCACAGCCTAGAGAATAAAAAATTTCTCTAGGCTTTAATGTTGTTAAAATATCCTTAATTCTTTCTTATTTATAAATAAATTAAAATTTAAATACACTAACTTATACAATAGGCATGTTTACATTTATAATTTTCAAATTATGATAAAAACGTCCTCAACAATGTTCTCACACCATAAATGGAATTATGTTGAAATTAAAACAAGGTATATCGTCAAAATGAAAAAAATTCTATTCGCTACACTACTCAGCTTTTCATGTATTTCTGCATTTGCAGCAGATACAGCTAAAGCGAACATTGACCCTACATTTGCCAAAGCACAAGAGCTAATTCAAGCAAAAAACTATCCTGCGGCGTATCAAGAACTTGAACGTCTTGCAAAGGCTGGCAATGCGCAAGCATTATATAACTTAGGCTATTTAACCCAAACGGGACAAGGTACAACCAAAGACGATAAGAAAGCTTTGAAATATTATCAAGATGCTTCAGCAAAAGGCTATTCTGTTGCAAGCTATGTCTTGGCGCAAAGCTATGCAGTAGGTCAATTGGGCTTAGCCAAAGATGAAAAGAAAGTCCGTGAATACTTAGAGAAGTCCTCTGCTCAAGGATTTGATGATGCTACCGTGGAATTGGCTGTTTTATTATTTTCTGAAGGTACACCTGCATCTGATAAACTCGGCTTACAAAAACTTGATCCTTTAGTGAAAAAAGATTTTGCACCTGCAATTCATGCGAAAGCGCTGTATGACATCACCGATGGCTTAAAGAAGAAAAATGCATCAGCAGTTAATCAAGGTTTAAAATCAATCCAAGATTTAGCTAAAAAAGGATATATTCCAGCATTGATGGCTGTCGGAAATATGCTGACTAATGGCAATATCATTGATCAAAATCTGCCAGAAGCACAAAAGATTTTCTCAGAACTTGCTAAAAATAATGTGCCTAAGGCAAAAGAGTCTTTGGATGTTGTAAACAAACTAATTGCTGAAAAAGGCAAAACACCTGCTCCCAAAGCACCAGCAAAAAAATAAGCAGCTCTTAAAAAAATACTCTCGCAAGAGAGTATTTTTTTACCACCAAACACCAATCAAAACACTCACCACAATAAAACTCAGTAAAGTACTAATCATCAATGGTGTCAGTGCTTTTTCATTTAAACCATAGACTTGCCCAAAAATTCCAAATATAGAGGGCATAGGCAAAGCAGCAATCAAGGTACCTGCATAAATCATCTTTTGATCCAAGTCGGTTAAATGAGTCAAGCCTAAATAGACCAATATCGGCATACAGATATTTTTAGAAACCACCAAATAAATGGTTTGTAGATTAAGTGATTGAATCGTAATCCCAACCATTCCACCACCAATAATAAATAATGCTAAAGGTGAGGCAGTCTGACCTAACAAGGCAAATACTTGGTCTAATACATGTGGAATTTGAATTTCGAAGATCGCACAGCTCATGCCAATCATCACTGACAAGAACAATGGATTTTTTAATAAAGTCAGAAATGTTGTTTTTAAAATAGCGGCTAAATTGGCTTGTCTTTGTCGCCCTATTTCTGCCAAGGTTAACATCAGCGGTACAAGAAATACGCTTTCAATGATAACAATCAGTGAAATATAAATCATGGCTTCACTACCCATCAGCAAAGTCAAAATTGCTGCGCCCAGTAACCCAGTATTGGACATTGATGCGCCAAGTGAAAACACAGAAGCATGGGTAAAATGATTGTTAAAAAGCTTTTGCCCTAAAATAAAGGCCAAAATAAATAGAGTAAAAGTAACCCCTGTATAAACAAAGAAATAGGCAGGATACCAAATCTCATGTAAATCTTTTGCAGCCAGTGCATGAAGTAATAAAGCAGGCAATGCAATTTTGATTACAAAAGCACCAATTGCAGTAATTTGCTCTTTAGAGATCAATTGGATTTTGACAGATATAAAACCCAAAAATAACAGGAAAAATACTGGAAAAATTACCGAAAAAATCATTCAAGCCGTTCCTTTTCCAGATCATACAAATAAAGATATATCCTAGAATATATCTTTATTAAGTTTAAATACGTTTAAAGAATAATGAGTGAATCAAAACTGTTATGCCATCAATATGCTGAGAACAGATCTTTGATTCCATGCGGCTGACAACGTAAATATTGTGGTGCAATCGAGATTTTTGCACCCAATTTTGCTGCAGCATGCCAAGGCCAGCGTGGGTCATATAAAATCGCTCTTGCCAATGCAATTGCATCTGCTTCAGCATCTTGAAGAATCTGTTCAGCTTGCTCGGCTTCGGTAATTAAGCCCACTGTTATTACAGGAATATTCACCTGCTTTTTAATCGCATTTGCAAAAGGCACTTGGTAATTTGCAGCCACTTTAATATCTTGTTGAATATGCAATCCCGCAGAAGATACATGGATATAAGCAGCACCAAGTTGCGCTAAAGCTTTTGATAAGCCAATGCTTGATTCAACATTCCAGCTATTTTCTGCATCCATCCAGTCAGTTGCAGAAATACGTACACCTACAGGGTAGTCAGTTGGCACAACTGCTCGAATGGCTTGAAAAACTTCTAATGTAAAACGAATACGATTTTCAAAACTTCCACCAAATTCATCAGTTCGCTGGTTAGACAGTGGTGACATAAATTGATGTAGTAAATACCCATGCGCCGCATGAATTTCAATCAATGAAAAACCAGCATCTACTGCACGAATCGCCGCTTGCGCAAAGTCTTGAATAATTGTTTTAATTTCATCAATGGTTAATTCATGTGGTGTAATATCATTTGGGCTAAAAGCAATACCGCTGGCTGATACAGTTTGCCATCCGTGTTCATGGTCAGGCGTAATCTGACCTTTCCCCTGCTTCACCAACCAAGGCTTTTCAGTCGAAGCTTTACGACCTGCATGCGCAAGCTGAATAGCAAAAGGTGTTGGAGCAATGCTTTTTACCTTATTGAGTAAAGCTTTGATTTGATCTCGTTGGGTATCATTCCAAAGTCCCACATCAGCATAACTGATCCGCCCTTCGGCTTGAACCGCTGTCGCCTCAATAATACATAAGCTCGCACCTGACAAAGCGTAACTTGCCCATTGTTGTTCATGCCAATAAGTCACTTCACCCTGATCTGTTGCTGAGTATTGACACATTGGTGCAATAATAATTTTATTGCTGAGGGAGAGTGAACCAAATTGAATAGATTCAAATAACTTTGGTTGAGCAGACATAAATTATTTTCCCAATGAATTAGAACTGTTTAGTGATACTGAGTCCTGCACTCCAGTTAATACCATCAGCAGGTTCAAAGAATCGACTATTACCATCATTTACAATGACTGAACCAACATAATTTTTATCGAATAAATTATCGACTCGAGCAAAACTACGCACTTTCCAATCATTGTTTTTCCAGATATAACCTACATTCATACTGGTTACTGTATAACTTGGTGCAGTATCTGTATTGAGATCGTCTACATAGATTTTATCCATATAACGAACATCCACACCTGCGTTAAAGCCCTGCTCAGGCAACCAACCTAAAGATACAAAGGCTTGATTTTTTGCAATACCAGGAATGTAATTGCCACTTTGGATGACTTTTTTAGGATCACTGTTGGGAATGTCTGCATCAAATGTAGCATCAAGCAAGCTATAACTAGCTTGAGCCGTTAAATTCTTCCACAGCTTTTTATTCCATGACAGCTCTACACCTTGGCGCAGTGTTTTATCTGCATTTTGATAGGTTGCACGTCCATTGAGTGTCCCCGCAGAAACGATATCATCTTGAGTATTACTTTGGAAAACTGCAGCAGTAAAATTACCTAGGCGATTTTGTGCTTTTAAACCAAGCTCATAGTTATCACTGGTTGAAGGTTTAAGCGCAAAATTAATCCCTGCCGTGCCTTGTGTTGGATAGGCCATTTCGGTAAAGGTTGGTGTTTCAAAGCCTTTAGCATAACTGAGATAACTGCTGATCTCAGGAGTAATTTCCCATGTCAAAGCAGCCGATGGAAGCAATTTGTTATAATCGGTTTGACCACTATCATCGCCATTCAAACCAATAATATAGTGATCTTTTGACTCATAATGAACATTGCTATAGCGTAACCCTGTATCTAGACGTACAGTCGGCAAAAACTGCCAAGATGCCTGAAGATAAGGATCTAAATTCCATAAAGTATTTCGTTCATCACGGCGCAAGTTGCCTTTTACCCCATATTGGCCATTGGCATTAAAATTCTCATACCCTTGGCGGTCTTCATTCATTGCATCATAAGCCACGCCTACACTGATCCGTGTATTCGGTAATAAGTCTTTGCCAGTCCAACGTAAATCAGTGCCATAAAAGTCTCGTTCGAAATCAATCACCCCACCAGCATGACGTGGATTCTTTTGAGCAGAACTTGGAATGGACTGGTATTGAGTCACTTCACGATGACCAATATAAGCCATACTATAAAGCTCTTGATGATCATTCAGGGGCTTAGTCCAATTGATACCTGTTTGTGTTTGATTAATATCTTTACGAACGTCATAGATATTTTTACTGTCATTGACCTGTTTAGGATTTTGCTTCCATTGCTCGCGTGTCAAACCTTGTGGATCATCAGCGGAAATATCCACATGATTGATCAGCCAATTGATCTTAGAACCATCATCTAAGTCCCACGTGAGTTTGGCATTGCTCAACACTTTTCTTGCGGCACTGTGATCACGATAGCCATCAGTATCAAAATAAGAAGAACTGATCACATAGCTTGGTTCATTGGCTTTATCTGCACCACCTTGTAAGGTGATGTCAGCACGGCCTTTATTGTTACTTCCACCTGAATAACCTAACTCTACCGAATCACGGCCTGTTCCTTCTTTGGTCGTGGTGAGAATCGTGCCCCCAGAGGAGTTTCCATACAGTGATGAAAATGGCCCACCTAGCACTTCAATATGATCTAAACTCGTTAAATCAATATTTGAAGTTTGGCCTTGTCCGTCTGGCATCGTCGCAGGAATCCCATCGACATAAAGACGTATCCCACGGACTCCAAAAGTTGAGCGTGCGCCAAAACCGCGCATAGACAGTTGTAAGTCTTGGGCATAATTTTCACGATTATTGAGCTGTAACCCTGGGATTCCCTTGAGTGTTTCAGTGAGGTTTACCCCAATATTATTTTGATTTTGTTGTTGATCGACTCTATATACCGATGCCGGGGTATTTAATATGTTGGTATCAGAACGTGTAGCTTCAATTTTGATGGTTGGAAGTTGCTGAGTAGAATGCTGCTGAGTGGAATCTTGAGATTCCACTTCAGCATATAAGCTCTGTGTGATACATACCGTTAAGCAAAGTAGTGTTGTATTAATTTTTAGATGTTTCACTCTTTGCATAAAGGTGTCCTCGAGTTGTATTAAAAAATAATTTTAGACCCCAAGCCAACGACAAATGCATTGTCCACCTGATTGGTTGCACCAGGATGTACCACATACTGCACTAAAGGACGAAGCATGAACCATTTGGCAGGGTAATATGAGTAGTTCAACTCAACATTATACTCTGCATCTTCATTCAACTGTTTTAAATTTGTTCCTGAACGAGCACTATTCACATAGTTAGTATACCGATCGTTCAAATGTACTCGATTTACAGCTAGACCTAGAATATCGTTTGGTTGACTATCAAACAGACCATAGTATTTTAGACCAAGTTGCTGTGAATCATTTACGGCTGTCGTCGTACGATCATGAATGGTGAAGTTACCAAAACTGTGTAAACCACGTTTTCCTATCCCAGTTGAAGTCAACTGCTGTTCAAACGCAAACCAACCGCCGTATGTACGATCTTCAGCCTTAGTTCCTGCTTTATAAGCAACATCGTACTGATTTTGAGCCTCATCAGCAGTATTGTATAGCGTACCAATACGATAACTGCCTGGTAAATCATTCACACCCTGCTTAGGTGACCACACCACTTCAGACAGAATATTTACACCATCGGCATGCTTTGTATCCAAATTCCAGCCTTGTCGCTCTAAAGCATTATCAGGGTTGTATTCAAACACCCCCACTTGTGCAAATAGTTCAGGATTGATGTGATATTTTAAGCGTGCGCCCCATTGTGAGACTGGTGTGTTATACCAAAGCTTACCTTGCCATTTCCCCATCTGTGCTGCACAAAATGCATTGCCTTGGAAATCACAAGCCATGGTATTGAATTCAGTACCTAAACCCATACGACCTAAACGCAAGCTTAGTCCTTGATCCTTAAAATTCTTTTCTATATATAATTCGCTTAGACGGCTCCCCGAATTACCACGGCCCCAATTGGCTTGCGAGTTTGCCCACTGAGGTGCATCTGGTGCTTGGATACCTCTGAGTGAAGTACTTTCACCTTGACGTGCTGTAACTAAAGCACGAATAGTCACATCATTCCAACCCGCCAGCTTCCCCATATCTAAAGTTGTACCCAGTCCGAATTGTGTCGCAAATGTTGGCGCTTGGTGCGCATCATAACCACCCTCAGCGAGATATGAACTGTCCATGGCAATCGTGCCATCAAATTTGATTCCCTTTTCTGCAAATTCAGTCCGACTCCCATTCCAGTCACCCGTCATGGTCGAGCCATGTAAATTAAACGCATCTTCAGCTGAGGCAAAAGACATTATGCTATATACAGAGATTGCCAATAAAGGATAAGCAATTTTTTTCATGGGAAAGCCTAATCAGGAACAAAACGAATAAAGATAAACCAGCCAACTCTCAATCACTTTAACTGTCTAAATTTAATAGAAAGTTCCAGCTTTAAAATGACTATTTTTCCTGAAATATCGAGATAAAAAGAATTATTTCAGCAAACAATTCACTAGAAATTTACACATTTTTTTACATATAACTATCAGATATTTTTTATCAATTGGAAAACTTTATTTTATTAATAAACTTTATATTATATAACAATGGCTTAGAAATAACATTTCAATCTTATTCAACGATCATCTCTATAATTTCAACCTAAAGTCGTAGGCTCAACAGAACCGCCCTTTAATGCAATCCAATTCTTGCATACAATATTCAGTCCTCACACCAATGTGACAAGTGCATGCCTGAATTACCAGAAGTTGAAACAACAAAAAACAGTTTACTCCCCCTGATTGACCAGAAAGTTCTTCATGTTCAAGTACGTGAGTCACGGTTACGCTGGCCAATTCCCGAAGATATTCAACAACTTCAAGGTCAGAAACTCGTTCGCTTAACACGTCGTTCAAAATATATTTTGGCAGAGTTTGAAACCCATAGCATGTTATGGCACTTGGGTATGTCAGGGAGTTTTAGAATCTGTGATGAACATGAAGCGCTTAGAAAGCATGACCATCTGATCATTCAATTTGAAGACACACAGCTGCGCTATCATGATCCCCGACGCTTTGGTTGTATCATTTGGCTGAATGAGGAAAGCCAAACAAAATTGATTGATACTTTAGGGCCTGAACCATTGAGTGATGAATTTCATGCCGAATATTTAGCAGAAAAGTTTAAAAATAAAAATGTCGGCACAAAAGTTGCAATCATGGATAATCATATTGTTGTGGGTGTAGGTAATATTTACGCAACTGAAAGCTTATTTAATTTAGGGATTCACCCTGCACAGCCTGCTTCGAGTTTGACGAAAGCGCAAATTCAAAAATTGGTCATCGAAATTAAACGAATTTTAAAGCAAGCGATTGATTTGGGTGGGTCAACCTTAAGAGACTATAGCAATGCCATGGGTGAGAATGGCTACTTTCAGCAGACCTTATTGGCTTATGGACGTGCGGGTGAGATGTGCATTAACTGTGAAACAACTTTAGAAAATTTAAAGTTAGGACAAAGAGCCAGTGTGTTTTGCCCACAATGCCAGCCATTAAAGATCGCGAAGAGCATCCCCCAAAAACCACGAGGAAAGAGTAAATGAAAACTGCAATCGTTCGACATATTCTCGTCAAAGATAAGGACTTGGCTGAACAACTCAAGAAGAAGATCCATGATGGTGCTGATTTTGCCAAAGTGGCCAAACAGCATTCCACATGTAATTCAGCAAAACGTGGTGGTGAACTGGGCGAAGTAAAAAAAGGACAGCTTGTTCCTGTGATTGATAAACTTGTATTTACCGCTGCTGAACGTGTACTTCATGGTCCAGTAAAAAGCCAATTCGGCTTTCACTTGGTTGAGATTAAATTTCGCATGGATTTTTAGTTTAAAGATTTACATTCTTGGTATGAAGTTGAAATGATATCCCCTTGTCTGGCAATTCCCATACTCGCACCTCGCTCAAAACTCATCCATGCCTTAGTAAGGGGCTGACTCGGTTGATTTATGTATCCATACAATCCTTTTCCTTGCCCTTGAATAATACAGATTGGCTGATTCATAAATAACTTCTGAGTATTTCCACTTAGAATTTGAACTGTTTGCTCTATTACTGTTTCGGAATCATCATTTCGCTCTAATGACTTAGAAATGTCTTCCGCAGACTTTATTGTCAAATGCAAAGGTTGCTCAAACACAAGCGCTTTAAAGCGTTCAGGTAATGCTTGATAAGATGGTGATGGTTCTTCATCACCTTTATAATGATGATAATCCTGAATATGACAATGAATCTTCTTAAATTGTGAACGTGCACTTCCCATCGTTTGTGACCATGACATTGAACTGGCTACATCCTCAATATCTTTAATTAAAAATGCACTCTGAGCGTTTTGCAAATATATAAAGTTTTCAAAATCTGCACTTTGATTTGCCAAGGGGTCTGACTTATTCAATTTTTCCGTTTTTAAAATGATTTGGTCATTTCGTTTTATATATTGACCCGTTTGCAATTCAATATCTGAAACTTCATCTATAGGAGAGTACTTGACATCATCAAAGCTTAATATTTCAAATCTGTTGTTTTTTATTCCAATAAAGGTATATAAACCAAATGCATAGCGACTAAAATAAATCCCTTGAACCTGATCATTAGAATCATATTGTTCACATATCGAGATCACTTGAGGGCGTATTTCTGGGCTGAACTGCTTAATAAAATTTTCATCAACTTTAACTTGGGCTTGGCATCCATAGATTAGAAAACTCGCCAAAACAATAAAAATCTGAGCTGTTCTAGTCACTTTAAACCATCCTATATTTTTGAATCAATTTGCTCAGGTTTAAACTCATGGATAAACTTCGCATAATCATCAATATATGATCTAAATGCTTCTTCGCGAGTGGTAAAGTAAAATATTTCATTACCATTTCTAACGATGGTTTCAGGAGATTTACCATTACAGTAACCCCCAGCTGAATAGACAGCAGACTTAAGCATTTGAAAACTTTGCTCAGCAAGCTGTTCATCCTTAAAAGCAAAAACCAGCAAAACAAAATCTGGGCGATATTGTTTTTCATCACCTAACTTAACTTTACTGATTGCCTTATAAGAGCGGATGCCCTCACCTTTTACTTGAATCACCCTATTCAGAGAACAATCATTTTCAGACCAAGAGCTACCACTGTCTTTTTCTATAAACTCAAAATTGGCTTTTAATAAACGTGTTTGTAGTGCCAACAGTAATGTTTCATTTTCATCTACCGAGTCGGTTTCTATAGTGACGTAGCGGGTATCTTCATTTGGCATTTCATTAAAAGTTAAACCACTAGCAGGTCGGCTTTGGTCCGCTTGCGTAGATGTTGGAGTATCAGCGGATTGCTGCTCTTTTGGATGCTCTGAACATGCATACAAACTGATAAGTATTGCCATAATCCCTATGTTTTTTTTCATCAGCCCCATCTCTATTTTCTTGCTTGCATAAAAAACGGTACTTGATCGTACCGTTTCATTCAACTCTTTTACAATGATTTAATAGCTTTATCAGGCTTTAGACATATTAAAATACTGTAATTTGAATCAATTTGATGAAGATTAAGCTTCAGGGCGTTTCTTTAATTCATCACGAATTTCACGCAGTAATGCAATATCTTCTGGTGTAGCAGCAGGCGCTTCTTCAGCAGGTTTACGAATTTTATTGAGGAATTTAACCAACAAGAAAACCACCCACATTAAGATCAGGAAGTTCAATACAATTGTGATGAAATTACCATAGGTTAGTACGTTAATCCCAGCTTTGGTCAATTCATCCAATGATGAAAGGTTATTTGGGTTATCGCCCAGTACGACAAATTTTTGAGTAAAATCAACACCACCACCCGTAATCACTGTGATTAAAGGCATAATCACGTCTTTCACTAATGAGTCGATAATTTTATTGAAAGCACCACCAATGATGACACCAATTGCCAAATCCATCATATTGCCTTTAATGGCAAATTCTCTGAACTCTGAAAGAATACTCATACTTTAACTCCACGCCGATTTTGCGTATTTTTTATGTGACGAAGTATACATTATGTTTCAACATATATTTCCGCCTAATTTACTCGCTTTTTATTAAAAACCAATATCCTTTTACATTTATATAAAAAAACCGCAATTTATTAAAAAATTGCGGTTTTTTTTCTAGAAATTAAATTATTTCCAGTTTGAACGCTTAGCCACGTGAAGCACGTTTACGTTCATTTTCAGTTAAGAATTTTTTACGAATACGAACTGATTTAGGTGTTACTTCAACTAATTCGTCATCTTCAATAAATTCTAATGCTTGTTCAAGCGTGAATTTAATTGCAGGTGTTAACGTTAACGCTTCATCTGTACCAGATGCACGCATATTAGTTAACTGTTTCGCTTTCGTTGGGTTCACAGTCATGTCGTCTGAACGAGAGTTCATACCCACGATCATACCTTCATAAACTTCTAACTGTGGTTCAGCAAATAGACGACCACGGTCTTGTAAAGTGAACAATGCAAACGCTAAGCAAGTACCGTTAACCATTGAGATCAACACACCGTTTTGACGTTTCGCAACTGCACCTTGTTTAGCAGGCCCATAATGCGAGAAGCTAGAAGTCATGATACCAGTACCAGAGGTAATGGTTAAGAATTCAGAACGGAAACCAATCAAACCACGTGATGGAACAGTTGCTTCAATACGGATACGGCCTTTACCGTCAACTTCCATATTGGTCAACTCACCTTTACGGTTACCCATTTGTTCCATAACAGAACCTTGATGTTGTTCTTCAACATCAAAAGTAACGTTTTCGTATGGTTCTTGAGTTTCGCCATCCACTTCTTTCATGATCACTTGCGGACGAGAAACACCCATCTCGAAGCCTTCACGACGCATTGTTTCAATCAATACTGAAAGGTGAAGTTCACCACGACCAGAAACTTTGAAACGGTCTGGACTGTCAGTATCTTCAACACGTAAAGCAACGTTATGGATCAATTCGCGATCTAAACGCTCACGGATATTACGTGAAGTTACAAATTTACCTTCTTTACCAGCAAACGGTGAGTTGTTTACTTGGAACGTCATCGAAACTGTAGGTTCATCTACAGACAATGCAGGTAATGCTTCAACATTTTTAGGATCACAGATTGTGTCAGAAATGTTCAATGCATCTAAACCAGTGATACATACGATATCACCCGCTTGAGCAGAATCTACATCTACACGCTCTAAACCATGGTAACCCATAATTTTCAAGATACGACCATTACGTGTCTTGCCATCTTTATCGATCACAGTCACTGGTGTATTGGTTTTTACTGAACCACGTTGAATACGGCCAACACCAATTACACCCACGAAACTATTATAGTCAAGTGATGAAATTTGCATTTGGAATGGACCATCAATATCAACTGCTGGTGGTTCAACGATATCTACGATTGTTTCGAACAACGGTGTCATATCTTCCGCTAATTCTTCAGGAGAAGGACCAGCAACACCACGTAAGCCAGAAGCATATACGATTGGGAAGTCTAACTGTTCATCACTACCGCCTAAGTTATCGAACAAATCAAATACTTGATCGATAACCCAGTCTGGACGAGCGCTTGGCTTATCTACTTTGTTGATGATAACAATTGGCTTCAAACCACGAGCAAACGCTTTTTGTGTTACAAAGCGAGTTTGTGGCATTGGGCCTTCTTGTGAATCGACAAGAAGAAGTACGCAGTCAACCATAGACATTACACGTTCTACTTCACCACCAAAGTCAGCATGTCCTGGGGTGTCGACGATGTTGATGCGGTATTCAGTATTTGTACGCTTGTCTAACCATTTGATCGCAGTGTTTTTTGCAAGAATGGTAATACCGCGTTCAGACTCAAGCGCATTCGAATCCATAACACGCTCAATCTCACCCGCGCGGTCACCGAGTGCACCTGATTGTTGTAAAAGTTTGTCGACAAGAGTCGTTTTACCATGGTCGACGTGCGCGATGATGGCAATATTACGGAGAGTTTTAATATCAGACATGTAAATTCGATACGCTTTAAATTTGAGGGCAAATTATACAGAAAAATCTTAACTTTTAGTAGTGACAGTTTATTGACAGTTACAAGTTTTTTTCACTACAGCAGGCTTTTTATTTTGTAATAGTGTGTAAAGCGATTAGAATAGCGCCATCTTGCCACTTCCAATTGCTGTGCCATGTCCAATTATAACCCCTCTCCCAATCAGAAACAGGCTCAAATCGATCTTGTTTATGGTCTAGATGATCGCCCAAAACCACTCATCGCTTTTTTTGCGGCTTTGCAACATTTACTTGCGATTATTGTTCCAATTGTAACACCCGGTTTACTGATTTGTTTAGCTTTAGGTGTTTCTCCTCAAGATACCAATATGATTCTTTCCATGTCATTGGTGATTTCTGGAGTGGCAACATTCTTACAATGTAAAAAAATTGGACCATTTGGTGCAGGGCTACTGATTGTTCAAGGTACAAGTTTTAACTTTATTGGTCCAATGATTGGGATTGGTTCTGCCATGGTTGCTGCCGGCACACCAGTAGAAGCAGTTATGGCATCTATTTTTGGTGTGGTCATTGCAGGCTCATTTATTGAAATGGGTGTTTCTCGTATTTTACCTTGGGTAAAAAAGTTGATCACACCATTGGTTACAGGAATTGTGGTGCTGTTAATTGGTTTAACCTTAATTAAAGAAGGCTTAATCAGCATGGGCGGTGGCTACCAAGCCATGGAAAGTCATACGTTTGCCAGTGCCGACAATCTCATTATGTCATGTACAGTGTTGGCAATTATCGTTCTTCTCAATCGCTTCAAAGTAGTTTGGGTGAAAAGTTCTGCAATTCTCATTGCTTTAGTGATCGGCTATATTCTTGCGGGCTTTATGGGCTATTTGGATTTTTCTGGTTTAAAAGATGCCCCATTGATTCAAATTCCGACACCAATGCATTTTGGAATTAGCTTTTCATGGAGCTTATTTATTCCTATGGCGTTTATTTATCTTGTCACGTCATTAGAAGCAATTGGCGATGTCACCGCAACCTCTAAAATTTCAAATCAGCCTGTAGATGGCCCAGTGTGGATGGAACGAATTAAAGGTGGTGTATTGGTCAATGGTGCCAACTCATTCCTTGCAGGGATCTTTAATACATTCCCAAGTTCTGTATTTGCACAAAATAACGGAGTGATTCAGTTGACAGGTGTTGCAAGCCGTTTTGTTGGGATTTGGATTGCAATCCTACTTATCATTCTGGGGTTATTCCCTGCTGTGGCTGGTATCATTCAGGCGGTACCACAAGCAGTACTAGGTGGTGCAGTTATGGTGATGTTTGGCGCGGTTGCTGCTTCAGGCATTAACATTTTATCGGGAATTCAGCTTGACCGTCGTGCACTACTAATTATTGCTATCTCTTTAGGTCTCGGTTTAGGCGTTGCACAAGTTCCTCAAATTTTGGAACATTTACCAGAATTACCGCGTAATATTTTTAGTTCCGGTGTCGCAACTGGCGGACTCGCTGCATTAATTTTGAATTTAGTTTTACCCGAAACTAAAAAATAATAAATCTATTCTTTATAATGCCCAGCTTAGACTGGGCATTGCTCTAATTTTTATTGATGGATGGTGAATATGGAGCCAAAAAGCGAAGTTGTCATTCGACAGCATGACTACCTTTCTGGACGCGTGCTATTTGTAAATGCAGCAAAGGATGATCTACTTTCAAATTTAGCTCATAACATCGAAGCAAGCATTTGGACTTGGAATTACAATGAGTTTCAATATTTTCAGAATCAGCAGGCAAAGGTACATTTTGGTACTGACCTGCCAGAAGCTGAATTTGATCAAGCTGTTGTTTTTGTTCCAAAGTCAAAAGAACTACTCAACTATATATTGCACAATTTAGTCAGTCGTTTAGCCGTTGGTGCTTCGATTTTCTTAGTTGGAGAGAAAAAAGGTGGTGTAGAACGCGCAGCAAAGCAACTCCAACCTTATGGTCAAGCCATCAAGCTTGATAGTGCACGTCATTGTCAAATGTGGCAACTCACTACAGATAAAACTGTAACTGCAAAACCATTAGCAGAATGGGCGCATGTCTATAATGTTCCAACACCTGCTGGAGAACTTAGCATTTGTGCACTTCCGGGTGTGTTTAGCCAAAATCGTCTCGATATTGGAACTGGGGTTCTTTTACCTTATCTCAAGCAGGTCACTTCTGGAAAAATTGCAGACTTTGGCTGTGGTGCTGGCGTCATCAGTGCTTATCTCAGTAAACTTAATCCGAAAAATCGCATTTTTGCTTTAGATGTCGATGCTTTTGCTTTAGCATCAACACGAATGACCTTTGAAAAAAATAATTTACCTTTAGAACAACTTGAAATAAAAGCAGTCACAGGGATTGAGGATGCACCATTGTTCTTACATGCGATTGTGAGTAATCCTCCATTTCACCAAGGTATTCAAACAGATTACAATGCCAGTGAAACGTTATGTAAAACTGCTAGACGACATTTAAAATCAGGTGGTGAATTATGGATTGTGGCAAACCGCTTCCTAAATTACCCATTACTCATTGAGCAGAGTTTTAGTCAATGTACGACTAAAGCAGATCAACAAGGCTTTAAAGTGCTGTTCGCCAACACTCAAAAAAGTAGTAAGGAATAACGATGAGCGAAACAGATCATCCCCAACAACTCCAGCGGAAGCTAGGAGCACGACATTTAAACATGATCGCCATTGGCGGTTCTATTGGTACAGGGTTATTCCTTGCTTCTGGTCAAACGATTGCCACAGCTGGTCCTGGTGGTGCATTACTTGCTTATGTTCTGATTGGTATCATGATTTATTTCTTGATGACCAGTTTAGGTGAACTTGCAACCCATAATCCAACATCAGGTGCATTCTTTACCTATGGTAATAAATATGTAGAAGAAGGTTTTGGTTTCGCACTGGGCTGGAACTACTGGTATAACTGGGCCATTACTGTTGCATTTGAATTGGTTGCCGTTCAATTCATCATGAAATTTTGGTTTCCCGATATCCCTGGATTTTGGTGGAGTGCGCTATTCCTTGCGATTATCTTCTTTATCAATGCATTAACTGTAAAAGGTTTTGGTGAAAGTGAATTTTTATTTTCACTGGTTAAAGTGATTGCCATCATCTTCTTTATTGTCATTGGCTTATTCATGATTGGTAAAATCATGTTAGATCCAACAGATTCAATTAGCAAAAATTGGACTGTTGGTGAAGCGCCATTTGTCGGTGGTTTTCAAGCCTTAGTCGGTGTGGCAATGATCGCTGGATTCTCTTTCCAAGGAACAGAGATGGTAGGCGTTGCAGCGGGTGAATCTAAAGATCCGAAAAAAACCATCCCTATCGCCATTAAACAAATCTTTTGGCGTATTCTTTTATTTTATATCTTGTGTATCTTTATTATTGGTACATTGGTTGCGTATACAGATCCAAACCTTGCACTTGCTGCGGAAGGTGATGGAAACATTACCCTGTCACCATTTACCCTGTTATATGAAAAAGCAGGTTTAGCATTTGCAGCGGGCTTAATGAATGCCGTGATTTTGACTGCAATTATGTCTGCTGGTAACTCAGGTATGTATTCATCAACACGTATGTTGTTCGATATGGCACGTGAAGGTAAAGCACCACGAGTTTTCTCTAAACTCGATCTTCGCGGTGTACCCATGAATGCACTGTATGCAACCACTGCAATTGCAGCACTGTGCTTCTTAACCACCTTTATTGGTGAAAGTGTCGTGTTTACATGGTTGTTAAACATGTCAGGTATGTGCGGATTTATTGTCTGGTTAGGTATCGCAATCTCACATTATCGCTTCCGTAAAGGCTATTTAGCACAAGGTTATCAACTTGAAGATTTAGCTTATCGTGCAAAATTCTTTCCTTTTGGTCCGTGGTTTGCATTTGTTCTTTGTGCCATTATTATTCTTGGTCAAAATGCAGAAGCTGTGCTTGATGGAAAATGGATGAGTGTATTGTCTACTTATATTAGTATTCCCTTGTTCCTTGTTATTTGGCTTGGTTATAAATGGAAACACAAATCCAAATTGATTGCTTATGATCAAATGGATGTACAACCGATTCAAGTCGAAAAAGAGTAAATCATTTGATATGAATAAAGCAGCTTTTTAGCTGCTTTATTATTTTTACATAAGTAATTCCACCTGAATTAAAAATTAATTTACTATGTTTTATTGACAAAGTTTTTTTTATTTATAGAATGATGCCCATTGGATAGTGTTCAATCAGAATTTTCACCCTTGATTTTAAATCAAAAAATATAGGAGTACGACATGCATCAATTTGAGAAAACTTTAAAGTAAGATTAAGCAGTCGTCTACTCACGGGCACTGAATTAATCAAAGTGTCCGAATGTCAGTCAAACCTAGCATTCGCTAGGTTTTTTTATTGTCTTTAAAATCTGAATAGATCATTGCTTTGACAATAGAATTTTAACCACCTTCGGACAATAAAAAATTTGCTTCGAGAAAAAAAATGAGCATACAAATGATTTTAAACGCCAAAGCAGAATATGGCGTTCCTGTAAAAATTTATACAAAAGATGTGGATGAAGAAAGCTTAACGCAATTGCGAAAAATGGCACAATTACAATTTATTCATTCGCATATCGCAGTCATGCCAGATGTACATTTAGGTAAAGGTGCAACAGTGGGAAGTGTTATTCCAACCAAGAATGCCATCATTCCTGCTGCGGTTGGCGTGGATATCGGTTGCGGTATGAATGCATTAAGACTTAGTCTAAAAGCATCCCAGTTGCCCGATAATTTAAGTACTTTACGCAATGCTATTGAAAGAAAAGTACCTGTCGGCTTTGAAATGCACAAACAAATCAAAGCCAAGGCTTCTACACTTTCACCCTTAGATAAAAAGCTCCAGCGAATTACAGATAAACACCCTGCTTTAAAACGTATGTTGCGCAGTTTTGATGTTACATGGCAAAAGCAACTCGGTACCCTGGGTGGTGGTAATCACTTTATTGAATTGTGTTTTGATGAAAATGAAGATATCTGGATCATGCTACATTCAGGTAGTCGTGGCTTAGGGAATGTGATTGGTACTTACTTTATCGAACGTGCCAAGAAAGAAGCGCAGCATCGTTTTGGTCACGTGCCTGATAAAGACTTGAGCTACTTTGCAGAAGGATCAACGAATTTCGATGATTATGTGGAAGCTGTAGAATGGGCACAAGAATATGCTTTTGAAAACCGACGTGAGATGATGCGTTTAATTTTAGAAGCGATCCGCCCTTTATTACCAAGTTTTCAAATGACCAAAGAAGCGATTAATTGTCATCATAATTATGTACAGAAAGAACTTCACTTTGGTGAAGATGTCTTTGTTACACGTAAAGGTGCAATTCGTGCAGGGCTCGATGAATATGGGATTATCCCCGGTTCAATGGGCGCGCAATCTTTTATTGTTAAAGGCAAAGGTAATCCAGATTCGTTTTGTTCATGCTCACATGGCGCAGGACGTAAAATGAGTCGCTCTAAAGCCAAGCATTTGTTTAATCAGCAAGATTTAATTGCACAAACAGCAGGCATTGAGTGCCGTAAAGATAAAGGTGTGGTTGATGAGATTCCAAGTGCCTACAAGGATATTCATCAAGTTATGGCCAATCAAAATGATTTGATTGATGTGGTCCATACACTAAAACAAGTATTGTGTATTAAAGGCTAAAGCCGAAATAGCCCTCAATTTTTATCACAAATCTCAGTAAATTTCGATTTACTGAGATTCACATTTTTAATTGGATTAACAATAACGTACAGGTGGAATATCGGGATAAATCACAATCACTTGCTGACAGATTCCCTCAGCTAGCCGTTGTTGCTCAAAGACCGCTTTCGGCATGGCTTCAAAATTATCATAGAAACAAATTTCCTGATCATTTATCGAATAAACCAACGAATGATTTCCAATGCCTTCTAAAGTGTCATAAAAAACAATGATATTGCACCCTTGTTCAGTATAGTCTTGAATTTCTTCATAGCTTAGCGCTGGACTGATCTGCAACTCTAACCTTTTCGCGTCTTGATAACGGACTATTTCTTTTTCATGAATATTTGAGTCTTCATCTGTATAAAAAGCGAGATCAAAACCTAATTTTTTCAACCCAACAGCTAAGCCAATCGTAAAAGTACCATCTTCTGCATCGTGATGACAAAGTTTAACCAGCTGTTGAGTATCTAACTGAATTGAGTAATTTTGCAATAACATCCAAACAGCAAAAATACCGCAATTTGATTCTAGGTCTAATAAGGCTTTAGGCAGTTGTACACTCATTCAATTTTCAAACTTGTAGAAATCACAATCAACAATTATAACGTTATAAAATTGAATTATGATGCTTTATCAAAATTACTTAATTTTTAAAGTCACTGTTACCCGTCTATTTTTTACTCGACCTTCTGCCGTTTTATTATCAGCAATTGGCTTTATTGGTCCTAAACCAAGTGTAATCAATTGCTCTGGATTCACTTGATATTCATTTAATAGAAAATCTTTCACAATATTTGCGCGTGTTAACGATACTTTATTATTTGTAGCCAAAGAGCCTGTACTGTCTGTATGACCTTCAATGTAGAGAACAAAATTTTTATTGTCTTTCAATAATTTTGAAGCAACAGACAAAGCGGGTTTATACTCAGCTTCAATATCTATCGATTTCGGTTGAAAATATATAGACAGCCCATTTTTCAATGACTTCACTTCATTTGGATATTGTTTTTGGATTGAGACACGATTTGGATTTATTGATGTCGACGTACAGGCATTTAATGCCATGAGTACCAGTCCTAAAATGATATATTTCATCGTTAACCTGTAATTATTAATTTCTGATTCAGTTTTATTTAAATATTCTATAATTATAAGGACTTTAAATAAAAAAGCGACTCAATTGAGTCGCTTTTTTATTCACTAAATAAAGGATTATTTAGTTACAGTACGGCTACCAGTGATTGTCGCGAATACACGACGGTTCATAGCACGACCTTCTTTAGTTTTGTTGTCAGCAATCGGTTGATCCCAAGCGAAACCTTGAGTAGACAAACGAGATGCATCAATGTTGTACTCGCTTACAAGCGCTGATTTAACAGAGTTAGCACGAGCTAAAGATAAACGTTCGTTTAACTTACGTGGACCAGTGTTATCTGTATGACCTTCAATACGAGCAGTCGCATTCGGGAATGTAGTTAACGCATCAGCAACTTTAGCAACTTCTGGCTTGTATTGATCTTTGATGTTTGATTTGTTTGTATCAAAGAACACACGAAGTTCCATGTTCAAATCTTCAGTAAGAACTTGTGGAGCTGGTTCAACTGGAGTTGGAGCAACTGGAACCACTGGAGCAACTTCTACTACAGGAGCAGCAGGCTTCAAGTGACCACCAAGAACTACGTTAAGACCTGCAAGAGCAGTATAGTTCCAGAATTTTTCGTCAAAGTTATAAGTACCACGAGCTTCAGTACGAAGAGATAAAGCATCGTTTAAGCGCCAGAAAGCACCAACACCAGCATTACCTAAAGTACCTTCTTCGTTGTTATGGTAAGACATGTCATCAAGTTTATACTTGTAATGACCAGCACCTAACAATACATACGGTTTGATTTTGCTGTCATAGTTTTTAGTGATCAAATCAGAAGTAGCATAAAAGTTACCGTTGATTTGAGTTTGCTTGTATTCAGAACCAGCTACGCCAGTACCGTCAAGGTCACCTTTAACTTGGTTATATTCAGCTTCAAAACCTAACCATGGAGTAAGTTCTACACCAAGTGCAGCACCAACGAATAAATCGTCTTGTAATTCAGGGCCGTTAGTTAACTCGCCTTTATCACCACCATTGTTGTGTTGAGAGTCTTGGAAAGTGTAACCAAGTAGTAAAGGTGTAACAGTTACACCAGCATTAGCAGCAGCGAATGGAGCAGCAACAAGCATAGCAAGTGCGATACGACTCAATTTCATGGATATCCTCCAGAGATAACAATTGTTGTTCAAGCTTAGCCTAAAATTTATTGGCTATCCTGAGATAAATTTTAATACCCCAGTATTATTTTTAAGCTACTCACGTTGAATCATACAAACACTTGAGGCTTTTTCCAAGTGCTTGATAACTTTAATCAAGTAAATTATTGACAAAATTACTTACAATTTCCGTTGTAATTCGGTAACATTTTACTCAATTTTTTTGCGTGGATCGCTTATCTTTTTGCTACATGCATTTTAGCAGTAAAAGAAACCGATAGTAATAAATATTTTACTACGTTAACATTTCAATTAAATTTAATAGAAAAATCATTATTTTTCAAATAAAAAACAAGACTTAACAGAAGACCTAATGATGTATTTTTATTGTAAAGAGCAAGGTCTTACCTTATTCGAACTAATTACCATAATCTGTATTATTGCAATTATCAGCTTAATCTGCTTACCGCATTATCATAATTGGATGCAGAAACAAGAGATTAGGGCTGTTTCAGCACAAATACAGCAACATGTTTCTTATGCAAGAAGTCAAGCTTTGGTCCGACATACAACTGTGGTCATTTGTTCATCTGAAGATTTAATTCAATGTGAAAAAGACAAATGGAATAAAGGATTACTTATTTTTACAGATAAAAATAAAAATAAACAGGTTGATGCTGGAGACCACATACTCCTAAAAACTGAAAATAAAATTAAATATGGCACACTGAGCTGGATTGGAAGTGCAAGCAGTAGAGATGCGTTAACTTTACAAGGTGATACTGGCCTACCCAGAGGTTCACCTGGAAGTTTCTATTATTGCAGTCAATATGATGTCGAAAATAATAAACGATACAAAATCGGACGAATGGGAGCTATAAATTTAGGACCACGACCCGAATGTTAAAAACTGTTCTCTACGGTCAGCATATATTCAATACCTAGACTTTATTCTTACACTATTTTTTATATACTGCTTAGGTTTTGGATATATTCACAGAATAATCATTTGGAGATAGAACAATGACTGACATCGTAATTGTTAATGGTGCCCGTACAGCTATGGGTGGTTTTCAAGGAAGTCTGACCAGTTTGACTGCACCTGACTTAGGTGCTGCGACAATTAAAGAAGCCATTGCCCGTGCTGGATTACAACCAAACGATGTACAAGAAGTCATTATGGGGTGTGTATTACCTGCTGGTTTAAAACAAGGTCCTGCACGTCAAGCGATGCGCAAAGCTGGCTTACCTGATACAACGGGTGCTGTAACCATTAACAAACTGTGCGGTTCAGGGATGAAAGCAGTCATGCAAGCTGCGGATTCGATCAAAGCAGGTTCGGCAGACGTCATTGTTGCTGGCGGAATGGAATCTATGACCAATGCACCGTATCTTCTTCCTAAAGCCCGCAGCGGATATCGCATGGGACACGGTGAAGTAAAAGACCATATGTTCTTTGATGGTTTAGAAGATGCTGAAACGGGTCGCCTAATGGGTTCATTTGCACAAGATATGGCAAATACAAAAGGCTATACACGTCAACAAATGGATGATTTTGCGATTCGTTCTTTACAGCGTGCACAAAAAGCTATTACTGAAGGTTGGTTTAAAGATGAAATCGTTTCTGTGACGGTTTCAAGCCGTAAAGGCGATGTTATTATTGATCAAGATGAACAACCATTTAATGCCAATATCGAAAAAATTCCTACCTTACGTCCTGCATTTGCCAAAGATGGAACTATCACGGCTGCGAATGCCAGCTCAATTTCAGATGGCGCATCTGCACTTGTATTAACTTCTGCGGATCATGCTGCTGCAAAAGGGCTCCAACCATTAGCAAAAATTGTTGCATATGCTTCAAACTCACAGCATCCATCTGAGTTTACCATTGCTCCTGTAGGTGCAATCCAAAAGGTCCTGAATAAAACCGGTTGGGATGTTCAAGATGTTGATTTATGGGAAATCAATGAAGCATTTGCGATGGTCACTATGTGCCCAATCGATGAATTTAAACTGGACGCTGAAAAAGTCAACATTCACGGTGGTGCATGTGCCCTAGGTCATCCTGTTGGTTCTACAGGTTCGCGCATTATTTTGACCTTAATTCATGCTTTAAAACGTACTGGCGGTAAAAAAGGGATTGCGGCCCTTTGTATTGGTGGTGGTGAAGCGACTGCTCTAGCAATTGAAATTCTTTAAGTATCTCAATACTTAAACTTAAAAAGAGGCATTTACTATATAGTAAATGCCTCTTTTATTTTGCTTTCAACTGAACAACCTAAATTATCACTCAATCCATAATTAATGATTTAAATTTTTCTGATCAGGAATCGGGGCAATATAAGCAATAATCAGCATCACAAAACCCGCCCCCAAGAAAGAAACCACTCGAGTTAATGTTCCAATATGTGATAAATCAAATAGCACCAATTTTAAGGTGACAATCACCAAAATACTCCCCCCTAAAATCCATAAAGGACGTAAAAACTTACGACTGGCAAAGCTCATTGCGATAAAAGCTAAGCTCACCCAAAGCAAGGTTAAGCTCAGTTGTGTAGTGGCATCTTGCCATAGACTAAGTTGATTATAAGGTGTAGCAAAATACACATGTAAAGCTCTTAAAATGATATAGCTACTCAGCCACAACAAACTTAAAACACACAGAACAGCAAGTATCCCATGGTCTATTCCCTGCTTTATACCTTGCTTAAATTGAAGATACAGCATCCAGAAAAAACCAATTAACATGGCGATACTAACCAAATCAAATGGATTTAAGATTGGTAATAAATATCCTTGAAATGCTTGCTGTGAAAATAGCTGAGAACAAATCATCCAAATCAGCATCAGTAATAAACTACTTCGCGTCTGCCAGAACATCGTCCATTCTGATTTTTTCTGAAAGAAACACCATCCACAAAACACTAAAGGTAAAATGACTACGCTGATATAAGGCATCGTTGCAATCAAGCTAAGACTGCTTAGACTTAAACTAACTAAAACACCTAAACTTAGCCATTCACTTTCAAACTGTATCCCTTTTGCAGGTCTTAACCATACTGCCGCTAGCACTAAACCTGAAACTGCGATCCCCCATCGTTCAATATCACTAGTCCATAGCAACATGCCATCTTTACTAATATCCAATAATAAAATGAGTGTAAATACATAGACAGGAATTACCCCAATCCATTTTGAAATCAACCATGTTGATCGAGCCTTTAGCCACAACATCAATTCATTCATCAACAGATAAGCGACAACCACAATCAATACAGTGTATATATATCGATTTTCTCCCTCTAGGTGATCAAGCAATAATGCAAGAATCATCGTGGTTGCAGAAATCATCAGCAGGCTTAAAAACAAGGTCGTTACTGAACTGATCTGTTTGCGAAAATCATCACGACTATTTGCCAATAACACCACAGCGATATAGCTTAAACTTAAGCACCAATACATCGTGGTTGGAAAATCAGGCAATTCAAATAAGTAATAAAGGCTTGAACAACCTGCAACAATCAACAAGGCTATCGCCATATAACGACTGATCACTGATTGTCGATATAAAGCAAAGCCAAAAATACATAAGCCTTCAACAGCCCAACCCACCACGCTCCACTGACCATGCAGAAGAATCGGTGGAATTAAAGCAATAAAGATCAATGCCAAACTAAAATAACTTTGAGAAATCAGTTGAATAGATTGATTACGTTTAGAAAGTTGGTAAATTCCTGCAAACACCACAGCAAAACCAAGGCTAAATCCAGCAAGGATAAGCTCTTGGTGAAAATACATTAAATATATAAATAAATAGCCAATTATCGGTGCCCCAAAAATCAACGCAACATCTAAACTGGGTTTAAGTTTAAATTGCTCCAGGTCCTGTTTGGCGATCAATTGACTGAATCGAAAACCAAGCCAAATGAATACGGAGAGATGTGCAAAAATGAGTATCGTGAGTAACTGTTTTTCTTGACTATACCCATAATAGAACGCATAACCACCACCAATGATGACTGTCACTAAAAATCCGATCTGATTTAAATATTTCCAAGGTCTTAAGGTACTAAGTACAGCAATTGCAATGTTAATCACTAAATAATAAGCTATCAGTTCTGCTACCGTTGCATTTCGCACAGGCAACGTAAATGGCGCAATATATGCGATAAGGACTGCCATCAATGCCAATTCCACGCTTTGCTGCTTTAAGCTTAAACTCAGTGTCAATGCCATAATTACAGCAAAACATAAACTTGCCAGATAAAGACTCGGAAGCAACTGATTGTAATAGGCAAAGAATAAGGTTAAAAATAATCCAGCAAGCCCCAACCCCTCTATTGCTAAGGCAAAACTACGATTTTTATTTTGTAGCAACACACCCAATGTGGTGATTGCTCCACTGGACAAAGCAACGATTGAAAGTTTGACTGCTAAACTTAATTGCCAATGCTCTGTCGCAAAACGTAGCAATAACACAATGCCAATCACCAAAACCAAGATCGCAACTTTTAAAACAGGATTTCCTTGAAAAATCCATTGGCGAATTTGTCCCATTAAGTTCAGGGAAGAGTCTTTATTCATCGCTATACTTTGTTTAATCGATAGCGGATGGTTTAAATCTGGGGATGTATGTTCTGAAAAGTTCAAATGTTGAATTTGTAATTGTACTTGAGTTAAATAACGCTCTAAACGGCGTAACCAGCGTAAGAAAAAGAAAATCCAAGCTGTGAGACCTAAACCAACCATCCAGCTCAAATGCAGTGTTAGCCCTACAACAGCAACAATCGAAGAAATATACAAAGGCACTTTTGAAGTGCTTTGTAATGGAAATAATGTCTGCTGTGCAATCTCTTGCAATGGATCTTGAATCGCATCAACATACTGCATCACACTCATGACAAATGCTAAACCACTGATGTATGTCAATATTCGTGCATCCAAAAACCATGCACTGACTGCAATAATGATCAACATCATTAACCAAATGATACGAATTTCACTCTGCCCTTTGAGCATATTTCATCTTTCTCGATCCTGAGTAACTCGATAATACAACAGCCTTGCTTAATGATTATGTGAATTCATCAGATATTCAGTAACACAAGGATGACTGTTGCATCTTCGCAAGCGTAAAAAATCACGTACAATAAAGCGGTTATTTGAATTAGGAAAATATCAATGCCACCATTTGTATTGGTCGATGGGTCATACTTTTTATTTCGTGCTTTTCATGCACTCCCACCTTTAACCACATCAACTGGATTACAGACCAATGCGATTCGTGGGGCAATTTCTGCAATTCAAAAACTGATGCGTCGTGTGCAACCAACACATATGGCGGTTATTTTTGACACACCTGAACCCACCTTTCGTCATGTGCTGTCACCGATATATAAAGGTGACCGTCCAAGCATGCCAGAAGAATTGTCACAACAAATTCCTTATTTGCATGCCTTGATCCGTGCTTTAGGTATTCCATTACATACGCTTCCTGGTGCTGAAGCTGATGACATTATTGGAACCTTGGCAAAACGTGCTGAAAAAGCTGGTCATCAAGTTTTGATTTCTACGGGTGATAAAGACATGGCCCAGTTGGTCACTGATAAGGTTACCCTTGAAGACAGTTTTAAAGACAAACCGATGGATGTCGATGGTGTAATCGAAAAATTTGGCGTCCGCCCAGATCAAATTATTGATTATTTAACCTTAATGGGTGATGCCTCTGATGGTATTCGTGGCGTACCGGGTGTAGGTGCAAAAACTGCCGCTAAACTGTTAAATGAGTATGGTACGATTGCTGGTATTTTGGAAAATGTTGATAATATCAAAGGTAAAGTTGGACAAAGTTTAAAAGACAATGTTGAAGGAATTACGCTTGATCATCAATTAGCAAGTATTGTTATCGATCTCGATTTAAGTTTGACCTATGATGATTTAAAGCTGTGTGAACCTGATGTTGAAGCATTGCGTAGTTTGTATACTGAACTTGAATTCCGTAATCAATTACAATCGCTTGATCATCCCAATAATCCAAATAGCCCCGCCTATAAACAAACAACTCAAAGTATTAGTAAAACCGAACAACCTGTTGAAAGTGAAATTACAGATCAAGCCACAAGTTCAAGTGTTGATGACCGTCTTGGTGAAGCCACTTATCATACTATTTTAAGTCAAGAAGCATGGGATAAGCTCTTCCAACGCTTAAGCACAGAAAAACGTTTTGCAATTGACACTGAAACCACAAGCTTAGATTATCGTATTGCTGAAATGGTTGGTTTTTCAGTAGCTTTTGATGCCAATGATGCTTATTACATCCCCTTAGCACATGATTATGAAGGTGCTCCTGAGCAACTCAATCGCGATGCGATTATTCAGCAAATCAAACCGATTCTTGAAGATCCAAGTATTGAAAAAATTGGACATCATTTAAAATATGATGCGCATATTTTTGAAAATCACGGTATTCATTTACAAGGTTGGTATTTTGACACCATGCTGGCCTCTTATGTATTGAATGCAGTGACAACACGCCATGGTATGGATGATGTTGCGCGCGTTTATCTGAGCCATTTGACCACAACTTTTGAACAAGTTGCAGGTAAAGGTGCAAAACAAAAGACCTTTAATCAAATCGAGATTGAAACCGCTGGACATTATGCAGCAGAAGATGCACATGTCACATACCGCCTATATGAAGTTCTGGAACGTAAGCTGAAAGAAATTCCTGAACTGATCAATATTTTACATCACATTGAAATGCCTGTAGCCAGTGTTTTGGCAACCATGGAAGAAAATGGGATAGAACTTGATCTAAGCTTCTTGGATCAGCTCAGTGTAGACTTTGCCAATACCATTCAAAATCTTGAAAATCAAATTATCGAAATTGCAGGCGAATCTTTTAATGTCGGTTCACCCAAACAAGTCGGTGAAGTTTTATTTGAAAAATTAGGCTTAAAAGGTGGCAAAAAAACCGCAACGGGACAATACAGTACCTCTGAAGCAGTTTTAGAAAAAATCGATCATCCAATTACTGAACTAATCATTGAGTATCGTGGTTTAACTAAGCTTAGAAGTACCTATACCGAAGCCTTAGTGAAACAAGCCAATCCCGATACCCACCGCGTCCATACCAGTTACCATCAAGCATTAACAGCAACAGGACGCTTGTCATCAACCGATCCAAACCTACAGAACATTCCGATACGTGAGGAAATTGGTCGTCAGATTCGTAAAGCCTTTATCGCACCTCAAGGTCGTGTACTTTTGGCAGCCGATTATTCACAAATTGAATTACGTTTAATGGCGCATTTCTCACAAGATGATGCTTTAGTTGATGCTTTTCAAAATGGGCAAGATGTACACCGTCGTACAGCATCTGAGGTCTTGGGTGTCGCGCTAGAAAATGTGACCTCTGATCAACGCCGCCAAGCGAAAGCTGTTAACTTTGGTTTATTGTACGGTATGTCTGAGTTTGGTTTGATTCGTCAACTGGGCTTTACTCGTGAAGAATCGCAAAACTATATTAAGCAATACTTCCACCGTTATCCGGGTATCTATGAGTATATGCAACGTACCCGCCAAGTCGCACTGGAACAAGGTTTTGTAGAAACCATTACAGGTCGTCGCTTATATACACCAGATATTGATGCTCGAAATATGATGGTGCGTAAAGGTGCGGAACGTGCTGCGATTAATGCCCCACTCCAAGGCTCTGCTGCTGAAATTATTAAAATGGCGATGATTGAAGTCAATAAAATCTTACCTCAAAATCAGGCGAAACTTTTACTTCAAGTACACGATGAATTGGTGTTTGAAGTTGATGAGGCTATTGCAGATAAATTGGCTGCACAGATTAAAGATGTGATGCAAAAGGTCGTTACCTTATCGGTACCTTTAGTTGTTGAAGTCGGTCAAGGCAAGAATTGGGGTGAAGCACATTAAGCCTTTAGACTATTCCCTAACTTTCTAGAAAAAGTTAGGGAGAGATCATCTTTTGTTGAAAACATACTCAATATTATATTTTTAATACTCACAAAAAAAGGACTCTATTGAGTCCTTTTGCTATTTAAACTGGTAAGTTAAAGGCCTGTTAACAACGCAATCGCAGCATAATCCATAACTTTTTCAGCAATGATCAATGCCAAAATCGCTAGAATTGGAGAAAGATCAATCATTCCCATATTTGGCATGATACGGCGGAACGGCGCCAATAATGGCTCGGCAAGCTCTTGAATCACTTCAATATAAGGTGATCTCGACTGGGTAAACATCACCACCCAACTAAGAATAATGGTCGCAAAAATTAAATAGCGACAAAAACGAATCAGGTCTTGGATCATGGTTACAAAAGTTAGAATGATCAAATGTACAGGACTATTAGGTATTGCACCTTGCAAGTACATCATTCCAAAAATCTTAAGCAGATATAACACCACCAGCAAAACTAATGCAGCTGTATTTACTCGCCCTTTGGCTAAAGGCGGAAAAATTCGACCAAACATATCCACAATTTTTGTCGCTTTGACTGTCGACATCACCACTGGATTGTATGGACTCACCATGGCCAATTGCATTAAAAAACGAAAGAATACGAGCAAAATCGCTACGTTAATAATAATGCCAAAAATTTGCGCAGAATTTGCACCCATACTGGAACGTTCCTAAAAATCAATAATTATTTAATGCTGTCACTTAATTCTTGAGCCAGTTCCTGACTACGCTTCTGCGCAGCAGCTAAAGCTGTCTGAATATTTTGAGAAATTTGAGCACGATCAAATACTTCTAAAGCAGCTTGTGTAGTACCGTTTGGAGAAGTCACATTTTTACGCAATTCCGATGGCGCATTTGAGCTGGTAATTGCCATTTGTGCTGCACCAAGTGCTGTCTGTAAAGTTAAAGCGGTCGCAACCTTTTCATCTAAACCCATATTTTTTCCAGCGCGAATCATGCTTTCCATCATATAGAAGAAATATGCAGGGCCTGAACCAGAAACAGCAGTCACAGCATCAATTTGCGCTTCAGAAGTCACCCAGATCGTTAAACCTGTCGAAGCAAGTACTTGTGTTGCCAATTCGCGGTCTTTAACACTGACCTCTTCTTGAGCAAAAATACCATGTGCACCAGTTTGAACCAAAGCAGGTGTATTCGGCATAACACGAACAATACGCTCACTACCCGTTAAGTCTGAAATTGTTTGAATTTCAGCACCTGCAACAATTGAGATCAATAATTTATCTTCGAGTAAACCTTTTAATGGTTTAAGCACTCCACCCAAAACTTGAGGTTTTACAGCAAAAACAACGATATCGGCGTTTTTAATTGCTGCGATATTATCGTCAGTCACATGCACATCTTTTTCTTGTAGCAATTGTCGAATATTTTCAAAGGGGTCAGAAACTGTAATACGTGTTGCAGGTAATCCACGACTCAACAAGCCACCGATTAGGGCTTGTGCCATATTCCCACCACCAATAAAAGTAATATTACAATTTAACGCTGCACTCATGAATCACGCTCGACCTTAGTTTTTTAACTCAGAGATTAAATTTGGTTGCCATCCACCCACTTCACAATATTCAGATTGCGCCAACCAAAAACCATTTGGTGTAAACACACCAAGCATAACATTATCTACACTTAATATTTGAATTGTATGACGCATCCACGGAAAAATATGTGCTTCTTGAATAGCTTTTTTCAAAGGCCAAGCACCTACTCTGCCATAAAGATGAATTTTTTCACCACCTAAACGCGGCTTTAATGTTAGCTTATGATTGAACAGTGCAAAAGCCAGGCCCATTTTAGAGCTTTCGATCTGAAACACACCAGATGTGAATTGTAGTTGTTGATGAAGCTGAAATTGAACTTCCTGTTCTTGAGGCAATTGTTTAGATTTTGACGCTAAATATTGGTTTTGCTCAATTCGGTAAAGCTGATTTTGATAGCGTAAATAATAAAAATGATTCCAATGTAAAGCGGCTTGCGCATCTGTCTTAGATTCAATTACCTCATCTTGTAGCCTTTGCACCATGTCCAAAGCTGGGCGATATGTCCCTTCACCTTTCATCCACATTGAGAGAAGTTGCCGCTGTCTAGCAGGGGAAAGTGATGCCAATTTGGCTAAATCCAATTGTGTAGGATGACCACAGAACTTTAAATCCTGCTGTACTACCTCATTGAGAATTTCATCAGCATCTTGCATTAAATAGCTAGTACGTGCCAATGCTTGCTGCATTTTAGGATAACGACTTTGCAAAATATGCCAAAGTTCATGTCTACACCATGCACGGTCATAATGTATATCTAAATTAGAAGGATCATCCACATAATCGATTTTCAGTTGCTCAACCCATTGGCAAATCTGCTCACGGGAAGTATCAAGTAAAGGCCGCCAGATCAGCAATTGATCGCGCTGATCGATGGATTGCATTGCTGATAGACCTGTAACCCCCGCACCTGACAACAAGCGTAACATTAACGTTTCGGCCTGATCTTGCTGATGGTGAGCAAGAACCAATACCTCATTTTTATCTATATGCTGAAAATAAGCCTGATAACGCACTTCACGTGCTTGATTCTCAAGATTGCCTTGAGCGACTTGAACTGGCTGAAGAATATAAGGAATATTAAGCGTTGTACATTGTTGAGCAACAAAATCAGCCCACTCATCACTGACTTTTTGCAGTTGATGGTTGACATAAATTGCACGAATTCGCTCAGGAAAAAGCTGTGCCATCAGATGTAGCAATAGCATGGAATCCATACCGCCGCTACATCCGATTAAGAAACGGGTATCTTCAGGAAATTGAGAATACTGTTTTAAGAAGCAAGACCTAAATTGTTGCTGCCAAACTTCATTAAACGTTGATAACGTGCTTCGCATCGTTCTTCCGCAGTCATTGGCTGTAATTCATCAAGCGCTTGTTTTAACACATCCTTAAGTTTTTCCATAACCTCAAAAGGATGCAAATGAGCGCCATCACCCTCATCAACCACATATTCAACAATGCCAATTTCTTTCAGTTTATTGGCAGTTAATGCAAGTGCTTCACTGGCTTGTTCAGCTTTATCCGCAGTTTTCCATAGAATCGATGCACAACCCTCAGGAGAAATCACAGAATAGATACTGTGCGAAAGCATAATGACGCGATCAGCAACACCAATCCCCAAAGCACCACCAGAACCGCCTTCACCCAAAACTGTCGCAATCACTGGCACTTTAAGGCTTGAAAGTTGCGCCAAACTTGTTGCAATTGCTTCCGCTTGACCACGCTCTTCAGCACCAATACCAGGGTATGCCCCCATCGTATCGATAAAAGTAAATACAGGAAGGTTAAAGCGTTCCGCCATATCAAGTAAGCGTTGAGACTTTCTGTACCCTTCAGGATTACACATCCCAAAGTTATGCTGTAATTTTTCACGCGTACTACGACCACGGTGTTGACCCACAACCATCACTGGTAGACCGTTAAAACGGGCCAAACCACCCACCATTGCACCATCATCACCATATAGACGATCACCATGCAAGGTATCAAATTCAGTAAAGATTTCGCCTACGTAATCCAAAAATTGCGGACGCTCAGGGTGACGTGCAATTTGAACCGTTTTCCAAGCTTGAGATTGAGCAGCTTTATTTTTCATAAGTCGAGTATTATCCCTAATTCACCGATGGATTACGCATCGGAAGTTTAGGTTTAAGTGATATGAAATGATTGATCATTCCATCATCACAAAACCTTTAAGTTAATCGATAAACTGTTCCGACTGAATATTCAATTCAATGTCCCAATGCTTAAATTGCACTTGCTCATCATGCAAATCTGCAACCAGCAATGGCCATTGTTTGGCATCACCAGAAACGCTGAGTTGCCATTGTTGCTCATTCTCTACCGCCAATTCAATGGCAGGAAGCATCTCATCGCTACGACTATGATTCAGTAAAACAGCAAGACGGAGTAACAAACACAAGTACACAAGCTTGTTGCCGCCCACTTTTAGCACTTCTACTTTGGCATCTACTCGCAATTTACGACGATGATGAGCGACCAAATGTGACAAATGGTTTTGATCAATTTGTGAAAAACCAGGAATGTCTGAATGTTGTAATAAGTAAGCACTGTGTTTTTGATAACCACTATGGCTAATGGCTAAGCCCATCTCATGCAAATAAGCAGCTCGACGCAAAAGATCACTATCATCACTGTTTAAATTTAATGTACTGGCCACGGCATTAAACAAATGTTGTGCTGTTTCTACGACGCGCTCAGCTTGTTTTGCATCTGCACCATAGCGTCCCATCATTGCCTGTACACTACGATCCCGAATATCTTCATGTTGGAAACGGCCTAATAAGTCATACATTACACCTTCACGTAATGCCCCATCAGAATATACCAGCTTATCAATATTCAAGACTTCAAAAACAGCATAAAGGATCGCTAAACCCGCAGGTAATACAGCTCGACGGTCTTCTTTTAAGCCTTCAAACTCCATATCTGAAATATTTTTAAATTTCAGCAATTTATCTTTTAACTTTTCTAAACCTTCTCGAGTAAGATTTTCTTGCTCATCACTCCAGCCCATATTGACAGCAATTTGACGACACGCTTTGATGGTTCCACTAGAACCGACCACAGTATCCCAACCCGCAGCTTTATAGGTATTTGCAATCGAAGACAATTCTTTTCGTGCAGCAACCACAGCTTTATCAAAAGCCTTGCTATTAATATCGCCCTCGGCAAAATAGGCTTTAGTAAAAGCAACACAGCCCATTTGTAAAGATTCGGTATGAATCGGCTCAAACTCTTCACCAATAATCAATTCAGTAGATCCACCACCAATATCGATCACCAGACGACGACCACTATTGACCATAGTATGCGATACACCCAAGTAAATAAGTCGGGCTTCTTCTCGTCCCGCAATAATTTCGATGGGTTTTGGCAGGATCTCAGCTGCTTTTTGAATAAATTCATGCCCATTTTTAGCTTGACGTAGCGCATTTGTCGCTACAATTCTGAGGCGAGTGGGCTGTACTGAACTTAAACGTCCAACAAAACGCGCTAAGCAAGCCAAGCCTCGTTGCTGTGCAGCTTCTGTTAAGTTTTTATTTTCATCTAATCCAGCCGCAAGCTGAACCTTTTCTGACATAGAAGCAACTTTCTTAACTTCACCATGATCCACACGAGCAATTGCCAAATGGAAACTATTTGACCCCATATCAATCGCGGCAAGTAATTCTTCATCAATCAAAAAATCAGACATTATTTATACAAACTCATACTGAATTGTTGCTTAGATTAATTCACATACACGCTTTTTAAAAGCCATTTATTTAGACAATTTGATGAGTCATTATTTTTTCAGCATATATGACAATTATGTGACAGTTTCACTGATTTTCTAAAGATCCGATTGTAAATATCGTGAGCATCAATTGGACAAACTCACAAATTAGAATGAAAATTTAAGCATCCCCCTACATTGTTAAAGATGACTATGTAATACTTATATCCATAGATAGATTCATCTTTAAAATATTTTGGAGCAAAATCCATGTCTGGCAATATCGTAAATACCACTGATGACAACTTTGATGCAGATGTACTTCAATCTGATATCCCTGTAATCGTAGATTTCTGGGCTGGCTGGTGTGCACCGTGTAAAGCGATTGCACCCGTTCTTGAAGTACTTTCAACTGAATTTGAAGGTAAAGTTAAAATCGTTAAAGTTGATGTGACTGCATGTGAAGCAACTGCGGTCAACTATAACATTCGTAACATTCCAGCGTTATTGATGTTTAAAAATGGTGAAGTTGTTGCTCAACAGATTGGTGCAGTGCCAAAATCTAAATTAACTGCATTCATTGAAGAAAATATTTAATTTGCTGAATTTATACATTATTTGTATAAATCTAGGAAAATGAGAAATACGCTTGATTTTCTAGCGTATTTTTTTTCGACTATAATTTGACAAACTTGTTGATCTAACTTATATTCCATGCTCAAGGAACATTAGGATTCTCTTCCTGTTTCTTAAAGGACAACACATAAGATCGCCGTTCGGCAACAGAAATTGTTTTACATATTTCTCCTCGAAAGAACTACATAGATTCTGAGTTTGTTTTTGTGTCTATACAACTTCAACTCACCTATTACACTGCTGGCGACTTTTGCTTCTTTTCTCTTTATCTGTGTTCCACACATCCTTATTCAATCTGACCATTTATGAATTTAACTGAACTCAAGAAAAAACCGATCGGCGAACTCATTAAAATTGCTGAGTTTATGGGCCTTGAAGGAATGGCTCGTAATCGTAAGCAAGACATCATTTTTGCCATCCTCAAACGCCATGCAATGAATGGCGAAGAAATTTTTGGTGATGGTGTTCTTGAAATTTTGTCTGATGGTTTCGGCTTTTTACGTTCCGCTGCAGGTTCTTATCTTGCAGGTCCGGATGATATCTATGTTAGTCCTTCACAAATTCGTCGTTTCAATCTACGAACGGGTGATACGATTACAGGTACGATTCGCCCACCTAAAGAAGGTGAACGCTACTTTGCATTATTAAAAGTTAATCAAATTAACTATGACACTCCTGAAAACTCACGCAATAAAATTTTATTTGAAAACCTCACACCACTTTTCCCAACTGAGCAATTGGTTATGGAATTGGGTAATGGTTCTTCTGAAGATTTGACAGCGCGTGTAGTGGACTTAGTTGCACCCATTGGTAAAGGTCAACGTTCAATTATCGTAGCACCGCCAAAAGCGGGTAAAACAATGTTATTACAGAACATTGCTCAATCTATTGTGCGTAATAATCCTGAATGCTTCTTGATTGTACTTTTGATCGACGAACGTCCTGAAGAAGTGACCGAAATGGAACGTACTGTGCGTGGTGAAGTTGTTGCATCAACATTTGATGAATCTCCAGCTCGCCATGTACAAGTTGCTGAAATGGTGATTGAAAAAGCCAAACGTCTGGTAGAGCACAAAAAAGATGTTGTAATCTTACTTGACTCAATTACACGTTTAGCACGTGCTTATAACACGGTTGTTCCTTCATCTGGCAAGGTACTTACGGGCGGTGTTGATGCACATGCCTTAGAACGCCCTAAACGTTTCTTTGGTGCTGCACGTAATATCGAAGAAGGCGGTTCTCTCACCATTATTTCTACCGCCTTGATTGAAACAGGCAGTAAAATGGATGAAGTGATCTACGAAGAATTCAAAGGTACAGGTAACCAAGAAATCATTCTTGATCGCCGTATTGCTGAAAAACGCGTCTTCCCAGCAATGAATATCAAAAAATCGGGTACGCGTCGTGAAGAGCGTCTCATGAACGAAGAAAATCTGCGTAAAGTATGGATTCTTCGTAAACTTCTTCATCCTATGGATGAATTAGTGGCGATGGAATTCTTATTAGATCGAATGAAAGAAACCAAAACAAATGATGATTTCTTTGATCAAATGAAACGTAAAGCTGCAAACTAATTCGATAAGTATTTAAAAAGGCTACTTTAATAGTAGCCTTTTTATTTGGTTGACATTATTTACATAAATATACAATCACCGAGTCTCAACGTTACAGAACATTGCAAATATTTAAATATATAAATTACGGACCAATATTTTTTATATTTATTAATAGCTTATTTATCAACAAACCAATCTAAAAGTGCAACTTGATTGTAAAATACTGTTAAAAAAACATCACTTTTTCATCAATTTGGTCAGTTTTTTTAAGATTAACAGTAGCAATTCAAAATGCGCAGTGATAGCATATTCGCATACCAGTTAGACTGCTCATGCAAAAAGCAAAAAACAGGCTAACTTGGGTTTTTTGTCTCAATTAAATTTATGAGAGTGATGCCATGTTATTCAAAAAAATCGCTATTGCTGCTGCAGTTGCTACTACTTTAGCTTTCGTTGGTTGTGCTAAAAAAACTGAAGAAGCTGCTGCTGACGCAAATGCTGCTGCTTCTCAAGCTGTAGAAGCTGCTTCTGAAGCTACTGCTGCTGTTGACGCTGCTGCTGCATCTGCTACTGATGCTGCTGCTGACGCTACTGCTGCTGCATCTGATGCTACTGCTGCTGCTGCAGACGCTTCTGCTGCTGCTTCAGCTGCTCAATAATAATCGCTTAGATTGTTATCAAGAAAAGAGAACCTTTTAGGTTCTCTTTTTTTTGCTATATTTTTTGTTAAAATTGGATTAATCATAAACAAGCCATATCACCTTCAAGTTAAACCTCTTTAGACCGTACTAACACGAATCCCTTAGAACTATATTTTACTTTTATTATCATCCTTTAAAATAACCGATCTAATCGGATAATCTTAGCCAACACTATAATATTTTTACTTATTTGTGTTTTTACAAAGACGCTTAGAGTTTTCTCAGATTAAAGTTATTAGCCATAAGAGCTTTGCTTATCAACAATTGCAACACATTCCCCCGCCTTGTTTTAACTAAAACTTCGTCTACGTAAAAATCCAGTTGATCATTTAATATTATGATAAAACGATATCAATCCTTGTCACAATCATTCCAACAAAGCTAGTTTATACAACTCTAGCGGCATTTATTTTTGCAATAAAAAAACCCCAAGCATATTGCTCAGGGTTTTTATCTTACAAAACTTTTTAGATTACAGAGCTTTCATCTTACGACATAAAGAGCACCAATTAATCTTCTTGTTCTGTTCCCACACGTTGTCTAAATTTTTGACCTGCACGGAATGTTACAACACGGCGTGCTGAGATTGGAATTTCTTCTCCAGTTTTAGGATTTCGACCTGGACGTTGACGTTTGTCACGTAGCTCAAAATTTCCGAAACCTGAAAGTTTAACTTGTTCACCTGCAATTAATGCTTGGCTAATCTCGTCAAAGAACAACTCGACCATTTGTTTTGCTTCACGACGGTTTAAACTCGTAAGCTCACTTAAATGATCAGCCATTTCTGCTTTTGTTAATGCTGTCATGAGGCCCTCAATGTCGCTTGATAAGTGTCTTCTAACACTTGAATAATATGATCCATACCGGATTTAATCTCAGCATCTTCGAGTGTACGTGATGGATGTTGCCATAACAATGCAAATGCCAATGAGCGTTTACCTTGTTCAACACCTTGCCCTGTATACACATCAAATAACCAAGTAGAGTCTAAAAGCTCTCCACCCGTTTTTTCGATAAGTTGCTGAATTTCACTAACATTAATCTTATCACTAATTACAAGCGCAATATCACGTCTAACCGATGGAAATCGTGATAATTCTGTAAAATTAGATACATAAGTTTGCAAAACAGCCGATTGGTCGAGCTCTGCGATCCAAGTTGTGCTCAAATCCAGTGCATTTTCCAAAGATGGATGTAGACGACCTAAATAACCTACTGATTTACCATCCACGAGAATTTCCGCAGACTGACCTGGATGTAACCATTCACGATCAGAACGAACATATTCAACTTGAACACGTCCAGCTGCTAAAATTTCTTCGACCTCGCCTTTGAGATCAAAGAAATCCATAACTTGAGCTTTTCCATGCCAAGATTCAATTTGTTTTGATCCTACGGCAATCATAGCCAAAGTTGGAATCTGTTTCAAATCTTCTATACTTTTCGCGTTTTGATAATCAAAACGTAGCCCTAGCTCAAAGAAACGTACACGACTTTGTTGACGATTGATATTGTACTGAACACACGGAATTAAGCTTGAAAGAAGAGTTGAACGCATTACCGCCAAGTCACTTGAAATGGGATTTGCAAGCGCCAATGGATTTACTTGTGAATTCAATTGTTTTTCAAGTTTTAAATCTGCAAAACTAAAACTAATTGCCTCTTGATAACCGAGTGTTACTAACGTTTGACGTAATTGAGTCAGTTCAAATTGATCCTGATGTTGAGCAAGTTTTACATCAATCACTGGCAGACTAATTTGAATATTGTCATAACCATGTATACGCGCAACTTCTTCAATTAAATCTTGATAAATTGCCATATCGTAACGGTGTGATGGGGGAACAACAATCCATTCACCTTCAGCTTTTACAGTCACATTACAACCTAAACGTTGCAGTGCATCTGTAATAAATACAGTAGGAACTTGATAACCTAGCAATTGATCGACTTGCGCTTGATTCAATTCAATTGCTTCACGTTTAGGCAATAATTCAGTTTTTTCAGATACGGTAATTGGACCGAAATCACCACCTGCAAGGGCTTGAATCAATTGTGAAGCGCGTTGCATTGCAATCATAGGCAATTCAAAATCCACACCACGTTCATAGCGTTGTGACGCATCTGTATGCAAACCATAACGGCGTGCACGACCTGCGATATGTAATGGTGCAAAGAATGCAGACTCAAGGAAAATCTCAGTGGTTTCATCTGTAACAGATGAAGACAAACCACCCATGATGCCTGCGATCGCCAATGCTTTTACATCATCTGCAATCACCATAACATCTTCGGTCAATTCAATTTCTTGTTCATTTAACAAAACAAGCTTTTCATTTGCACTTGCCTGACGCACATGCACTGAACCTTGAACCTCATCACCATCAAACGCATGCAACGGTTGACCAAGTTCCATAAGTACATAGTTGGTAATATCAACAAGAATACTGTGTTGACGAATACCTGAACGTGCTAAAGCTTGCTCCATCCACTCTGGCGTAGGTGCTTTGGTATTTACATTTTTAATTACACGGCCTAAGTAACGAGGACAACCATCCGTTGTCACAACAACTTGCTTCTGGTCAGCAAGCGTAGCAGCAACGTCTTGAATCTCAGGTGCGGTTACAGGTAATTGGTTAATTACACCAATTTCACGTGCTACCCCACGAATACTAAAGCAATCACCACGGTTTGGCGTGATGCTGATATCGATAACATGATCATCAAGATTTAAATATTCTCGAATATTTGTGCCTACAGGTGCATCAGCAGGAAGTTCTAACAGTCCATCAATTTTATCTTCAAGGTCAATTTCTGAAGCGCCACAGAGCATTCCTTGTGATTCAACACCACGAAGTTTGCCTTTTTTAATTTTAAAATCACCTGGGAGTACTGCACCAATGGTTGCAACTGGTGCTTTCATACCAACACGTACATTTGGTGCACCGCATACGATTTGCAAAGGTTCGCCCGAGCCAATATTCACCGTGGTGACACGTAAACGATCTGCATCAGGATGCTGTACAACAGTTAAAACCTCACCAATCACCACACCTGTAAATGATTTAGCTGCGGGAACTAGTTCATCAACCTCGAGTCCCAACATGGTCAGTTGATCAGACAAAGTATCGCTATCAATTGCAGGGTTGACCCATGTGCGAAGCCAATTTTCGCTAATTTTCATTTCTAAAACCTATATTCAATATCTATGAATTCCTCTCTGACTCTTTTTTAAAAAGAGGCAGAACCCTTCGTCTCGTTATCTTGGACATCCCCTCTCCTCATTAGGAGAGGTCAGGGAGAGGTATAAATTTGTTAAGCAAATTGGCGTAAAAAACGCACATCGTTTTGGTAAAACATACGCAAATCATTGATGCCATAACGCAACATTGCGAAACGCTCTACACCAAGACCAAATGCAAAGCCTTTGTATTTTTCAGGATCAATACCCGCAGCTTGTAGAACATTTGGATGCACCATACCGCAACCCAAAACCTCTAACCAACGGCCACGCTCATCCATAATATCCACCTCAGCACTTGGCTCTGTGAATGGGAAATAAGACGGACGGAAGCGTACTTTTAAATCTTTCTCAAAAAATTCATTTAGCAGATTAATCAACAAACCTTTTAATTCTGCGAAGCTGGTATTTTCAGCAACGTATAAACCTTCGATTTGATGAAACATTGGAGAATGGGTTTGATCTGAGTCACAGCGATAGACACGCCCTGGACAAACAATACGAATCGGTGGTTGCGAGTTTTCCATTGTGCGTACTTGTACACCTGAGGTATGGGTACGTAGCAAATGGTTTGCATCAAAGTAAAACGTATCATGCATCGCACGTGCAGGATGATGTCCTGGAATATTCAATGCTTCAAAATTGTGATAATCATCTTCAACTTCTGGCCCTGTCGCAACAGTAAAACCCGCTTTGGTAAAGAATTGACAAATACGTTCTTGAACCTGAGTAACAGGATGAATACTTCCTACAGCTTGCCCACGTCCAGGCAAAGTAATATCGATTGTTTCACTTGCTAGCTTTAATTCTAATTCAGCTTTCTGTAATTCAGTTTGGCGTTCAGTCAACGCTGTGCTGATCGCTTCACGTACTGCATGAATTGCAGCACCCTGAACTTTACGCTCTTCAGGGTCCATTTTACCAAGTGCCTTAGATTGTTCCGCAAGCTGGCTTTTTTTCCCTGTAAATTGCACTCGTACTTGGTCGAGTGTAGTCAGGTCTTGAGCTGCTGCAATCGCAGCGAGCGCTTCAGTGGTCAGGGCTTCCAGTGACATAGTAACTCTCAAAGCAATATTTTAGAAAAATAATATAACTCTATATTCTAACAGTTTTTATGCAGTCGAATGAAGTTTCCGCTTTACAAAAAATACGATTAGTCACAACTTATTCTAAATAATTTGTATATTTCCCTGTTTGATTCCTGTTGAAATGCTAGAACTTTGATTTATAAAAAGTATAAAATGGATTTAATGTCGCTGAGATCTATAAAAAATGGCACTCGATCAAATCTGGAAACGTCAACTTACACTCGTCACTTATGGCAATGAGTATCTCACTCAAGGGATTAGTTTTTCTCGTTGGGTCAATCATGCCATTTTTAATCAGCATGCTTTTGGCTTCCGTGATTTAACCAACCAGCACCTATTGGCACAGCATTTTCAGATTTGGCTTGAAGGACTGAAGAAACAAGGCGTGTATCGACTCAGTCTACATAGCTCTAGTATTTTAAATGATGAACAAAATCCAAATGCCAATGTTGAACTGTTAGCCATCCCCCACTTTATTGTTAGCCATGATCAACAAAAGAAAACCGCATGGATTTTTGGTAAAGAATTGGCTGAATGGTATAGCGCAGACAATGATTACGAAGCACCTGAAACGCAACGTCCCAATTTACGTACCGAGATTTTTTGGCGATATGATCTGAATGCAAAATTAATTAAACGAATTGAACAAGATTTAGTTCAACCCAATTGGGATGATATTCAAGTTTATACAGACAGTGAATTGTTCGATACCCAATATGCTAAAGGTTTTCCAGAACCTGTAAATAAAGATTTACCTTATTATGGATTAGATGAAACGCTATATACCACCGAAGATACAAGTCTTAAACTTGCGCTGTTACCCACTGACTATCAAGCTGATTACGCACACGAAACCTTCTGTCGTATCGATGCATTAGAATGTTTTATTTCTGCAAAATTAAAGCATCCCTATGATGAAAATGAGCAAATCATTAGTCCTGAAGAGCAAATGAATTTGCGCCATTTCCTCCAAAAAGTTGAAGATTTAAAATCAAAATTTATTGTTAAAGTTGCAAATCATTATAAATCTGCACGCTTAACACCCAAACAAATTGCTTCACCCTTTGACACGCATGAAAATATCAAAACTGAACAGCGTCAAGCGTTTAACAGCAAGGTAAATTCTGAGCATAAACCAGGTAAAACAGGTGTTTTTGCATTAATTATCGTGACCATTTTAATCTGCCTTGCCGCTTATTATTTTGGACTATAATGTCTTATCTATTTGATAAATTGAATTTTAAAAGAAAGCAACTTTAAAGTTGCTTTCGAACTTCCATCAAGGCAAAACCCAATAAATTCAGACCTCTCCATTTTAATGGATCAGTTGCATCTACATGATCGGCGGCTAATCCAATCCCCCAAATTTGATCTACAGGTGAGGCTTCAACGATGATTTGATCTGAGCTACTCAGTAGAAACGTTTTAAGATCATTGTCTTGAGAAAACTTAGCCAAATTACCTTGAACCACAATTTCATAACGATGAGCAATCCAAATATCATCTTGATAATTTTTGACCAAACGACCTAATGCTTTTATTTTCTTAGGATCATCTGTTTGTAAAATTTTCTGAAAAATGTCCTCGTCATTAAATAATTTGGCTTTCTGAGCCATCATGTATTGTTCTGTACTTTGATAATTTACATGATCAATTTCAAATTTTGCAGGAAACCATTGGCTTAAACAGCTCTTATCTAATTTTCCAGAAGTCTTTTGACTATGCCCCCAAAAACACAAATAACTATACTTTTGCCCGTTCTTTACTTGTTCTTGTAAAGTTGTTAAAAATTGAGAATCACTCATTTTATTGTCCTATGATTAATATCCCACTGATACGATACTTCTGTTATGCCATCACCATAATCAGAAAGAATCTCCTCTCCAAGTACATTTCCCCCTAATTTCTCATAGAAATGACGGCTTGGATTTTTATTGATCACGCCCAAGCGAATAAATTGGTAATGCTTAGCATGTACATATTGATAAAAGTGCTCAAACATCTTACGACAGATACCTTGTTTTTGAATTTTCTTTAATAAATATAAAGCATTAATTTCTGCGATATTATGCGTTGTATTGAAATAACCACTTAGAAAACCAGCAATTTGACCATCTTGCTCATATACCAGTACATGGTGATCTTGATGCGAAAAAATCTTTTGCCAAAGCTGTACTCGCTTTTCAATATTTGCACGATCTATAATTTCTTGCTTAATCATACCAGTATAGGTTTCATTCCAGCTTTGCACATGTACTTCAGCAATCTACTGAGCACCACCTAAAACAGCTAATCGAATCATATCATCCTCATTTAATTGGGACTTATCTCGAAACCAAACTTTATACCCTTCAAAAAATTAGGTAAAACTCTTTATATTGCTTAATCTTACATGTTTTTATCTATCGCATAACGACAGGAATGCGGACAACGGGTGAAAATACTGCACATACCCCTGACCAAATCTAAAATGTTTATCACTTTGTATGCCAAGTAAAAACATAGCTGTCTATAGCACAACTTAAGATATCAGCTACACACATATATTCAATCAATACAAGGTATAGCAGGATAAGTTAACTATTTAGAGGCACTAGTGAGTTATGACGCATCAAATAGACGCTAAAAAATGATCAATATCTTTTCGCGATTTTAAATGGATAAATCGAATATGTGAATATTGAGGATCATTCATCATTGTTATATATTGCTGACGATTTTTTTGATGCGTTTTAATCATCCACCAAATAATCGAATCACGACTAAACATTTTACCAAAACTTTCACGATTATTGGAATTTTCCCAAAGTCTGTGTCTAAAAACAGCACGACGAACAGCTCGTTGTATGGATTGGTAAAGATTAATATAAAAAGGAATATCTAACCAAATTACGGTATCGATATCTTGCCATTTGATATGCGTGGTTCGCGTATAATTACCATCGATGACAAAGCCAGATTTAGCTTGATCTAATTTGGTCTGAATTTTCTGAAAAAATATAGTATCGGTAGACTCTTGCCAATCATCCAACCAAAATAAATCATCCATTTCAATGTAGATGAGTTTTAATTTTTGAGCTAATTTTATTGAAAATGTTGTTTTTCCTGACGCAGAAGTCCCCACGACATTGATGCGTTTCATAGATTTAAGAACTCTCTAGAAATAAAAAGTAGCCAAACAAGCTACTTTAAATCACGCAACAACCCACTCATGATTCAATCATTTTAGATGATGTATATCAAAATAAGGGGCGTATGGTGAGTATCACTTTATGTTCATTTGCATGTTGATTGATATAATGCTCCACTGCTGTGACTTCACCTTTAACTTCAGCATCTGCACCATACATCACTTTTAAAACTTCCCCAACTCTGGGTAATAATTGCAACTCAACTTCAATTGCACCTTGTTGTAAACCTTCAATCTCAACACGCATATCTGCTCCATCATTTTCTATTGTTCATTGTTCTACTCTATGCGAGCTATTTCTAAAACAATAATGCTTTCACGTTGATATTGTGTAATGTGTATGCAAAGTTATTTGATTGTTTAAATCATTCACAAGGCCTGCTCAATCATCATAATCCAAATTATCCTCATCAATATTGATAAAATTTGCTGGTGGTGTAATTTCAAACCTGATGGCTTTAATCGTAAGATGATTGAGTAATTTTGCTTTTGCCACACGATGCATACCATCCATCACCTTGCCATCAGCAGATAGAATAATTGGATAACTTAAATCTGCCTGCTGTATCAATTGAAAATGTTCAATCATTTGCTGTGTTGTTGGATGTGTATCTGGAAACCAATACGCTTCATTGAGTTCTTGTATATTAGACAATAGAACTTCATCGATTGGGATGTCTCGGCTTAGTTCAACTAGATGATGTACATCCCAAATATAAGTGTCTTCACCAACTTGGCGAAAATGATATTGTTTACGCATAAGACTAGATTCACAATTTAGTCAATTCAATGCCATAACAAAATAGTTAGAGCATTCATAATGACAGATTTTACTTCAACAGAAATTTCAATGATTAGTGCTGTATTTCAACAATCAAACTCAAAGGAAACTCAGCTCTAAAAGTTCCTGCAATAGTCTGAAAACAAACTTTTAGGTATAAAAAAGACCGCTATAAAAGCGGTCTTTTTTTTAATCATCAAAGATGATTAAGCAGCTAATGCGCCTTTAGCTTTTTCAGCTAAAGCAGCAAATGCAACTGAGTCATGCATAGCGATGTCAGCAAGTACGCGACGGTCGATGATCACTTGAGCTTTTTTCAAGCCATCGATCATACGGCTGTACGACAAACCATTTTGACGAGCACCAGCATTGATACGCGCAATCCATAAAGCACGGAATTGACGTTTCTTTTGACGACGGTCACGGTAAGCGTATTGACCTGCTTTAATTACTGCTTGGAACGCTACACGATAAACACGTGAACGCGCGCCATAGTAACCTTTAGCACGAGCAAGAATTTTTTTATGACGGCGATGAGCCTGTACACCACGTTTTACACGAGCCATTTATAATCTCCTTAGATGTATGGGCACATACGACGAACTGAATTCATGTCACTTACGTGAACCATGACACAACCGCGCAATTGACGAATACGTTTAGCAGATTTTTTGGTCAAAATGTGGCGTTTGAACGCTTGTTTACGCTTGAAACCGTTAGCAGTCGCTTTGAAACGCTTAGCTGCACCACGGCGAGTTTTTAACTTAGCCATAACAACCTCTTTAAACACCTGTTCGGTACGTTCGCACCATTGCGACAACGACCTGCAGGTAAGGGAGGCAATATTCTAAATCATCTCTGTACAAAACAAAAGCAAAACATCCAACAATTTCACATTTCTCCAATGTAATTTTCGATATAAATTCCACATAGTTTTATAAGAAAAATCAGGATTAAATCTTTATAATCATCACATCATGATAAAACTGGACAGTTATGACCCCTGCACAGGATGCTTTTGCTGCGCTTCGCTATCGAGATTTCTCAATTGTTACCATCAATCAATTTTGTTTAACACTCGCAATTCTAATTCAAGAAATTATTGTTGCCTATTCACTCTATCAAATTACCAAAGACCCACTCACCTTGGGTCTGATTGGACTAGCAGAAGCAATCCCGTTTATTGCACTGTCGCTTTGGGGTGGTTATTTTGCAGACAAGCTGAATAAACAAACCATTATGAAAGTTTGCTTATTTTTCTCCTTCCCTTTGCCATTGGTGCTTTGGTGGTTATTTCACAGTTATGATCATGGGCAAATTGGTGTGACTACACTGTCTTGGGGGATTTATGCGGTTATTTTTGGTTTGGGTACCATCCGGGGGTTCTACAATCCATCAGCAACCTCGTTAAAACCATTTTTAATTCCTCGTGAACTGTATGCCAATGGTGCAACATGGACCACGATTGGATGGCAAAGTGGCGTCATTATTGGCCCAATGCTGGGTGGTTTTATGCTGGCAGGAATCGGTCGTGAAAACAGCTTACTCTCGGTAGCGGTACTTTTATTTATTTGCTTCTGTCTGATTAACTTGTTAAAGAAGCGTACTTTTCCCACCATGGAACAAGACAATCTTTGGGGCAGTTTAAGTGAAGGCTTTCGCTTTATCTGGAAAACTAAAATTGTACTGTGGGCCATATCTTTAGATTTGGTTTCAGTCTTGTTTGGTGGTGTGATTGCCCTACTTCCTATTTTTGCAGAAGATATTCTTAAAGTAGGACCTGAAGGTTTAGGTTATTTACGTGCAGCCCCTTCTATTGGCGCGTTAATAACCATGATCGCTTTAACCAAATTTCCACCCACACATCATGCTTGGCGAAATATGCTGATTGCCGTTGCAGGTTTTGGGGTGTTTACCATTATTTTTGCATTCTCAAGCAACGTATGGCTTTCTTTATTTGCTTTGGCTATGACAGGTGCTTGTGACAGTATCTCAGTGGTTGTACGCCAAACCATTTTACAAGTTTACCCTCCTGAAAATATGCGTGGCCGTGTCGCCGCAGTGAATGGGATGTTTGTTTCATCGAGTAATGAATTGGGTGCATTTGAATCTGGGCTGGCTGCAAAATATTTAGGAACAATCACTGCCACAGTATTTGGTGGATGTATGACCTTGGCCGTCGTCGCAATAAGTTGGGTAAAAACCTCTGATTTATTTAATGTAGACATTACCAAAGGCCAAGAGTAATGTGTTTGGCTGAATAAAAAACAGTAAAAAAATGCACCTTCGGGTGCATTTTCTATTGCGAGAATACAAAATTCGATAAATACTTTGCGCAATTAAACTACTCTCATGCGTATTAAACTGCATGGATTGCCAAACCTATGAATAAAGCTCTTTTTACCACTTGTTTATTGTGCCTTTCAACCTATAGCTATAGTGCGGATAAACTTCCTACAATAAAGGTCAAAGGGGAGCAATCTGAACAAAATGATCCTCAGCATTTAACTACACGTATACAATGGGTCAAATTTCCCCAAATTCACTATCAAATCGCTGAATTAAAAGATCAAGATCGTTCAGCGATCATTCGTGTAAAAGCCAATAATGTTGGTGAAGTCACAGATGCTGATATCCAAGAGAGTACAGGCATCCGTGCATTGGATCAGAAACTTGTAGATGCTGTGGAAAATGCAAAAGTTAAACCCTATTCAAAAAATGGAAAAGCCATTGCTTTAGTCGGTTATCAAACATTTACTTTAACACTAGAGAATGCAACGGATCATGTTCAGCGCGCTAAGCAATGTACCTATAGTTTTAATTCAAAGAATTGGAACAAACAACAACTCGATAAGTCGGTTCCCTTTGTTTATTTAAAACAACCACAACTTACATTGAATCAATCACTATTAAAGAATAAAGATCGTACAGTAAAGTTTAAATTTAAAGCCAATAACCAAGGCGAAATTACCCAAGTTAAGCTAACTCAACGTTCTGGTATTAATGCACTTGATCAACAAGTACTTGCAGCCGTAGAGCATGCATCAATCAATGTAAAACGTTCTTACCGGACTTTATGGATCTATAAACAATCCAGCTTCAATGATGCGATTCAATTTAAAATCAATGAATGTAAATAAATTCATAAAGATGCGTCTTTTAAGGTTAAAGATAGTTTTGTGTCTTTAGGGTCTGTTGACATTTCATAAATGGCTTACCAGCAGACCCTAACTTTTTATTAAAATAATCCGATATACACCAAATAGATAAAAACATATCTACCAGCTTTTGCAATGGTTACGATCAAAAGAAAACGCCAAAAGTTCTCTTTCATTAGCCCTGCAATCAGTGTGATTGGATCTCCGATAATAGGTATCCAGCTTAATAACAGAGACCCAAAGCCATACTTTTGATATATTTTTTCCGCTTTGAGCATATTCTTTTCAGAAACAGGAAACCATTTCTTATCTTTAAACTGCTCGATTTTAAGTCCCAAATACCAATTCACGCATGAGCCTAAAACATTGCCAATCGTTGCAACAACAAGTAATAAATATGCAGAATGCTGGGTTTGTATCAATAATCCAAGCAATACCGCTTCAGACTGCAACGGGAGTAAAGTAGCCGCACCAAATGCTGAAAGGAAGAGTAAAAAATAAGCCATAAAATTAGCTAAAGTTGGGTTTAGGTTTTAAGGTATAAGTCAAGAATGACAGGATAAAGGGAGCAAGAAAAGCCAACCAAAATGAAAGGTCTGATTTAAAAAACTTCTGCAACAATGTGAGTTGAGCTTTACCCTCTGAAATCGCTTGCCAATCGATTTTGATATGAATAAAGCCGTAGAATAAAACAATAAAATAAAGTGAAAGCAAAATGACTAAGATCATGGTATTCAAAATGCTTTGCTGTAATTTATTTTGAAAAATGCCAAAGACCATAGCAAAAACTAAGCCTGAAACACTCACGATGCTCAAAATAATAAACCAGAAGTAATCATATGCGGAGTGATACTGCAAGATGCTACAAAGCATTGCTGTGATTAGCATCACGGCAAAAGAGATGAGGAAATGCCAAACAAAGTTTTGCTTCATACTCACCTCCTTGTTGGATTTACTACTTACAATTCAATCATCCTAAATCTAGCATTTTTTTTGTTTTACGATACTGAAAATGTGCCCAAATAATCGCCAATAACATAAAGATAATCCGAGACCATTGATAACGTTGCGCAATCGGGTCTATCACACTTCTAATCAGGGCTGACGCTTGACCATTTAATTCCTCTAAAATATTTTGAATATGCACAATTTCCGCAATATAGAGCATTAAACAACCGGCAATACCAACAATGATACTCCAGTAAATTTTTGGATTCGTTTCTAATATTTTCGTAAAGTTCAAAAAGAAATCTTTCATGACTAAAGCCTACCAACCATCCAAAAATCGATCATTTAAAAAATAAAAAACCACGTTACGTGGTTTCTCATCTTAACATAAAATACATTTCACACTTTTATTGATAGCGCTCTTTGTATCGCTGGGCGCGCAGTTAAACGCTCAATATATTCTTTAACATAAGGATAATCCTCTAGCTCTATTTGCTGCCACTCATAGCGTAATACCCACGGTAAAATGGCCATATCTGCAATCGAATATTCACCAGCCACATATTTTTGTCCAATGAGCTGCTTATTTAAAACACCATACAAACGTTGAGTTTCCGTAACATAACGATCAATTGCATAAGGAATTTTTTCTTTAGCAAATTTACCAAAATGATGGTTTTGCCCTAACATCGGCCCCAGCCCGCCCATTTGCCACATTAACCATTGTTCAACTTCAACACGATCTTGCTCATCGCTTGGATAATACAGGCCTGTTTTACGACCAAGATATTGCAAGATTGCGCCTGACTCAAATACTGAAATCGGCTCACCATTTGGGCCATCTTGATCGACAATAGCGGGAATTTTATTGTTCGGTGAGATACGAAGAAAATCGGGCTGGAATTGGTCATTCTCTAAGATGTTGATGGGGAAAATCTGATAATCCAAACCCATTTCTTCAAGTGCAATGGTAATTTTATGGCCATTGGGCGTACCCCAATAATAGAGATCAATCATATTTCATCCTTCTGCGTTTTCACGTATTTTCTGAATTTTATTGCGTTAATCGGTTACTTTTATAACATGAATTTGCTTAATTCAGTATGCTATAAAAAGAGATTATTCTAATAATCTATTCTAAAATTATGTTATTGCATTTTATAAAATACAGCACGTTCTCATATTATGATACTAATTTCAAATATCTACTTCAGCAATTGCATCTATATATGTTTTGGCCTTTTCACCCACAAATTTACGCCCAGCATTGTTTCCCAATATCCACTCATCGGGATTAAATAAGTCAAATAAACCGACTTTCACTAAGGTAGGGATAGCGAGTATCAGTTCTTGCTCAATCTCTCCACGTAAACCTGAGTTATACAGATTGATATTATGCAACATGGTTGCCACTGTACCAGTTTGTACAGCACTACCATCCTTTAATTTAACCACAGGCAAGACCTCACCTGCTTGAATAATTTTTTGGTTAATACTCGATAATTCATTTGAATTTTGGATAGATGACATATCAATTCCACTCGATTCAGATTGATTTACTACCATTTTAACGTAAAAAAGCACTGCTTAATGCAGTGCTTTTTTAACAGATGAATAATTACTTTTTCTTTTTAGGTCCAAGTAACATACCCATTTGACGGCCTTCCATTTTTGGTGCTTGTTCAACAATACCAAACTCTGCTACGTCTGCTTCAATTTTTTGCAATTGTGCAAGACCCAACTGTTGGTGAGCCATTTCACGACCACGGAAACGTAGAGTAATTTTGACTTTGTTGCCTTCTTCAAGAAACTTCAGAATAGCACGCAACTTAACATTGTAATCACCAATGTCTGTACCAGGGCGCAACTTGATTTCTTTCACTTGAACTTGATGCTGTTTCTTTTTCGCATCTTTTTGCTTTTGCTTCAGATCAAATAAATGTTTGTTGAAATCCATGATTTTACAAACAGGTGGCTCTGCATTCGCCACGATCTCAACAAGATCAAGATCAACCTCTTCAGCAGCACGCAAAGCTTCAGCAAGTGAAACGATGCCTTTTTGCTCTCCATCTGCAGCAACGAGACGCACATCTTTCGCTTTGATCTCATCATTTAATGCAGGACGATTACTTTTAGCACCTTGTTGTTGGTTACGGTCAGGCTGTTTAATCTTTCTTACTCCACAATATACCGGCCGCGTTCGGCTACGGCTGCTTTCACTAGGTCAATAAATGCGTCTATTGACATAGTACCTAAATTTTTTCCAGAGCGAGTACGAACATTCACAGTCCCTTCCTCTACTTCTCGATCTCCAAGTACCAATAAGTATGGAATACGCTCTAGTGTACGCTCACGAATCTTAAAGCCGATTTTCTCATTTCTCAAGTCTGAAATTGCTCGAATTCCATTTTCTTTGAGTTTTGCGACGACTTGCTCACAAGCTTGCGCTTGAGAATCCGTAATATTCATGACACATGTTTGGATTGGAGCCAACCATGGTGGCATAAAGCCTGCGTAGTGTTCAATTAGTATACCAATAAAACGTTCAAAACTGCCAAGAATTGCACGATGTAACATCACAGGATGGTCACGATCGTTATCTTCTGTTACATATGAAGCGTCTAAACGTAACGGTAAGTTAAAATCACACTGGATTGTACCGCACTGCCAGATACGTCCTAAACAGTCTTTTAATGAAAATTCAATCTTTGGACCGTAGAAAGCACCTTCACCAGGTTGTTCTTCCCATTTAAGATTTGCAGCATCTAAAGCATCTGCTAAAGATTTTTCTGCAACATCCCAAAGTTCATCAGCACCCACACGTTTTTCAGGACGTGTAGACAATTTCATTTGTACTTCTTCAAAGCCAAAATCTTTATAAACATCTAAAGTCAGTTTAATAAAGTCTGCAACTTCTTTACCAATTTGTTCAGTTGTACAGAAAATATGTGCATCATCTTGAGTAAAGCCGCGTACACGCATAATCCCGTGTAACGAACCTGATGGCTCATTTCGGTGACATGAACCAAACTCTGCCAAACGAATTGGAAGATCACGGTAAGATTTTAAACCTTGGTTAAACACTTGAACGTGACATGGGCAGTTCATTGGTTTTACCGCATAGTTACGACTTTCTGAATGTGTCGTAAACATATTTTCTGCATAGTTGGCAGCATGACCCGATTTTTCCCACAAAGTGAAGTCTACAATTTGTGGTGTTTTAATCTCTTGGTAGCCATTGTCTTGTTGAACTTTACGCATGTATTGTTCAAGCACTTGGTAGATCGTCCAACCATTGGCATGCCAAAACACCATACCTGGCGCTTCTTCTTGCATATGGAATAAATCTAAAGCTTTACCAATTTTACGATGATCACGCTTTTCAGCTTCTTCAATGCGCTTGATATAAGCTGCTAATTCTTTTTTGTCTGCCCAAGCAGTACCATAAATACGCTGTAATTGTTCATTCTTCGCATCACCGCGCCAATATGCGCCAGAGATTTTAGTCAATTTGAATGATTTTAAAAATTTGGTATTCGGTACGTGTGGACCACGACACATATCTAAATAATCTTGATGATAGTACAAGCCCATTTGAGTTTCTTCAGGCATGTCAGCAATCAAACGTAACTTATAATCTTCACCACGTGCAGTGAATTCAGCAATCACATCATCACGAGGTGTCATTTTTTTAATGACATCATAATCCTGATCGATGAGCTTTTTCATGCGCGCTTCGATTGCAGCCATATCATCTAAAGTAAATGGACGGGGCATCCAGATGTCATAGTAGAAACCTTCTTCAATGACAGGGCCAATCACCATTTTTGCTTCAGGGAAGAGTTGTTTTACCGCATGACCCACCAAATGTGCACAAGAGTGACGAATAATTTCTACACCGTCTTGATCTTTTGGAGTAATGATTTGTAAGGTTGAGTCTTCGGTAATTAAATCACTTGCATCGACTAAGCGACCATTTACTTTCCCAGCAACTGTATTTTTAGCCAGTCCAGGTCCAATACTTTGAGCAACTTCCATAACGGAAACAGCTTGATCAAAACTTTTTTGATCGCCATTTGGCAATGTGATAATAGGCATATTTAAAAATCCTTAAGGAGTGATGCCCCGTACAATGGAGCATGTCACCGCGAGATTATGATCGAGGAAAATCCTCAAGATAAAATCGGTGGAACAAAATAAAAGTGTGTCAAATTTTACACCTTTACAGCATATTTATAAACCTTTGTCTTAAAATTATTCTTTATTCTGATTTAAATTGTACTTTTGATTATCCATCGACTCTCCCTTTTTAGCAAATTACTCTCTTAAGGTTTCCCACGCTTCAAAATCTCGATTTTTATAACAATATAATTTATGAAATTGAGGAATAATCGCTTCGCTTTGCGTGGGTCTTAAAAATACAAAATCATCAACAGCTATTTCAGTATTTTTAGGCACATTAACCATTTCTTGATTGGTACTTCGCCCATAAAGTGCATGCGGATGAATCCCCCGCGGATAAACATAATGGGCCATCCAATATCCACCATACACAAATAAGGCTTTAGAGCTATGTGGTAATTTATCTAAAACGGCTAATCCAGGTAACTGGGTAAATGGCAGCACTTTTAAAACAGGGGTTGAAATCCATAGTGCAGCTTGTAAAACACTTAAACCATCACTGTCAAAGTCACTTGGTTTGAGTAACATAGAGCCAAAAGAAAGATCATTACAGACACTTTGCTCCACGTGGAGGTAAAATGTAGGGCTACCGCCACCGTTAAAACAAAGATTAGCTCGCCATAAATGTGGAAATTGCTGTTGAATAATATTTTTATAATTTTGATAAATGTCTTGTGAATCTCGATAGGCAACATCAATCTTTTTAATCACTGAAGGCAGCTTCGTCACATGAGCATCATACCCCATCAAGCCAGCAAGTGCTAAATACTCAGGATGTTGCTCAATCAATCTTAATATTTCGATCAGTGCAAAATCAGAACGAACACCACCGCGATGTAAACCCACATCAATTTCAATATTGATTTTAAGCTTTAAACTAAACTGTTTTGCAACATCAAGATATTGTAATAAACGTGCTTTAGAATCAATTAACCATTGTATATCGGCTTGTCTGCAATTTTGATTCATCGCATAAAAATGCTGAACTATACTCACAGGCATCGGTTTCCCAAACAATACATCTGCATCCGAAAAGTTCTCAAGGATGGGGGAAAGCTGTGGCATGTGAAATAGCATAAATCGTTGAGTCGAAAGCTTTAGACTAATGTTTTTTAATAATGCTAAGCATGCCAAAGACTTTACCACGAGGCGTGGTTGCAAATGGCTAGCGTATTTAAGCTTTTTGGCAACGTACTGTAGATTTTGTTCAAGCGCCTGATCATCAACAATTAATCGAGGTAATGCACCATTTGACTGTTTTAAATCACGATTTAATTGCTCAAAAAAGTTGTTCATAGTCTACCTTTATGGTCTATTTTAGTTTTACCCATTCACTTAATTTTATCCATTATTCAGATAAGAATAGCTTTTCTAAATAAGGATTTAAAAACTTTCCGCTTGGATCAAGTCGTTCTCGCAACTGCATAAAGGCATCCCACTTAGGGTATAAGGTCTGAAGTTGTGTTGCTGTCATACTATGCATTTTCCCCCAATGTGGTCGTCCCTGATAATGTTGCAAAATCGACTCAACTTCATCAAATAATTGTCTAGGTGCTTGCTTATGATATTGGTGTACTGAGATGGAAATAGAGTCCCGCTGATAAAACGGACTCAACCAAATATCATCACCTTTGACAAATCGAAACTCCACAGGGAAAAAGGTTTGTATTTTTGAGTTTTTTAGCGCTGCTAGAACAGCTTGCAAACATTCCACACCCAATTCAACTGGAACCTGATATTCCATTTCATTAAATTTCGTTTCACGCGGTGTCGGGAAAATCTTGCCTGACCAATCAACAAATGTGCTTGGCTTAATAAAAACGCCTAAGAGCTTTTGTAGTTTTGGATTCAATGCCGGAAAAGATTTGGTTAACTCGCAACATAAGGTTAATAACGCATCTTCAGATGGCCATGATTCAGTTCTTGGTTGAATCTCATCTTCAGTAATATCTAAGGTTTTTAAAATCAACTTATCTGCATGAGAAAATGCAAAACACTCAATATGCCGATATTGTGCTTTCCATTGGTCAATATTTTGAATAAAGTCTTGGACCGCGCACAGTCTAACTTGCTCTTTGAGTTTATAACGTGGTTTATTTTGCATGGTGATTTTAGTCAAAATCCCTAAACTCCCTAAAGACACTCGTCCTGCAGCAAAAATATCTGGATTTTCATGGTGATTACAATGAAGTGTTTCTCCTGATGCTGTGAGTAATTCAAATGCTTGTACATAACCGGAAATGCAATATAAGCCTATGCCAGTACCATGTGTTCCTGTTGAAACAGCACCAGCTAAACTTTGCTGGTCAATATCACCCTGTTGCATTAATGACTGTTGCATCGGTTCTAAATATTGCCCTAAATTAAATAATCGTGTTCCCGCCCAAATACTGGCTTGAGCAAATTCAGTATTGACTTGATCCACACCAGAAAGACCATCCAAAGACAGCAATGTTGCATTAGTACACACCAAAGGTGTAAATGAATGACCTGCTCCCACCACCCGAATCTTTGCTTGGGTTTCGACAATGTGTTTTAACTCGTCAAGACTATCAGGCTTTAAAATCAGCTCAGGGTGAGACTGTTGATAGCCCGACCAATTGTTCCATTTTTGCTGATTTGATTTGTGCTTGTTTGGTGCTTGATTAATCAACTGATTCATAATGCTCATCCTTTAGCGTACAGCAGTTTTTAAATTGCCGTGATTTGTTCTTTTTTCTATTTCGTGTAGTGGAATCGTTGATGGGCGTGTGACTTGATCATATTCGCGTTGAGATTTATCTAGATTTAACTGCGCTGCTAATTGCCAAAATTTGTACTGAATTGCAGCATGTGTCCATTGGCCATATAAGGTATGTGCACCTTCATAAGCTTGTTGCTGATATTCTTCATTGGTGGTGATATAGCCCATATAATCATTGCAATAAGACACCAAACCAACCTTTGAAATACCCCGATAGATTGCAAACTGTTTTGTCACAGTCTGAATCACTCGTTGCCCTGCTGTTGTAGTTATTTCTCCGGGGCAACAAATCAAGGCCAATTGACCAATTTGGATTATCTGTAGCGGAATAACACTCGGAACCAGTGGGCTATCTTGAATGGCACCAGCTTTGACTTGGCGATTCATTTCTGCAATTAAAGGATCAAAAATACTTGGGGGAAAATCTAAATGTTGACCCAACAACTGATTGTCAGGACTTTCTAAAACAATCTCTTTCGGGAATTGTGAGTCATAGAGTGCTTTATATTTGCTGTAATGTGGAGAATTCGAGTTTACTAAACGTTGCTTACGTACTCGCTTAGCCAGTAAAGACATCACTTTAAGAATCGCTTTAGGTGTCCCCTTACCATCTATAGGCGTTCCCCCAAAGAAGCCGACACCATGACAAGCTGCACTGGTTTTAGCCCCTTGGATCCTCTGACTAAATTCACTTGGCACATCAACTTGACTCAGGTCTACATAGGATAAAACAGCATCGATACCACCTTGGAGTAAACATGCTTCCATTACTATGTTGGTATTTTTTTCAATCGGTGTAGTCAGTGCTTTAAGCGCAATTTCACTTTGAAAACGCCCATTTTGCTCAGCATATTGATATTCTTTTTCACCCTTAACTTTCTTGCGAATCGCATCTTGTTTAGGACCATGAAAATGTGGCGATACATCACCTGCTGTTGCTTGTGCAAAAATTGCAACAGGTTGTTGAATGCCTTGTGTTAATAAGTATTGCTCACTTAATGCCGAAGCATAGCCTTTATTATCACCATCATGTGCTTTGAGTTGGCTACTCAAACATGTTGCATGCACCCCAAATAATGAAATAAAAGAACATAATTGATCGTCCCGATAAAAACCTATTAATTGCATTTCACGGTTTAAGGCGAGATGAGTTTCTGCTTCGGTTCTTTGAATCACATCTGGGTTACGATTATAAGCCTGCAAGGATCTATTCCATGCCACAGGAATATCGTGAGGAAATTGACAACATTGATAACGAATTTCAGTTTCTTTCTCTGTGCCTATAGCATTGGAAATACTGAGCATGACCGCATTAACCACAGTTTCGAGATGCTCTGCTACAAAACCCGGAGTCGGCATATTATATAACGCTTCATACGCACAACCGCCTGGCCCAGAGTGAGTATGCGTTGCCATCAATACCAAATGCTGTTCATTAAATTGGTCTGTAAATTTTTGCTTTAAGCGCTCAACAACGCCGCTTCTTATCGCATATGTAATACAACCAAAATCCAGACAACAAAAAATAATCGGCTGTTCTAAAGCTAAACTACGAATACTAAATGATCGAGCAAACAAAGCTGTACGCTTTTCATAAGCACGATGCGACCACATACCATAACCAAACATGGCATAACCTTGCGGCTGAATGTTTATTTCTTGCTTATCCCACCCCACCATAAACATATGCGATCATCCTTTATCTTTTTTATATCAGCGAACACGAGAAGTAGATTGAATCTTAATCAAAAATATGCGATACCAACTAGGGTAAAAGCAACAATAATATGGGGGGCGAAGCGGACTTTATGAGCTTGCAGCAAAAGGAAATTGCCAATTCTCAATTTTATATTCCACCAATGATATTGACGAGTTTGATTCATTATGCCGAACAACGACACTGGCAATATGACATTTGGTTTACAGCACAAAATTTAGATTTGGAAAAAATTCGCCAAGGGCATGGTTTTGTTGGTTTTTCAGAACTATGTGAGGTTATTCATCTCGCAGTTAAAGATACTCAGCAACAAAATTTAGGTTTATTGCTGGGCAGTAGTGAAGGTCAGATTTCAATTGGTATTTTGGGCTTTGCCATGCAAGCCTGCAAAACAGTAGCTGAAGCATTGGAGACCGCACTGCACTATCATCCCATTTCAGGTAGTGTCTTAGATTTAACCGTCAATCTTGTTGATGATTATTGTGAAATTGAACTTTCTGAGCGAAGTAACTGTGGTGAGCTAAAAGCATTTTTCTGTGATGAAGTATTTGCCAGTATTATTACCTGTGTCAATATGATGCTAGACGATAGCTATGAGTTGGTGAGTCTGGAACTTAGCTACGATCATTCAGCATACCTCAATGATTATAAAAGAATTTTCAATTGTCCGATTTATTTTAAATCGACTAAAAATATTATCAGATTTAACAAAACACTCTTGTCGAGAAGACTCAAAAACTATAGCCCTGTCAATTATCAAAGCGCAATTCTGATTTGTGATCAAGCTTTAAAACAATTTGATCAAATGAATCAGCACAGTTTGGCAAAGGTATTAGCACATTTGATTGAAAGCCATCTACCTGAACGCTTTGATATGCAACTAGCAGCGCAATATTTTCATTTTAGCGAACGTCATTTACGGCGTTTACTACTCAATGAGGGGCTAAATTTTCAGTTATTAAAGCAACTGGTCTTAGAAAAAAAAGCCAAACAGTGGATTGAAGAAAATCAATCGATTAGTGAAATCAGTTTCAATCTTGGTTTTAGTGAGTTAAGGGAATTTCGTCGTGCATTTAAAAAATGGACTGGATCTTCGCCAACGGAATACAAAAAAGCGAAACTGATGGGTTCAGTTATTCGTATTTAAATGATGAGATTTTAAATAAGATTCTGAATAAAATCAGGATTAATATTTACATCAAATGTCCAAAATATTAATTTAATTCAATAAATTAAATATTACAAAATATTTAAACAATGGTAAAGATGTCTAACGATGCATATTTAGCTGAAATACTCGACTAAAGCCTAAATGAATTCTTACAGGCTTATGCATATCTTTTAAACACGGAAATTAGAACAAATATAGATGGAGCTAAACATGGTTAGTGCCTATGATCAATTACCACGTACCCCTGCAAACTTTGTAGCATTATCACCTTTACGTTATCTAGAACGTGCAGCCTACATTTATCCAAATCAAGATGCGATTGTACATGGCGCTCGTCATATCTCTTGGCGTGATACCTATACCCGTTGTCGTCAATTTGCCCATCAATTACAAAATCTTGGGATTCAAAAAAACGATACTGTTTCTGTTCTTTTACCCAATATCCCTGCGATGGTCGAAGCACATTTTGCAGTACCCATGGCTAGCGCTGTTTTAAATACCCTCAATACTCGTTTAGATGCCAAAACCATTGCATTTATGTTAGAACATGCTGAAACCAAAGTCCTTTTGGTTGATCCAGAGTTTGCGGCTTTAGCTAAAGAAGCTGTAGCGCTTATTGATCAACAAATCTATATCATTGATGTTGCAGATGAGGAATACGAAAATAATGAGGCTACAGCGCGTATTGGTCAAATTGAATATGAGGAATGGCTAAAAGGTGGCAATGCAGATTTTGAGTGGCATTTACCTCAGGATGAATGGGATGCGATTAGTCTAAATTATACCTCAGGGACCACAGGCAATCCAAAAGGAGTGGTTTATCACCATCGTGGCGCTTATATCAATGCTGCCAGTAACATCATTGCCTGCGGTATGACGCCACGTTGTAAATATTTATGGACACTTCCGCTATTCCATTGCAATGGGTGGTGTTTTGCTTGGACTGTTGCAGCCAATGGCGGTACCAATATCTGTTTACGTAAAATTGATCCTAAGTTGGTTTATCAACTCATTGATCAATACAAAGTTGACTATTTCTGTGGTGCACCGATTGTCCTTTCAATGTTGATCAACACTCCAAAAGAGCAACAAATTAAATTTAAACATCATGTAGAAGTAATGGTGGCTGGGGCTGCACCGCCTGCGGCAATTATTGAAGGAATGCATCATATCGGCATTCAAGTCAATCATGTCTATGGTCTCACTGAAACTTATGGCCCTTCTGCATTATGTGCCTCTCAAGCAGGTTGGAGTGAACTGTCTATTCAAGAGCAAGCTCAACTACACTCGCGCCAAGGTGTACCTTATCCATTACAAGATGGTATGCGTGTGTTGGATGCTGAAACGATGCAACCTGTGCCTAATGATGGCAAGACCATGGGAGAAATCATGTTCCGTGGCAACATCGTCATGAAAGGCTATTTAAAAAATACTAAAGCCACAGAAGAAGCCTTTAAAGGTGGCTGGTTTCATACCGGTGATTTAGCGGTTTGCCAACCTGATGGTTATGCAAAAATTATGGACCGTTCAAAAGACATCATTATTTCAGGCGGTGAAAATATCTCATCTTTAGAGGTTGAAGAGGTTCTTTATACTCATCCTGCAATTATGACAGCGGCAGTGGTTGCGCAACCCGATCCGCGTTGGCAAGAAGTTCCTTGTGCCTTTATAGAACTTAAACAAGGTGCAGAGACCACACCTGAAGAGGTGATTGAATTCTGTAAACAGCATTTGGCACGCTTTAAAGTTCCTAAAAGTGTAGTGATTTGTGAGATTCCAAAAACATCGACAGGTAAATTGCAAAAATTTATCTTACGTGACTGGGCAAAAGAGCGCTCAGTGGGCGAGTTTAATTAGACTACCCGTTTGAATCATCCAATTTACCCTCCTCTTCCCAGTAAAAATAAACGACTGTTTTTATTTAGAAGGTCATCCTAGAGAAAGAGGTAAATTGCTGAAAGAATAAAATAAATTGGTAAAAATGGGCTTAAAACTTTAATTTCTCATTTCTCGACTTCATTTTAGAAATTATGCTTTTCTTGTCGCTTATTGATAGCATCATTAAAACTTTTTGATCATTTAAACATAGTAAACGATGAATAAACTTCGTACAGAAATAGAACCCGATTTTGAAACAGCACAACAACTTTATCCAACTGTGTTCAAATTGATTACCAATTACATAGACTATTGCGATGAGTTTGGTGATGAAGATTCGCTTGAATATCAAAAACTCAGTGAAACACTTACAGAAATTACCAGTAAAGACATTTCTCAATATGAACTTTGGGAGTGGTGGGAAGCCGAAGGTATTGAAAATTTAAGCTTTGATATTTGCCTACCTGAGCCTAAAATCATCCACAATATTTCAAAACAAGAACTTACTGAAATTGTCCAGCGGATTAAAAGCTCAGATTTTAATACTCAACACGCAAATGATTTCATCAATGCTTTTTACCTCCGCACCATTTTCTCAGGCGGGTATTTTTATAACTTTTTAAAACTCAATTTTAAAGCATTTAAACATCAATTGTTTCAACGTAATAAAGATCAAGCAGGACGATACTTTGAATATTCGGTAGAAGACATTGTGGATCGGCTTTGGAGTCAATGATTGCCATAAAAATATCACCATCAACAAAACATGCAATTCGTCTATTGGTTTAAATCATTGAGAGGCATATTTTGACTGGCATTTTATTGGACACAAGTTTTTACGATTTTGACTATTTGTATCCTTATTTTTCAATGAAAAGTGTTTACACTCAATATACTTACAGCTTTCAAGCCTTTTTTCTTTGACTTTACAGTCACAGAGAATTAACCATGAAATACTTGTACGTCACTATAAGATGTTGCACGATGTAGCGGAACAAATATGTGTTATAGAAGACACACGTCGTATTTATGAAGATTATAAATCTGGTTTAACCAGTATTGAGGAAACCGATATGCCACAATACAAAGCACCCTTACGTGATATGCACTTCGTTTTGCATGAGTTATTAAATGCTGAAGAACATTACGCGAAACTCCCTGCATTCCAAGAAACCGTAAGCCGTGAATTGATTGATCAATATTTAGAAGCGGGCGCGGATTTCTGTGAAAATGAATTATCTCCACTTAACCAAATCGGTGACAGTGAAGGCTGTAAATGGAATGATGGTGTAGTCACCACACCTACAGGCTTTAAAGCAGCCTATGACAAATATGTAGAATTAGGCTTCCCTTCTCTTTCAGTTCCAGAAGAGCATGGCGGTCAAGGTTTACCTGGTTCTTTAGCAACAGCTATTTCTGAAATGGTGGGTGCGGCAAACTGGGCGTGGGGTATGTACCCAGGTCTTTCACATGGTGCGGTTCGTACGATTGAGCATCATGGTTCTGCTGAGCAAAAAGCAACATATTTACCTAAACTTGTTTCAGGTGAGTGGACTGGTACTATGTGCTTAACAGAATCTCATGCAGGTTCTGACTTAGGGATTATCCGTTCTAAAGCTGAGCCACAAGCAGATGGTAGCTATGCAATCTCTGGCGAGAAAATCTTTATCTCTGCTGGTGAACACGATATGGCGGAGAACATCGTTCACATCGTCTTGGCGCGTTTACCAGGTGCTCCTAAAGGTACTAAAGGTATCTCGTTATTCATCGTACCTAAGTTCAATGTAAATGCAGATGGTTCTATTGCAGACCGTAATGCAGTTCGTTGTGGTTCAATTGAACACAAAATGGGTATCCACGGTAACGCAACGTGTGTGATCAATTTTGATAACGCAAAAGGTTTCTTGATTGGACCTGAAAACCGTGGTTTACATGCAATGTTTACCTTTATGAACACTGCACGTATTGGTACTGCTGTTCAAGGTTTAACAGCATCTGAATCATCTTTCCAAGGCGCACTTGCATATGCGAAAGATCGTTTAGCAATGCGCTCACTTTCTGGTCCTAAAGCACCAGAGAAAGAAGCTGATCCAATCATTGTTCACCCAGCTGTACGTAACATGTTGATGACGCAAAAGGCATTTGCTGAAGGTGGCCGTGCATTGGTTTACTTCTTATCTCAATATGCAGATATCGTAGAGCAAGGTGTCACTGAAGAAGATCGTAAATTTGCTGACAACATCTTGTCATTATTAACACCAATTGCGAAAGCGTTCTTAACTGAAACAGGTTCTGAATCAGCGAAACACGGTGTACAAGTATTTGGTGGTCACGGCTTTATTTCTGAACATGGTATGGAGCAAATTGTACGTGATACACGTATCTCTTGCTTATACGAAGGTACAACTGAAATCCAAGCACTTGATTTGTTAGGCCGTAAAGTATTGGGCACGCAAGGTGCAATGTTGAAAGACTTCACCAAGATCATCCATAAATTTGCTGAAGCAAACAAAGACAATGCTGAACTGAAAGAATTTGTTGAACCACTTGCTGCTCTAAACAAAGAGTGGGGTGATTTAACCATGCAAATCGGTATGAAAGCAATGCAAAACCCGGATGAAGTTGGCGCAGCTGCGGTTGACTACCTATACTTCTCTGGTTATGTAACACTTGCATTCTTATGGGCTCGCATGGCGCTTGTTGCACAACAAAAGCTTGCTGAAGGTTCTACTGAAACTGGCTTCTATAATGCAAAAATTAAGACTGCGCGTTTCTACTTCAAGAAAATCTTACCACGTGTTCGCTCACATGTTGACGTGATCGCGGGTGGCTTAGATCCATTGATGTCATTAGACGCAGAAGACTTTGCATTCTAATTAGAATGTCGAGTTAGGCATTTAAAAAACTGTACTCAAGAGTGCAGAAATAGAGAAAGGACGGTCATAGCTTTGGCAGTCCTTTTTCTTTATAAATAGAGCGTTATTTACTTAGACCATCTAACAACATACATGTTTGTTGGTTAAACTGATCTAAGTCTACAGATTCAAACAATAAACAGGTGAACGAACATGCCAATTTATAATGCGCCACTTGCAGATATGAAATTCATTCTGAATGACGTTTTCAATGCAGAGCAATTCTGGCAAGCCAACGAAAAGCTTGCACATGTTGATGCGGCAACGGCTGAAGCAATTTTAGAAGAAATGGCTAAATTTGCACAAAATGTTACGCTTCCTTTAAACCGTACAGGTGATGAAGAAGGCGCTCATTATGAAAATGGCAAAGTCACGACACCTGCTGGTTTTAAAGAAGCATTCCAACAATATGCTGAAGGCGGTTGGATTGGCCTAGGTGCTGAAGAGGAATGGGGCGGCCAGGCAATGCCAAAAATGCTGACTGTACTTGCAGATGAAATGTTATTTGCTACCAATCCATCATTCATGCTCTACCCGCTTCTCTCTGTCGGTGCTGGTATGGCGTTAAACAGCTATGCATCTCAAGAGCAGAAAGAAACTTATTTACCTAAAATCTATTCAGGTGAATGGTCTGGAACGATGTGTTTAACTGAACCTCATGCAGGTACAGATTTAGGGATTATCAAAACTAAAGCTGAACGCAACCAAGATGGTACGTACAACATTACTGGTACTAAAATCTTCATCACTGGTGGTGACCATGATCTTGCTGACAACATCATTCACCTTGTTTTAGCAAAAACACCTGATGCACCTGCGGGTTCACGCGGGATCTCACTCTTTATCGTGCCTAAATTCCTTGTTAATGCTGATGGTTCATTGGGCGAACGTAATACAGCGGGTCCTGGTTCAATTGAACACAAAATGGGAATCAAAGCGTCTGCAACATGTGTCATGAACTTTGATGCAGCCAAAGGCTTCCTTGTTGGTAAAGAAAATGAAGGACTAGCAGCGATGTTCGTGATGATGAATTACGAACGTTTGTCGATGGGTATTCAGGGCCTAGGTGCTTCTGAATATGCATACCAAAATGCAGCACAATATGCGACTGATCGTGTACAAGGTCGTAGTGCAACAGGTGTTAAATCACCAAATAAACCTGCTGACAGCATCCTTGTACATGGTGATGTACGTCGTATGTTGCTCAATGCGCGTGCCAACAATGAAGCTTCTCGTGCATTTGCTGTTTACGTTGGTCAACAACTTGACATTACTAAATTTTCAACCGATCCTGAAGCTGTAGCGAAGGCAAATAATCGTGTTGCGTTATTAACACCAATTGCTAAAGCCTATTTAACGGATACAGCTTTTAATGCCACGATTGACGCGCAAATGGTGTTTGGTGGCCATGGCTATATTCGTGAATGGGGTATGGAACAATGTGTTCGTGACTTACGTATTGCACAAATCTATGAAGGCACCAATGGCGTTCAGTCACAAGATTTAATTGGTCGTAAAACAATTAAATGTAATGGTGAATTCATTGCTGAATATATTGAAGAAATCCGTGATTTTGCCAATGGTCTAGATACAGACTTAAACTTCATTAAAGATGCGACTTTAGATATTGCAACTGAAGTAGATATGATTACGCAGCATATTTTAGAACGGGCTAAAGAAAATGCTGATTTCGCAAATGCTGCGGCAGTAGAGTATTTACATGTCGTTGGGTTATTAAGCTTCTCTTATATGTTTGCTCGTATTGCCAATGCTGCAAAAAATAAGCAAGGTCAATTCTACCAAGACAAACTTGCATTGACTCATTACTTCATCCAACGCCTCTTGCCTGATTTAAATGCACGTGTTGCTAAAATCAAAGCAGGGGCAGAAGTTATTATGAATTTCAGTGAAGATTATTTTACGAATCAGGCTTAATTTCATCATCAACTGAAATAAGACATTAAAACGCCCGATCATTCGGGCGTTTTTTTATTTACAACTAATGCTTTTTTTTAGAACATTTACTGTTCTATAGTCAAACCACCTAATTATTCATACAAGTAATTTCTATCAAGTCATTGATCAGAAATGAAATTTACGTTTTTGTATAAACTTTTAGAAACTGTTGATTATCGATTCAATTTTGTACTTTTGAATCCTAGATGATTATCCTACCGTGGAGCGACATGGATGTCGCTGTTGGGTGGGAGTACAGGACGTACCCCTCGCCCATGAGCAAAAACAAAGCACTGCTTTGTTTGCAGCGCAAGGTTTGGCATCGCCTACGCAAAGCAATTTAAACTTTGGTTGTAAGATGTGACATTGCAAGCTTTTTATACTCAAACAATTTTATTTTTCCATACAGTTGATTTAATTAAAAATATTAATTAAGAAAAATTATATCGTGTGGCTATAAAAGTTGACCGCAATATAAATCAAGTTGCATCAGAAAATCTTACTTTGGATAAAACTTCCGAATTGATTCAGCCATCTCTGGATTTTGGGTTTGCAAAGCATTTGCTGCACTTGTGGCATCCACAGCACTGCGATTTTGACTGACTTTAAATTTTCCTAAGATTGAATCTATTTCGATCTCAATCGCCACAATTTTTTCTAATTGCTCTTCGATATAATCATTCGGCGCATCCCCCATTTTCCAAGGTACAATCTGTGGTGCTTCATGCTGACGTGTCAATCGCGCCAAAATACCCCGCAAATATTTTTCATCATCTATTTTTCGAATTGTTCCCTTCACATGCACAACACGATAATTCCATGTCGGTACTTCCCGATGATGCTCAAATTTTCCTGGATACCAACTCGGTGAAATATAACTTTGCTCAGCATGGAAAATCACATAAGCCGATTCAACCTGTTCTAACAAGTTAAATAAAGGATTGGCTTTGGCGATATGTCCACGTAACAATCCAGACTTGCCAGCTGAACGATCCAATTCAAAAGGAATATGATTCGCTTCAATTTCACCGTCATAAGTAACCATCAAACTTCCCAATGGATTCTGTTCAATTAAATCGAAAAGTTCAGTGAGATTCTCTTGTTTAAAATGAGTAGGAAGATACATGTTTTTTCCTAATACTCTTTCGAGCCATCTGGGCTGGTTTTAAATATTTCAGGTAATTCAGCATTTTCAGTAAAAGCTTCACCTTTAAAAATATTAACCACTTCAATTTCCCCTATAATTTGCTGATTAAACTCGTCTAGTCGCTCAGCTGGGATCCATAACTCCTGACAAAAATCATCACCAACCGTATGTACTTCAAACTGAGCCAGATACTCATCATTCAATTCAAACCGTGTGACATAGCCAATATAACCACTTGCTTGATCTTTGGTATTCCAATCTAAAGCAATTTTTTCAGCATACTTCTGATTTAAAACAGGATAGAAAATAGGTTGCCAATACAATCTTGGTGGGAAATTTTTAAAGCCACTCTTTTCAATCAATTGATATTCAAAAAGTCCAATTGGTCGGTACAAATACATTGTTATTCCTTTAATTGTATTGAAAATAATCTATCTATAGACTAATCAGGTGAAATGATCAATTTCTTAATTAAATAGTTGTTATTTATTCGCCATAAACATTTTACTTCACTTTTCATGTGCATGAAATTTGCATAGTGTTTAATGATAAAGAACACACGCAAATGGAGGATGTTATGAATAAAGATCCACGTATAGAAAAAATAGAAAACCTCCTCGATAAATTGGGCAATATTGCAGTAGAAGCATTTCATTATATTGCGTTGTTTATCATTGGCTGTATGATCGCTTGGTCAGCGGTACATACAATTATTGAAATTTTAACCATGAAACAATACGCCAGTATTGATGATATTTTGTTGTTATTCATCTATTTGGAATTAGGCGCAATGGTGGGGATCTATTTTAAGACCAATCACATGCCTGTACGTTTCTTAATCTATATCGCAATCACCGCACTCACGCGATTACTAATTTCAGATATTCAGCATGACCATAAAGCCGATATGGATTTAGTGATTATCACAGGGTCAGTTTTAATCTTAGCCATTGCAATTTTGATCGTGAGATATGCTTCTTGGACATATCCTTCTGTTATTCGTGATAAGCACACTGAAAAATCATTACCACACGGTAAAACACCGCGACCAGAAGACGATGAGTTGGCTTAGTCTGCCCCCTCTCCTCTTAATCTAAACCTAAGCCCTTCTTCCTAAGCAAAATCAAAACAATACTTTATTGGAGCGCAAAACAACAAGGAGAAGGGGCTTTTTAATATGTTAAAACTCTTGTACGCATTCATATTGATCATAATGACGTTTTTAAATCATGTTCAACGATTATTAGGCACTTGTAAATAACGACCATTTTGGAAAATCCAATGCATACCAACCTGAGGATCAGGTAAACCATAACGGCGCCAATCACTAATTAAGGTGTATTGTGAGCTTTCTATATGACCGCCCTCTCCATTTACATAACCATAGCTAGTACCGGAATACTCAGTCTGAGTTGGAAACTGGTGATTATAAATAATCGTCACACCATTTTGTGGTGGGTAACTTGGATATGGGGCATTTGGATGCGGATAGGGCCTATTTGGATAACTTGGGTACGTTGAGGAATGCTGGTATTGAGGTCGAACAGGAATCTCCTGTGACATTTGGCGGCCATATTGATCTGTATATTTATAGGTCGTTGTTGGATATTTCTTTTGAGGCCGCTCAACACTGCGATAATTCGCCCAATCTTTAGCGTCTGCCCATGTCATTGTTGAAGTTGCTGAAAGCATCAACATCAAGACACTTAAACTGAGTATCTGTTTCATTTCAACCTCCAAACTTGAACGTATACACAACAGCTTAATATATCATTCAAGATAAATAATGGATGAATTGCAGTCAAAATTTAATCTTCTTTATTGTTTATACATCAACTTAAGTAAATTCTGACATCAATCTGATAAAATATAATTTTAATCTGATGAGTGCTGTATTGTGGCTGAACTGAGCTTTGACCGTTTACATCAATTTTTTTGCAAAATCCCAAGTGTGCAAGAAGCATTTATTGATAGCTATGGTTCAGATGGCAAACAAGCATGGTGGTTTAAATTTCAAATCAATATTGACCACCCTTTAGCCTGGCAAACTGTGCAAGAACTTGGTCACGTTTTAAATTATATTTCTAAAAATGAACGTCTTCCGACTCAGTTTTTACCCGTATCTCCTCCTCCGTATATGAATGGTGAGGCGAAACAATTTTTAGCTTGGGTGATTCAATGTAACCATGCAGATTTTTCACCTGATGTGGTGTGTGACTGGTTAGAGGCACGTCTCCCAAAACCTGTAGATGATGAAAGCCAATGGAAAATCAAAACTGATTTACATGAGTTAGATCATATTTCAAATAAAGATTTGGATGAGTTAGTTCCACCAAATCCGCAGTAATTCAATCTACATGAATCTCAAAAATTTAGAATTATGCGGTAAGAAGCTCAAATATCGACTTGAGCTTCTTACTCACTTATATTTTTAATTTATTTTGCAAATGCAGTACTTCTGCTTTCAACCAATTGAAATACCAACTATCAAATTTTTGTGTACTTCCACTCTCATCCAATATAGGCGCAATCCCACCCCATAGATCTCGAGAATCGATCCATATCTCACCTTTTGATGGTCCAGTAATGACTAAAAAATAATATTCACCACAACCAATTCCACAAATAGGCAAAATCCCATTGAGCTCAAAGTTTTCATAATACTGATCACGTGGATTTTCACCATGATGCTGAATAAATCTTTCAAACTCTTCGGTTGTTGGTTCGATGCGCTGAAATAATTTATCTCTAAATTCAGTATTATACTTTTCTAACCACTGGTTAAACTGCTCAGCAAGTTCCTCCCAATTTTCCAAATTATATGCATCGACAAATGGAAATGGTGTTTGCAGGTCAATTAAAATATCCCCCAAAATTAGACATTGGTCCTTATGGAATATTACTTTTAAAATTCCCAGATCAGGTCCTATCCCAGCACTTTCCCAGGTATCCCCTGTACCATTACCAATTTCAGTTAAAAATCTTTTATATTCAATTGGTATTTCAACTTGATTGAGTGTTTCAAACTTAGAGAGCATGTCAATGTCAACCTGAGTGGCTAACGATTTAAAAATTAAATCTTTTTGCTGAATCGATAATTGTTCTTTTTCAATAAACTTTTCTATCAACTGCTGATAAATATTTAAGTATATTTTTATTGTTTCAATCATTTACTCTAACTCTGCTTATCTTTTTCTTATCCACCTAGACTCCCTCATTGATAAAGGAATCTAGGCAAAATAAATACTAAAACGTCGACAAACCACTCCATTCCATAAAATGGTAAACCCCGTATTTAAGTTTTGACTCATCAGCGTATTTGCTGTAATCCACACTCATTTGACGACCATTTAAGTTTGACCAAGCCGTATTAAAATACTGTTCAGCATCGATAAAGACTTGTTGTTGTGGATTGCCAACCACGCGTAAATCAGTTTCCAAATTATAATTTTTTAAATTACGTGCGGTAAAGTTGGCAGAACCTAAAATCATTTCCGCAGATTGCGCATTATGCTTTACGATCATCTTACTATGGCACTGCTCACCTTGGGTATTACACCAACGCACATCAATTCCTGCGTCATTTAACTCTGAAGCCACTTGACGGTTTGGGATACCATTTTTTTGACGACCAAATGCATCTTTATTGGGATCAAGCAAGATACGTAATTTCACTCCACGTTGCTTGGCAGCAACTAAACCTTTAATAATTTGGCGCTCTGACAAATAAAACATGGCTAAATCAATTTGATCATTGGCTTTTGCTGACGCCAACATGTTTAAGACTGCATCATAAATTGCTTTTTCAGTGAGTACTTGAACCTGAGGATCATTCGGATTTTCAGGTAGTTTGCCAAAGGCAACAAAAGGCGTATCTCCTCCCGACATATGCGCGACGGTTTGTTCAGTATTTAAAATATCTGTTGCAGTTGCCCCGTCAACCATTAATGCAATGTTAGAGTGACGTGAACTACCATCATGAGGATTGGCGGATGTGACGATGGTTTTCCAACCTTCCGCTGTATCGACCACGATGGTTTTACGATGATTGGCTTTAAAATTAAATAAATTTAAATAACTACGGACTGTAATTTTTTCTTTACCAAATGGATTATTCAGCCAGCCTTTATTTGGATTATTGCCAATATCCTGACAACATAAATACCATATTCCAGACCAAGTAGGATTAGATGCGCGGAGTGGTGTTAAATTCGTTTCAATCACATCAATACCGCCTAAACGTAATTGACGATATTGTTCAGGCTGAATTCCACCATAAACAGAATTGATAGGATCGGTAATAAACTTAATTTCTAAGCTTGGGTTTACAATTTTTTCGTTAATCAAGGCTTGGGTTAATTGCTTGGTTAATTCTCGTTGCTGAACTTTAGAATCGCCGACTTCACTGTTAAATAGAAACATATCGATCACAATGGTGGTCTTGGCTTGCTTAATCAGCTGTAACACTTGATCAAAGATATGTTGATCAAGTTGCTGCTTCCCTTGCGCATCAATATAAGTTTCATCGGCAATAAATTTTACATTGGCATGACGCAATGGTCCGGTAAAATTCAGCCCTTTAGGAAGCGGTTTATAAACATGATAAATCGCAGATGAGAGATATCCTAAGGCCAATATGCCGATAATAATGCCGAAATAGCGACGTTTTGACCAATTCAGTTTGTTTTGAATTTTATTGAAGATACGCATAAGAAAAGACCTAGACCAATTTAGGATCTATCAACATTTCATATATAACTTGCTTTGTCGGCTAAAATTGAGCAAACGAGGCATGAAATGAAGAGAATAGCGAGACTATTTTCAAGTTTCATAACGATGTTTGAGATAATTTTAACAACAACCCTTGAGGGACTAGAGTGTTTTTTGATGCTACATCGTTATGACCTACTCATTTAGATCACTAAATTTCATAGATCATGCCTTGTATCCTCTAAAAAACACTCGTTGTCGCAAATACAGATGAAGTATTGGCAGACCCTTAGAGCCTAGGTCGAATTCCTTTATTTTTCAATAACGATTTGGTGAATGATTGCAAATAATTAGAACTTATAGTCCATACCTATGACAAAGTTACGTCCAATTTGTGGAATATTCGATAAGAAAGAAGTGTGTTCATAAATCTTCTCGTCCAACAGGTTGTTGGCTTTAAAGAATACTTTCGCTTCTTGTTTGTTGGCCAAAGGATATTGATAAGCAACACCTAGGTTCACCATGTTATAACCTTTGGTTTCTTGTTCATAAGACGCAAATTTATCTTGGTTAAACACATGTGAATATTCTGCTAAACCAGACCAACGCTCATCAAACTCAGCATTTACACGAGCGCCTAAACGACCAGCAGGAACACGTGGTGCATTTTCATCTTCAATTTTACCGCGTACATAGTCACCAAACAGGCTGGTTTTATACACATCATTCCACTGATAAGCGACTTCACCTTCTGTCCCGTAGAACTTGGCTTTATCTTGACTGTATTTGATCAAACGGAAGTTTTCGTATTGATCCAAAGTTTTGGCATAAATATAGTTATCAAACCAATTTTGATAGACATGTACATGATAGCTCAACTTGTCATTGTCATAATGAAGACCTAATTCCACATTGTTTGACTTCTCTTTATTTAAGTCTTGATTGCCCAGTTCATAAGTATTGGTCGCATAATGCTTTCCATCAGCATAAAGTTCTTGTGCTAAAGGCAATCGCTCTTGATGAGAACCCGTTAAAGAGAGCGTGTAATTTGGTGCAAATGCCCAATTCACAGCACCAGAATATGAGAATGCATTACCATCAAAGTCTTTTTGAGCTGAATCAACATCCACTGTTTGATGATCAAAACGAGTCCCTAATTCCACATGAAAATCACCAAATTGGCGATGCTCTAAGCCAAATACACTATATTTTTGGGTTTTATTTGGCGCAAGAACCGCTTCTTCACCTGTGATATCTAATTTTTGCTGGCTGGCTTGAACACCCCACACGCCTTCCCAAGCAGCAATCGGATTGTGTAACAACTCAACACGACCTTCATAACCTTTGCTCTTGAAGGTTGTCATTGCTGTACTTCCTTCAATTTCATCATGTTGATAGTCGGTATAACTTGCTTGTGCACGAAGTTTTTTAAAGCCAGCAAAAGGTTCATTGAGCTCAGAACGAAAATCATAACGTTCTGTTTTCATATCAATCCATGGCCCTGCTTCAGCATGATCATGCTCTTCCTCACCATGCCCATGTCCATGTCCTTCATCATGGTCATGGCCTGCATGATCATCATCGTGCCCACCACAGTGGAGTGATAAACCATGTAAATGGCATGACTCATATTCATGACTATGTCCAGGTAAACCGTATTGATCTTGGCGGTTGCTATAAGACACACCCGCAAAACCACGTTCACCGATCCAAGATAAGCCCACATTTACATTTTCAGACTCTGAAAATGTATTGCCAACTCGACGCTCTTTTGTACTATGTGCATGATCACCATGTTCTTCTGTTACGATATAGTTCGGGGTAATGTAATCATTGGCATCACGTTTTAAACCTTCTACACGTAATGCAACATTTGAACCTAATCCAACAGTCACCCCAGCATTTGCCATTTTTTCATCGTTGCCCGTGTTATAACGCAGACCAACATTGCCTTCATAACCATTTTCAGGCATCGCTGTCGGAATCTTGCTGTCAACCACATTGACTAAGCCACCCACAGACCCAGCCCCATATAATAATGTTGATGGTCCACGAATAACTTCAATTTTTTGTGCAAGTTGCGGATCTACAGTGACAGCATGATCTGGTGACAAACTTGAAACATCCATGGTTTCTGTTGCATTCTGAGTCACTTTAACCCGCGCACCCTCTTGCCCACGAATTACAGGACGACTTGAGCCAGCCCCAAATGTATTGGAATAAATCCCTAGTTCATCTTTGAGTGCTTCGCCTAAGGTCGTGCCAGCCTGTTGTAGTTTTTCACGTGAAACAGTTTCATCTGCAACACCAAAATCTTGGCTTGAACGGACCAAGGGATGCCCAACAACTGTAATGGTCTCTAATTGTTGTGGATTTTTTTCAGTATTGATTTGATCTTCCGCCCAAATAGAAGTTGAAATAACTGCAGAAATGGAAAGTGTTAGGGCGCTTTTGGTAAAAGACATGGGATGCTCTCAAAGCTCAGTATTTTTGGATTACGTTATATTATAACATTTCAATATTTTTGCAATAAAAAACATTTGCTCTTTGGCTTTTTATATAGAATCAGATCAAAACCATTGCTTAACTTTTTAATATCCTAATGCCCTTCACACTTTCACATGCTATTTTAGCGCCGCCTTTGTCCAAACTTTCAGGAAATCGCTTACCGATTGCTGCACTCGCAATTGGCACAATGACACCAGATTTGTATAGAGTATTGGTTAAAACTGAAATTTATTTAAATCATCAATTCAAAGGAATCATCTATCCAGATTTATTGGTGGGATTATTGTTCTGCTTGCTTTGGTATAGTTTATATCGCCCATTATTATTTAAGTTTTTAGCCATTCAAAAACCATTAAACATTGCTTCTTTTTCAAATTTTTTTCAATTTCTAATTTGGATAGTGTTGGCGATTATCTTAGGTACAGCAACTCATATTATTTGGGACGGTTTAACCCATTTAGATTTTCGAACTTTCGCTTTTAAAGAGTTTTTAGCCCAACCTGTCAGTATGTTTGATCGTATTTATCCTATGCATAAAGTCCTACAAATCGGCTGTTCTGTTGTGGCTTTACCGTTTTTAATGTGGATGGGGTTACATTACTTTTTTAAATATAAAGTCAATCAAATACGAAATCCTAAAATACAAATATTCTGTATAGCCTTATTTACAACCTCTTTTTTTAGCGGTTGCATTTATTATGTTTACATTGCCAAAATCACAGGATTAGCTCCTCAAGACACTGATTTGTATGTACTGATTGGTTTCTTTATGAAAACCTTTACTCAAGCTTCTGTTCTTTGTTTTACTTTTGGCTGTCTACTATTTCATTATTTAAATTATAAAAAATATTTTTAATGATGCTCTATTTGCCGATTGAGTCACTTAAACTTTCTCGGAATTAGCTTAAATTTATTCTGCAATGTGGTAGTTTTTGCCCCAAGTCCTTGTGACTCACCTCTCAAAGAGGCATAATCTCACATTACATTTTTAGGCGATGCGCTGTTTACGTACTCGCTTCCTTAACCCATATAGTTGGATTTTTAACGCTATGATGCGAACTCATTATTGCGGTTCTTTAACCGAAGCTCAAATTGACCAGACTGTAACGCTTTGTGGCTGGGTACATCGTCGTCGTGACCACGGTGGAGTGATTTTCCTTGATATGCGTGATCGTGATGGTCTCGTTCAAGTCGTCATCGATCCTGATACTCCAGAAGCATTTGCAACTGCGGATAAAGCACGTTCAGAATATGTATTAAAAATTGTAGGACGTGTACGTCGTCGCTATGAAGGCACCGAAAATGCCAATATGGTGAGTGGTCAAATCGAAGTTTTAGGTAAAGAAATCGAAGTTCTTGCTGCATCTGAAACTCCACCATTCCCATTGAATGATGAAAATGCCAATATTTCTGAAGAAATCCGTCTGAAATATCGTTTCCTCGATATTCGTCGTCCAGAAATGATTGACCGTTTACGTTTCCGCTCTAAAGTGACCACGTTAATTCGTAACTACTTAGATGAAAACGGCTTCTTGGATGTTGAAACACCCATTTTGACACGTGCAACACCTGAAGGTGCGCGTGACTATTTAGTGCCTAGCCGTGTTTCAAATGGTAGCTTTTATGCGCTCCCTCAATCACCACAATTGTTTAAACAATTGTTGATGGTTGGTGGTGTAGATCGTTATTACCAAATCGCAAAATGTTTCCGTGACGAAGACTTACGTGCCGATCGTCAACCTGAATTTACTCAAATCGACATCGAAACATCGTTCTTAAACGATGACGATATTATGGATTTGATGGAAGGCATGACCGTTAAGATGTTCAATGAACTTCTTGGTGTGAAATTCGACAAATTCCAACGCATGACTTATGCTGATGCAATGCGTGATTATGCATCTGACAAACCAGACTTACGTATTCCTTTGAAACTTGTAGACGTTGCGGACATGATGCAAGACGTTGAGTTCAAAGTATTTGCAGGCCCAGCAAAAGATCCTAAAGGTCGTATTGTGGCACTTCGTGTACCTGGTGCAGGCTCATTGCCACGTAGCCAAATCGATGAATACACTAAATTCGTTGGAATTTATGGGGCGAAAGGCTTAGCTTATATTAAAGTCAACGAACTTGAAAAAGGCATCGAAGGTCTTCAATCTCCAATCGTTAAATTCATCGAACCAATCGTGCTTGATTTGTTAAAGCGTGTTGGTGCTGAAAACGGTGACATCGTATTCTTTGGTGCAGATAAAGCCAAAGTTGTAAATGATGCAATGGGTGCTTTACGTATCAAGATCGGTCATGACATGAACATGTCAACAACCGAGTGGGCGCCACTTTGGGTCGTAGACTTCCCAATGTTCGAAGAAACTGATGATGGTAAATGGACATCTGTTCACCACCCGTTCACACTTCCAAAATCAAGTGTTGAAGAAGTGAAAAGCAATCCTGGTGCAGCACTTTCTGTTGCTTACGATATGGTATTGAATGGTACCGAAATCGGTGGTGGTTCATTGCGTATCTACACTTTAGAAATGCAAAAAGCAATTTTTGAAGCTTTAGGTATTGGCGAAGAAGAAGCTGAAGAAAAATTCAGTTTCTTATTAAATGCTTTAAAATTCGGTGCACCGCCTCATGGTGGTTTAGCATTCGGTCTAGACCGTTTAGTGATGTTGATGACAGGTTCATCATCTATCCGTGACGTGATTGCTTTCCCGAAAACCAAAACTGCTGAGTGTCCATTAACTCAAGCACCTGCACCAGTTGAACCAAATCAATTGCGTGACTTGGGTATTCGTTTACGCGAAAAACCGAAAGCTGAAGAATCTAAATAATTTTTAATTGTTTCATCAAAAACCCTGCTTTATGCAGGGTTTTCTGTTTTTCATATGCATTTTATTTCGATAGGTTCTAATTGAGATAAGTTCTCATAAATGGCATACTATCGCTGTTAACTTTTGAGGTGAAAACCTATGGCTATGCGACCTAATGTACTTCGTCATACAATTATTATCATTGTATTTTCAGTGGTTCAATGGGGATTTATGCGTTATATCCTAAGCCATCAGTTGTTTAATTTAGATACTTATCAACGTATTCTATATTTCAGCATGAGCAGTTTTATTGCTGGTTTCTTTATTATTTCAGCACTAATTTATTTGGTGTTGAAAGGCAATGCTGATCGCGACTAATATTAATTAAATGTATAAGCTACTTAAAACTTTCTCTCGATTACCTCTAGGGATGATACAAAGTATTGCTAGAGGTGTGGGGAATTTATTGTTTATGAGTAATTCTTCAGCAAAACGTACCACTGCATTGAATTTAACAGCAGCGTATCCCGAGCTTGATGAACAACAACGCAATCAACTGATTAAGGCCAGTTTAAAAAGCCAATGTATGACTTATGCAGAGTCAATTAAAATTTGGGGATCTTCTCCAGAATTCGCCTTAGCCCAAATTAAACAGGTTTATAATGCTGATATTTTTCTCAATGCCTTGAAGAATCCCAATGGCTGTATTGGTGTGGTACCCCATTTTGGAGCATGGGAGCTCATGAATGCGTGGATCAACCAACATACTCATCCTGTTATCATGTATAAACCAAGTAGAGATAAAGACTTAGATCGATTTATGTTAGAGTCTCGCCAACGCTTAAATGCAACATTAGTACCCACTGATGATACTGGTGTACGGGCCTTATTTAAACATTTAAAACAAGGTGGATTTACTGCCATCCTTCCCGACCATATCCCCAAAGAGTCTGGCGGTATTTATTCTGAGTTTTATGGGCAAAAAGCATTTTCATCAACTTTACTTTCAAAGCTTGCTGCAAAAACCCAATGTTCCGTCGTGGGTTTAACTTGTGTTCGCCGCTCTGATTTCTCAGGTTTTGATTTACATTTTACCGCACTATCACAAAATATTAATTCTAAAGATTTACAGCTTTCAGTCGATACCTTGAATAAAGAAATGGAACGAATGATTAGTATTGCTCCTGAACAGTATTTATGGGGCTATAAACGATTTAGGAAATTAGAGGGTGGCAGGAATTTGTATAAATAAGCAAATTCATGTCCACCAAACAGAACTTCAAAAATTAACAGCTAAAACATTAGTTTCAACGAAATTTTATTTTCACAGTCCGAATGCCTTGTCTAAATTTTGCCAGCTTAATCATCATTTTTTGAATTTGTCTAATAACTCTTGAACATTCTTTTTTCAATTTATCACTAAATTTCAATTTTTTCTTTTTTAGATACTTCCCTTTTCTAATATTTCTAACTTCTTCCAAGGCACTTGGAAACTGTGTATTACCATTCGTCAATATCATATCCTGAATACACAATGCGGGGCTAAGCTGATACACTTCTAGCTCTGGGCACTCTCTAAACAAAAAATGATCCACAGGGATTAATGCTTTCGATTCAACAATAAAATTCAGCAATTTTTTTGCTACATCTTGCGATATGATATATCCGCCACATCCCATATGCGCTTCACGTAATAACAATAGCTTACGGGCATCGGGAGCCGAGAGATTATGTTGTTTTAACGCTACACCAATTTTTTTATAAAAGACCTCTAACTTAATCACAGAACATTCTTTTGGAATCCATACATCATCCAATAAAAAATCTTTTGCATGATCACCTAAATAGATATCATCTTCAAATATTGCAATATAATCGAGTTGCTCATCTATTGCTTTTTTCCATAACAGCATATGGCTCAGCAAGCAACCGACTTCATTTTGGTGTAAAGCTGTTGTATACCCGACCAGGCCAAGTTTAGATGTCGCGATGTCTATATTCACAGGCGTAATCGCATCAAAAAATTCAAAATCTACTTCTTGTTTTGTAAATTCAGCTACAATATGCTTACGGCGCTCTTGAGCAGTTGATAAACTAATGACAAATTTTTTCATAAAAACTCTTACAACAATTACTCATAAATTTAATTTTGAGATCGACTCCACGATAAAGATCAATGTTCATTTAAATTAATCGCATTTAGCGATATACTATACGGCACCACTCTAATAAATGTGATTTAGGGGCTATAAATAATGATTAGTGAAAACATTAAAATTTTTGTAGGTTGCGATCCAAATAACTGTGATCTTGAACAACTCATGGTATTAGAACATAGTGTTCGTAAACATACACAGCATAATGTTGAATTTATTTGGATGCAACTTAGTCATGACATAAATAGTCCGTGGTATAGCGACCAAGAAACAGGTAATGGATGGTCTACAGAAAAATGGGCAACACCTTTTTCTGGTTTCCGTTGGGCAATACCTGAGTTATGTAATTTCACAGGTCGCGCAATTTATATGGATGCTGATGTGGTCGTACTCTGTGATATTGCAGAACTTTGGTCACACCCTATGAATAATGATGCAATCGTTATCGCTAAAGGCGGGAAAAGTACAGCGCGTTTATGTACTTGTGTATGGGATTGTGAGAAAGCCAAACAATACCTCCCACCACTTGATGAAATCCGCACGAATCCAGAGAGTCATAAAAATTTAATGCGTCTTATCAAAGACAAGCCTCAATTAGTTGAACCTTATCAAGATTCTTATAATAATATTGATGGTGAAGACTTAGCGATCGAACAAATTAAAGTATTACACTACTCGGACATGGGAACTCAATTTAGTCATAAATATGCAATTCCACGTCTTGCCAAAGCGAATCAAAAACATTGGTTTGATGGCAAAATAATGCCTCATCCTCGCCAAGATTTAGTTGAGTTATTTGATCAATATTATGCGGAAGCACTAGAGCTTGGCTATAAACCTGAAAATTATTTAATTGAACCTTTTGGAACTTTTTCAAAAGCAACTCAAATTAACTACCAAGGGAATAAAGTGACTCGCCCAGACCAAGAAACCAATTGGTTGAGTAAGCAAATCCGAAAAATTAAAGCTAAATTTAAAAAGCCCACATTTACTTTAGATGGATAAATTGTCGAATAGACATTTTATCCATCTTCAATCCTTTTCTCATTACGACTCTATATGAACCATAAAACACCAAAATCGATTCAATTATTCTTTTCAAATTTTGTTTTAAGAAATATCTATAAATTTATTTATAAACATAGCCATCCTAAAACACATCGACATAATCGTAAATACTGGCCTTATTATTCCGTTAAAAGGAATGAACTTGGTGGAATTGATCAGGTGTATTTTCGTAAGAAACTCATTGCTGACAATTCAGTTATGCCTACACGCTCTTGTAAAAAAAGCATGCTGGTTGCAACTGGTCCTTCCGTTCAAAAATGCCCAGAAGATGTTTTTAAAAGACAAGATATAGATTATATCGGAATTAATGGTTCAATCTCATTGGACTATGTTCAATTTAAATATTATGTCATTATCGACTTTAATTTTACTAAAAATCGTTTTGATTTAGTACTCAAAGTACTTCAAAGTCAATGTACTTTTTTCACCACTCATCGCTGTCTAGACATCATTCTAAGAAGAATCAATCCTGACCAAATTAAATGTCAGATCAAAGTCATTGAAACGATTACGGATGGTGTAACTGAACGATTTTTAGGTCCCCGTCTCACTATTAATCCCCATCAAGACTATTTTTATTTAGAAGATGGTAAAGGATTCTCTCTGCATATTCGTGATTCTATTTTTGATTATTTCACAGTGTCATATGTCGCATTACAAATTATTTATTCTCTGTCTTATGAAGAAATTTATTTAGCAGGTTTAGATATGAATAACTTTAATCAACCACGTTTTTATGAAAAAAGCGGTAACAAACAACCAACGATGCTTGACCAATACTTAACGGAAATATTTCCAGCATTTGAGGCCGCTTCTCACTATTTAAACAAGCAGAATATTAAAGTTTACAATCTTTCACTGAAAAGTGCGATAGAGTCTTTTGAGAAATTAGATCCAAAGCTTTTATAAAGTTTTGGATTCACCTTAGCTCTTAATTTGTTTTTAATATGCAAACCAAAAATTTCCGTGATGATATCAACGGGCTTCGCGCCTATGCTGTAATACTTGTTGTTCTATTCCATTTTGGGGTTTCAGGATTTTCTGCTGGATTCTTAGGTGTCGATGTTTTCTTTGTTATTTCTGGTTATCTAATGACCAAAATCATTATTGAGAACCTTGAAAAAAATAGTTTTTCTTTTATAAACTTTTATTTAGCAAGAATCACACGAATTTTTCCTGCACTTTTCTTTGTCATCTTAATCATGACAATTTGCGGATGGTTTTTTTTCATCCCAGAAGACTTCAAACTGTTTGCTAAAGATGCAAAATATAGTCTAAGTTTTTTATCTAATGACTTATATTATCGTCAAGCAGGTGATTATTTTGCAGTAAGTTCTCATGATAAGGCCTTACTTCATACATGGTCTTTATCAGTAGAATGGCAATTTTATATATTATTTCCTATTCTTGTTTATTTATATTTTAAAATTATTCAAAATAAAAAATTCTTAGGAATATTTTTAATTTTATTATGTATTTCATCTTTAAGCTTCTCAATTTATATCTCTTCTAAAGACTCAATCTATGCTTTTTTTAAGCTCACCTCTCGTGCTTGGGAGTTGCTTGCGGGTGGCTTGGCTTATTATTATTTTAGAACATATACGCCAACTCAACCCATAAAATATTTTTTTGAACTTGTTGGTTTTTCATTCATTGCACTAAGCTTAGTCCTGTTTGGTCAAGATACAATCTGGCCAAGTTATAACGCATTAGTTCCTGTAATTGGAACGATGCTTATTCTTATTGCTAACCAACAAAATTCAGTTTTCACCAAATTTAAATTTATTCAAAATATAGGCAGTGCTTCTTACTCTATTTATTTGTGGCATTGGCCAGTTGCCTTTTTACTTGGATATTTTTTCTTTGAAAAAAACATAGTCAATATTAGTCTAGGGATTCTGATCTCTTTTATTTTAGGCTGGTTAAGCTATAAATATATTGAAAGTTCAAGAAAATATTTAGTCAGTATTAAGGTATATTACTGCTATTTATTATTCTTTATCATCCTGATCTCTTCATCCACACTCTATTCATATATAAATAAAGACGGTTTAAAAAATCGTGCCGATTCACTCTATTTAAAACACAATGAAAAACTTGAAATGCCAAAGGTTTCCAATGGCTGGTGTTTTTATAATATTAAAGATGATCACAGCCTTAAGGTAGGTCAACAAGGACTTGAATGTCATATTGGATCGAAACAAACTGATGCTCAAAAAGTACTTTTATTTGGTGATTCTTTTGCTGGACATAATATTCCCTTTTGGCATTATCTGGGTAAAAAACTCAACTTAAATATCCATGCAATTACTACAAATTGGTGTTATCCAAGTACGGATGATCAATTCACAGGGGATAAGAATTCAACGGCCTACCAGCAATGTATGATTAATCGAAATTACTTAAAAAACAATATAGATCGATATAGTGTATTAATTTTTGCAGGTCGCTGGTCCGATATTGTGCAACAGCATCAAGAACAAAGTTTTAAAAATTTGCTCGAACTAGCGAATCAATCACATAAGAAAGTGATTGTAATGTCTGAGCCTTATGCATTTGATGCAAACATTAGCATGTTATACAAACGGTCATTGTGGTTACATCGAAATTTCAATCTAAATAGTTATTTTGATAATGTTAAAGCTAAACAGCAAAAAAATGCTTCACGGCTCATTACAGATACGACTCAGCACTATCCAAATACGTTATTGCTCACTCAAGCAGATTTGTTTAAACCAAATCATATGGCAAAAGAAAGTATTCCTTACTCTTTGGATGGTCGCCATTTATCTGTTTTTGGTTCATTGTCCTCTGAAGAGTATTTTACTCAACAGCCTAAATATAAAGTACTTAAACAGTTTTTATCTACTTCAAACTAGTTAAAAATTTGGGTCAGCTAGGATTTTAGTCTAAATAAGCTTTGATTTCAGAAAAGAGATCAAAGCTTATTTTTTAACATGATTGAATGAGTTCTAAGTTAAAAATCAATAAAAGATCCTTTAAAATACATTCCTTTATCATAATATTGGCATAAATAATTACGCTCTTTTCCTGCAAGTTTTATTAACTTAGGATATTCTTCAGCTGGATAATTAATTGCCATATCAATCAAAATCTTTTCTTTTACCCAGCGATTTTTCACTTGGTAGTAAAAGGCATTTTCATCACAATCGATTAAAGTAATGCTTGGGAAAGATCGTCTGAGCACTTTCTGACATGCGACATAAGCCACTAAATATTCCAAATTACTAATTCTTTGAAAAATATCTTTGCTATTTTTTTCAGTTTTTTGAATATTTTGTACATAGCATTTAGGCGTTTGTTGAATTGCTAAATATAATTCATCATACCAATGCTTAAAGAAAACATTTTTTTTAACACTTGCCAATAACCAATTCTCCAATACTGGATAATCGATATTCGTAGTATTTTTTTTTCGGTAATAAGAAAAACATTCTGTCTGATTATTTTGCATCAGTTCAGTAATCCAATCCAAATTATCATAAAGAATTATACTGGCATCTAACCAGATCCCACCATGCTGATATAAAAGATCAAATCTGAGTAGATCAGCCTTTTGTTGAGGCGTCGCATCCTTCAATAAAGAAAAATCAATATCACTGTACTCACTTACATTTTTTGGGTTAAGTACATATACTTGATAAGATGGGTTTTTTTCACGAATATTTTCGACACATTTTTCTACAAACTCTGGGAAACGTCCTTCCCAATAAATCCAAATTTTTTTAGGTAACTCAATAGAAGTAGTAACAGGATTAAAAATGAGCTGTCCTGCATAATTATCAATTTTTTTATTGGTAAGTCTAATTTTATAATAGTACATCATATGAAATTTAGCTAAATAAAATAATTTTTTAAAAATTTTCATATAATAGATCCACAACGTTTACCTAAAGCAATACTGATAAAAATACATTTTACACAGTATATTTAACCAACAATTATCCAATTACATCTTAATACAATTAAAAATAAAGATGTTTAAGAGCATATACCCGATCACGCCACATACGTTTTTGCTTCTTAAAACCATAAGAATGGTCACGATTTTCTTTCTCTTTACGAGATATTCCCTGTGTTGCAACTGTACCTAAAATATCGCTGTCCAAACCTGCTGGACGAACAAAAGCAGGCCAAACACCTAATCCTTTTCCATTCTTACTCAACCAAGTTTGGAAAAAGATATCAACAGGCATCGCAATTGTTTTACCTTGTGCAATAAACGCCTCAGCACCCTTTCGTGACCAAATTAACCCCAAACCACGAATAGGAAAATAATAAGCGTGCCACAATGAATAGTGATCAAACTGAGTAATGTCTTTGGCTAACTTTTTCTTCTTCGCGGCTAAATTAATCAGATACCAGTCTAAGTCTGGATGCGTATCTAAATAATTTAAAACTTGATCCATAGACTGTTTGAAATCAGCTGTAATTTTCATATCATCTTCTAGGACAACAAGATAATCTGCATCACTTGCTAAAAATTTCTGAGCACAGCCATAATGACTGAGATAACACCCTAGCTCAGAATTGAGTAACCGTCTTCCTAAAGTTTGCTGCGTCAACGCATCATCATAATCCTGAAAAGATGACAATCCTTTGCCACGTCCATCGTAAGCAGAAAAACGCTCAAACTCCCAGTTTACCGCCTGTAACTGTTCTGTTGCGCGAGCAAGTCGCTCATCACTACCATCTAAATTTATCAGATATGTTTTAACTTTCATGATGGGCTTCCTACGATAAAACTTTGGCTGAAATAACTGATTTAGGTAAATAATCATATAATTTATCGATCATTTTAAGACGTACCTGTTCAGCATTCTCAGAATTTAGTTGATCTAAACTTTGGATACAACCATATTTAATATTGCCTTGATTCAATGCTTCTACAAACTCAGGTAAGCTTTCAGCATTCTTCAAATAAGCCAAAGCTAAATCAGATTTTAAAACTGCTTCATTTTTTTGAATCTTTAAATGATTCATCAATGAAATCGGATTTAGCTGTTCGACACTTCTAAATTTATATTTAATCTGTGTTTCTAATAGGTCTGGATGATGCAATAAGTATTCACTTAAAATTTTACGATCTACGCAATGTGGATAATGGTGGATTTCAAAAAATTCTTTAAAGCCTAGAATATCAGCACCCAGCATTTGTGCAATCACATGACCAGGTTGAATCGGTTTATTAAATTTTCGATTTAAAAACTGACGATATTTCAGCTTAGCCTTGTAACTAAAACAACTTTTCCAGTGTCCATAGGTGACGATTTTATTGGCTTCAAGAAAATCTTCAATTTGAGCAGGTGAATTGAAAAAGAAGTCATCATTTAAGTAGATAAAATAATCTGAAAGCCCGTTAATATTCCATAACATGCTTTCAATTGACCGGGTGTTAAACGTGGGTAGAAATTGCGTATAACCAGCAAAAATCTCACGATGATCAACGACACGAATTTTATTTGCATCACAAAGACCTTGTGTTGCAAATTCATTTAAAAATTCAGGCTGCTGATTATCTGTAACAATGAAAATATGACGGCAAAAAGGTACATACTTCAATATAGATGCAATGTTGTAATAGATCTCATCATTACTAGCAAAACGTGTATCGCTCACAGCATCTGAGGCATCTCCACCTGTGAGGTATTGATGACGTTTACGTTTTAACTCAACATCATTGCCATCGACCCAAGCAATCACGATATCAAGGTTTTGCATCTATATTGTTCTCAAATTTTCTAATGATCTAAATAAAATTACTGCCAAGCGTCTTTAATCCAGTCTGAAGGCAACACATAACGATACCATTTACCACCACCGCCAGTCACAGCATCAGGTGGATTAATTTCCCCATGGAAAATAATAATTTTGGCATCTTGTGGCTTTACTGGTGGCTTAAAATAAGCCAATGGTAATTTTTGCAAGCAATGGTATTTATAACTCTTACACCAATCTTTTGGCCAGTAGCTTAGTTTTTGCTGCTGATCGACATACCACGATAAATACTCTTGTTCATTTCGGAATTTATGACTAATTTCTTTAAAGTTTTCACGAAAATACGGCAAAATTTCAGGAAAGGTGCCCAACTTAAAACGATAAACTGAGCTATTTCCGGTCACACGCCAAGGACGTTTCCAATCGTGAATAATTAGAAATTCACCGGGATAAGTAAAGAAATCATCAATATTGTCTACAATGACCACATCAAGATCTAGAAATAATAAATTGCCTTTTAAACCATATAAATTGGGTTCAAAAGTAGATAGTTTATTCCATCCTCGCTCAGGACTTCCTTCAGGTAATGCTAATGGCGGAATTGGAAAGCATTGAACTTCGGGATTAATACCTTCCGTACGATCAGTCAAACACACCATTTGGAAATCAATTGTGGTATGTCGTTTCACCATGTTATATAGGCGATTGACATACTCAGCACCATACTTGCTGCCCCACTTCATACACAAAACGATATTCTGTTCTGATTCAACTAAATTCGACTGTAAATTTGATTCATTGACCTGCATGCATCAATCTTCCACCTGAGCAATCGCCATATCATACCATTACCCTCGCCAAGTTACTGTATTCGATTGCATATGCTGAACAATTTGTTTCATGAGAATATGCTATGATGCGTTAACAATTCACATTGAGCATGATCATTTTAATTGTTCGATATTTTATTGAGCAATCTTTTTTGAATGAATGCGCTGTGAAATTGAATACAACTTTTGCAAGCACATTTTCTATATTAGGTTTTTATGAAAATAGCAGTCGCTGGAACAGGTTACGTTGGCTTATCCAATTCAATGATATTTGCACAACATCATGAAGTTGTTGCAGTAGATATTTTAGAATCTAAGGTTAACTTGCTCAACAATAAAATATCGCCCATTCAAGATGCGGATATTTCATTATTTTTAAAAGAAAAATCATTAAATTTTACAGCTACGACAAATTACCAAGCAGCGTATTGCAATGCAGATTTTGTGATTATTGCAACACCAACGGATTACGACACCAAAACCAATTATTTTAATACGCAAAGTGTCGAAAGCGTAGTTCAGCAAGTCTTAGAGGTCAACCCCAATGCAGTGATGGTGATTAAATCAACTGTCCCTGTCGGCTTCACCAAGAGTTTAAAAGAAAAATTTCACACTGAAAATATTATTTTTTCTCCAGAATTTTTACGGGAAGGAAAGGCATTGCATGACAATTTATACCCTTCCCGCATTATTGTTGGGGAAAAATCTGATCGGGCAAAACTGTTTGCTGACTTATTGATCGAAGGGGCCATCAAAAAAGACAGCCCTGTTTTATTTACCGATTCAACTGAAGCTGAAGCAATTAAGTTATTTGCCAATACCTATCTCGCTATGCGCGTTGCCTATTTCAATGAACTGGATACCTATGCGCAAATTTTTGGCTTAGACACTCATCAAATTATTGATGGTGTTTGTTTAGATCAACGTATTGGTAATCACTATAATAATCCATCATTTGGTTATGGTGGCTATTGCCTACCCAAAGACACCAAACAACTTTTAGCCAACTATAATCACGTTCCAAGTAATTTGATTCAAGCCATTGTTGACTCAAACAGCACGCGTAAAGACTTTATTGCAGACTCGGTGATTGCACGTAACCCCAATAAAGTTGGTATTTATCGCCTAGTGATGAAAAGTGGTTCAGATAATTTTAGAGCGTCCGCAATCCAAGGTGTGATGAAACGCATCAAAGCCAAGGGTATTGAAGTGATTGTCTATGAACCGACTTTACAAGAGGACCAGTTCTTTAAGTCCAAAGTCGTCAATGATTTAGTACAATTTAAACAGCAAAGTGACGTGATTATTGCCAATCGGGTTTCTAATGACTTAAGTGATGTATTAGATAAAGTCTATACACGAGATATTTTCGGAGCAGATGAATGAAAGTCCTCGTCACAGGTGCAGCAGGTTTTATTGGCTTCAATGTTGCAAAAAAACTTTTAGAACGTGGTGATGATGTTGTTGGCTTTGACAATATGAATGATTACTATGACCCCGCATTAAAACAAGCCCGATTAGCGGTTCTCAAAGATACGGCGGCACAAACCCAGCAAATATTCACTTTTATTCATGCCAATCTTGCCGATAAAGCAATCGTTGATCAATGTTTTCAAGATCATCAATTTGATCGGGTGATTCATTTGGCTGCACAAGCTGGTGTCCGTTACTCATTAGAAAATCCATTGAGCTATGTCGAAAGTAATTTAATTGGCTTTACCAATATTATTGAAGCATGCCGTTATGCCAAAACACCACATTTAACTTATGCCAGTACCAGTAGTGTTTATGGTGCAAATACCACCATGCCATTTAGTGAAAAACATGGCGTTAACCATCCTGTACAGTTCTATGCTGCAACGAAACGTGCCAATGAACTCATGGCGCACAGTTATAGCCATCTCTTCAATTTACCAACAACAGGCTTACGCTTTTTTACTGTCTATGGTCCTTGGGGCCGTCCAGACATGGCTTTGTTTAAGTTCACCAAGAACATTATTGAAGACCAACCTATTCCTGTTTTCAATCACGGCAACCATACCCGTGACTTCACTTTTATTTCAGATATTGTGGAAGGTGTGATTCGTTCAAGTGATCAAATTGCGCAACCTGATCCAAATTGGAACAGCAAAAATCCTGATCCATCGACCAGTTATGCGCCTTTCCGTATTTTCAATATCGGCAACAACAATCCAGTAAAATTGATTGAATATATTCATGCTATTGAAAAAGCCTTAGGCAAAGAAGCAATTTTAGAATTACTTCCATTACAACCAGGTGATGTGCCGGATACTTTTGCGGATAGCAGTGCTTTAGAACAGATGGTCGGATACAAACCATCGGTCTCTGTTGAAGATGGTGTTAAACAATTCGTAGATTGGTATCGAGATTTTTATCAAGTTTAATTAAGGCTTTTATTTAGTTTAAAGCTAAATTTTAGCCTTGGAATTTTTTTTCAATTATTACAACAGCCAGATCTAAGCAAAAAAAGGATTCCTCTAGGAATCCTTTTTTTGCATGCAGCCACTTATTTTACATAAGTCAGCCAATGTGCATATTTTGGATCTTTACCTTGAACAGCATCAAAGAATGCTTTCTGAATCTTCTCAGTAATCGGACCACGAGCGCCTGAACCAATTTCACGATCATCATATTCACGGATCGGCGTCACTTCAGCAGCAGTCCCAGTAAAGAATGCTTCATCACCAATATAGAATTCATCACGGGTAATACGACGTTCAACAACTTCAATCCCCATATCTTTCGCAATGGTGATAATCGTTTGACGCGTAATCCCATCCAATGCCCCGCCAGCAATATCTGGTGTATGTAATACACCATCTTTTACTAAGAATACATTTTCACCTGAACCTTGGCATACATACCCTTGAGGGTCCATAAGCATTGCTTCATCATAACCAGAATGTGCCACTTCTTGGTGTGCAAGAATAGACAAAGTATAGTTACCTGAAGCCTTGGCTTTACACATGGTCACGTTAGGGTGATGGTGCGTAAATGATGAGGTTTTAACACGAATACCTTTCGCCATTGCTTCATCGCCAAGGTAAGCACCCCAGCTCCATGCAGCAACTGTCGCATGAATGGTATTATCAGTTGCAGCGATACCTAATTTTTCCGAACCAATGAAAATAATTGGGCGTAAATAGCATGACGCCAATTTATTTTCACGGACAACATCAATTTGAGCTTGTTCAAGAGTTGCTTGATCAAATGGAACTTTCATTTGATAAATTTTTGCAGAATTTAACAAACGTTTTGTATGGTCTTGGAGACGGAAAATCGCAGTACCGTTAGGTGTTTCATAAGCACGGACACCCTCAAAAACACCCATACTATAATGTAATGTATGAGTTAAGACGTGAATTTTAGCTTCACGCCAATCAACCATTTGTCCATCTTGCCAAATAAAACCATCACGATCAGCCAAATTCATGGCGCACACTCCAAATTTTTACACAATTATTCACTTTCCAAAGCGAAACTCGCTGTTGGATCAATTAATCTTTGCCATAACTTGCAAACGACCTCTCGGGTATCGTGCCAATCCGCAGCACTCACTTGCATATTATGATTTGCAAGTGCCAAACGGTGGCTCTCGGCGCGTTCACTGAGATAAGCTTGAATCAATGCGGATACATCGTCGCTGGATAAGCAACCTGCCTTTGCGGCATCTTCAAGGATTCGTACGTTGTCGGAATAATGGGCGAGATCAGGATTCGTCCCACTCCAGGCTAATACGACATACTGTGCCATAAATTCGATGTCAACGATACCTCCTGCATCCTGTTTTAGATGAAAAATTCCATCTTTTTTCTGATCTTTTGAGGAACCCAAATGATCTTTCATCTTCTGACGCATGTTCAGGACTTCTTTGCGAACTGTCTCTTCTTCTCTTGGTAATGTGAGAACCCTACAACGTAATTCTTCAAATTTTGCTCTTAAGCTTTGCTCACCTGCAATTGAGCGTGCTCGAACAATTGCTTGATGTTCCCACAACCAGGCACTTTTGAGTTGATACTGTTCAAATGCCTTTAAACTGGTGACCAATAAGCCTGCTTCACCAGAAGGGCGTAAACGGGTATCAATTTCATAGACTCGACCATCTAAAGTTTGTGTGGTCATCAGAGACATAAATTTTTGCGCAACACGCATGGCAAATTCAAAGCCACTAATGGCCTTTTGACCATCAGTATCTGCTTGTTCATCCATATAATGAATAAAAACTAGATCGAGGTCTGAACCATAGCCTAGCTCAATGCCCCCTACTTTGCCATAACCAATCACAGCATAGGCCATATGGTCTAATGAACAACGCAGGCCTTCTGCATCGACAGGATAACCATGACGCTTAGCAACTGTCTGATAAGCCAAGTTTAATGTTGCAATCACAGAAACTTCTGCAATATCTGTTAAAGCATCCGAAACTTTCATCAACGGGCTTTCTGCCAGCACATCGCTTGCAGCAACGGTAAGCACATTGGATTTTTTAAATAAGCGCAATACTCGCATTTGATCTTCAACTTGATCGATTTCAATACGCAGTAATTGCTGGCGGAGCGAATCTTCCAAATAATCTCGTCGAGGCAGTTCAAAATCCATGGATAAAAACTCATCCAGAAGAACAGGATAATGAGTCAACTCCTCACAAATCCACGGACTAACTGTCGCCATTTTGACCAAACGTTGCAACGCCCCTTTGCTTTCAATCAACATCACCAAATACACGGTACGGCGCATTACAGATTCGACCAACGGCATCAATCGCATTAAAGCCACTTGCGGACTATTCGACTGTAGGACTGCTTCAACCAAATGCGGCCAAAATTCTTTTAAACGCTGTACAGCTTTAGCAGGCAGTTTCTTGATTGCATGACCATACCAAAACTCATGAATCAGATTTTGTGCATTACGGTCTAAGATCTCATTGAGCTGGCTTTCCAACTGACTAAAACTTTCAATCGGAGAATCAAGTCCTTTTTCTTTAATCAAATGCTCAAATTGGAAAGTCACCTTGCTGCGCTTTTGGTTGAGAAAATCAATAAAAGCAGCCCAATCATCAAAACCCAAGGTATCAATTATTCGCTGACGAAGTTCAGGTTCTGTAGGTAAAGATTGTGTTTGCTGGTCATTCAAGGCTTGAATAGCATGCTCTACACGTCGTAAAAATAGATAAGCCTCTTCAAGATCCTCAACGGATTGATGATCGAGTAATCCCGCCTCACCCAAATGTTTTAGGCTAACAAGGCATTGGCGGTCTTGTAACTCTAATTTTGCTCCGCCATAAATCAGCTGAAAAACCTGCACAATAAATTCAACTTCACGAATACCACCTGCGCCCAGCTTAATATCGTCTGCAATGTTACGCCGAGCCACCTCACGTTCAATCATGGCTTTCATTTCACGCATGGCTTCAAAAGCGGTGTAATCTACATATTTACGAAAAACGAATGGGCGGGTCATATCCAATAAACTATCACCGTCTTGTCCACCTGTGATAATACGCGCCTTAATCCATGCATAACGTTCCCACTCGCGCCCATGCTGACTTAAATATTTTTCTAAAGCCACATGACTTATTGCCAGTGCTGAACCATCCCCCCAAGGACGTAGACGCATATCCACACGAAATACAAAACCATCTGCAGTAATATGATCTAATAAATAGATCAGCTTTTGCCCCCACAAGATGCAAAATTGCTGTACATCAATACACTTACGACCATTGCTTTCTCCTTGCTCATCAAAGGCAAAAATCAGGTCAATATCACTAGATAAGTTCAGCTCTTGTGCCCCAAGCTTGCCCATCCCAATGACGATCAAATCTTGAAGCTTGCCGTTATAACCTATCGGTTCGCCATGTTTTGCCAGCAAAGGAATCCGAGCAAAATCTTTTGCTGCAATGATACAGGCATCTGCAAAATCAGACAGTTCTCGTGTCAACTTCACCACATTGGTCAGTTGGTTAGCATCTTGCCAAATCCAACGAAACATTAAGCGTGCACGAAGAATACGTAAGACTTTCATCCACGTATTTTCATCTTGAATATTGACTAAATGATCGTAAACGAGTTGTTGAATTTGTGCTGTACTGAGCGATTGTTGAAATTGATCAATTGCATAATCATGTTCTAAAGTGGCTTGATGTAGACTTAATACTTGTTCTGCATACTGACTTGCATGTAATGTTTTTTGCAATTGCTCAATGTTCATTGAAAAGCCTGTACTTATGTTTTATCAGCTTATTTATAGCAGTTTGCTTTACATTTAGGGAGGTTTTTGTACTTTTCTTAAAAAACAAAGCTCAAAAAACCACCACTCACAATCAATCTAAATTATTCAAATATAAAATTATGAAATTTTTATTTTATCTTGCTTGATTTCAGGACAAACCAAAGCTTGATGGGTATTTTTTGCAGCAGGTAAAGCAACAATAAAAGTCGTTCCCTCACCTGTTTTAGAGCTTACTGAGATTTTTCCATGATTGAGATCCACAAACCGTTTACATAGAACCAGCCCTAATCCTGTTCCTCGCTCCCCAATCGTACCTTTTATACTGGCTTTGATCTGTGGTTCAAACAGCTGCTCAATTTGCGACTGAGTCATTCCCAAACCAGTATCATGAATAATAATTTCTATATCTTTTCCTATTGGGTGCGCAACAATGGAAACTTTTCCAGAACCATCAGTACGGGTAAACTTCAAGGCATTCGAAACCAAATTCTGAATCACCGAGGTCACCATATTCATATCTGCAAAAACACTTAAATCTTCAGCAACATTTTCAATCAGTTGTATATTTTTATTCACTGCCAAAGGCTTAAGCACATCGTAAACAATCTTTGTGGTCTGTTTTAATTTAAAATTAATTGGGTGATAAACAAAGCGCCCACCTTCTGCCATCGCCCAATTGAGTAAGTTTTCAAGTAAGGAATAGGTCGATTGCAAGGTATCGTGCAAATAATCTGCAATATCCTGTACACCTTCTTCACTCAAAGTTTCACGCTCGTTTGCTAAGACATCTGAGAAGCCAATCAATCCATGAAAAGGCGCACGTAAATCATGAGCAATAACTTGGAAAAACTTAGTTTTACTAAAATTTAAAGCGCGTTCTTGTTCATATAACTCATAGTAATCTTGGGATTCAGATTTACGCTCTAAGATCGTCACCAAACCTAAGCTAAGTTCTTCTAATAAAGCCTGTTGCTTGCTTGTAAATGTTGTTTTTTTATTATCATAGAAATAAACATGTGCAATAGAGTCGTTATCTTCTAACTTAAAATCGTAGCACAATAAACGTTGGTGTTTTATCCCAATTTCAACCATATATTGTGAGAATTTTTCATAATTTTTATGCATTTCTGAAATGATGCACTGATTGCCAAAATATGGTGATAAGCTCAATTTACAAGCAATAGATGCTGCTTTAAAATCACTACTTTCATCGGCAACCCAAATATAAGGTTCATTATGAAAAGTAAAAAAAGCATTTTCTACATTGAGAACAGCACGAGCTACACGTAAATAACGTTCAATTTTATTGTCTGTGGTATAAACACCTAAAATCAACGATAGTTGACAAGCACTAAGCTGTTCAGTCTGATGAGCTTCTAAGAATTCTAATTTCATGTTTACCTCATTTGCACTTTCAGTTAACACGCTAGTTATTTAAATCGCCAACGTTTAAATATCAACTTCTTCCAAACACATACAAACTTGAAAACATCGCTTTAGAGAAACACTTACAAATGTTCACATAAAACAATATAACAGCAATACAATCAAATAAAAACAATGGGATGAAATTTTCGATAAATTTCACATTTTATTTAACATGCACAATCAGTTACTGCTTTATATATTTTTATGATTTAAATAGAAAAAACCAAGCTTTTGATAAAAACCTCTAATTTAAATCATCGCAATCAAACCATAAAGTATTTATCAAGCTATTGGCATGTATAAGTGACAGAGAGGTTGCAAAGATCAAAGACAAAATAGCGAAATTCAGCAACAACTTTACTAAAGTTATCTCTCAAATGATTGAGGAAATGAGTTATTTTAATCCCTTAAAAAAGCATTTCGAAAAAATAGATCATCCCATACAAGACGATAAAAATGATGGATAGCAGGCTCATATTTAAAATGAATTTGAGTATTTTATAAGTTTTGAAATGCTTTTCACGAAATTGTATTGAATACTGTCTAAATGGTGCAAAAAATTTAAAAATAGCACTATACACCCCTCTTTTATCTTCAGGTGTATTTGGAACAACAGTACCTTTAACAAGAATACGATAAGCGCTGTTAAAAATTCGTCCAAATATGTTCATTGGACGATCAACATCACACATCAGAATCAATCGCGCTGAATTCGCTGTATTATATGCAAAATGTGGATATGTTTCATCAAAGACAAAGTCTTTACCATTGAACCAAGTACTAGTTTGTCCATCAATATTAATTTGACAAGTTTCAGAGTTAGGCGTCACCAAACCGAGATGATACCTAAAGCTACTAGCAATCGGATCAGCGTGTAAGCTCAGTTCAGAACCCGCCGGTAACAGTGAAAACATGGCACCTCGAATAGCAGGAACTTGATTAAGTAACTCCAATGTCTTAGGACATAATCTTTGCGCAGAAACATGCGTTGTTCCGTACCATTTTAAGTAAAATTTACTCCAACCACGTTTGTAAAAAGTGCGAAAACCAACATCATAATAACCGTCTGCTCCAGGTGTCTTGATCACTTCAAATATACCCGATGACTCTAATGCTATTGCTTCATCTCTAATAATTATCCAATTGGCTCTAAGTACTTCAATATTTTCTAAAAAGTCAGCATCTAATATTGGCTTTTTTGCAAAGCTGCGTGTCGTCATATACAGAACACAATTAAATGGTGCAAATATAGGCCAACTTTTTCTTAAATATTGTGAGAGTGAGTCATAACGTACATTTCCTCGCCAACGGTATACATAAGTCATGGCTGCTATCGAATACACGATTAAACCAATGATGATCATAATACTTAGATTCATTATAATTTTACTCCGATTATGATTTCTGAATCCCCATGATGTGTCCTTGATTTTCCTTAAATAAAGCCAATCTTCTTTGCTGAACAACCTGCATAAAGATCATTTAGATATTTTTCGAAATAGCGAGAAAAAATAAAATAGTTTCAAATTATTTAAAATACTTTTAACTATAATTAATTAATTTTCTTATAGGCAAGAAATATGTACACCTTTGGTTAAGTTTTAAATGATTGAAATTAAAAATTTTAACTGTTGTTGTTAAGTGATCAGGCGCTATTTCTCGCATACTGATACTTGTTATAAAAATGCGTCATTAAAGAGGGAGCGATGGAACACTAGAAATTACGTAATTTTAATTAAACATCGAAACCATCATTTAAATGCCAATCTATTAATTGGTCCATACTGATCAAAATCAGTTTTTTTCTTTTTAAAGCACTCATGTTCTTATTTGATTTCTTAAGTTCTGATAGCACCAATTTCAAACAATAAAAAAAGCCCTCAAGTCTAAATATGCTTGAAGGCTTTTCATAATATATGGTCCCGAGGGTCGGACTCGAACCGACACGTCATCGCTGACAGTGGATTTTGAGTCCACCGCGTCTACCAATTTCACCACCTCGGGAGAGGTTGTGTGCGTATAATAGCGCGTTTCATTTTCTTGTCAACGACAAGTTTTCACATTTGTTTAATTTTAAGGCAGATCTGGTTTTTTTGGATTATAAAACATCAATTTCAGCCATTAATTTGAAAAACGACTATACTAGCGGCAGTTTTTAAATCCCAAATGTCAGTTTTTCTTCCTCATGATGCAACTCTCCGATTTTAATTTCGAACTTCCCGACGAACTCATTGCGCGCTACCCACTTGAAACACGTAGCGCTTCTCGCCTTTTACATCTCAATGCAGAGGGTTCATACCAAGATCTTCACTTCACCGATGTTTTTGATTTATTCAATGAAGGTGATTTATTGGTACTCAATGATACCAAAGTGATGAAAGCACGTTTAAAAGGTAAACGCGCCTCTGGTGGTGCTATTGAAGTTTTGGTTGAACGTATTTTTGATCAGACCATTGCACATTGTCATATCAAAGCCAGTAATTCGCCTAAAGCAGGTGCTGAGTTATTTATTGGCAAAGATGAAGTTAAAGTGACGGTAACAGGGCGTCATGAAAACTTATTTGTGGTGGAATTTTCTCAGCCTATTTTGCAAGTTTTAGATTTATACGGACAACTACCTATTCCGCCTTACTTTAACCGTGAAGCAGAAGCCATTGACACAGAACGCTATCAAACCGTGTTTAACGATCCAACCAAATTGGCAAGCGTAGCAGCACCGACAGCAAGTTTGCATTTCGACCAAGCCCTATTAGAAAAATTAGAGCAAAAAGGCGTAAATAAAGCTTTTGTAACCTTGCATGTGGGTGCTGGAACATTCTTACCAGTACGCACAGATCAGATCGAAAATCACATCATGCACAGTGAATGGTGTGATGTGCCTGAAGCAACTGCAAAATTGATTCAAGAAACCAAAGCACGTGGCAACAAAGTAATTGCCGTCGGAACGACAGCAACACGTGCCTTAGAAAGTGCAGCGCAAGCGTCTGGGGGAAAAATTGCCGCATGGACAGGCGATACACAAATCTTTATCTATCCAGGGTATCAGTTCTGTGTGGTTGATCGCTTGATCACCAACTTTCATTTACCAGAATCTACCTTGTTAATGTTGGTATCTGCATTATCCAACCGTGACAATATTATGAACGCATATCAACATGCTGTTGCAAGCAAATATCGTTTCTTTAGTTATGGCGATGCAATGTTGATTGAAAACGCAAATGGCTAAGGTCTAACGAAGCGCAACCTATTTAAAAGTTATTGCTTAGTCAGACTACCAATATGCAAAGTGTGGTTTAAACACGACACTTTGCATTCAAAATCATTTTTTCGTTACAATCAGGCATCTAAGCACTTGCCACAATAATGAATAAAGATGAATGATTTACTCACAAAAATTCAAAATGCTTTTAGCCAACAACACGCCAACAATGGCAAGACTCAGCACAATATACATGCGATCAATCAGTTACTCTCATCAAATCAAGATTTTGAACAGATCATTACAAGCTTAAAGAATTGGCAAGATGATCCGAGTCTGTCTATTCAAAATTATACTTTTTGGCTTTTTATCGCGATTGCGATTGGCTTATTTGTACTGGCTATTTTTACCCACCCGATACTCTTACTAGCAACAGTCGCTAGTGTGGCTTTTGCTTTCTATAAGCGCACTTCGACAAAAGCCCTCAATCAATTGATTGAGGATACTCATCAAAAGAACCTAGAAGTGAAATATCAAATTCGCTTCTATCCCAATGCCTTTGATGAAAATATTGAGTCTCCCTATAATTTCCCGTTATTTGGTTTAGGGGATCATGAAAATACCATTGGTCATTGCATTTATGGCGCTTGGCAGATCAACAGTATCAACTATCCATATATGCTGTTTAATTATCATTATGTGGATGAAGTCGAAACTCGTGATTCAGACGGTAAGAAAAAGATTGAATATCGTCATTATGATTTATGGGGGATCATCCTAGAGAACTTCCCTGCTCAAGGTATCAGCATTTCATCTAAACAAAATCGAGCCTGCCGTCTTGGCGTAAAATGGTCGAGTGGGGATATTCGTTTCGACAATCAGTACCAATTAAGTGGTACAAATGAAATGCAACTTGCCAAATTTTTCACACCAAATCATGTATTAATGCTTGAACAAGCCATGACTTATTTTAAAGGTGATTTTTATGTTCAAGTCCAGCGCCCTACTTTGTGCTGGCTGTTTAAAACGGATATTACCAAACCGCAGATGCAAGTCGATAAAGTTCAAACTGTACATGATTTAGCTGCACAACTTGAAAGTATGAACATGCCTAATTATGAACAGCTAAAAGATTCAATGATCACAATTCTACAAGAAATCCAACCCCATTATGAGACAAATAAAGTTGAACAATAAACAATTTACTTTGTCGATACAATAATTTATCGCATACTTATCAATCTGGAATTTGAACTTTAATATCCTTTAATCATGATGATTTGCCATGCCTATAGAAACCGTTGAGCGATTACTTCACCTACGTACAAGAAAAAATAAACATGTGATGCGCAATATCGCTCGGCTTTGGGAAATTGGACAACAGGCTCAATCTGCACAAGATATTTTAGATGGGTTACATCCGTGGGGAGAATGTAGAGAATTATTTTTTCATAACCTCATCCCCAGACTGCTATTTATGATTGGGGTAATGACTGCACTTTTTGGTTGGCTGATTCATCACTATATTCCCTATCCACTGAGCCTATTAGCAGCCTTGTTATGCTGTTTTGGTGCTTATTTAATTTATGAGCAAAGCGATCCAATTGATGAAGTCATCAATTTTTTAGAACAGCGCATGATGTTTCTCCGCTACGAATTAGATTTCAATAAAACTCCAAGTCATATCTCCACAACAAGCAATACCTTTTTGGTCATGAGCAAGTTAAAACAAAGTTTTCCATTGTTTTCGCAAGGCAATGTGTTGAACGAGATTGAACAATTTGCATCCACCAAATGGTTTGATGGTGAACAAGAACATCATGTGATGTTGTTTCAGTATCATTATGTCGATGAGTTTTCACTGCCCAATACTCAGGGTGAAAAACAGAAAATTAAGGAAACCCATAAAAACCACTGGGGCGCTTTTATTTTTCAATTACCCGCCCTCGGCTTTGCTGCCAGTAATAAACACCATGAATTTATTCCGCCCTATACCCAAATATGGAAAACTGCGGATATTCTGGTCAATCAAAATTTATATATTTTTGGCTATGATCAACATCAACTTGCCCGTACCATTAGTCCAAGTATCACCTTAAAATTAAGTGATTTTTTTCAACACTATTCAGGTGATATTGTTTATCATTTTGAAGAAAATATGCTGTGCTATATGGGAGATCAAGATCTCTTTCGCATTCGTCGTAAAAAACAAAAGCTTCAGGATATTTCAGCACTTCGTGGACATTTAAGAACATTAACCATGCCTGAATATGAAAAATTTAAACAGTGCATGCTAAACTTGATTTCATAAATTAAAAGGAATAATCAAAATGGGTTTAATCATATTTATTGGGATTTTTATTGTTCTGATCGTTTGGGGTATTCTGGTTAGAAATAACATTGTGCGTTATTTCAATGCGACACAACGTGCATGGGCTGAGGTTGCCAATTTTGAACGCCAGAAAGTAAAAACACTGGAAACTTTAGAGCAAACTTTGGTGCAATATACACAGTTTGAAAAATCAACTTTAGAAAAAGTGACCGAGTTACGTCAGCAAATTTTGAATCTAAATCTAAACAATACCGATGTTTCTCAACTGCAACATGTTGAAAAACTCAATCAAGATTTAATGAAAAGTTTAAATGTGGTGGTTGAAAATTATCCTGAACTCAAAGCGGATACCTTGTATGCAAAAATGATGGATGATATTCAAGAACAAAATGAAAATGTCGGTGCAGCAATCACCATCTTTAACCGTAATGTTGAAGAATTTAATAACACCATCGAAATTTTTCCAAACAATATGATCAATACCATTACTTTGGCAAAGAAAACAATTCGTCCATTTTCAGACAATGTGGTCACTCAGAATTTTGATTACAAACCTAATTTTAACTAAGGTCTGTAGACAATTCGTCGAAGTTTGCGACTACGTGTGTTTTTTAAGCAATACTAGCTACGAAATACGAAATACGAAATACGAAATTTAGTTATTCTAAATGATGAAAAATATCGTTTCGCAAGGTAATACGTAGCGGTAAAAACATGCTAGTCTCAAAGAAATGTTGGGAAGATTCTTTGATCAAACATCCCTTGATTAACTACATAAAAATGAATCATGATAATGCATATATAAAAGGCTTGGTAAAAAACAATAGGCAACAATCCAGTCCTTGCATACGATTAAACTGAAATTTCAAATTGTCTGTAAGATTTAAATCCGGTATAAATTACCAGCAAATAACACCAGCAGCATTCGTTAGAATTACAAACCCTATGTTGAAACTCTTTTTTCCCTCACCCTTTCGGCTTCTTTTCAAAAATTGGAATGTATTTGAAATTGTTTGGCTTTTTAGTTTTATTTTCATCGGCTGTATCATTACCTTAGTTCAACAGGATACATGGTTTAATTTCGTGGTATTACTCAGCGGAATTCTCTGTGTGGTATTGGCAGCAAAAGGCAATATTCTCAATTATAGTTTTGGTTTATTCAATAGCTGTGCTTATGCATGGATTTGCTATAACAACGGGCTTTATGGCGAAATGGGACTGAATCTCTTGTTCTTTGTCCCAACTGCTTTGATCGGCATGCTACTTTGGCAGAAACATACCAAAGAAAAACAATTACAGCAGGCGTATGTCCTTCGGCATGCTTATTTGATTTTGATCATCCTGAGCAATATAGGTTGTATTGCTATACTCGGTTACCTACTTGCCCAAATTTCCACTCAAAATACGCCTTATATAGATGCAACCACCAATATTCTTGCAATCTCGGCAACGATTTTGATGCTGCTGCGTTTTAAAGAGCAATGGTGGTTCTATATTGCATTAAATATATTCAGTATTTTAATGTGGGCGATCCGAACCCTTGATGGGAGTGGTGATGGTGCAATGATGTTATTGATGTGGTCGGCCTTTCTGATCAATGCCATCTATGGTTACTATAATTGGAATAAACTTGCACAAAACCATTCAAACTCATTCTATTGAATTTAACAACTATGAAAAAAATCGGACTGACACTTGGTAAATATGCCCCCTTACATGCAGGGCATGTACATGTATTTGAAACAGCATTACAGGAAGTGGATGAGCTATATGTATTGATCTATCAAAGTTCAATTACAACCATTCCCTTGAACATTCGCGCCCAATGGATCAGAGATTTATTTCCTCAAATTTATGTGATTGAGGCATGGGATGGGCCTGAGGGTTATTCCAATGATCGGGCTTTTGAAATAGAACAAGAAAATTACATCATTCAAAAGCTCAATGGTGTGAAAATTTCGCATTTTTATAGTAGTGAATTTTATGGTACGCATGTCAGCAGGGCACTCAATGCAATTGATCGTAGAGTGGATGAGCCACGTCTACAGGTGCCGATCTCCGCTACAATGATTCGAGCAAATGCCTTCCAAAATCGGAAGTTTATTCCCAACTGTGTCTATGCAGATTTGATTAGCAAAGTCGTCTTTGTTGGTGCCATGTCTACAGGCAAGTCTACCTTAGTTGAAGCACTTGCGAAAAAGTATGCAACAACTTTTGCCCCAGAATATGGGCGTGAATATTGGGAAACTTACCAAGTTGATCGTCGTATCGGTTTTGAGGATTTCAACATTATTGCAGATCGTCATATCGCCTACGAAGATCAGGCCACTTTAGATGCAAACTGTTATTTATTTGTAGACACCAACGCGATAACCACAGCGATGTTTTGTATGGATTATCATGGCCGACTACCGGAGCACCTCAAACAACTTGCACTCGAAAATGCACAGCGCTATGACTTATTTTTCTTATGTGAAGATGATATTGCTTATGACGACACCTGGGATCGTAGTGGCCCACAAAAAAGAGCTATTTTTCATCAACAAATTATTGCAGATCTCAAACAACGTCGGATTCCATACATCGCTTTAACAGGAAGTTTAGAACAAAGGATTGCCAAGGTTGAACAAGTGTTAAATCAGTTTGATAAATTCAATAATTTTTTTGGGTCAGCTTTAAAGCCATGATCAGGAATAGATTATGGCGATTGAGCATAGTTGACTCGAAACATATTACCTAAATCACTACAGGGAAATTTGAATAAAAATTTAGCCATAATTGTGTTTATTTTCAACATAAAAAATGACATTTCGATCATTTTCTGATATTTTCAAACCGCTAAAAAATGACTATTTTTAGAACAAAACGATCAACTAAAAATGATCAACTTAATAAAAAGACAATCTAAAGATTGGAGTAAATCAAATGTTAAAAAAATTATTCATGATATTATGTCTGTGTTTTCTCTGGCAAGCGCCTGCTCAAGCGAAAGGCCTGTTAGTTTTCAATACAGGCGATGAAATGTTTAAGGTTGGACCATTTCCACAAGAAATATTAAGTCAATATGATGATCTTAAAAGTTTAAATGCAGGATATAAATGTAGTCACTTTGGAGTCTTATGGGCAGATGTCAAAACTTGGGACTGCACCTTGGTCGGCATGACTGATGCAGAGCCAGATACTTTTTATGAATTGCCTGATGATGTCATTGCAACATTAGGTAAAAATCCTGAATACCAAGAAAATAAAATGCAACGTAATTTTTGGAATCATTATGGGATATTTATCATGATTCTGGGAATTATCGCCTTGATTATTATCGGTCGTAAGGCAAAAGACTAATTTTCTATCTTGTCCAAATCTAAGTTAAAAAAGCGAACCACTCTTCGCTTTTTAACTGCATAAAAATAATACCTTGATATTCAAACAATAATTATTCAACTATAAAAAATGATTCTTGCATTAATCTATTGATGTTCACAGCGCTAAATCAATAATTTTAAATTTAACATTATGAAAAACAACATGACTGGTATTCGACCATAAAATCAGGGAAAATAGCCCCCTTTTGCAATTATCAATCAGCGAACTGTTTTTTCGCCAGATTTAGGTTATTTATGAAGTTTGAAAAATTAGGTCAGTCGGGGCGTGCTCGTCGTGGTCGTTTAACTTTAGAACATGGTGTAATTGAAACACCTGTGTTCATGCCTGTGGGAACTTATGGCACAGTTAAAGGCATGTTGCCACGCGATATCGAAGATATCAAAGCACAAATTATTTTAGGCAATACCTTCCACCTTTACTTACGTCCTGGACTAGATGTTATCCGTGAACACGGCGGTTTGCATGAGTTTATGAAATGGGGCAAACCGATTCTTACTGATTCAGGCGGCTTCCAAGTATTCAGTCTGGGTGCTATGCGTAAAATCAAAGAAGAAGGGGTTACTTTCCGCTCACCTATCGATGGTTCAAAAGTCTTTTTATCTCCTGAAATTTCAATGGACATTCAACATACATTGAACTCAGATATTGTGATGATTTTTGATGAATGTACGCCATACCCAGCAACCCATGAAGAAGCACAGAAATCGCTTCAACTGTCATTACGTTGGGCGAAGCGTTGTAAAACACAGCATCACGATGTTTTAAAAAATAGAAACGCATTGTTTGGAATCATTCAAGGCGGAATGTATGAAGACCTTCGTGAAGAGTCTTTAAACGGTCTTAAAGAAATTGATTTTGATGGCTTTGCGATTGGTGGTTTATCTGTAGGTGAACCCAAAGAAGAAATGATCAAAGTTTTGGATTACCTGCCTGCAAAAATGCCAGAAGATAAACCACGTTATTTGATGGGTGTGGGTAAACCAGAAGATATCGTTGAAGCAATTCGTCGCGGTGTCGATATGTTCGACTGTGTGATGCCAACTCGAAATGCACGTAATGGTCATTATTTTGTTACTGATGGTCTGGTCCGAATTCGTAACAGCCAATATCGTCATGATCAAAGTCCACTGGATCCACATTGTGACTGTTATACCTGTAGCAACTTCACCCGTGCTTATTTATTCCATTTAGAAAAATGCGGTGAAATGCTTGGTTCTATGTTGGGCACGATCCACAATTTACGTTATTACCAACGTTTTACCCAAGATATTCGTGATGCTTTAGATCAGGGAACTTTTGATGAATACGTGACTGATTTCTATCAACGTCGCGGTTTAGAAGTTCCAGCTTGTCCTGCTGATTAGTGCCCCAATGTAAAGTTGAATTGAAGATTAATTCAACAGTATTTGCGCTGAAACCCAAGACAAGGTAAATTGCTGAACAAGTCAATTTAAAAGCCATGAAAATGGCAGATAATTTTTAACATTAGGAAATTAGAATGAGCTTATTTATTTCTTCTGCTCACGCTGCAGCAGCGCCTGCACAAGGCCCAGGCATGATGGCAAACATATTAATGATTGTGGTATTTGTTGCCATCTTTTATTTTCTGATCTGGCGTCCTCAAGCTAAGCGTGCAAAAGAACACCGTACGTTAATCGAGAGCTTAGGTGTTGGCAGTGAAGTTGTATTTGCAGGTGGATTAATGGGTCGTATCCTAAAAATTGATGGCGACTTTGCAGTGGTTGAATTAAGTAAAGGCAATGAAGTCAAAGTTCAACGTGCAAGTGTTATTTCAGTACTCCCTGAAGGCACATTAAATAACCTTTAATCATAAAACGGTCGTGCACTTAGCACGACTTTTTCATTTTAAGAAGAAAGCGAATGCGTTACCCTGCATGGAAATATATATTGATTCTAGTGGTCCTAGTAATCAGTACATTATATGCGCTGCCGAGTTTGTATCCTGACGAACCTGCTGTTCAAATTTCTGGTGCCAAGGCTGGTACCACAATTGATCAGTCTGTCATACAAAAAGCAGAGCAAATTTTAAAAAGTGAAAATATTAGCAGTCATGATAATACCTTCACTAACAATGCTGCCCTTCTGCGTTTAAATACGTCTGAAGCACAGTTAAAAGCAAAAGATGTCCTCAGCAAAGGTTTGGGTGATAACTATACCGTTGCATTAAACCTTGCACCAACCACACCTGAGTGGTTGCAAAAAATTGGCGCTAAGCCAATGAAGCTTGGTTTGGACTTACGTGGTGGTGTTCATTTCTTACTTGAAGTAGATATGGACAAAGCTATTGCACAACGTATGGAAACCTCAGCAACAGACTTACGTCGTGAGTTCCGTGACAATAAGATTAAATTTAATAGTCTTTCATTGAACAACAATACCATTACGATTCAGTTTGCAAATAATGATGACCGTGCAGCGGTAATGGACTTTTTACGTCGTGATGGGAATAAGTTCAATCAACAAGCTCTAGCAACAGATACAGGTTCTACGCTTAAGTTGACCTATAATGATGCGACCAAGCAAGACATTCAATCTTATGCACTCAATCAAAACTTAACCACCTTACGTAACCGTATTAATGAGTTAGGTGTGGCTGAAGCTTTGGTACAAAGTCAAGGTAGCAATCGTATTGTGGTTGAACTGCCTGGTGTACAAGATACTGCTGAAGCTAAACGTGTCTTAGGGCGTACTGCAAACCTAGAATTCCGTTTAGTGTCCGATTTAAATGATCAATATATTGACCGTTTCTCAGGTAAATATAATGGTCAACCGTTACCGCCTGGTACTGAAGTTTTTGCTTACGAATCTTTGGACAGTGGTCGTGAACTATTATTAAATCGCAGTCGCATCCTTACCGGTGAACGTGTACAAAATGCATCAAGTGGTTTTAGCCAAGATAGTGGTGGTGCTGAAGTAAATATTACTTTAGATACTGCTGGTGGTAAGTTGATGTCAGATGCAACCCGTACTGCTGTTGGCAAACGTATGGCGGTTTTGTTTATTGAAAATAAACAAAAAATCACCTCTGTTGCTGATCCAGTTACAGGTGCTATGACAGAAGTTCGTACACCATATACTGAATCTGTGGTAATCAATGCTGCAAATATTCAAGCGGTTTTAGGTTCATCTTTCCGTATTACTGGTTTAGATTCTCCTCAAGAAGCGGCTGAACTTGCATTGATGCTACGTGCTGGTGCTTTAGCTGCCCCAATGTACTTTGTAGAAGAACGTGTTGTTGGTCCAAGTTTGGGACAAGAGAACATCGACAAAGGCGTATTATCAACTCAAGTTGGTTTCCTGCTTGTTGCAATCTGGATGATCGTGTTCTTCCGTCTATTTGGTTTAATTGCTGATGTAGCATTAGTGATTAACTTGGCAATGCTTCTCACCATCATGTCTTGGATCGGGGCTTCACTTACCCTACCAGGTATTGCGGGTATCGTCATCACCATTGGTATGGCGGTCGATGCCAACGTACTGATCTGTGAGCGAATACGAGAAGAAATGCGCTGGGGGGCCTCGCCCAAACAGGCCATTATTGCCGGTTATGATCGAGCCTATAACACCATTCTCGACTCAAACTTAACCACATTCTTGGTTGCATTTATTCTGTTTGCAATTGGTACAGGTCCGATCAAAGGCTTCGCTGTAACGCTGATGATTGGTATTATTTGCTCAATGTTTACTGCAATTACAGTAACACGTGCAATTGTTCAATTGGTGTATGGCAGAAAACGTAACTTGAATAAGTTGAGCATATAGGAGATCGAAGATGACTGATGTGACTCAACCGAAAAAGAAATATGGTCGCCCTGATGATGAGCATGTAATTAATTTCATGAAGATTGCCAAACCAGCGGCAATCATCTCAATCCTTTTGACCATTGCAAGTATCTTCTTTATTGCAACCAAAGGCTTAAATCTTGGTTTAGATTTTACTGGTGGTGTTTCTGCAGAATTGAACTATCAATATGCGGCAAAACCAGCAGACGTGATTTCCAATTTGGATAAAGCTGGCTTTAAAGATGCAGTTGTACAAACATTAGGTTCAAATAAAGACTTAATTGTACGTATGCCAGCGCAAGACCTTAAAGTTGAAGACTTAAGTAATACCATCACCAAAGCGGTTCAACTGCCGAATAACACTGCCGTTGTTCATAAGGTTGACTCTGTCGGTGGTCAAGTCGGTAATGAGCTATATTTACGCTCTGCAGGTGCTGTAGCGCTTGCAATGCTACTTATGCTGATCTACGTGACCATTCGCTTCGAGTTTAAACTTGCAGTTGGTGCAGTGCTTTCATTACTGCACGATGTGATCGTAACGATTGGTATTTTTGCAATGATGCAATGGCCATTTGACCTTACTGTTTTAGCGGCTATTCTTGCCTTAATCGGCTTCTCGTTAAACGATAACATTGTTGTATCGGATCGTATCCGTGAAAACTTCCGTAAGATTCGTGGCGCGACACCGTTAGAAATTGTGAATATTGCGTTAACTGAAACCTTAAAACGTACCATTCATACCTCGATGACATTATTGCTGGTTGTACTTGCAATGATGTTCTTGGGTGGTGATGGTCTACACTGGTTCTCAGTTGCTATGTTTATTGGTGTATTTGTAGGTACGTATTCTTCAATCTATATCGGTACTGCATTTGCATTGTGGCGTGGTCTTAACCGTCAAGACTTTATCGTACAAGTTAAACCTGAATTTGAAGATGAAGAGCATATTCCTCATTAAGTTTCAGTTTTAATTGAAAAAGCTCATCTTTGGATGGGCTTTTTTATGCTTAAAATTTAACATCACACCGAAAAGAAGTCATTCTATTCATAAAACCTTACTCTGCCCCACAATTTAGCATCACGCTATAGTCAACCTAGCAAAAAACTCATACATAAGAATATAATATCTCTTATTTAATATTTTTAATTAAATCAATTGCATGGAAGAATAATTTTTTGATTATAAAAAAGCTTGCAATGCCACATCTTACATTCAAAGTTTAAATACCTTTGTGCAGGCGATGCCTCACTTTTCAAAGATGACAAAAATCTTTCGTTTAACAGGGCTCTTGCGCTGCAAACAAAGCAGTGCTTTATTTTTGCTCATATACCCTCACCCAACGACGACATCCATGTCGCCCCACGGTAGGATAACCATCTAGGATCCAAAAGCACAAAAAACCAATTGATAACCAATAGTTTCTAAAAGTTCATACAAAAATATAAGCTTCATTTCTGATCAATGACTCGATGCAAGTCACGTGTATGAACAATTAGGTAGAGTTTGGCTATAGGTCAATACAAAATAGCGATACGAGGTAAATTGTGACTACTGAGCATAATATTTTGCAGTTGGATAATACTTGGTCTTTTCCTTCCATTTTCCATTGACCAGATTGCGATCTGTGACTTCAACTTGATCACCTCTTGGTGAAGTAGCATCCTCAATAAACTCTCGAACCAGCAATAAACCTTTTCTAGGTACAACTTGATACTCAGAACGAATATGGTAGCAACAGCCACTTTTATTAAAGGCGATGATGCGTTTGCGCTTTTTGTCTAGCTCGAACATGCCTAAATTTTCTTGAGTGAGTGCAGACAGTTCCTGACTCAAAACAAATTTATTCTTGCTTTGATTAAATACATAAATGTCATACACAGGACCGCCATAAGAACCATAATTACCGTTTCTAATCGCGAGGTCTTCTGTTCCATCGAAGTTAAAATCATCAAAAATCAAAGGACTTTGTTCACCATAAAGCTGTATAACATTGACACTCGGTTTAAACTTTTCGTCTAAATACATAGTCAACTCATCAGAGTGAAATGTTTGAAATACCGCTTTACTGCCCTTTTTTAATAGCTTTACTTCGGCCTTAGCCCCACATTCATCTTTTTCACATGCAATATCAATTACGGCATCATAGTGTTTCGAACCATCTTGAATTTCAAAAACTTCTGCATTCGTTATAGACAAGGAAAATGCCAAATAGATGCCTAAGCTGTTACAGATTATTTTAAATGGTTGATTCATCATTTTTTATTCAGTCGATTTTTATCAAAATCATAACATCAAACTGTGAATAATAAAAAACCGCCCGAAGGCGGTTAGGCTCCCTCCTTTCTCAAAGGAGGGTTGGGGTGGATTTAATCCAAGAGCAGCTTAGTGCCCACCACCATTGATTGCTTTCGTCATCTCTTCAACAACTTTCTTGGCATCACCAAAGATCATCATGGTTTTATCATTGTAGAATAAGTCATTGTCTAGACCCGCATAACCTGTTGCCATAGAGCGCTTGATCACCATAATGGTACGTGCTTTATGTGCTTCAAGAATCGGCATACCATAAATTGGTGAGCTTGGATCATCTTTAGCTGCAGGGTTAACAACGTCATTTGCACCAATTACCAGTACAACATCAGTCGCTGGGAAATCAGAGTTGATCTCGTCCATTTCCAAGATGTCTTCATAAGCAACATCAGCTTCCGCCAACAATACGTTCATATGACCAGGCATACGACCCGCAACTGGATGGATTGCAAAACGAACTGTTACACCTTGCTCTTTCAAGATTTCACACAATTCTTTCACTGCGTTTTGTGCACGACCTTGCGCCATACCATAACCCGGTACAATCACAACGCTGTCAGCATTTGACATCAAGAAACCCGCATCATCCGCAGAACCAGAACGGTAATTACGTTGAACTTGCTCACCTTTATCAACCGATGCTACAGCCGTACCACCCATCGCACCACCAAACAATACATTGATGATTGAACGGTTCATTGCTTTACACATGATGTAAGACAGAATCGCACCTGATGAACCCACTAATGAACCAGCAACAATCAACATGTTGTTTTCAAGTGTGAAACCAATACCTGCCGCAGCCCAACCAGAGAATGAGTTCAGTAGTGAAACCACAACTGGCATATCACCGCCACCGACTGGTGCAATCCAAACCCAACCAAATGCCAGCGCCAGTGCAGTCATCGCCCAGAATGCTTGCATGTTGCCTGTGGTAAAGAAGTACACACCACACGCCAGCATAGCGAGGAAAATAATCGCTTGAACGGGTTTAACCCAAGCACCTGAAATGGTTTTTGCCCATTTCTTTGCAGCTAACTTACCATAAGCAAATACAGATGCAGTAAAGGTAATCGCACCTACGAAACAACCGACGAATAATTCAAATAAATGAACTTTACTCATATGTGCATGCTGTACACCAGCAGCCGTTAAAGCAGATTCATTTTGAGCAAACAAAGCAGTCAGTTGGTTATTATGTAAAATTGCAGCAATTGCAATCAGTACCGCAGCCAAACCGACAAGTGAGTGCATCAATGCCACTGTTTCTGGCATTTGTGTCATTGGAACTGTACGTGCACGAGCAATACCCACAATTGCACCCAACACCATGGCACCACCTATCATCCATACAACAGGATGATCTGCGACAAAGAATGTGGTGATTACTGCAATCGCCATGGCAATCATACCGTAACGGTTACCAGCAATCGCAGTTTTAGGACCTGAAAGACCACGTAAAGTTAAGATGAAAAGGACAGCACCTACAAGGTAGAACCAATCCGCATATTCTCGAATAAATTCCATAGATTAGCCCTCTTTTTTCTTTTGTTTTGGCTTAAACATTTCAAGCATACGTGCAGTCACTGCGAAGCCACCAAAAATGTTAATACTTGCCAAGAACACTGCAATTGCACCAAGTACACTAACAACATTCACGGACTGGAATTGTACACTTGCCTCTACAACACCAGGAATTCCAACAGTTTGTATCATCGCACCCACAACGATAATTGAGGACAATGCATTGGTTACTGCCATTAACGGCGTATGCAATGCAGGTGTTACACCCCAAACCACGTAGTAACCAACAAAGATGGCTAAGACGAAAATAGTAATAGTTTCAACCATGATGACTCTCCTTAACCACGCTTCAGCAGTACTTGACCGCCATGAGTTACTAGAAGTGCTTTTTGAATTTCGTCTTGTTGATTGATCGCAAAGTTTTTCTCTTGATTAAACAAAGTTTCTACGAAATTGAAAACATTACGTGCATACAGTGCCGAAGCTTCTGTCGATACTGTAGAAGGAATATTTGGAATACCTAAAATCGTCACGCCATTGTCAGTGACAACATTTTCACCATTCTTAGAGCCTTCAACGTTCCCGCCTGATTCAACCGCCATATCTAGGATGATTGAACCCGGTTTCATTTTGGCAACAGTTTCAGCTTTGATTAAGCGAGGTGCATCACGACCTGGCAACAACGCAGTGGTAATCACGATGTCTGCATTTGACACGGCTTTATCTACGATGATGGCTTGGTCTTGAATATATTGCTCACCTGGCATCCAGCCATAGCCATTTTTAGCGGCATCAGCAGCTTTTTGTTTTTCTTCATCAGACATCGGTACATCTAACCACTTACCACCAAGCGATTCGACTTGGTCACGTGCAGTTGGGCGTAAATCTGTTGCTTCAACAACTGCGCCTAAGCGTTTTGCAGTTGCAATGGCTTGAAGACCTGCGACACCCACGCCCATAATCACGATACGAGCGGGTTTTACAGTACCTGCAGCGGTCATCAGCATTGGGAACATACGTTGATATTCCGCAGCGGCCAGTAACACCGACTTATAACCTGCAAGGTTGGCTTGAGAAGACAATACATCCATATTTTGCGCACGAGACAGTGTTCGTGGCAAAAGCTCTAACGCAAATGCAGACACTTGTTGTGACGCAAATTGGTCAAGTTCAGTATTACGGTATGGGTCAAACATTGCTACCACAGCTGTTCCTGCGGCAAGCTTTTGAATTTCCTCACCTTGTGGTGCACGAACTTTCAAAATAATTTGACTACCTGTATAGGCATCATCTGTAATTTTAGCGCCGACTTGTTCATAAGCACTGTCAATATAAGCCGCATTTTTACCAGCGCCTCGTTCAATGACAATACTATGACCAGCACTAATCAACTTTTTTACTGTCTCTGGCGTAGCGGCTACGCGGTTTTCACCGACGACAGATTCTTTTGGGATTCCAATCTGCATGAGCGTTCCTCAAGCTAATTTTTCTTCAAGTAAACATCGTAAATAACCCGATGTTTCCCCCAGATGCGTTGTTATGAATTTTTGGATTCTAATTGAACTTTTTTAAAATACCACCCAATATTTATTTAATAAATACCCATATTTTGAACTGATGATTCATAAATATAATTGTGCGACATACCCTATATTTAATTTACTGTATTTTTCTTGCATTATCCTGCTCAGTTTTTTTGACATATCCTGTCTCCAATTTTTAAAAACGATGTTTTTTTAAGCTTATCTGGATGTTTTAAGCTGCTTACCCTACCCTACCGATTGGCATTTACAGCAGTATGATTCACTTTTAAGCATTCCAACTTGCTGTTTAAATACTCCATAAAACAATAGATTTAGCACAAAAAAGAACATCCCTATTGACCTTTCTGACAAATTACATGGTTTTTTTATCAGCTTATATTGGCCTTTTCTATCATTTTTTCCGTCAAAAATGTAAGTCGGTTTTTATAACATTTTTTAATTTCATTAATAAAAAAAAGTACTTGGGATAACCATTAGAATTACACTAGACCCGAGCCTAAAGCAATTACAAAAAATTTTAGTTTTTTTTTATTTGCCATTTTGTCAGTTAATAATACTCGAACAGCTTGAACCAGTCATGGTGATATTGCACCTTTTTTGTGCAAAAAAATAACATATAGAATTTGAGTAATTTATAAACAAGAATTTCAAGATTGATTTTTATACATTTTTTGTTTACATCTCTTTAAATGACACTTAAATCCACAAAGAATTAAGTAAGCAATTGTGCTTTATATTCCTTTTATTGCGCCAATTCATTCTTTTTTTGTATTTCCACTGATTGAAAACAACATTTATACTGCTTGTTCAAATTTACATGTCGTATAGCGACATTGTCAATGCAGTCAAATTCATGAAACTTTCGTTATCCAGTACTCAACTCGGTTCGATTTTCGCACTTGGTGCGGCTTTCTTATTTAGTACCAAAGCTATTTTTATTAAACAGGCTTACGCATTATCGCCATTAGTCGACAGCACCGTGCTCATGGCATTGAGAATGGCAAGTGCCCTGCCTTTTTTCCTTTTATTGTGTTGGTTCAATCGCCATCACAATAAAAATATGACAGGAAAAGACTGGGCCTTCTTAGTTGCTGCTGGTTTGATGGGCTATTACCTTTCAAGTTGGCTCGACTTCGCTGGTCTGATGTATATCAGTGCTTCGTTAGAACGTATTATTTTATTTCTCTATCCAACACTGACAGTGATTGCCACAAGCTTTATTTATAAGCAAAAACTCAACTTTAGAACCATCCTAGCGATTGCATTAAGCTATGGTGGTACAGTGATTGTGATGCTGCAAGAGCAAAGTACAGTACCCCATGAAGGAAATTTCTGGCTAGGCGTGAGTTTAGTCTTTGCCAGTGCGGTCTGTTTTGCGACGTATTTGCTCATGACCCCGCGTTTAATTCAAAAATTTGGTTCATGGAATTACACTGGTTTGGCATTAAGCATTGCATGTTTTGGTACGCTAACCCATTTTATCATTGCAACTCCCCAGCCGATTCAACTGCTAATTCAACTTCCGACACAAGTCATTTGGTATGGTATCGCCTTAGGCTTATTGGTGACGGTTTTACCGACGATTTTGGTCGCGCAAAGTATTTCTCGTTTAGGTGCTGCACAAGCAGCTATGATTGGTTCGATTGGCCCGATCCTAACCATTATTTTGGCTGTGGCTTTGCTCGGTGAGCATATGAATGCGATACAATGGTTTGGTTGTTTACTGAATATCATCGGTGTCATGATGATTACTTTGTCTAAAAAGAAACTTGCACACTAAATTGTGCAGAAACTTGGAAGGAATATGCATTTTAAAATTGTATCGCCGAGTGCCTGTGTAGATGTTGAAAATATCCAGTTGGCACAGTCGCATTTGGAACAGTTAGGTCATACAGTCAGCTTAAGTGAACATGTATTTTCACAACATCGCTATTTGGCAGGTACAGTTGAACAACGTATTCAAGATTTAAAACAAGCATGTATAGATCCAGACATTGATGCAATTTGGTGTGGTCGTGGTGGTACTGGTGCTGCCATGTTATTGCCATTTTTAGATGAGTGGATTTTAAATAAACCCATTATTGGCTATTCAGATACCACCGTGTTATTAAACTATATCGCGATGCATCATGGACAATCTTTACATGCGCCTGTATTTCAGGAAATTGCCGTAAAAAATTTAGACAATAGCTCCCTGTCGTATGATGCTTTAAAAACCATTAGCCTGTTATCAGCGGATATAAACCAACACGGTCATTATCCCTTATCCAGCGCAAATGGTTTTGCTCAAGATCAGCACATTGAAGATGTTAAAATCTTAGGCGGGAATCTTACTGTACTGTGTACTTTACAAGGCACACCGTCTGCGTTAAAACTGAATCAGCCGAGTGTTTTACTGATTGAAGATGTAGGCGAACCGTATTATCGAATTGAACGTTCATTGACTCAGCTCCTACAAAGTATTGATACTTCAAACTTAAAGGCTTTGGTCTTGGGTGATTTTTATCAATGCCCACAAAAAAATGTCCCGCAAAGTATTGTTGAGATTGTGAAAGAACATCTCGATCCACTGCACATCCCACTTTACCAATGTGACTGGTTTGGTCATGGTGAAGTCAACCGTCCATTTTGGTTAGGGAAAACGGGCAAGATTGTAGATTCACAACTCATTATTTAACGGCTAGGTTATTTAATGACTGAGTTATTTAAAGTACAGTGCCATTTCAGCACATTGAATATAAAAAATAGCCAATAAATTGCACAAGATATGCCTCTATCGAATCCTAGTCAGTGCTTACTGGGATTTTCTAAGAGTATCAAAGCAAAGATAAACAACCTATATACTTTTAATACTGAGCAATATTTCACTTGCATGCCCTCTCTTCTGATCACTTTTCTATATGACAGTTTTCTTGTTTAACAGCCCCTTGACTGTTCATTCATAAATACGATCAGTTGCTCCGGTTTTTTCTTGGTCTTTTTACTTGACCTTAAGTTAACTTGAGCTTTGATACTGACGGAAATTTCCAGTCAATCAAAAGAGTCATCTATGCATTCCAGATCAGAATCCACGCAGATCAAATCGTTCCAAATGATTAACCCAAATACACTTTATAATCCAACAGCATTTGCGTATAGTCATGTGGCTGAAGTACGCCATTATTTGCGTATTTTGCATATATCTGGACAAGGTGGTGAAAACCAACAAGGACAATTATCCCAAGATTTTGCACAACAAGTTCATCAAGCTTTTGTCAATCTGCAACATGCCCTACAAGCGGCTGATGCATCATTATTGGATATTGCTGTTTTAAGAGTGCTTGTGGTCGATCACAGTACCAAAAAACATCAGTTTTTAATTCAGGAAATGCAACAACTTTGGAAAGATCAACCTTTCCCTGCGTGTACACTGATTCCTGTCCCGTGTCTTGCTTTACAAGGAATGCTCATTGAAATTGAAGCAACTGCCTATTGTATGTAACTCCAAGAACTAGGATATTTTTATGAATGCTCAACTCGATATTAGCCAAAATAAAGCATTACTTTGGCTGATGGCGATTGCCTGTGGTTTATGCGCAGGAGCAAACTATTATAGTCAGCCTCTGATTCACTCGATTCAACTCTATTTCAACATGCCAGAATCACAAGTGGCGCTTACAGTGACCTTTGCCCAAGTGTCTTATGCGCTTGGTCTTTTATTCATTGTACCCATGGGTGACATTGTCAATAAAATTAAATTTATTCCTTGGTTAATGTTTTGTGCCGCGATTGGTTTATTGATGTGTGCTTTTGCAGTCAATTTACCCATGCTTTGGGTTGGCACAATTATTACAGGTCTATTTTCAGTTGCGGCTCAAGTTTTGATCCCACTTGCAACAATGGCAGTTAAACCTGAAAAAACAGGTGAAGTGGTTGGCTTTTTAATGAGTGGGCTTTTAGTCGGGTTATTGCTTTCCACCAGTCTTGCAGGTTTGTTGTCTAACCTGTTTAACTGGAAACTGATTTACTTTGTTAGTGCGGTATTGATGTTAATACTTGCCTATTTATTGAAAAAACGTCTGCCGCATGTACCTGTGTTTAAAATGAGTTATGGCAAAATTTTCTACTCGATGGGTGTGCTGTTAAAAGAAGAACGTCGTTTAGTCTATCGTGCAATTATTGGTGGCTTTGCATTTGCAGCCATGAGTATTTTATTTTCAACGATTGCTGTTTTACTAACTTCTGAACCGTTTAAATTACCTGATGTTTTGGTTGGTGTTGCAACGATCATTGGGGTATTTGGTGCTTTAGCCACTGCAAAAATTGGTAAAATTGCAGACCGTGGACATACCAGTATCCTGACATGGATTGGGGTAGCGTTGATGATCATCAGTTGGGCGCTGCTTTATTTCGGTGGAAAGTACCTCACCAGTTATATTTTAGGGTATGGCCTGATTAGCTTTGGACTCGCTGTGGTTCATACCAGCAATCAAAATATCATTTTCCGTTTACGCCCAGATGCGAAATCTCGGATTAACTCTATCTATATGACAGCCTATTTCACAGGTGGTGCATGTGGTTCTGCTTTAGGGGTTTATGCATGGCATCATGGAGGTTGGACCATGACTTGTCTTGTTGGTGTATGTCTGGTTATGGGGTCTGCACTATTTTCTCTGCTAGATCGTCTATATCTCAATAGAGCACAGACCATTTAAAGCATTCTAAAATCACAATCCTTCAAAATTTGAGGGATTTTGATTTTTTAAGAGACTTATTATTTTAATAAAAAAACGGATACCCAAATCATTCTATTTGAATAATATTCACTGTAACTATTGTGTGAAAAAACCGATCATAATATATTCATACAAATAATATTCTAACGTGGGTTTGACCTAGCTATATCTTTAACTTATTGAAAAAAATGATCTTGGCGGAGTCTTGTTTAACTCTCATCGAATTTCAGGATCAGCCTGCGGCTTGCCCTACTTTTCTTTTGGGAAAACTAGGCAAAACCATTGTCACCCGCAAAACTCGTCGACGACCAGCAATGCATTTAATAAATCACAGAAACAATACTTTATGAATGAAATCCTGCCTCAGACAGTTGCGGATGACGTTTCCGAGTATCATATTTCATCAAGACTTTTATATCGAACTCAGGTTATTCTATAAAATTCAAAAAATGCGATGTATACAATTTTAATTTAAATGGATATACGGGTTACTATCTTGAAGCTATATGAATAAATAGTTGAGGAGCAGAATTATACGGAAGATAAATTTTAGAGCTTTAAAGAAATTTGTACAGGGCAATCTATGTTTTTTGGAAAAAATATCCATGATTATTCAAGTTTAAAATTGGTACACTTTGGTCAAAATGATAACCCTGTTTGTCTTTGCTAAAGCGTGATTGACGATACTCAAGCAAAGTTTTATTTAGCTCGCACAGTAGCGAACATTGATCCTCAATCAATCATACAGCACAATAGTTTGCCTATAACATACATCCTGATAGATCAACCAAGAGCTTATCCCTTATGAAAAAAATACGATTAGCATGCTTACCGATTAGTTTTTTATGTACTTTTTCAAGTTTGGTCTTCGCTGCGCCAATAGGTAATGAAAACTTATTAAGCCAAGCTTTTATAAACTGTGACAACAGTGCCCAAGGTATCATTGAACAGGCAACTTGTCTAAAAGATGAGGCTAAACGTCAAGATGCGCGATTGAATAGTACCTATAAAAAATTACAATCGCATTTGAATGCTAACCAGAAAACAAAACTGGTTGCATCGCAACGCATTTGGCTACAATCACGTCAAAGTGATGCTGAACTGGAAACAACGCTGTATGGTCAATCACAGCCAGACAACTTGCAAACTGAACTTAATGATATACAGCGTATCGCAGGCCGTACTGCACAATTGCAACGCTATCTGAATTTACTTCAATAATGCGAATTAAAGCATAGAGATATTCAAGAACACATAGCGAGATCAATATAAAACTAAAGGTTAAATATATGAAAAAAATTAAAAGTATTACATTGTTGTTCATCTTTCTTCTGCCTTTTGCAACTTTTGCCGATGATGAAATGTCTCGTCCCCTTCCAGATGATTCTTATATTCATGCCAAATTAAGCAGCAGTTATGGCCAATGTATAAAACAAAGTGGTGCAGTAACATTTGAAATGCAAAGCTGTATGGACCAAGAATATGCTCAACATAAGAACCGCGTTCAACAGGCCTTTGCCAAAATCATCAGTCGTCCAGACAGTGTGAAAAAAGACCGGCAGATGGATGAAATCGCAGCATGGTGGGAAAATACCGACAAGTATTGTAATTGGGATCCAAAAACCGAAGGACAAGGACAAATGTTAGATGCACAGTCTTGCCGTCTCAACCGTATTGCCAATCTTGCGGATAAAATCAGCCACTATTGAGTCTCACAAATTAAAACTGAGCATCCCATCGTATTCAATAAAGTACTGTTGATTGGCATATTGTAATCCGTGAAACTGGGCTTACCTATGCCCAACGGTTGCATACTTATCTTCACCTACTCACTTGGACTTTCTGAGAGTCTGTCAATCTTGTTGAGTAAGTAATTGATGCCCGAATGTAGCTAAAAAGTATTTTTATAAATTATTGTCATTCACAATCAATACAATAGCGTATCTGCTATTTTGAGGTTGTACTTTTGGATAAATTTGCCTTCTTAAAGAATATTCAGGAATGGTCTGATCAGTATCCATGGCTAGAGATGCTAACATCATTATTCATTCTAATTTTTTTCGCTTTTGTCGCAAATTATATTGCAAAACAAGTTGTTGTTCGTGGGATACGTAAACTTATTTCAAAAATGAAGTTTGCACATAGTGAAATTTTTTCTCAGCATAGTGTTATCCGCAGAGTGGCGAATATTGTTCCTGCCATTGTTATTTTAAATGGTATTTCCACAGTTCCACATTTGTCCTTAAAAGCGGTTGGCCTGATACAAATGGCTGCACAGGCTTTTATCTTCCTGACCATTGCACTGGCCATCAGTGAACTTTTAAATGTTTTCAATCTGCTTTATCAACGTAATCCAAAATCACTGAATAAGCCCATCAAAGGCTATCTTCAACTGATCAAGCTGATTCTGTTTATCGTTTGTGGTCTGCTAATCTTGGGTACTTTCTTAAAGAAAGATGTTTTTACCCTGCTTGCTGGTTTTGGTGCGATGGCAGCGGTATTGTTACTAGTTTTTCAAAATACGATTCTGTCCTTGGTAGCGTCGGTGCAAATCTCTTCCTACGATATGGTTCGTATCGGTGATTGGATTGAAATGCCAACATTAAATGCAGATGGTGATGTTATTGATATGTCCTTACATACCATTACTGTACAGAATTTTGATAAAACCTTTACCACAATTCCCACCAATAAGTTGGTCACGGATACCTTTAAAAACTGGCGTGGGATGAAATTGTTGGGGGCGAGACGAATCAAGCGCTCAATCTTTATTGATCAAACCAGCATTCATTTTATTACCCATGAAGAACAACAGAAATTAAAAGCTTTCCTGTTACTGGATCAGTATTTGGATAATAAACAATCTGAACTGGACAGCTTTAATCAGCAGTTTGAAGATCAGTCAGTCTATAACCAGCGCCGCTTAACCAATATTGGAACATTTCGGGCCTATGTGGAGTTCTACTTAAAACAACATGCTGGTATTGCTAAAAACCAATCCTTAATTATCCGTCAGTTACAACCGACGAGTGAGGGATTACCACTGGAAATCTATGCATTTGCCAATACAACGGTATGGAATGATTATGAGGCAATCCAGTCTGATATATTTGACCATCTGATGGCAATTATCCCTGAGTTTGGGCTAAAAATTTATCAAGCGCCTTCTGGTTCAGATCTACGCTCATTGTCAAAACATGCTGAAAGTAGCTCGGAACTTCTGTTCTGAGTTGTTGGTCAGGGGGTTCTGCCCCTGATCATTTACATTAAAAATGCCCATGCGATAAGCATGGGCTTGCTTGCAATGAACGAAGATTGCAAATAGAAAAGCTTTCCTCTATTGCTTTTAATGTATCTTTTAAAATTACTACCCCCCAATATTGGCAAGACTTAAAAATTAATTTTATAAATAGATTTTTTCAAGTTTATGTGAAATATCTAAATAAAAACCTTCTTAATAGGTAATGGATTGCCTTAATGTCTTAATTAACAGTTCATATAAATGATCGACCGCTTTTGAATTAAGCGAGGCTCTACTTCTATATACAGATGCTTCCATGGGTGCTAATGGGCCTAGTCTATGCTCCGCTCCCAAAATTTCTAAATGCTGAGGGGCGCTACATTGTGTGAAAACTGCGACGGCCAAACCACTTTCAACTGCTGCAATTTGCCCGATTAAACTTGAACTATTATAAACCACACGATAACGGCGACCTTGCAATGCAAGCGAATTGATCGCACTTTTTTTGGCTAAACTGGTACTTTCATAAACAGCAATAGGTATCGGATCTTCACGCCATAATTCAAATTGGGGAGAACCTACCCACACCATTGGCTCATGAAACAATAAAGTGCCTTGACGGGGGTTATCCCTTGAAATCAAAGCTAAATCAATCTCGCCATTTTCTATACGTGGGATCAATGAAGTCGATTGTTCACAAATAAATTCTATTTCAACGCCGCTATGACGTGGTGCAAAACGCTTAAGCACAGGCGTTAGATATTTAGCAGCATAATCATCGGGTACACCAAGTCTAATCCGACCAGTTAACTCTTCTCCATTAAAAGCCATTTGTGTTTCATGGTGTAGATCAAGTATCCGTCTTGCATAACCTAAAAGAAGTTGTCCTTCAGAAGTGAGTTGAATTTGTCTATGCGTTCGAACTAAAAGTTGGCATTTTAAAGCGCATTCCAGTTTTTTTAACTGCATACTGACAGCAGACTGTGAACGGTATAGCTCAGGTGCTGCATTTGAAAGAGAACCTGTATCAACAACTGCGACAAAACATTTTAACCAATCAATCTGTAGATTTTGTAGATTCATGATCACCCCCAAATTATTCGATTTTCGAATAGTATATGTAAGAATTATGCGCTTTTCATTCTAACTTTCTAAGTCCATAATTTATTAAGAAAAGAAGGAATTTCCCCTAATTTTCATCAGCGATCATTAGGTATATAGCTCACTAGAAAATTTAAAAAGATAAGGAAATTATTTTGTCGAATGTTGACCCAGATATTTACAGTTTAAGTTATTCCCAAGTTTGGTCAGGCTTTAAAAGCCTTCTTCCAATTTCATCTTTCGTGGTGATTTTTGGGGCTGCTTTCGGCTTAGCTGCAACGCAAACTGGACTAGACAATAGCTCTATCATGTTAATGAGTAGCTTTGTTTTTGCAGGAGCATCTCAATTTGCGACTTTAGAACTATGGGGTGCGCAAATATCACTGATTCCCTTAATAGTCACAGTTTTCTTTATCAATGCTCGGCATCTTTTAATGGGCGCATCTCTTTATCCTTGGTTACGTCACCTGCCTCCCATCAAACGATACAGTATCTTGCTGGTTATTTCTGATGCCAATTGGGCACTCTCACTACAAGCATTTAATCGTGGTGAATCAGGGATGGGCTTATTGTTTGGAGGGGGCATTGCGCTTTGGCTCGCGTGGGTTTTAGGCACAGGACTGGGTTTCTATTTTGGTAATGTCATTCATCATCCTGCACTACTGGGATTAGATATGGTCATGGCTTGTTTTCTACTGGCGATGGTTGTGGGTGGACAAAAAAATCTCAGAATACTCATCATCTGGGCAATCGCTGCCTGTAGTTCATTACTAGCCTATTGGTACTTACCAGAAAATAGTCATGTCGTTGTGGGTGCCTTATTTGGCGGAATTGTCGGAATTTTCTGGAAAGAGAAACGGGTATGAACCTAGAAATTAGCACTACTTATCCCTTGATTATTATTTTTATTATGGCCGTTGTGACATTAGCCACTCGCTGGGGTGGTGTTTTAATTATGTCTTATGTTCCTATTAGTGATCGTTTACAGCGATTTATTAACGCAATGTCAGGATCTGTATTGGTTGCACTTTTGGCCCCCATTGCGGTTGAAGGTGATCATGGCGCTCGATTAGCATTACTGACGACATTGATCGTTATGCTACTGCTTAAAAACCCGCTGTTGGCGATTGCAGCAGGAATATTGGCAGCAGCTTTATTCCGTCAGTATTTTGTATGAAATGATAGAGAGTTCAAGAGATTTAGGGCATTTATAGCTCATGTTATTGCGTACTTGTAGTGCTAAGCCACACCGTATTTTGTTCAACCAATATGCTCTACCAACACACTAATTTTATTTTTAAGCGGTTTCACCAAGTTGATAACGCTTTAATCAAGCCCCATAAATCTTACTTTCTCACATTTAAAAATCACCATCATAATCAAAATTTTAATTCGTTTTACAAATTCTATCTTTTGAGTATGGCTATTGATTTTAAAATAAAGCACGTATAATCCGCACTTGCTTTTTTTCTATCTTTTTCAGGTTGACTGTATGTCTGAGCTCCAATCTTTAACGCCTCGTATTTCGGTCGCCCCGATGATGGATTGGACAACTCGTGACTATCGTTTCTTTGCACGTTTGTTTAACCCCAATATTATCCTCTATACAGAAATGGTCACCACAGGTGCCATCATCTATGGCGGAGCAAATCGTCATTTGGACTATAACCATGAAGAACATCCAATTGTTCTACAGCTCGGTGGTTCAAATCCTAAAGATCTTGCAACGTGTAGCAAAATGGCTCAAGACTGGGGTTATGACGAAATCAATTTAAATGTGGGCTGTCCAAGTGACCGCGTGCAAAACAATAAGATTGGTGCCTGCTTAATGGCAGAGCCTGATTTGGTTGCAGAATGTATTGCTGAAATGCGTAATGCAGTTGATATTCCAGTTACTGTAAAACACCGCATCGGTATTGATGACATGCAATCTTATGAAGAGATGCTACATTTTGTCGATACAGTTGCGAAAACTGGATGTGATAATTTTATCGTACATGCCCGTATTGCCTTGCTTAAAGGTTTATCACCAAAAGAAAACCGCGATGTTCCACCACTACGCTACGAAGATGTTTATCGTTTAAAACAAGAGCGTCCTGAGTTGCTGATTGAGATCAATGGTGGGGTTAAGACTTTTGCTGAAACTCAAGCACATTTAAAGCATGTTGATGGGGTCATGATTGGGCGTGAGGCTTATCACAACCCTTACCTCTTGGCAGAATTAGGTCAACTCTGGAACTTAGACTTACCTGATCGCTTTGAAATTATCGATCAAATGCTGCCTTATATTGCCAAACGTATGCAAGAAGGCGCACCTCTATCGATTATTACGCGCCATATTTTAGGCTTATTTCAAAACCTTCCCGGTGCTCGTAAATGGCGTCAAGCTTTAAGTGGCGGTAATGCCAAAACATTTGCAGATGTTGAAAATGCCATTATCAATATTAAAGAAGCCATGAAGCGAACAGAAGATTATATTCGAGAACAGTCTGTCTGATCACGACTGAAAATTTCTACGATTCAATACAGTCTTAATCCACAGCTATCTTTTCAATCAAACGATGGTCTTTAAAATCGTTGAAACTGTTTGATCATGTATTCATTACATCGCTGAATGACACCATCTGCATTTTTACTCCAGACCATCACAACAGCAGACCATGCATTTTCAGCATCCAAAGCAATCAGTCGTACCTGTTTAGGTAGAATATGTCTAAATTCTTCAGGAACAATACAAATTCCAATTTCAGCAGCCACCAATTGCAATTGTGAAACTTTACGGGACTGAACCGCCGCTTTCTTTGGAGAAAAACCAGCACTTAAGCAAAGGTTTGCAACCAAATAACTTAAACCTCCCCGTTCTGCATGTGGTGTAGAAACAAAATTTTCATGCTTTAACTGTTGGATTTTGATACTGCGTTCTGAAGCTAAAATATGATTTTGATGTAGTGCAACGTATAAAGGTTCAGGGTAGAGCGTGGTTGTATATAACTCATCTAGGCGATTTAAAACAGGTGGGCGAATAAAACCAACATCAATATTTCCTTTCATCAGTGCAAGAATTTGGTCTTCAGATGACAAGGTGTTGATTTCGAAATTAACATTGAGATGCTTTGCGGTTTGATCAAATATTTTGACTTTTTCTAAGCTCATGCTAATGCTACTTGAGTGTGCAATTTTGATGAGTCGATTTTTTCCATCTGCAATATCTTTAGCATTTTCAATAATATGATCTAAGTTAAGCAAATTATTTTTAATTTGAGCATAAAAGAACTGTCCGGCTTGGGTGAGTTTTATTTTTTTATCACTGCGGTCAAAAATTTCAAATCCTACTTCGTCCTCCAAAAGCTTAATCTGGCGACTTAAAGCAGATTGGGCAATAAACAACTTTTCAGAAGCCGCAATAAAACCACCTTCTTCCACAATTCTAATTAAATAATTAAATTGTTTGAATGTCGCCATATCCATCTCAAAATTAGATCAATTCTGCTTTTTTCTATATTAGATTAGATTGTTTGATTTCACTAGACTTTACTTAAAGCGACTTACATCAGAGAGAAATAGTATGAGGACATCCAAACAATTACTGGTTTTTATTTGTATTATTTGCGCTGTTGTTTTACTCAATCTTTATGATGGTTTTATCGCAAAACAAACAGGCAAAGTGCCCCAACAGCATGAGTTTATTTATTTGCAGGACTGATTGAGCTGAACAGATAAAGTATGTTTTTTACAAACGCGTGCAAGATTTCACCAAAGCATACTTTTTTATATTGGTGACGCATGTTGTGGTGCTTTTTTTAAAATCATATTGGTAAGTAATATATTTGCCAGCAAGATCATCACTCACAAAGGCGTCTTTTCGAAAATGAGCACGTATAATACAGCCGTGTAAATCAGGTGCTGCATACATGTTTATACTTTCAACATATTTGCTGTGTTGTTGAATATTGACCTCCCAGCCCAACAGTTGCTTGATCTTTTGAAACTCTTCCTGTTTGCTGATCTGTTGGATATTTTGCAAATTACAGACTTGAATTGCATTTGCTTGAGGTTGAAGGATTGACCAGCCCAGCAAGTTCTGTATATCACGCATTATTGTTTTAGCTTCATCCAATTGGTTGACCGCCTGAAAATGACGAACCGTTGAATAAAGGTAATATGCAATCCCGCCAATCAACAAGATCGCCAATAGGGTTATTTTAAGATCGAGGATAGGTCGATTAAAAAGCCATTTCATTCTCTAAGCTGTCCATGTTTATGGTCTGAATGCTATAGAGCATTTCAAGCGACTTTTCAGCATAGTTAACAACCAAACTTATTTAAACAACGCCAATATTTATCTTTAAATAGGCTGACATCGATTTCAAAATTGTTCTGATATTTTTCAACCACCTGATCTATAACTTTGGCGGGTTTTCTAAACTCTTTACAAGCAAAATACATAGTTCTTAAGTTATTACCCGTTTCGCGTCCAATATTTAAATACCCTTCAAAATCTTTTAGCTCATTTAATAATTCTTCTTCAATCGTGTTAAGCAACTCATAATCTGTAGCAGATGGCATACCACTGGAGTTCTGACCAGCATAAGGTATTTCAACCAGCATCATCCAAGGGTGAGAAGCCTTTTGATCCCATGTTAAAAGGGTACTATTTAAGATCGCCACCAAAGGCAAACTTTCATTGGTCTCCCCCTCCAAACTGATATATTCATCTTCATCAGTACTTGAACGAGTTATTTTGTCTAAGCGAGAAATTTCACCGTTCTTTAAAATTAAAATATTCTTTAAACGATCGATAGGCATTAATTCTTTTTCAGCATCTTGTCTGAATTGCAGCGAAACTTGATCTAGTTTTGTAATCGAATCATATTCGCCCAAATAATTATCCAAAAAGATATAAACTGCTTGTAAGAATTCAGCTTTTTGAGCTTCATTATATTGATCATGCACAACCACGAGATCAATTTCATCTGGATATTCTTCATGGTCTTTTAAATAAAACGATAGCGTTTTTTGACTAAACTCATGACCATGCATACCAATACTGGTTTGCTGAATATCACTTGCGGGTTTAAGTGCGGTAAATTTCCAGCCGGGAATTTCAGGGGCTGCTGCCACCAATTCCTCTACAAATACAATGTTTGCCACAACACCATCTGGCGTTAAAATTAATTCAGCTGTTTGTGAATCAAGCATCCCGGTAAGGAAAAAAATTCCACCATGAACTTTGGCCAATTCAGGCGATAATTTATCAAAGAAATCCGCCTGAATCGTATCTTGATTTAACTCATCCACAATACGGTGAAAATCCTCTTGATGCTGTTCAAACCATTGCCAAAATTCAGCATAGCGGTTTCGATTGATTTGTATTTGTTGTTGTTTCTTTCCAAATAACTTTTTGAAAAAACTCATTTTGATTGTTCTCTGTTATTGCGTTTATTTCAGATTAATTTAACTGAATTTTTATGATTTTTAAATGAACCTAAACTTTTACTTAAAAATACTAAGCACTTAATTTGATCCGATCTAACTTTTTCAACACTTCTGCAACGGCGACCATCGCAAAACTAGAAGTCACCACTACAGCCGAGCCATATCCACCACAACGCAAGCCTGCACTTGCACACACATCAGCACTAGAAAAAGGATTATCAATTGAATACACACAAGTAATGCCAAATTTTTCTTTTGGTTTCTTACAAATGCCTTTGGCGCGCAACTGACTCCGCAATTTAGCAAGCATCGGATCTTGTTCTGTTTTAGATAAATCAGCAACACGAATTTTTAGAGGATCAAGCTTACCACCTGCCCCACCCGAAACAATCAAAGGAATTTTATTAAAACGACAATGTAGCATGAGTGCAAATTTTGCTTTAACGTCATCGATGCAATCTAAAATAATATCGGGAATATTTTCTAAAATTTCTTTCACATTTTCAGGGCTGAGATAATCATCAATCAAATTGATCTTGATCCGAGGATTAATTGAACGGCAACGTTCAGCCATCACTTGAATTTTCTCATGACCTAATGTAGAAGTCATTGCAGGCAGCTGTCGGTTGATATTTGAAGCAGCCACTGAATCCATATCGACCAGTGTTAACTCGCCAACCCCTGTACGTGCTAAGGCTTCGACCGCCCATGAGCCGACCCCACCAATACCGATCACCATGACATGACTTTTTTCATAGTGATTGAATGTCTCTTCTCCATAAATTTTGGCTACACCTGCAAAACGGCGCTCATATTCATCATTTTGGAAAAGTTCAGTCATGGTTCAAATCTAGGCTCAAAAAATCAAGCTCATTTTATCAAAAATAAGCAGTGAAAATGAAAAATTAAATTTGCAATGCTAAGATCAAACTTTACAAATATAAAAGTTCGAACAATGCAAAATTCACAACAGATTATTTTATGCATTCCTGGGGTATGGAAAAATCATCAGGAATTAGTTCATGCCATGCTTGAATGCGACACTGGGTATATTTATGCGGGGATGATCATGACATCACAGTATTCTGATCATTTTGTTGAAGTTGAAGAACATAATCATGATCCTGAAGTAAGTCGTATATTCAGATTATTCAGTATGCAACGCTTTTCAGACCATGAGCTCGATCAAATCGATCAGCACAATATGGTGCTCTACCTCATATGCAAAGGTGGTCATTTTCAAAGTGTACAAGATGCCTTTAAGCTTGGACAAGCGTTATTAAAGGCAGGTGGATTAGGTATAAAAATAGAAACAGCAGGGCTTACACATAGCAAAAAACAATGGCTCGAATTTTCTGCAACGAATTTATTGGATATTTTTAAGGCATTTATACCAGTTGTTTCTGATCAAGAATATCTTTATTCGTGCGGCATGCATCAGTTTGGAAAACTAGATGGCTGTATTTCGTCTAGTGTCAATGAAGCCAGTTTCACCTTAAATCAATTTCTACTTTATATTTTAGCCGAAGATCCTGATTTTAAAAAAGGTGATACATTCAGGGCTGAAGAGGATATGGAAAAATTCAAACTCTCTAAACGCTCCTCATCTGAGTTTTTTGAAGCAGATTCACTTTATTTTAACTCCTTCGGTATATGGCAATTAAATTCACTACTTCCTTAAAAATCAACATCAAGTTCTCTTTTAAACAAATAAAAAAAGCCCTGCATTCTATACAGGGCTTGGAGAACTGAAATAAATCGTGATTTATTGATTAGGCTATGAAGCGATTAAATTACGCAGCACATAATGCAAGATACCACCTGCTTTAAAATATTCCACTTCATTCAAAGTATCAATACGGCATAACACTTTGAAACGATCTATTGAACCATCAACACGTTTAACCTCCACATCTAAACTTTCATGTGGTTGTATGTCATCAGAAAGTCCATAAATCGACAGTTGCTCACGCCCAGTTAAGTTGAGTGATTGACGAGTTTGACCATCCACAAATTGCAACGGTAAAACCCCCATACCAACAAGATTTGAACGATGGATTCGTTCAAAACTTTCAGTAATTACCGCTTTTACTCCTAAAAGATTGGTGCCTTTCGCCGCCCAGTCACGTGATGAGCCTGTACCATATTCCTTACCTGCAATGATGACCAACGGCGTACCATCTTGCTGATACTTCATCGCAGCATCGTAAATGGCTAACTTCTCATCTGTCGGGATATAGAGGGTATTGCCGCCCTCTTCACCATTGAGCATTTCATTCTTGATACGAATGTTGGCAAAGGTTCCTCGCATCATCACTTCATGATTGCCACGACGAGATCCATAAGAGTTAAAGTCCTTTTGATCGACACCCTGCGCTTCTAGATAACGACCTGCTGGACTGTCTTTCTTGATATTCCCCGCAGGAGAAATATGATCTGTTGTGACTGAGTCGCCAAGAACGGCCAAGATATTTGCATTGAGAATATTTTTAATTGGTTTCGCGGGTTGATCAATGCCTTCAAAGAATGGAGGATGACGAATATACGTTGAGTTTTCATCCCATTCATAGGTTTCAGAGTCAGGGATTTGAATTGCTTGCCATTTTTCATCACCATCAAAAACTGCCGCATATTCTTTATGGAACATCGCTGTATTGACTTTTTGCAGCACCTCATCAATCTCGATTTGACTCGGCCAAATATCTTTTAAATATACTGGTTGTCCTTGCTGATCATGCCCCAATGCTGTGCTGGTAATGTCACTACGAATGGTGCCCAATAAGCCAAATGCAACCACTAAAGGCGGTGATGCTAGCCAATTGGTTTTTACCAAAGGATGTACCCGCCCTTCAAAGTTTCGGTTGCCTGAAAGTACCGATGCAACATTCAGGTCGTGGCACTGAATAGCATCTTCAATCGGTTGGGGTAATGGCCCTGAATTACCAATACATGTGGTACAACCATAACCAACCAGGTTATAGCCCAACTGGTCTAAATAAGACATCAAACCTGCCGCTTCTAAATAATCGGTTACGACTTTAGAGCCTGGTGCTAGAGAGCTTTTCACCCATGGCTTACGTTGAATGCCTTTTTCGATGGCTTTTTTTGCCAACAAACCCGCAGCCAACATCACACTTGGATTAGAAGTATTGGTACATGAGGTAATCGCAGAAATCACCACATCCCCATCCGTCAATGGGTAGCGTTTACCGTCAATCACACAATGTGGTTCTTCATTTTGTAATGCAGATTGTTTTGAATCAATGGCGTTACCGGCCCCACCCTCATTGGCTAAACGTTCTTTTTCCTCACCTTTAGCTGGCTTAAGATCCAGCGCCATTAAGTCACTAAAAGTTTGTGGGATATCAGGCAATGCCACTCGATCTTGCGGACGTTTCGGGCCAGCAACACTTGCTACAACGGTTCCCATATCCAATGCAAGCACATCGGTAAATACAGGTTCATCCCCAGTATGACGCCATAAGCCTTGTTCTTTACAATAAGCCTCAACCAATGCAATACGATCTTCTTTACGACCCGTTAAACGCATATACCCTAGAGTGATTTCATCAATCGGAAAAAAGCCACATGTTGCACCATATTCGGGCGCCATATTGGCAATGGTTGCACGGTCTGCAAGCGGTAGAAATGCGAGCCCATCACCATAAAATTCAACAAATTTACCCACCACGCCTTTTTTACGTAGCATCTGAGTAATAGTTAAAACTAAATCCGTTGCGGTAATTCCTTCACGCAATTTTCCTGTCAATTTAAAACCAATCACTTCTGGAATCAGCATTGAAATCGGCTGTCCAAGCATGGCCGCTTCGGCTTCAATCCCCCCCACGCCCCAACCCAATACACCTAAGCCATTAATCATCGTGGTGTGTGAATCTGTACCAACTAAGGTATCGGGAAATGCAAATACCTCACCCTCACTTTCACCCAGCCACACTGCTTGAGCTAGGTATTCTAAATTGACTTGGTGACAAATCCCTGTTCCAGGTGGTACCACACTAAAATTATTAAATGAAGACTGCCCCCAACGGAGGAATTGATAACGTTCTCCATTGCGTTGCATCTCAATTTCAACATTTTCTTCGAACGCATGATCTGTCCCAAAATGATCCACCATCACAGAGTGATCAATGACCAAATCTACTGGAGATAAAGGATTAATTAAATTGGGATCTTTATTGGCTTTTTGTACAGCTGCACGCATCGCAGCCAAATCTACAACAGCAGGTACACCAGTAAAATCTTGCATCAATACTCGTGCAGGGCGATACTGGATTTCTTGATCTGAAGTTTTATTGTTCTGCCAATCGACAATCGCTTGAATATCGCTTTGCCTCACTGTTACATCATCTTCAAATCTGAGTAAGTTTTCCAGCAGTACTTTGAGTGATTTAGGCAATTTTGAAATATCACCTAAACTCGCTTGAACCTGATTTAAACTAAAAATTTTATAATTTGTATTCCCTACAGTTAAGTTTTGCAAAGAATTTAAACTATTGATATGACCATATTTTGCCATTGGTTAAACCTCCAGCTTGGCGTTGACTTTCTTATTGGCTACTTGGAGTACTTCTTTAAATCTAAGACAAATAATTATTTTAGGTGTTGTTGATTGGTTATTTTTATTCAAATTTACATCGGTAAATGTAAGCATTCATATGAGTTTTTCCACAATACACCTGCAAGTGTTGTTCGTTCAATTGCCAAGCTTTCAGCTAAACCCGTCAAGACAAAAGGCAAATTCACCGGCGTATTACGGGTATGCTGCTGGTCAGATGTCTGGCAACACAACGGTGTCATATCTGGACAATCGGTTTCTAGTACTAAATGTTCCGCACCAACCGCTTGTACAACTGTATGCAGTTTTTTCGCATTTGGATTGGTAATTTGCCCTGTGATACCGAGTTTAAAGCCTAATTTAATAAAGGCTTTCGCCTCTTCTACCCCCCCACTAAAAGCATGTGCAATACCACCATGTTTAAACTGGTGCTGTTTCAACATTGCAAGAACTTCAGCATGTGACTTACGAATATGTAGAAGAATTGGCTTATCGTATTGCTGGGCGAGTTCAATTTGGGCTGAAAAAAAATCTTGTTGTTTTTGAAAAATTTCAGCTTGTTTATGCTGTTTAAGAAACGTGTCCAAGCCTATTTCACCAACCGCAATACAAGCTTCAGTTTTCAGTATATTTTCCAAAGCATTTAAATGCTCTAGGCGGTGTTGTTCGATATAAAAGGGATGCAACCCCGGTGCAAGATGGCTTCGGGGTGCATTATTTAACTGATTTAAAAATTGTTGAGTGTCAATCAAATCTTGAAAGCGTTCATATAAAAACCCAATCAAAATCAAATGTTCTACACCTACCTTTTTTGCTTGATAGGCCAATTGTTCTCGATCCAGATCAAAATCAGGAACATCAAAATGTGTATGTGTATCAAACAAAGGCCAAGGCATTAGGATTTCGCTTTCCCACTTGCAACAGGTGCAGAACTGCTTGGCTGATCAACTTGCATCTCCGCTGGGAAATATTGACTTTTCAACACGCCTTTTAACTGATCGTAAGGAATCATCAAGCGCGGTAAGCCAACAACATAAGGCCCGATATCATATTCACCATATTGTAAAATCAGACCTTGTTTACCCAAATAGAAATTGTCTGATAATGTAAACTTCCACGCCTGTTCATATTCATTGACGCTTTCAGCAAGTTTTGAATCGATAACCCAAGTTTTAAATGCATCATGTGCCAATTTTTCAAATTTAGCTTTTTGATTGGCTTCAATGATTTGATCCAAGCCAACTTGTTTTTTACTCACCAAATCAAAGTTAAAATAGGTTTGCGCAGATGCCCCATGTGCGCCGCCTAAATAACTACTAGTATTTAATACCACCGTCGCTAAAGGTTTATCTGAGTTTAAAATTTTAGGACTTAAACTAATCGTGATCTGGCCACTTGCCCCTAATGTTTTAAGCTCTTTATCCATCTCAAGGAATGAATTTGCATAAGGTTGTACACGCTCTTGCAATTGCTGAACAGGGGTTTTATTGACTTGCACTTCACTTGCTGAAGCTTGTGAAGCCGTTTGTTGCTGATCTGCGTCTTTTTTCGCTTTACTCAATTGCGCGATATCCAGCATTTTATCCAGATTATCTAAAATCGCTTGATCAATCGTTTCATCAACAAAAGCCTGATTACTTTTTAGTCTTTCTATAGAAAACTCAGGGCATGTATTGCCATTACACTCAGGTAATGTCAATTTTACTTTTTCTGTATCGCCCTGTAATAACATTGAAGTATCAGGCACTTGAGATGCAGCACTTTGATCAACTTTTGGCTCTGCTTTTTTCGAGTCAGATTTTTGACATGCAGTTAACCCTAAAGTGATCACCAGAATTGAAAGCGCTAAAGTACTTTTTTGATTTAACATTTCACAAACCTATCCAATGAATCAAGCCAAGATTTTTTAATCTCTATATTCATTAGCCTATTCTTCTCTATACAAATCCTCAATCAAAATTTGTATGAAAATTGAAGCGTTATGCAATAAGTGGCTCAAGTTTATTGATCGCTGAGTCAATTCAACAAGGACTAACTAATCTTAACCGCTCTGCTTTAAAATCCCGCTAAAATTGGCAGAATGATCAAGATACACCTTAGAACATATGTTGATACACTTCAGGCTTAAGTATTTTTTGCGTCTGTTCTTTGCTCAAATAAATATCCAGCTGGGTACCATCTTCGACAATTTCATTGGCGCGATAATGCAATCCAACACCTTCACCATCAAAGAACCAATCGGCTTGTCCCCAATATAACTTTTTAGGCGCATTCTTTTTCACATCGCTATTTTGCTTTTCCAACCATTCTGCATATTTTTCTTGGACCCAAGTATTCAGTTGGTTCTGATGTTTGGCATCAATCACATCTAAAATACTTAAGCTTTTCTTCAATTTCCGGTCAGCAACAAAAAAGTATTGTCGTTCTTTGATACTGACATCTGCTTGTAAACTATTGACTGAAACTTGCAACAAAACATACTGATTACGTTGTGAAGCCATACGCGTTTGCATATGCAGTTCAAACGCTTTATTTTTCGGGAATTCTTCTTGCCAAGTATCTGATTTTTTGACAAAAGCATTAATGGCCTGTTGTAAGGTCATGTTCTGTTTTAAATCAATCTGTGCCTGAATCACGTTGGACTGACTATTTGCAATCCACTGATTTAACCAGTTGTCTTGAGTCTTAATGGTTTGAATATCGATTTCAATGCAATTATTTTTTTCACAAAACGGTAAGGCATAATCAGCTTTGGTTTCTTGAATATTTAAATAAGGTAAGACTTCAGCGGCTTCTTGTTTGGGTTGGAATACAGAACCATCTTTGTCCTGATCTTTTTTAGAATCACATGCAACCAAAACCATTGTACTTAAGCAAAGCACTGAAATTATTTTTTTTGAAAATTGCACTGCATAAATCCCTTTGGACAAAAAGCATTGTATTTTGATACAAAAACAGCTTCACAAGGAAGCTGTTTTTACATTTTGCAATAAGTTAGCTGAACTTAATGCTCACGTGTAGAACGGAATTGAATATCTGGATAACGCTCTTGCATTAATTGTAGATTTACTCGGCTTGGTGCGAGATAAGTTAAATGCCCACCACCATCGACAGAAAGTTGGTCATGTGCCTTTTTCTTAAATTCATTAAATTTCTTTTCATCATCACAAGAAACCCAACGCACTGTGTTGATGTTCACTGGCTCATAAATACAATCTACTTTGTATTCTTCTTTCAAACGGTATGCCACTACATCAAACTGAAGTACACCTACAGCCCCAACAATCAAGTCATTGTTGATTTGCGGCATAAACACCTGCGTTGCACCTTCTTCTGAAAGCTCTTTTAAACCCTTTTGCAATTGTTTAGATTTCAATGGATCTTTTAAGCGTACACGGCGGAACATTTCAGGTGCAAAGTGTGGAATCCCCGTAAAATGAAGTTTTTCACCAGAAGTGAATGTATCACCAATCTGAATCGTACCGTGGTTATGTAAACCAATGATATCACCAGGCCAAGCTTCTTCAAGTTGCTCACGTTCACCCGCAAGGAATGTCAATGCATCACTGATACGTACATCTTTACCAAGACGTACATGATTCATCTTTAAACCTTTCTCATACTTACCTGAACAGATACGCATGAAGGCAATACGGTCGCGGTGTTTTGGGTCCATATTGGCTTGGATTTTAAATACAAATCCACTGAAGCCTTCTTCCGTTGCTTCAACAGTACGTTCATGTGTTGGATGCGCTTTCGGTTGTGGTGCCCACTGAATAAATGCATTTAATACATGGTCAACCGCAAAGTTACCCAAAGCGGTACCAAACAGTACTGGGGTTTGACGCCCTGCTAAAAACTCCGCTGGATCAAGTGGATCATTCGCCATTTGCACCAGTTCTAAAGACTCTTCAAATGAAGCAAAGGCCAGATCACCGACTTTTTCACGAATGTCTGGATAGTCATATCCATCACGGATTTCAATATCTGTAATGGTCGAACCAAAACCCGCTTTATATACATAAAGCTTATTTTCAATGATGTTATATACACCAGCGAAGTCACGCCCCATACCCAATGGCCAAGTAATCGGCACACAACGGATTTTAAGCACGCTTTCAATTTCATCAAGCAATTCTAATGGCTCACGGATTTCACGGTCCATTTTGTTGACGAAAGAAATGATCGGGGTATCGCGCATACGACACACTTCCATCAATTTGATGGTCCGTTCCTCGACCCCTTTTGCACCATCAATCACCATCAACGCTGAGTCAACGGCAGTTAAAGTACGATAGGTATCTTCAGAGAAATCTTCATGCCCTGGAGTATCAAGTAAATTGATGACATGATTTTTATAAGGGAACTGCATGACTGAGGTGGTAATCGAAATACCACGCTCTTTTTCCATTTCCATCCAGTCAGATGTCGCAGAACGGTCAGACTTTCGACTTTTAACCATACCTGCAACTTGGATTGCTTTACCCCACAACAACAGTTTTTCTGTCATTGTGGTTTTACCAGCATCGGGGTGGGAAATAATAGCGAAGGTACGTCGCTGAGCGACTTGCGCTGCTAATTCATCTTTAAACATAAAAAATCTACAATATGTACACAGTTATGTACACATTTATAAATATGTACTTGAACTGGAAAATGGGAATTCAAAAATTGGCGATATTGTATCAGATTTAGCGTCGTTTTTAACGGTTGTTGCTATATCATTAAGCACTTTGATGGAGCATATTTCTGAAAAAAATTCTGAAATGGAATTAGACATACAGACCTAAAAGTAATACAGCACGTCATTTATACTAACTATTTCGTGATTAGTCTGAAGATAAAACAAAGTAGCCTTATAAATCAATTAAGACTATATTCTTTAGCAAAAATCTCAGATGGGAATTGATTTAAATCAGTTAGCATCTTACTTTTCGGATTAGCCCTTTAAGCGATCTAACTAAGTAACATCTAACAGCGCAAAGTCAATGACATAAGCCCAACCTATAGGCAAGCAGACAAAAATCTGCGACTCGTTTTCACTCTCTTGAATTTATCCAATAAGATCTGCAGAAAAATATTATTTTCCAATATTGCGACCAAAATAATTGGCCACAATACTTTTTTACAATCGTTTATATCCAGAATTTTAAAGTTTTCCTCATAGGAATAGATACCAAAATCAAAGTGATTCTTAACACTATTATTATCATTTGCATAAGCTAACCCACTACAAAATAGTAGAGCAATAATTTATAGCTACTTTTTTAGTTACATGTCACATCATCTCATTCCTAATAAGTAAAGCGCCAATAGTGAATCAAAAATTTGAATTTTTCCCAAAAAAAATCTTTGTTCACTGAATCCATTTTAGTTTGTATCATTATAAGTTCCTCTCCATCACTCTGCTTTTTTGTAAATCATATTATTTTACTGAAAATACTTTTTAAATTAAGTTTATAAATTATAGAATAACGAGCTTAAATTTTTAAATAACATAAATTTAATTAGCCCGTTATTTTTAAACCGGGTATAATTAAGGCTATATTTTTAATAAATTTATTTTTTTGCTGCTTTATCTAAAATCCTTTGTATAACTGTGCGAGTCACTGTAAACCGTTTAGCAAGGGAATAAACGCTCTCACCTCTTTTAAATAGCTCAAGCACTTGTTTTTTTTGATCATTTGTCAAAATTTCTGGTCTTCCAACTTTTTTAACGATTTTATTTTGTTTTTCAGTATTAAAATTAAATAATTTTTCGAATTCAAAACATAACCTTAAGAAATGAAGAAAAAAAATTTTCATGTCTCCATTGATCTCACTTTTTGAGTAGTCTAAACAAATTAATCTTATTTTTTTTTGATGAATTTTATCTGTTATAGATAAGATTTCTTCAAAGCTGCTACCTAAACAATCAATACTTTTTATTACCAACAAATCATCATCCTCTAAGGAATAATCAATCAAATTTAATAATTTATCTCTAAAAATTATTGACTTATTAACTGAAACTTCCTCAAAAACCAATCGATTTTTTTGGATTTTATAACCATATTCGTTAAAAAATGAAAGAAATTTACCTGATTCAAACTCTGCATTGGGTTCAATTCTAACATAGGCATACGTACGCATATTAATACACCAAAAAGTAACAAAAATAAACGCAATAAAACTAGCATATAAGTTTTTTAAAAAACATGATACAAATCACACTATTCTTTTAAACAATGTATAAAACTGACGAAATTATTTTCAAAAGCAATCAAAAAAAAACCAAAAAAAACCAAAAAAACCCTTAAGAAAAAAACAAAAACAACATATAAGTCAATAATATTATTAGCTTATTTTTAACCATGATGAATAATTAAAATTTACGAGGCGTAAGAAAGGACATTCTAAAGTTCTCTAAAGATGCAATATATTAAATATATGAATTAAATCTAATGTTTTTTAAAACATATAAATAAAACAAAAGAAATGTCTTTACCTTTACCCAAAAATACGCTCAGATAGTGTAAAACTTAAAAAATATAATATCAGAGCAATATAAAAAAACTGCAAAGATAAAAATAAATCACATTAAAAATAAATAATTTAAATAAAAAAACACTTTAACACTGACTAAAAATCAACGCCAAAATTAAAAAAATCTTTAAATACACAATGTTTAATTAGATTTATTTAAACACTCGAACAAAAATACTCGATTATTTAAAATATAATTTTAAAATACTTTAATAAAGTATACTAAAAACAACATTAAAAATTACTTAACAGAAAATTAAAACAGTTTAAAGTAACTTAAAACTTTGCAAAATATAGAAAAAGAAGTAAACACCACTAATTATCATCCTATTATTAAAAAATTAAAAGTTAAAGTTGCCCTGAGACATAAATTGAAAATTTGGTATGAGATTCTTAATTCAGAAGATTTATTCAGTATGGTTATAGGAGCATGCACTTCGTTGACCTAACTTTAAAAATGCTTTGCTGACAATTTATCGCTAAAATAATTTAATACATTGCATCTTGGTTTCGACCAATTTAAATAATAGTACCCAACAATATTCCATATTATTCGATTCAAGTATTTGACTGTTTTGAGTAGATCATTGCACTTAATGTAAGTCTTCCTAAGGCTTGGCATTTTTTTGGGTGAAATTACAGCAGAAGCATGCCATCTAAAATTGCTTGTCTACAGTGTTATGTATCATGAACTCCATCTATATAGTCTGAATCAATTCGATCATCTCATGGAATTGGATCAAGTTGATTACCGAGCGCCTGTTAATCACTAAGATTATTTGTCCAAAGCTAAGCAATAAGTATTTGCAGGTTTTCAGCATCAATACCCATATGGATTTTATGCCATTACCGATGATATTCTGGTTATTATTTCTTAGTCTTCTTTCGCCATCACCTATGAGTTTTAATGAAGTCAATCAATGCTTTTGGGGTGACCAATATCAATATTACTTTATCATTTTCATGATGATAAAATAATTTCTGACTAACCAATTTAATCCACAAAAAATGAATGATACTTTTATCTAATCCCGTGGTCATTTCTCAAGATAACTTGAATAATAATTTAATCATTAAGACAGCACAGAGTAGCAATATTTGAGTAGATTTAATTTGTTCTTGCTGCCTTTTGGTTGCGCACACCACTAATTTTGCGAACAAATCAGATCGAGAAATTTCATCTCTTTAGCAAAGTTTAGCTATAAGAAAGAAAATTGATCATTCGATAGATTTAGGTATAGGCTTATCCATCTGAATAATTATATTAATGAATATGCTTTGAAGATCAGTTTTTGTAACAAAGCCTCTTTAAAATAATCCAATATAAGTGTAGAGAAATAAGCTTAATTAAGAGAACCTTAATACCAACTTAAAAACCATATTTAATTAAGAATATAAAAACTATGCTTTTAATCATATATAGGTTAAAAACATACCATAAAAAATTTAATAACAATCATCAGCAACATACAACTTTAAAACTAAGACATTGATTTAAATAAATTTTAAAACCAATATGAAATATAAAAAATTTATAATTTACAACATATTGAAAAAAAAAATAAAGCATACAATAATTATTTGTATTTCACAAAGTCATCAAATTAGAAAACAATTTATATAGGATTAAAATGAGCACACATCTAGATAACCTAAACCAAATTAGTGCTAAAATTTCTTATTTTTTAAAAAAAACAATTAATAACAATGATACAATCTTAACGGAAGAAGAGAGGGATAATAAAATTATTGTTTTTATTTCTTATGGATCAAATGATATCAGAGCTAAGGTATGGAATACTGCACCATTAAATGCAGATATTGCAATTAAGAAAACTCTAAATTATATAAAAAATATCTATGAAAAAAATAACAAAATATCCAATTACTTAAAAATTGACATTGTTCACGACTTAAAAAAAATAAAATTCAAAGATCTTTTACAAATCATTAGTGATGAAAAATTAAATAATTACTTTAGAAAAGGCATTGCATTTGATGAAAATTTCAGTATTGCTTTATTAGAACAAGAAATTTATGGAAATGCAATTATTCAAGGGAAAACTTGGGATAAAGCAAGTTCATTTAATGAGATTAATTTAAATAAATATTTAAAGCACAAATATAATATAAGTTCTAGAAGAAAAATCAAAGACCAAGATTTAATTTATACATTTAGAAGTAAAGGTATTTTTTTTAAAAATTTAGATTTTTATGAATTAAACTATGACTATATAAATAATGGTATTAGAACTATTGATGATAGTGAAAAAAGACAAAGTATATTGGAGATAATTAAAGATAATTGTATATATTTAAATTCGCAAATTGATCAAGAAACAGGAAAATTTATTTATGGATATATCCCTGCTAATAATGAAAGATTAACCAGTTATAATAGTATTCGACATTGTACTTCCTTATACTCTTTACTAGAAGCATTTGAAGTTTCAGAAAAATTTATAAATTATGATAAAATCAAAAAAGGAATTAACTATACTATTAAAAATCTTATTAAATACCCCACGGACCAATCTTCAGCATTTATTATCGAGCAAAATAAATCTAACATTGAAATTAAATTAGGTGCAAATGCAGCTGCAATTTTAATGTTCACTAAATACCAGGAAGTTACAGGAAGTACTGAATTTTTATTACTTACCGAAAAGCTAGCCAATGGCATAAAAAAAATGATAAAGCCAAATGGTAAGACCATACATATTTTAGATTATCCTTCATTAGAAGTAAAAGAAGAATATAGAGTAATTTACTATGATGGTGAAGCTGCTTTAGCCCTTTTGAGACTATATCAATTAAATAATGATCAAGAATTACTAAAAACAGTTAAAATTATGTATGAGCATTTTATTGATAATGATTATTGGAAATATAATGACCATTGGCTTAGCTATTGTACAAATGAGCTTAGTCTATTATGTCCTGAAAAAAAATATTTTGAATTTGGAATTCAAAACTATTTACCATATTTAAAAAGATATAAAAATCGAAGAACGGCTAGAGGAACTTTTCTCGAAATGCTTATGGCCTCTTACAAAATGGTTTCTCGACTCCCTCATCAGGAAGGTAATGAGCTATTCGAGAAATCAAAATTCTCTGAATTATGTGATGTTATAAATACGAGATTAGAATATCAACGGGTAATTGGTTATTTCTATCCAGAAATTGCGATGTATTTCAAAAAGCCAAATATTATTTTAAATAGTTTTTTTGTTAGACAAGAAAATTTTCGCACAAGGATTGATGACAACGAACATAACTTGTCTGGTTATATTGCTTATTACTTACACTTTAAGGATTAACTATGAAAAATTATAAAGATGCTTTATCAAATGAAACCACTCAAATTGAATTTTTTAAAGTAGAAAAATTACTTCAGACATTAAATATTAATATGCTCTTCTTAAAAAGAAATCCAAATAGGCTTATTAACTTAAACAATGATTTAAGAATTGAAGGGCATAATAATTTTTACAGCAATATCTTAAATTTATGTACTATTGGTGCATTTTCTTATTCTTCTTCAAATTTAGGTTATGGTGTTTCTATTGGACGTTACTCAAGTCTAGCTACCAATATTAAAATTATGGGAGCACACCATTTCCCCGAATGGATATCTACTTCACCTCACTTTTATGCTGAAGATTATCATAGTACTGATCCTCTAAAGGTAACCCATCTTCAACGAACCAAACGAAATGTTACTATTGGAAATGATGTATGGATAGGTGCTGATGTCGTTTTGAAGAGCAATATTAGCATCGGTGATGGTGCTATTATTGCATCTAACAGTGTAGTAACTAAGGATGTTGCACCTTATATGATAGTCGGTGGAAATCCAGCAAGAATAATTAGACCCAGATTTAGTGATGATATTGTTGAAAAATTAAAAACTTTAAAATGGTGGAGATTCCATAAAAAGGATTTAAAAGAATTAATGTTTGACCATCCTTACTTTTTTATAGATTCTCTTAGAGAAAAAATCGAATTAGTAGGGCTAAAGGAATACACTCCTCCAATTTTCACAAAAAATGATTTATTAAAATCGACCCACATTGAAAACATATGATATTAATCAAAAAATTACAGAATATTCTATTATGAAAAATCATTATTTCTTTTTATTTCCTAAAATTGATGAAAAAAAAAATGGATTGGTTTTTGCCCTATTAAAACGTGCAAAAATACTTCATGAAAAACTTGGTATCGATCCAATCATTATTACAACTGATTATGATCGTTCTTTGGCACAAAACTATTGGAACTTAGTTTCCAGCAACCTTGCCCCATCCTCTATTGGTTACCTTAATTTATATGGAGATTTACAAGGAACCCCCTTACGACTAGCTGAAAAAAAATATCATAAAAATGATAAAAAAATGTTCAATGAAAATATATCAAACACACAGATTTTTGATACTTTTAATCAAAGACTTCATGACAAAAATAATAAAAATTATCTTTATGAAATAAGACAAAAGGACTCACCTACTTTACGTTATGTAAATACATTTCAACAAGGTATAAAAAATGGTCGGCTCATTTATGATAGCTATGGCCATCTTAGTTGTATTCAAACTATAAGTTTAGAAACTCAAACAGTTATAACCGAAACATATTTTCATATTAAAGGCTATCCAGTAATTATTAAGAATTACCAATTAAATGAGAAAAAGAAGAATATCCTTTTAAACATTTTTTTATTAGATGAAAATGGTGTTATCACTGAGGTATTTGATCTAGAGTCCCAACTCATTCAATACTGGTTTTCAAAAATATCGAAAAACTATATAAATGATCTCATGTATATTCTAATTGATCGTGCCATTCATTTTTATGAACCCCTGAGGCACATCAAGCAAAAAAATATGCGTTTTATTGGCACAATCCATGCGACTCATTTAAATGGGGCAGATATTTATCGAGCCAGTATTAATCGTCATTACCGTAGCTATTTTGAACATAGCGATGAACTGGATGCATTGGTTATTTTAACTGAACGGCAAAAAGAACATATTCAACAACGATTTGAGATACATGAAAAATTATTCGTTATTCCACATATTTATGAGAAGTCTATCAAGCACGTAAAATTTACTGATCGCAATCCCTTATCCTGTTTAACCATAGCACGTTATGACAAAGCAAAAAACTTGGATAGCCTTATTCGAGTATTTAAAGAGGTTATAAAGGAAATACCGAATGCGTATTTAAATATTTATGGTTTTGGTGGCGAACAGACCTTTCTGCAAAATGAAATAGATAGTTATCAGTTAAATAATCATGTTAAATTAATGGGCTATAACGAAAATACAGATAGTTTATACGATCAAGCAAGTTTATTTCTTTTTTCAAGCCGGTCAGAAGGTTTTGGCATGGCAGTTTTAGAAGCTTTATGTCATGGCTGCCCAGTTGTTAGTTACAATATTGATTATGGCCCATCAGATATGATTAATGATGGTATCAATGGTTTCTTAATTCCATTTGAAAATGAAACATTATTTGCTCAAAAAATTATTTCTTTACTTAAAGATGAACAAATGAGACAAAACTTTAGTGAAGCTGCATATGCATGTACTCAGCTAACAGACCAAGAACAATTTGCTCAAAAATGGCAAGCTCTTTTTGAAGCAATTCGATGATAAAGCAACTTTCATCAAATAAAGGTCTGATTTTATTATTCTCTATGCTTCATTTAGGCTTTTGCATCAGTGCAAAAGCCGATTGCGGCGCTAGTCGTCCTTCTGCAGTAAGTCAACTTGACAATGTCTATTATGGCAATAAAAATCTCCGCATTTTTTATACAATATCTGGAGAAAACGCCCTTGAATTTCCTGAAGATCAAAACAAAAATAATGTACCCGATTATATTGAAAATATTGCGATTCAAGCAAATTCAATACGTAAAGCTTGGACGTTGCTAGGTTATCAAGATCCGTTAAAAAGCCCGCGTTATAAAGAAAGAGTCCGATATATTGATATACAAATACAAAAATTAAATGGTCTCGGTCTAGCTTATGACGAGCCACATCAACATATCAATAATCCATTAAAGCAGAATGCATGTGCATTAGTTATATTAATTAGCAATAATATTCCGAATCTAACTACAAACTCTTCTACAGTTGCCCATGAACTATTTCATCTTTACAGCTATGGATATACAATGTTTAAGCAGCCTTGGCTTACAGAAAGCCTAGCGGCATGGTCAGAAGGATTGATTAGAAAAGGAAAAGTTGGCGCTTATGGAGAGAGAAGTTTACCTAAAAATCCAGAAAACTTTGACAAATTTATATTGAATCGTACCTATAAAACTTCTCAATTATGGAGCCGACTCACTACACTTATTGATATATCTAATGGGCAACTTGATCTACCACCTATGCTGCTACAAACAAAGTATACTGACGGTCAATTTGTTTTTCATGATCAATTTCTAAAAGGTACACTTTTTATGCGTACTTTTCTTGAGAACCTTGGCAATAGTGATCGACGAATTTCTAATCTAAATAATTGGAAACTGTACCGCTGGAAGGAAAGTCAGCAAAGATCTTCTCATTTTGACCCACAGGTATTAGAAACTTTGTTAGAAACGCTAGAAAAATCAAATAAAAGTAATGCAGAAAAAAAAGAATTTCAGATCTTGTTAAGAAAAGTAATTAAAGATAAGAACCTTAATTAAAAGACTTATTTTCATTGTGATAATTATTTAAATCAATGCCGCACAGAATTAAGTTGACACCTTCTAAATTAAACTTGGATAGTATGCCTAGTTATAATAATCCACTGAGATAACTGATTAGTTTTTCGTATTATTTTTTTCGATTAAGTCAAATCCAACCTATAAAATAATGGATTTTCATATAATAATTTAGACATGCTTTAGTCCAACAGGTAAATAGCATACTAAAAGTAAAAATTTACTTTATAAAGCCAAATATCTTAAAGCTATTAGACCAATAGTTGCAGAATCTATAGAACTTTATGATATTCGTAAATCGAGTACTTCTATAGAATACAATATTAAAAGACAGATAAAACTTATTGGCTTTTGTGTGAAATAACGATTAATCCATTTCAAAACAAGACAACCATTTTTAGAAAACAAAAAAGAGAAGGCACTTATGCCTTCTCTCCAATTTGTATACTTATATCAATAACAATCAATTAGAACAGAAGCTGATTATTATTTAATAACTCATCCAGTGTTGTATCTGTATTTTTCAATACAATAAGGTCAGTTGAGTTATAGTTATTTCCAGTGCCATCACGATCAATACTAATCAAAGTATTACCCTCGCCATCAGAAGTAACAGACACATAATTAGCGATATTGTCTGCATTAGCGCCATCTAATAGTGCACTAACATCCACTTTATCTCCTTGTGCCAGATTGAAGTCAGTCCACTCATCCTTACCATTACCACCCGTTGCATCTGCAACGTTCAGTAAGTTATAGATAACGGTATCTGCTCCAGCTCCAGTCGTAATAACATCATGGCTAGCAGTACTCGTAATGTTTTCATCACCAATACTCGCTGTAGAGATATCATCACCGGCACTTGTCTCATAATATTCATCAGCATTAATAGCTAATTTTGAGATAGCTTCATCATTACTATTTGTACCAATTTGAATAGTTAAATTAGCATTATCAGATTTACCCGTTACTGGATCTATCACAGTATATTCAAACATTTCTGTCTTACCAATTACTGTAACATCACTGTTTGGTGTATACGTGTAACTACCATCTGGTTTAATCACTAGTGTGCCATAATTACCAACAATGGTTGTTTCACCTGTTATAGCTTGACCAGCTACTTCAGATATAATTGCACCAGCAGGCACATTATCCTGACCATGAATACCATCAGTATCAGTAATCACATTACCACCAACTGAAGTTACATTGGTTATGATAGGATCCTGAGCAGTGTCATAAGACTTGATAATAATATCAGTCTCAATAAAACCAGGTAGAGTGATAGCATTAAAGCTACTCATATCTATTTTATATTGTCCACTTGCTAATCCAGGTAATTCAAGTTTAGCGACTTGACCAAAAACTCCAATAAAGTCAAAGATTCCGCCTGATGAACTGTTACCAATTTCAACCCATGAACCATTCTCAAATTTAGACACTTTAACTGCAACACTATCGAAGAATGATGCCCATGATCCTGACTTGATTTCTAATGTAACATCAGCTATCTGATTTTCTTGAACACTGAATTGGGTTGAACCACTCGTTGTACCAATGACTATTCCAAGGAAACCAATGAGCCAATTATAAGAGATTGCGTTGTCTAAGGTCGTTTCTGTAACAGGATACTCAAAATCAACCCCTGCTTCTACGAGATTGTCTACTGCATCAACTGGAATATTTGGTGCTGTAACTTCTGTTGGAGTAGATTCGTTGCCAGCAACATCTTTTGCAGTCACATCTACAACTTCTCCATCATTTAACGAATCCGTAAACACGACAGTATAATTACCATTTTCATCGGTAACCGCTGTACCCAATACGTTGCCGCCTTGGTCTTTAACCGTCACTGTTGAACCTGGTTCTGCCGTTCCACTTAAATCCGAGCCATCATGATTAAATTCAGCAGTTGGTGCATCTGGTGCCGTTGTATCATCAGCTGTTGCTTGAGTAGGTTCAGATTCATTGCCAGCAACATCTTTTGCAGTCACATCGACCACTTCACCATTGGTTAATGGTGTGGTTAGATCTACTGTATAG
>NZ_JBBCMP010000007.1:0-209091 GCF_037152175.1 Acinetobacter sp. AS167
AAGTTCATTGATTGCACGAGGTTCAAGTACAGCACCAGAAAGGATATGCGCACCAACTTCAGAGCCTTTTTCAACCACACAGACAGAAAGGTCTGGAAGATTGTTTTCAAGAGCTAATTGACGAATTTTAATCGCAGCAGAAAGACCCGCAGGGCCTGCGCCTACGATCACTACGTCAAACTCCATCGATTCACGTTCGATGTGTTCCATGTAGGACTCCTCATATTTCTAAGGGTGGCAACCGTGAGCATTTATTGGGAATTAATAAATCGGTGCTGCCATGAGTGTTCTAAAAATTCCGTGATACGAATTAACGCTCGTACCAATAATATATTTTGCGCTAGTATAGTTAGAAACCCTAATCTAGCCAATTGGCTGAGTCGTATTATTTTTAAGTCAGCAAGGCATAAACCATGGTAAATCAAAATAATTCAACATCAGCGGCTCAAAATCAGCCAGATTCTGATGATAAAAACTTAATGAGCATTGCACAATACTTAAAAGATGTACAGGCGGGTCACAAAAGGTCAATACCTCCTTTAGAGCAGTGGCAGCCAAAGCATTGTGGCAAAATGGATTTGACGGTAAAGGCCAATGGAGAATGGTGGCACGAAGGTCAATTGATCAAACGCCAAGCGATTTTAGACCTGTTTACAAAAGTACTTTGGAAAGAAGATGGAAAGTTCTATTTAAAAACCCCAGTTGAACAGATTGAAATTCAAGTTGAGGATGAACCTTTATTGGTCAATCAAGTTGATCAGGTGAATCTCGATGGGCAGGTCTATCTACAAGTGACCACCACCAATCAAGACATTACACTGATTGATCCAGAACACCCTATATTTATGCGTGAATATCAAGGTGAGTTAAGACCTTATGTACATATTCGTTTCGGGATAAATGCCTTGATTCAACGTTCTGCTTTTTTTCATCTGATTGAATATGGGAAATTGCTTGAAAATGAACAAGGAGATACCATTTTATCTTTAGAAAGTGGTGATTTTCACTTGCAATTAGGGACTTGAGGTTTAATCTTGTTAATTATTTTTACCGTATGCCAATAGTGGATCAAATGAGCGCGATTCTTCCTCTCTCTCCTCTAGAAAATCCAATGCCAAAAGCCTTGGCAGATGCCCCGATTGGTATTTTTGATTCAGGTATCGGTGGGCTTTCTATTGCACAGGAAATTGCCAATTATTTGCCAAATGAACGTATTGTTTATTATGCCGATACTGCACATGTCCCTTATGGCCCACGGACGGATCAAAATATTCGTGAATTAACTGCGCAAGCAATCGAGTGGTTATATCGTCAAGGTTGTAAAATCGCAGTTGTGGCATGTAATACCGCTTCAGCATTTAGTCTGGATTATTTACGTGATCATTATGGTGAAAACTTTCCTATTGTTGGGCTGGTGCCTGCTTTAAAGCCAGCAGTGCTACAAACCCAGTCTAAAGTGGTTTCAGTTTTGGCTACACCTGCCACTTTTCGTGGAAAATTGATCAAAGATGTGATGCAGCGTTTTGCAGAACCTGCCAATGTTGAAGTACTGACGATTACCAATCTTGAACTGGTTCCCTTGATTGAATCTGGACGTTATAACAGTTTGGAATGCAAACATAGCCTGCAAAAGGTTTTAGATCCAGTCATTGCCAAAGGTTCAGATTATTTGGTGTTGGGCTGCACCCATTACCCTTACTTAAAACAAAGTATTCAAGAATTATACGGCCCTCAGCTTAACTTAATTGATTCTGGATTAGCGGTTGCACGACAAACGGCGCGTATATTGTTAAAAAATGAGTTAATATCAAGTAGCTTGCAAGAAAAAGGGGTGCGTTTACAATGTTTTGTGAGTGGGGAAAATGCAAAACAATTAGAAAATGTCATCAAACATCTCATACAACCAAAAATTACATGGTCTGTAGAAAATATTGTTGAAAAACTCGGCTAATTCTTTCAATATTGAACAGATTTAATATATTTTCATAAGTGTAGGGCATATCCAACTTAAAGCTCATGGATGGATTTAAGTAGGGTGTGACAAGAATGGGTTAACCTATGCTCGATAAACGGTATCAAGTTTTTATTACAACATCTGGCAAAGAAATGCAGCCAGAACGGATGGTCGTGTCACAAACCCTTATAGGGATGGGTTTTTTTTCTTGGGGATTAGAACAACGGACACCATTAAGTACCGCATTTGCACGTCGTCAGATAGATGACTGTGATTACGTTTTATTGTTGTTAGGGAGTCAGTACGGTGAACAATCTGTTTCAGGGGTGAGTTATTTACATCTTGAATATATTTATGCGGTGACCAAACAGAAACCAATTATTGTATTTATGCATGAGAGTCCTGAATTTCGCGAACCGCATTTAAAAGAAGAAAGTACGCTGCTAAAAGAAAAGTTTAATGAATTTAGACATCAACTACAAAAAGAAGTTGAGCAAGTCGTTACTTATCGAACTTTACGAGATTTAGAACTTGCGGTACGTTCATATATGCCACAAATGCTAGAGCGCTATCCTGTTGTAGGATGGGTAAGACCTCAGAATATTCAAGTCCTACAAGATGAGATTGATCGTTTAAAAGCGAAGTTGGCGCATATTTCCGTAGAGCAAGGGAAAAAAGAAGCAGATCCATTTTTAACTTTACCCAAAGTTTCATTACATGAAGTTTTTAATTTTGATTATCGAATGCATGCCTATCAAGATGGTAATTTTAAAGAGTTATCGCCAGCGCGTGAGATGACTTGGGCTGAGCTGTTAAAAATCTTATCAGTTGAATTTAGACAACCGACGTCTGAGGATTTTTTCTCTAAAGTCTTAAACGAATATTTGAATAATACGGGTTTAACCGACGCACAAGTGGTGATGCCACGTGCCCATGCTGTGTCTAGAGCGCAGATTAATGTGCGTTCATTGCATACGATTAAGCAGCAAGTCCGTCAAAATGAATGGATCATTCCTGTGGGGCGTGATGATCGTCAGCGTATGCTATGGCAGATGACAGATAAATGCGTAAAATTACTTGAAAATTCACAACGTATTAGCAGTCGCTCTTCAATTTTTTAAGTTAAATAAATTGAGTGAGTCAAGATAAAAAATTTTGTTTAGATAAAGACTCTGTTAAGCTGATCATACGAGATAAACTATTGTGTAAATCGGGTGAAAATGTCTTTATCTAAACCTAAAGTTCTGATTATTATTGCCAATTTAGGGACACCAGATGCGCCTACAGCTCCAGCTGTTCGGGCTTTTTTAAAGCAGTTTTTATCAGATCAGCGTGTCATCGAAATTCCCAAAATTTTATGGGCAATTATTTTAAATGCATTTGTTCTGCCTTTTCGACCAACGCGTGTTGCTGAAGCTTATGCACAAGTCTGGTCAAATGATTCACCTATGCGTGAAATTCTATTTGAACAAGTTGAATCGCTACAAAAAAAATTAATAAGTACCAATGCTGATTTAGATTTAGAGATTGTGCCAGCAATGACCTATGGGCGACCAGGTATTGATGCTGTATTGAATGATGCGAAAAACAAGCAGTATGACCATATTATTCTTTTTCCGTTATTTCCACAGTATTCGGCAACATCAACCGCCCCTTTATATGATGCCGTTGCACAATGGTTGTTAAAGCAACGCAATATCCCGGGTTTAAGTTTTATTCGAGATTATTATCAACACCCACTTTATATTCAGGCGCTAGCCAACAGTGTGCGTGATTATCAGCAGCAATATGGACCAGCCACTAAACTGTTGATGTCTTTTCACGGGATCCCACAGCCTTATGCAGATAAAGGTGATCCTTATGCAGAGCGTTGTCGTATCACTGCACTTAAGGTGGCACAGCTGTTGAATTTAAGAGACGACCAATGGGCGATCAGTTTCCAATCCCGTTTTGGCAAACAAGAATGGGTAAAACCTTATACCGACCAGCTCTTACAAGAGTGGGCAGTGCAAGGTGTTGAATCTGTTCAAGTGTTAAGCCCTGCATTTTCGGCAGATTGTTTAGAAACCTTGGAAGAGCTGGCGATTCAAAATGCTGAATTATTTTTAAAAGCAGGGGGCAAACACTATGCTTACATTCCTGCATTAAATAGCCGTGCGGATCATATTGACTTATTTGAGCAACTTTTACAGACTCAATTGAATACACTCAAGTTTCATTTACAGGTATAGGGTTTTTTAGGAAAATTATCATGTTACAAGTCAAGATTGTACCCGTTACTGCATTCGCCCAAAATTGTTCTATTGTTTGGGATTCGGAAACCAAAGAAGCGGTATTGATTGATGCTGGTGGTGAGCCTGAGAAATTAAAACAAGAAGTTGAAGCATTAGGACTGACAGTCAAAGCATTGTGGTTAACACATGGTCATTTGGATCATGCTGGTGCGGTAGGTGCATTGGTCAAAGAATGGAATGTGCCTGTGATTGGTCCGCATAAAGAAGACCTGTTTTGGTTAGAAATGATTCAAGAAGTATCTGCCCGTTATGGATTTCCAATTCCTGAGCCTGTTCATGTCAATCAATGGTTAGAGGGTGGCGAAAAGTTAAGCTTAGGGGATGAAGAGTTTGAAGTGCGTTTTGCACCAGGACATACACCAGGCCACGTCATTTTTTACAATGCCAAATATGGTGTGCTTTGGACAGGAGATGTACTGTTTAAAGGTTCAATTGGCCGTACTGACTTTCCAAAAGGCAACCATCAACAGCTCTTAGAGTCAATTCAGCGTGAATGTTTTACCCTGCCTGATGAAACTCAATTTATTTCAGGGCATGGTCCAATGAGTACCATTGGTTTTGAAAAGCAACACAATCCTTTTGTGGCAAGTAAAGCGGGTTAAGTATTCGCTGTCTGACTTCATTATAAAAAATAATTAATAATAAAATTGTGAAGTCGTAGATGATTTATTCATCATTGTTTTTCTAATTCAATATTTTATATATGATTAAATGCAGGATAAGCCACTTAAATAGTCATGTAAATTATGCTTAGATAAATCGATTAAAGAACAGTGTTTATATTTCTTATTTCACAATAAAGCTTTTAGACATTACTTAATCTATCATTGAAATAAGAGGGACTATTTGCATGATAATATTCAAGAATAGTTGTATTCATTAAAATTAAGTTACTTAATTATTTTAAATCATTTTTATTTTATCATTTCCAATTTGAGTAATAAGATTATAGTTGCAAATAAAATCCCGATTGCTAGAAGAGAAAAATCAAGAATATATACTCCAATAAAAGTAAAAAATACACATAAAATTGCTAAGAGAGCGACAAAAAATTTTAAGCCTATTGACACCTTAACTACTCCACCTTTCATGATGAGTTGAAACTGATTAGACTTTATACAAGTGTGAAAACAAGCTGTATGATATCGCGATATATTCAAAAATAAATGCTTATTGTAAAGTGTAATTGTAAGTTTTTTTTAAATTTTCTAAACAAGAATAGAGTATAGGTAATTAAAGTAAGTGTAGTTTGCTGAAGCTTTTCAGAAAGCTTCAGAATCCTCTGCTTGAGGTGCATCTTCTGTAGGTAATGTATAGTCTCCATTGGCCCAAGCACCTAAATCAATGAGTTTGCAACGTTCAGAGCAAAATGGACGAGATTCATTACCCGCCCAAGTAGACGGTTCGCCGCATCGAGGGCAAGGAAAAGTTTTAGACATATGGAAATCCTCATTTAAAAAAGCAAAAGTCGCAAAGAGTTGTTAAACTTGTGAACGATTTCTTGTTAGTTTGATCTGATTATGTCGATTCGTCAATTTCAAGCACAGCGTATGCATGCTCCTCGTGATTTTCAATGTATTGAAAATAACCCAATTTGTGTAGAAATTGGGGCAGGAAAGGGCAAACATGCTTTGCTCTTTTCTGAACAGCACCCTGAACTGAAATTGATTGCGATAGAAAGAACCCGTGAAAAATTTATTGCCATGCAAAAACAGCATCAGCTGGAAGGTCAAACAAATTTAACTCCTATTCATGCTGATGCATTACCGTGGGTGGTGCATGCACTTTATCCCTATCAGGTACAACAATTTTTTATTCTCTATCCAAATCCAGAACCGCATAATCCTGCGCAGCGCTGGTTAAATATGCCTTTTTTTGAATTTTTGCTTTCCAGATTATCTCCAAATGGCAGTATCACGTTAGCCAGTAATATTCCTGAATATATTGCTGAAGCAGAACAGCAACTAAAAGATGTTTGGAAACTGCCTTATGAAAAACAAACGATTGCATCAGATTCAGCACGTACGCATTTTGAAATTAAATATTTAGAACGTGGTGAATTGTGTCAGCAATTGATTATTGCTAAACCTGAACACTATCAAACTCGTTTTGATGAGGTCGGACCACGTCAGGGTCAAAGTGTTGACTACCAATCAGAGCCGTCTGATGCCAATTAAGAAAATTGCCATCATCGGGGCAGGGCCAGCAGGTTTAATGGCTGCAGATGTTTTAAGTCAGTCTACAACTGATTATGAAGTTCATGTTTTTGAACAGAAACCTTCTGCTGCACGTAAATTTTTGATGGCTGGAAAGACGGGGCTGAATATTTCCCATGCAGAAGCATTTGAACAATTTATTCAACGTTATGATCATGGGGAATGGTTAAGACCTTGGGTTGAAAAGTGGGATGCAACTTGGATTCAAAATTGGATGCATCGCTTAGGAATTGAATCCTATGTGGGAAGTTCAGGACGAATTTTTCCTGTAGAAATGAAGGCCGCTCCTTTGTTACGTGCTTGGTTAAAGCAATTGGCAGTGCAGTACGTTCAATTTCATTATCGTCATCAAATAACCGATTTAAAGCAGCAACAACTCGAAATTCTTGATCTCAGGAACAATCAAGCACAGCAGTTAGATTTTGATGCGATTATTCTGGCGTGCGGTGCTGTGTCATGGTCACGTTTGGGCAGTGATGGCGCATGGCAAAAGTGGTTGCCTGCTTCTGAAATTGAAGCGTTTCAAGCGAGTAATGCCGGTGTGGTTCGGGCATGGTCAAACTATATGCAGCCTTTATTTGGTCAGCCTCTTAAACGTGTAGACGCTTGGGTAGATAATTCTGCAAAGACACAAGGTGATATTGTGATTACCCATTATGGACTAGAAAGTGGCTTAATCTATAAGCAGGGGCGATTATTACGTCAGTTGGTACAGCACAATCAACCCCTGTCGATTTATCTGGACTTGTTACCTGATCAAACTGTTCAACAACTTACTCAGAAATTGCAGCCGTCCAAAAAGCAATCCAGTACCAATATCTGGCGCAAAGCAGGTTTAGATACAGTTAAAGCGAATCTGATTCGTGAATTGGTTGATAAATCGGTTTGGAACAACCCAGAAAAATTAGCACAACAGATTAAGCATTTAAAAATTGAGTTAGAAGGATTTCGCCCCATTGAAGAAGCAATCAGTTGTGCAGGGGGTATAAAGCAAGCCGTATTAACTCAGTATTTACAACTTAAATCCAATCCCTCTGTATTTTGCTGTGGTGAAATGCTGGACTGGGATGCTCCGACAGGAGGATATTTGTTAACTGCGTGTTTTGCGACAGGGCGTGCTGCGGGTGAGGGTGTACATCAATATCTCAATACATGAGATTAGGCAAAAAAAATGATGGTGTTTTGATTAAAAATGCGACTTTTATGCTATTGCCAATAGCCTTTGAAATAGGGAGATTTTCTCAATGTCTGCTGAAAAAATATATACAGGAAGTTGTTTGTGTGACGGTATTCACTATGAGATTCATGGTGAAATTGGAGACGTGATTGAGTGTCATTGCCAACGTTGTCGTAAAGCCAATGGTACAGCATTTGCGACCAATGCACCAATTCAAAAAGCAGATTTTAAGATTACCAAAGGTGAGGAATTACTGAAAAAATTTGCATCGACAGCAACAACAACACGTTGTTTCTGCCAAGAATGTGGCTCACCAATCATCAGTATTAAAGCAGAAACACCAGATACCTATCGTTTAAGAATTGGAACTTTAGATACAGCTTTAGAACAGAAGCCAACAATGCATATTTTTACTGCTTATAAAGCAGAGTGGGATACCATTTGCGACGGTTTACCTCAATATGATGAGCGTCCATAACCGTGTAGAAAGGGATCGAATAGATCCCTGACTTAATTGTATTGTTGTTATTTTGCAGTTAAAGCATTGCCTTCAAATTTGATGCCATTCCAGCCATTTTGCATAAATTGGCGAATGTTCTGATGGTCTGTTGCATCAGGCGTTGCTAAAACAGCAGCATAATGCTCTGCAAATAGATTCAGTGTTTGTTGTTGATCTAAATCATTTAATTGTGCAAAAGAAAAAACTTTAGCACTGCCTTGGTTCTCTGTGGCAGCATTATGCTGTTGACCATTTTGAAATGCAGTCGGTGTGTGGGTATAACGAGCTTCAATATGACTGATGACATCTGCAAATTTTGCATCGCCTGCTTGAAGTTGTTTCAATAATTCTTGAGCCATGATGTGAAAATTCCGTGTTAAATCGTGCCAATATCATAGCCTATGGTTAAATAATTCAGTAATGCTATTTAATATTTTGAGATGGGCCATTCTTTAACCATATTTGCTAAAATAACAGCATCGAAATCCATAAAAATAGGTCGGTATGAATCGTCATAATATTAAAAATAAAGATTCAAACTTTATTTTGAGCCTGATCGGTCTTTTTGCTGAACGCCCATTATTATTAAAACTACGCCGTATCTTGATGGGTTTTATTCCTTTTCTACAGCTACAAAGTCAGGTCAAGAATCTTGTGTATTTGTCGTGGTTGGTGGATATAGATCAAGTTCGTTCACGCTATCCACAGCCTATTCAGTTATGGGAAAAGCAAGGGAAAACGATTTTTACCATACTGATATATCAGCATGAACATTTTGGTTTTTCTTTTTTAGGTCCATTACGTAAATTGATGCCATCACCGAAACAAAGCAATTGGCGCTTTTATATTGCCCCTATACAACAGGATAAAACGGTGATTTTCGAGCAAGTTGTGATTGACCAGCAGCTTTATGTTTTGAGTGGGCGTTTGGCAAGTGATGCGATGCCAGCACAATATGCAAAGAAATTTGTTCACCAAGTCTCTGAACAGCTGATTCAAACAGAGCTTGAACTTGATCCAGTTTATCAATTATCCAGCACGGTTCAAATCAATACAGATCCGCGCTTACCTGAGGCGTGGCAAAATTTATTCTCTTCATGGGATGAGGCCATTCAATATCTGGCTGAACAAGACCATGCATGGGTAGAATGGGTCGATCAACCTGAAAAACTATCACAAGGGGATATTGAAATGCCTTTTGATTTTAGTCAGGTTCTGCCTGCGCAAGTGCTTAATATTGCTTGCCCCTTGCTACAACAATGGGGTGTTCTTGAACAAGATGTATTTGCCTTTGTTGTGCCAACTTTGGACTTTTATGTCAGAAATGAGTTGCCACTTAAATTAGATCGTTAAGCTTCTCCATGTTAATCTGTGGATAACTATCCGCTTATACACAAGCTGCTTATAAACAAGCTGAGCTGTAAAAAATCGGATGGTGGGTAAATGCGTTTTTTAAAAAGTTTTAAGGATATCTAAACATGAATTGGCTATTGGTCGCATGCGGTGGGGCAATTGGTGCAAGTTTACGTTATGGTGCAGGGTTTATTATTTCTAAACCACATAGCCTATTCCCTTGGACAACATGGTCGATCAATATCTTGGGCTGTTTCTTGGCTGGGATTTTTTTTGCTTTTACCCAACGCTATCCTATTTTACAGAATGAAACTCGATTATTTTTAATGGTTGGAATCCTCGGAGGTTTTACAACTTTTTCCAGTTTTGGTCTGGAAACATTCCAGCTGATTCGGCAGGGACAGTTTCCAATTGCTTTGGCTTATACTGTTTCTAGTGTGATTGTTGGTGTGATCTGTTTAGCGATAGGCTTTTATATTTTTCAAATGCTTTTATCCACAAAATAATGTGCAATATTCAAAATGAAAAAGCCTAAGCTGAGGGAAGCTTAGGCTTAGACACAACATACAGTTCAATTAACGTTTAAAACGGGCAAAGCGTTTATTGAAGTTGGCAATACGACCTTCATTGCTTGCCTGACGAATTTCACCTGTATAGAAAGGATGTGAAGCACTGGATATATCGAGTGTGACATAAGGATATTGTGTGCCTTCATATTCTTTGGTGTTTGTTGTCTTGATCGTACTACCAATAACAAAGTATGCATTGGCATTGGTGTCATGAAATAACACTTGACGATATTCTGGGTGGATACCTTGGCGCATGGTTTTAACCTCTAATTATTTAAATATATTGCAATGTTATAATATTACATTTGGTTTGTAAAGTACTTCATTTGATGGGTATTCGTGTTGTCTAGCGGATTTGAAAAAAGTGAGATAAAAAAAAGAAGCCTAAGCAGGAGGATCTGGCTTAGACTTCAAATATAAGTTTAATGTAAAGCTCTATTCTTAAAATTAGATGAAGCGCATAACGAAATTTTTAAAATAAATGTGTTGATCCTGTCACTTTTAAATAAATTGGATGCAGTCGATTTCAATAAAAAACTTAGTCTTGTAAAGGCACCAGCTCTTCAAAGAGGTCTTTTAAATTATCATTGACTTTAAGTTGAATCAGATTCCAGTATTGGCCTGAAATCGTGCGATTTACCATTAAAGTATCTGGTGATGGTTTGAATACATCCCAATATTTTAACGATTTTTTCACCAGTTTGATGCCATCATGATGTGCTGAATTTTCAGCAAAATCATAATGTGTGGTCAATGGTCGTAATAAAATTTCAAGCCATGCCTCATATAACTCTACTGGAAATTTACCTTTTTCAGCTAACGCATCTAAAACGGTTAAATGCTCTTCAATCGTCACAATATCTTGTTTTCGTGCAGCTCTGACCAAGGCTTTAAAATGAGTAATGATTTCATTGGATAAGGTTTTTACACCACCAAAATCGTAAATGATCACACTGCCGTCTTCACGGAAAGCAAAGTTGCCAGGATGAGGGTCGCAATGGAAGCGTTTTAAGAAGAAAATCTGTTGACCCAATGCCAATATTAAGCGTCGACCAATTTCATTGCGCACAGATAAATCCCAAGTACTTGCAGTCTCAATACTTTCACCTTTTTCAAGGCTTAGGGTTAAGATGCGACGACTCGAATAGTCTGTAAACACTTTGGGAATAATAATTTTTGTGTCCAAAGCTTGATGGAATGTTCTAAAAACTTGTAAGTTTTGTGCCTCAATTTCGTAATTGAGTTCTTCATGTAAGCTGTCTTGAATTTCTTTAAATAAGCGATCTTGTAATTTTTTATCTACTTTTAAAACACCCATTAAGCGTAATGCCAAACGAACCTGTTTTAAGTCACTTTCACATGCTTCATCTACCCCAGGATATTGTACTTTGACCACAACTTCAGTGCCATTTTTTAACATGGCTTTGTGAACTTGGCCAATAGACGCTGCTGCGAAGGGTTGTTCCTCAAAATGCAGAAATGTTTGATCAATCGGTTTGCCTAGCTCGCGTTCTACTTGTTGTTTAATTTCGGCATATGGCATTGCAGGCGCTTGACGTTGCAATTTAGCGATTGCTCGTGCGACTTCAGGTGGAAAGATATCTTTATATTGCGAGGCGATTTGACCAACTTTCATCACAGCACCTTTCATTTCTCCTAAGGTATCTGCAATTTGAACACCAATATCTTGGAACAGCTTACTGCGGGCTTCATTTTTTTGTTCTTCATCCGCATTAAAGTTACGAATTGAATTTGATACCGTTTTCGTCGCGATACTTGCAGTCATACTCGCAAGTTTCATAAAGCGGCGACCTGGGGTACTGGTACTTTTCGACATTCGTAACTATCCTTTAATTGGGATTAAACGTTTAATTCATTTTGATCATAGGCGACTATTGTTAAACTGCCTACTCTAATTTGTTAAGCGTTTGTTTCTACTTGGCTATTTTTAATCTTAAAATATCCAGCATGCTATCGGTCTCTTCTCAGTGGTTTTGGATTAAATATTCTTCAATATTTTAATCGTTGTTGGATCATGAAAGTTTATCGTTATTTAACTGGTAAGGATGATGTGAATTTCTGTGCACGGGTCAGTAAAGCTTTAAATGACGGCTATGAGTTATATGGTTCTCCAACGATGACGTTTAATGGAACTGATGTCATTGTCGGGCAAGCCATTGTAAAAGAGGTTGGCAATGAATCTGAGATGTCTGAAAAGTTTCAGCAAGCCTATCAGCTTCAATCTGAGTAAAATAAAGTACACTTATAAAAAATAATGCTGTATTTAAACAGCATTATTTTTTAGCTAAACGCTTTAAATCAAATAAATCTAAATTAAGCCTGACTTAACCTTTTATTATTGGTATATAAGCGTGTCAGTAATAAAACACAGGCAATCGTGAGTCCGATAATCAGTCCTGTCCAGACCCCAGCTGCACCCATAACGGTATAACGTGCCAAATAAATCCCAACAGGGAAAGCGATGACCCAGTAGGCCAGCATGGTGATCCACATTGGGCCTTTGGTATCCTGCATTCCACGTAAGCAACCTGCAGCACTGACTTGCCATGCATCCATAAGTTGGTAACCAATCGCAAATAAAATTAAATATATTGCTGCTTGGGAAACATCATAGTCACTGGTATAAACAGACACAATCTGTGGACGAAGAATCAACAGGAGTAGCATGGTAATACAGGCGAATAAGGTACTGGTCATTAATCCAACTTTCTGCACTTTACGCATCGCATACCAATTCTTTTCACCATAATAAGTGCCCGTACGAATGGTCAGGGCTAAAGCCAATGACATCGGAATCATAAACAATTGCGATGTGATGGATAAGGCAATTTGATGTGCTGCAACGGTAACTTCACCAAGCGGACTGAGTACAATTGCACCTGTACTGAAAATACTGACCTCAAAGAAAATCGCCAAACCAATCGGCAATCCCAGTTTGAGAATGCGTTTAATCAGTACGCGGTCTATTTTCTCAAACATATTTAAGGGTTGTGTAGCTTGATAGCGTTTGGCTTTTAAAATATAGATGCTAATCGTGATGAACATGATCCACTGCAACAGGGCTGTTGCAAAACCACAGCCCGCACTTCCCAAGTGTGGAATCGGACCAAGCCCATACATAAAAATAAAATTGAGCGGAATTTGTACCACAAGTGCTACAAGGCTAATCACTGTAACTGGACGAGGATAGCCTAAAGCTTCTGAATAGCCGCGCAATGTTGAATACATGGTAAAAGCAGGCATACCAAAAGCAATTGCATGTAAAAACAAACTGGCTTTAGGCAATAAAGATTCAGGCACACCAACCAAAGGTAACAATAAAGGAATAATCTGTAAAATGAGCATACCAATAATACCCAGCAATAAGGCAACCCATAAAGACTGACGAACAATCGAAGGGATGTTTTCTGGAGTGCGTGCGCCATTGGCTTCTGCTACTAAAGGCGTAGTTGCGATCATGATGCCACTAAACAGCAGCATGACAGGAATCCATAAACCTACACCAACAGCAATTGCAGCGAGATCTTCGGGAGACATATGCCCAGCCATAATGGTATCAATCAATCCAAAGCCTGCCGCAGCAAACTGAGTGATTAATATTGGGAGCATTAAGTTAAAAAGTTGCTTTAATTCAAAGCGGGTAGTTGTGGCTTTTATCGATGCAGACACAGTAAATACTCGTTTTAAATGTGCTTAGAAAATAGATTGGTTAGCGTTGTAGAGTGAGAAGCACACCTATAAAAATCACCACGCCACCTAAAAGACGTTGCCAGTTGACTGGCGTTTTATCTGTACCCAGTAGTCCAAATTGGTCAACGATCATCGACATTGCAATTTGTCCAAAAATAATTAAGCCTGACAGGGTTAAAAAACCCAATTTCGGTGCAGTATAAATGCTCATACTGATTGCATAAACACCTAAACAGCCACCCAGCCAAAGATACCAAGGTATCACCGCTAAACTGGAAAGGGTTGGTCTTTGTTCAGCTTGTACAATCACCAAAATAGCGAGCAATAGTGTACCAACTAAAAAGGATAAAAGGGCAGCTTGTAATGGGGAATGAAGATATTCACGTAGTTGAGTGTTAAGAGCTGTTTGAAAGGTCATGGCAATGCCAATACCCATGGTGAGTGGTAAAAGGAACAATAATTGACTCGATATTTTCAGCATTCTTCTTCATCTACTTTTATTGTTAATGTTTAGTCTAAAGCAAATTGATGACTTGTTCTAATCGGATGGTAGAAGTCATGTTAAAATAATTACTCTCTAAACTTGTTCTGAGCTTTCTTTGACTGATTTAACACCTCAAAATATACCTTTGTCGCTTTATATCCATATGCCGTGGTGTGTCCGTAAGTGTCCGTATTGTGACTTTAACTCACATGCTGTACCTGATGGGAAGCTGTCTTTAGATTTAGAGCAAGAATATTTGCTAGCATTGGTTGAAGACTTTAAAACCCAAGTGGATTTTGCTCAGGGACGTAAAATTCATAGTGTGTTTATTGGTGGTGGAACCCCGTCATTGATTTCTGCACAAGGTTATCAGTGGCTTTTTTCCCAGTTAAAAGCTTTAATACCGTTTGAGCAGGATTGTGAAATTACTTTGGAAGCCAATCCTGGGACAGTTGAACATGATCCTTTTGCAGACTATTTAGATGTTGGGATTAATCGTTTATCGCTTGGGGTGCAAAGTTTTAATCCTGATCATCTAACAAAGCTGGGGCGTATCCATTCCAATGATGATGCTGTTTCCGCCATTCAACATGCCAAACAAGCGGGTTTTCAACGCGTCAACGTAGATTTGATGCATGGTTTACCAGAACAGACTTTAGAACAAGCCTTGTATGACTTAAAACTTGCAGTCGAAAATGGGGCAACCCATATTTCATGGTATCAATTGACCATTGAACCGAATACCGTTTTTTTCCGCACTCAACCTATTTTGCCTGTAGATGATGTTCTGGAAACCATTCAAGAACAGGGAGAACAATATTTACAGGCCAATGGCTTTATCAATTATGAAGTGTCTGCATGGCGTAAAGAAAAACCGTCATCACATAATTTAAATTATTGGCAATTTGGCGATTATTTAGCGATTGGGGCAGGGGCACATGGCAAAATTACCCAAGCTGATGGTGTATACCGTTTTCAAAAAACCCGTTTGCCTAAAGACTACTTAGCCAAAGTGCCTGCTGAACATTTGCAATTTAAACGTATTGAAAAACAAGACATGCCTTTTGAATTTATGATGAATGCTTTACGTTTAAATGAGGGTGTTCATGCCCACATTTATCCTGAACGTACAGGGTTGAATTTGTCTGATTTAGATCAGGTAATTGGTTCATTAAAACAGCGTAAATTGATGTTGAATGATGACGCACAGTTGGCATGTACAGCGCAAGGTCATGTATTTTTAAATTCTGTGCTGGAAGAGTTTCTATAAATCTACAGCATAAAAATTTAGCTTTTGTTATGATCTGACTTAAAACAATAATCTATTAAAAGTTAAGGTCATCACAATGAATAAGTTCCTAATCAGCAGGTTATTTGCTGTGGCAAGCCTATCACTGGCATATGCTAAAAACGTTGTCCCTCAATTTAGCGATTATCTGGTGAAAGCTGTGTATACAGGCAAGACCGCGGAACTTGATCTTTCAGATCCAAGTGCCAATATGTTTCGCACTCGACTAAGAGATGCATTAACACAAAAACCAGATTTTGCCGGTGAATATGTCACCACCATGTGGGGCTGTGGCGGGGGATGTAGAGTCTATTCTTTTGTCAATAAACGTACGGGTCAGCTTTTAGCGGATGGCTTTGGTGGGGAGGAACGGACTGAAGATGTGGTTGCAACACGTCCAAACAGCCGTCTCTTGGTCACACAAGAAGAGCATATGAATCAAAACTATGAAGTGGATCAAGTGACTACACGTTTTTATGTGCTCGAAAAAAATCGATTTAAGTTGATTAAAACCATTACTCAACCCGCTTCTAAAACTCAATAGTAGGGGATGACAGAATTATCTGTTGGCTTTTAAACAGATCAATTTTTAAAAGCATTAAAGCGAGCGCTTAAGGGCATTTTTAAGTTCAGGCTTTCAAGGATGGGCTTCTGCTACAAGTAAATGAATATCACTGTAGTGCAGCTTGCACTGTTATATTTAAAAAAACAAAGAGCGCCGTAGCGCTCTTTGTTTTTTCAGAAATCTTAAATTTTAGTAATCAAAACTAAAATGTTCTGCATCAAGTGCCATCATGGTACGAGATGGATTTACCATAGACTCAGCATGACCTTGTGAACGTGGTAATAATTGTTCAAAGTAGAAATCTGCAAGTTTGATTTTTGCTTTATAGAACTCAGGAACTTCGGCACCATTACCAGACGCTAGTTTTTCAGAAGCGACTGCTGCTTGTTGAGCCCAGTAGTAAGCCATCATTGCATAACCAGAGAACATCAAGAAATCCACAGAAGCAGATGATACGATTTCGCGGTCTTTACGTGCTGCAAGCATAATACGTACAGTCAAAGCGTTCCATTGCGCACAGATCTTGGTTAAATCCCAAGCAAAACGACGCATATATTTGTTACGTGCATGTTGACCACAGAATTTCAAGATTTCAGCGGTATATTCACGAACCACTTTACCTTTAGATGAAAGCAGCACTTTACGACCAATTAAATCAAGTGCTTGGATACCTGTCGTACCTTCGTACAAAGTCGCGATACGTGCATCACGTGCAATTTGTTCCATGCCATGCTCTTTGATATAGCCATGACCACCAAACACTTGCATACCCAAATTCGCAGATTCAAGCCCCATTTCTGTTAAGAAACCTTTGAGAATTGGGGTATAGAAACCAAGCTTATCATCATATTCTTCAAATTTTGCTTGATCACCTTGTAACATTGCATCAGTCATTTTATCTGCAAGTTGAGCGGCATGATAAATCATTGCACGACCGCCTTCTGCAAATGCTTTTTGAGTCAAAAGCATACGACGTACATCTGCATGGTGAATGATTGCATCAGCCACTTTGTCTGGATCTTTTTTACCAGATAGAGCACGCATAGACATACGGTCTTTTGCGTATGGTAAAGCACCTTGGAATGATAATTCCGCGTGAGCAAGGCCTTGTACAGCAGTACCAATACGCGCCGTGTTCATGAAGGTGAACATTGCATGTAAGCCTTTATTCACTTCACCAATCAGATAGCCTGTTGCGCCATCAAAGTTTAATACTGCTGTAGCAGATGCACGAATTCCCATTTTGTGTTCAATAGAACCACAAGTCACAGGATTACGTTCACCCACTGTACCTTCAGCTGTAGGGATGAATTTAGGCACAATAAACAATGAAATACCTTTAGTCCCTGCAGGTGCATCTGGAAGACGCGCAAGAACGATATGGATAATATTTTCAGTTAAATCATGTTCACCCGCAGAGATGAAGATTTTTGTCCCTGTAATCGCGTAAGTACCATCAGCATTAGGTTCAGCCTTAGTTTTTACTTGACCTAAGTCTGTACCACATTGTGGTTCAGTCAGACACATTGTTCCTGACCATGTACCCGCAGTCAGGTGTGGCATATAGGTATTTTTTTGTTCGTCTGTACCAAATTGCAGGATGGTATTCATACATCCCATGCTCAAACCTGGGTACATGGTGAATGACCAGTTTGCAGTCCCCATCATTTCAGATTTGATTAGGTTTAATGACATCGGTAAACCTTGGCCACCAAACTCTTCAGGATAAGACAGGCCTTGCCAGCCGCCTTGAATAAATTGGTTATAAGCTTCTTTAAAACCTTTTGGTGTCGAGACTTCACCATCTTTAAAATGACAACCTTCTTCGTCACCAGATTGATTCAGCGGAGAAAGTACATTTTCACAAAAATCTGCAGCACCTTCTAAAATCATATCGACAGTATCAGCATCGGCATTTTCGCCAATTGATAGTGTTTTATAATGTGCAGAATAGTCAAAAACTTCATTCATTAAAAAACGTATGTCACGGAGCGGCGCTTTATATGCTGGCATGTGTTTAATCCTAATTTAAAAATAGTTTTGGATTTTCAATCTATAGCTTCATTATTCATAATCATATGGGAATTACATTGATAAGACTCTCTAAAAAAATTGTCAGAAATGCGAATTTGGTAGAAAAAGCACATGTGAATTTGTTGATTTTTTGATAGTCTTGTACACTTTGTTTTTTATTGTTTCATTGTTATTTTTATTGTCATTATAATATTCAAGTGGGTAGATCTATCATGCATTTAAAAAAATTAACATTGTGTTTATTGGGTTTGAGTTTATCAGCATGTTCTACACATGTGATTAAAAGCAATGCTTTAAATGCAGATCAAGACGCTCCGCAACGTGCAATTCAAGGGTTTAATGCCTTATATGAATATCCAAATTTTGATTACCGTGGACAAGTTAAGGTTCGACTTGATAGCGTTCAGAAAGCCAACACAGCTGATACAAAACAATTAGATCCTACAATTGAAAAAAAGGTCAATCAATACCTGAAAGATCAAAAAATCAAGTTAACCGATGCGCAAAAAAAAGATCTTTATCAAGCAATTGCTAAACAGGACTCAAAGTATTTTAGTCGTTTTGCTGGTATGGGCGCAGATGTTGTACAAAATATCGTGAATGATTTGCAGATTCGTTATGATGGAACGGTAAATTATCGTCAGAAAATGGCATCGCTTAACTTAGAGACACTGTATAAAAAACCCAACCTCTCAGTGGAAATGCGTATTCCTACAGTTTTGGATTTAAATAATTATAAATTCTATACGCATATCTTTTCTTTGATGCCTTATTTGGCTAATTCACAAGATCAGAATAAATATGCCTATTATGATTTTTCTAAATATAAAGATGATATTGCCAAGGTAAATGGAAAAGCCTTGGTTGAGTTGCTTAAACAATCAGGCGCAACCTCTTATTTAATTGCTTCCCCGAATCAAATTGAAAATCTTGCGGTGAGTTCAGCTGAGAAGCAAACAGGTGTGGTTGAAAAAATCCGCTTGAATACCACCATTGAAGAAATGTTTTTGCAAGGTCAATTGTATTCTACAGTAAATCGTCAATATTTCATGAATTCAGTGCTTGGATTGAGCGCTACTAATATTGCAAAACTATTAGATACTACAGGAGAAAGCCAATCTAGCGATGATGCTAACGAAGCGGCACAAGCTGCAATGAAAGCAGTAGAAGAAGCCTCAGCGGGGATCAATACTGATGATGCGGGAGTTGCTGATGCCGCTAGCGCCATGTATCAACTTTATAGTGCAGTCAATCGTCAATCTCATGACGCGTCTGAAGAAGAGGTGGATGCAGTTTATGCAGATGCACAAGAAGCGGCTAAAAAAGCAGTTGAAGATGACGAAGACTATGCCACTAGCCAAGCTTCTGATGCTGCTGAGCAGGATGATGACAATGTTGAAGCTGAGTCTGAAGACGCATCAGCAGCGCGTCAGAAAATTTTAACTGAACAACAGTGTGAAGATTTAACAAAAGCAAAAGCTCATCCACGTTTTGGTGATGTGGAATATTGCCAGTATCATTATGAAATTGATGTTTTAAGTGCTGAACAAAAGGATGATGCATCTTCAGCTAGCAAAACTTTACAGCAGCAAAGTAATGCAGCGCTTGTCAAAACCTTTACAAGCTATGCGAAAGACCAGTTGGTTGATGCTCAACAATTTAAACAACTGTGGAATCAACATCATACTGAAGTTGAATCCAGTTTGCCGGCTAAAAACAAACGTAATCCTTTAATCGTTGATCTGTCTTTAGATAACAAAGGCCGGGCGGTAAAAGTAGATTATGATTTGGGTGTGGATTTTGATAAATTAAATCGCAAGCTGAATGTTAAGATGGATATGCAATTCCTTAATTATGGAAATGCCAGCAAGATCGACCAGAGTGTTTTACAGCAAGCCAAACCATTTAAAGACATCTTTAAAGGCAGCATTATGGAGCAAGCTGTAGGTGGTATTGCGGGTGTTTCAGGTGATACAGGCAGCCGTTCAGAACAAAAATACTTAACTTTAGATGAGCGTTTAGCACAGTTGGCTGAACAGGTGTTTGCACAAACGGGTTCCTATGAAAAAACCTATAAAGCGGTATTTATTGCCAAACTGACTGCAGAAAAACCTGAGCTAATCAAACAATACTCTGCTCAAGATTTACAGGAAATTGCGGCAGTCTACGCTTATTCTTATTCTGATGAAGAGATTTACAATCCAAAAGGCCAGACTTTAAAGCAGATCCAAGCTTTACAGAAAAAACATCATTTGGAAGATGACCACCAATATGATGATGGACTTGGAAATGCTGTTGATGAGATCGTGGCTAAAGTTTGGAAAGATAAGCAAAGTGTTTTAGAAATTCAGAATTTAGTTAAGAAATACAAAACCACTGAAGCTGTTTTTGCGCAATATTATATGCAGAAGTTTGAAGCAGAAAATGAGATTGAAAAAGGGCAACGTGCTGACTTTATCAAAACAGCGAAGATTTTAGCCAAGTCTTATACTGCATTTAAACGTAATAAATTTAACGATCAGGTAGTGGCTGGCTTGGATCAAGACGCGACTGAATTTATTGATTATGATTTATTTAAGCAAACCTATCAGATCTTGAGTGATGCCAAGTTAAAGTAATTGATCTTGGTTTGGTTAAAAAGAACCTCAATTGAGGTTCTTTTTTATTGATTTTTTAAAACAAAGATACATCCATGATTAAAGAAAATCTTTTAAATTTGGACGAACCCCATTCCAAATATAAAATGCTTCGATGGCTTGTCCAACCAACATACCGAAGCCTTCTGAGCTTGGAATCTGGCGCGCTTTGGCTTGATCGATAAAACTTGAAGGTTTGCCATATGCCATTTCATAAGCATGGTGAAAGGTTAAGGTTTCAGGAAGAATCAGTGCATCACCCGTTAAGCTTGCCGAAGTCGCATTGATAACAAGATCAAATTGCCCATCTAATTCATCTAGGCTACAAGCGGAAAGTTCTGCTTCAGGAACAGCGCTTTGTAAATCTGCCACCAATTGTTCCGCACGTGAACGGGTACGGTTGGCAATCACAATCATTTTAGCCCCCGCTTTTACCAAAGGGTAAACCACACCGCGAGTTGCACCGCCTGCACCAATAATCAAAATATCTGTGTTTTCTAAAGTCCAGTCCAATGCTTTAATCGCATCGACTAAACCTTGTCCATCTGTATTGTCACCATGCAAAATGCCGTTTTCCATCCAAAGCGTATTGACTGCCTTAGCGATTTTTGCACGTTCTGTCAGTTGTTGGCATAAGGCAAAAGCTTGTTCTTTAAATGGCACAGTAACATTCATACCTATGCCATTGTGTGCAAAAAATTCATTAACACTTGCAGTAAAGCCATCGAGTGGGGCAAGACGTTTTACATAGTTGAGATCAATACCAGTCTTTTCTGCAAAGGCATGGTGTAGTTCAGGTGAACGAGAGTGTTCAATCGGATTTCCAATGACTGCGAATAGTTTACTCATGCCAAATGTCCAAGTATTGATTGTATTGATTTTTAGAGAATCTCGACAATATACTTGAAAATGGATGATACAACCAAACTATATGCAGTTTAGCTTATGCTAAAATTTGAATAAATTGATGATTTAGAGCGCTTTTTTAATCGCGCTAAAGCTGGTTTTTAAGAGGAAGGTTTTTTGGGAAATGTTGTGCTTTAAAAAAGATGCTTATGGGTTGCAAACTGACTCTAAGAAGTCAAGAAAAATCATAGCAAAAACAACAAGAAATCCAGCAGATAATACAACACTAGAGGTAATCGAGATGCTGTCAGAGAGATGGTTGTTAGAGATAATAGTGGTTGAAATAGAGCATGCTAATAAAAATAAAATACTGAATGAAAGTGTAACCTTGTGATTTTCTAATAAATTCCTCATACCTACCTCTGGTTTCTACCGCTATAATAATCTTTAATGCTAAGACTTTTTTCAAAAAAATTAAGGAAATTTTAAGGTTGGTATCTTAGCCAAGTTCGAACATATATTAAATTAAAAAAGTGTCCTAATCGTGAATTATTCTCATTTTAATTGTGAGTAAATCTTTCAAGACTTATTTTCTCAGAAGTATTCAACGGTTTAAGTTAAAAAGCTATCTTAAATGAAAGATAGCTTTTTAACGATGAAGCTTAAATTGCTGATGATTACTTTAATATGGACAACCAGTCTTTAGGCTTTAAATAATGATCAGTGAGGCGTTTTTCTGGGCTATTTTCATCCCATTCTGGGCGATAAGACCATGCAGCAAGTGGTGGCATGCTGACCAGAATAGATTCAATTCGCCCACCAGTTTGTAAGCCAAATAAAGTTCCACGATCATAAACCAAATTATATTCAACGTAGCGACCACGACGATACAGTTGGAAGTCTCGTTGGGCTTGTGTAAATGGTTTATCCTGATTTCTTTGGAAAATAGGCAAAATAGCATTTAAATAACCATGAGCGACCGCTTGTATATATTCAAAGCATTTTTCAAAATCCCATTGGTTTAAATCATCAAAAAACAATCCACCAATACCCCGTTGTTCATCACGATGTTTTAAATAGAAATAATCATCGCACCATTGCTTATGTTCCATATAAATTTCTTTACCAAACGGTGCACATAGATCAAATGCTGTTTGGTGCCAAGATAAAACATCTTCATCATTCGGGTAAAAAGGCGTGAGGTCAAAACCACCACCAAACCACCAAATTGGTGCCTGTCCTTCAGGTTCTGCAACAAATAGCCGTACATTGGCGTGAGATGTTGGAACATTGGGGTTTGTTGGATGAATGACCAAAGAAACACCCAAGGCTTGTGCTTTGGCTCCAGCAATTGCTGGATGGCGTTCTGTTGCTGAAGCTGGTAGTTTGGAAATGTTGATGTGAGAAAACATCACCCCGCCTTTTTCGATCACAGTACCATTTTGTAAAACACATGAACGGCCACCGCCCCCTTCAGGGCGTTGCCAGTCATCAATTTCAAATGTTGCAGTGCCATGGCCTAATTTTTCTTGTTGCTCTAGGGCAGAGCAGATTCGAGCTTGTAAATCTGTCAGGAAATCACGAACACGTTGAATATCTGCAGAAGTCGGGTTTTGCATGATCATCCTCAAAGGAGAATTGAAAAATTTTCTACATCAAAACATAAAAATTCAAAAAAAACAAAACGAAGTCATCATGAAGACATTTTTTGAACGTGCCGTGAATTAATTGAACGTGAGTGAAAATCTTTGGTTATCGTTGGCATAAGCTTCGCAATCCCGAGCAATTCGCTAGGTTGAAATCTATCCTTAAGCTCAGCACAATGTATTGAGGATAAATTCAATTTTGGGTTTATTTCATTTTGAATGTTAATTGCGTATCGAGCAGTGAATATGAGTTGTTCCTTGATTCAAAAATACAATGTTGCTGGACCCCGTTATACTAGTTATCCAACGGTTCCATATTGGGATGAGGCTTCATTTTCGCTGCAACAATGGAAACAAACGCTAAAGCGCTCTTTTGATGAGTCTAATCTCGCTGAAGGCATCAGTCTTTATATTCATTTACCGTTCTGTGAAAGTCTATGTACTTTTTGCGGATGCCATAAAAAAGTCACTAAACGGCATGATGTTGAACTACCCTATATTCAAGCAGTTTTAAAAGAATGGGATTTATATTGTCAGTTGCTAGAAGACAGACCCATCATTAAAGAAATCCATTTGGGGGGTGGGACACCAACATTTTTTTCAGTTGAGCATTTACAACAATTAATTCAGGGTATTTTAGCCAAAGCCAATATTGCGGATCGTTATGAATTTAGTTTTGAAGGGCATCCCAATAATACCACACGAGAACAGTTACAGGCCTTATATGAGCTTGGTTTTCGCCGTGTCAGCTATGGTGTGCAAGACTATAATGAGAATGTTCAGAAAGCCATTCATCGTGTCCAGCCCTTTGAAAATGTAGAAAGAGTCACGCAATGGGCACGTGACATTGGCTATACATCCATTTCACATGATCTGGTTTTTGGTTTGCCATTTCAAAAATTAGCAGATGTATTGCATACCATTGATTTGACTAATATTTTAATGCCAGATCGCTTGGCTTTTTATAGTTATGCCCATGTGCCTTGGATTAAGGGCAATGGACAGCGTGGGTTTAAAGATCATGATGTGCCCAAAGATGGAATGAAACGAACGCTATATGAAGAAGGGAAAAAGCAACTTTTAGCCCATGGTTATCATGAGATTGGGATGGATCATTTTGCTTTAGATCGGGATGAGATGTATCAAGCATTTCATGCAGGTACTTTGCATCGTAATTTTATGGGCTATACCTCATCAAAAACACAAGTCATGATCGGATTGGGTCTATCTTCAATTGGTGATAGTTGGTATAGCTTTGCACAGAATGAAAAAAATTTAGAAGCTTATTACAGTTGTCTTGAAAATGATGAAATTCCTGTGGTGAAAGGGCATGTGTTAAGTGTAGAAGATTTAAAGATTCGTCAACATATTTTGAATTTGATGTGTACCTTTCAAACCTCTTGGTCAGATCACATGATGGATTTTGCCGAACGTGGTGATGTGATTCAACAGCTTGTTGAAATGCAGCACGATGGTTTATTGAATATTGAAGTGGATCGGATTGTGATCACGGAGCAAGGGAAACCTTTTGTCCGTAATATCTGTATGGCGTTTGATTTGCATTTAAAACGTAGAAAACCTGAAACGCAAATTTTCTCGATGACGATATGATTCTATTTTACAAAATATTGTATTTAAACATTTAGATGAAGAAGTGTAGATGATTCCTTTCTTTTCAGGGATGAAAGAAATAAAAATCCTTAGTTGGGCAAAGGGGACTCCTGTCATCCTTGTCCAACGGTGACATCCCTGTCGCCATCCGAGAGAGCAAAATCTTTCTTGATGTTTTATTTATAAAAATTAGTGAATTATTAGAGATGTTATGGTTTTACTGATTCTTTTGTTCAATTAACTTATTAATGACTTCAACATATACCCAAGTATTTAAAATAATATCTGAGCTTTCTAGGCCAATAATATCTAAAAATTTTTCATAGCTAATCGAGTTTTTGCTTTAATTAAGGATTTTGGATCTCAGAATATAAAAAATGTCGGGCAAAAAGTGACCTTGTTGTTGGAGCTGTTTTAATTATTGAATGATTGCAGATTAGGCTTTTGAATCATATGCGTTGAATAAAAGGAGAATGATTGCAAATAAGATTGAGCTTAATTTCATTAGTTCAGTCTCCTATTATTTAACTTAGTGATTATTTAAAAATCATCTTTCTCATACATATGAGACATACGGTCATGTTTGGTTTTTAAATAATCTTCATTGAACTTATTTAAGCCCACTGTCAACGGTACACGATCTAATACATCAATACCTAAATCTGTTAAAGCTTTTAATTTTAATGGATTGTTGGTAATGAGTTTAACTTGTTTGACCTGTAAATGATCAAGCATGATGCTACACATATCATATTTACGTGCATCAGCAGGTAGGTTTAACAATAAATTTGCATCAACAGTATCGTGCCCTTGATCTTGCAGCGCATAAGCACGGATTTTATTGGTCAAACCAATACCACGACCTTCTTGGCGCAAATATAAAATCACACCCTGACCTGCTTCATTCATCATTTTCATGGTGTTGTGCAATTGAGGACCACAGTCACATTTTAATGAGCCAAAGGCATCGCCAGTTAAACATTCTGAATGAATACGAACTAAAACGGGGTTTGTAGGCGCGATTTCTAAACCCTTAGAAAGAGCAACATGCTCTTCACCTGTTTGTGGATCTTGAAATACAGAAATTTTAAAATCACCATAAGCAGTGGGTAATTTTGAAGTGGCAACAAACTCTATTGACACAGAATCTTCCATCTATTTGTTTAGAAATTGGCTAAAGTATAGCGTAATGCTTGGACATTGGTAGGTTTGTAAAGCATGTTTTTATAGATAACATTGCTATAAAAATTTCTTTTTTGTATAAAGCACACGATAATAGTTGATATATAGATAGATTATTCATGATAATTGACACCAATAGCACACTAGCTGACTTGGAAGTTCCAATGACGCATCATTATAAATGTGGCTGATCGAATGTGATATGATTTGTTCTCACAATCATGCTAACCCGTTTACCTAGCTAGATTTGCCAGGCTTTAGAAGGCTTTGCCACATATGTTGTATACCGAAATACCTAGTCATCGTCCTGTTACGCCTTTGTTGAATGAAATTAATCATCCTCAACAATTACGTCAGTTTGAGCAAAGCCAATTGCCGCAGGTCGCAGACGAATTGCGTCAATTTATTTTGTATGCTGCTGGACAAAGTGGCGGGCATTTTGGTGCAAACCTTGGCGTTATAGAGTTAACAGTCGCCTTACACTATTGTTTTGAAACCCCAAGAGATCGTTTAGTTTGGGATGTAGGCCATCAGGCGTATCCACATAAAGTTCTTACAGGACGCCGTGAGCAATTGATGACTATCCGTTCTAAAGATGGATTGGCAGCTTTTCCAGCACGTGATGAATCCGAATTCGATACTTTTGGTGTAGGACATTCATCGACTGCAATTTCTGCTGGCTTGGGCATGGCCTTGGCACGTCGTTATCAAAAAGATCCTTGTGAAGTTGTTGCCATCGTTGGTGATGGTGCGATGACTGCTGGAATGGCATTTGAAGCCATGAATGATGCAGTGGCACATAATGCTGATTTGTTGGTGGTACTCAACGACAATGATATGTCGATTTCATGTAGCACTGGTGGTTTTGCTAAGCATTTGGCTGCAATTTGGGAACAAGGGCAATTCATCAATATTGATGAAGAAGGGCAAGCTTTTGTACAGGATTGTCCTGAATGGAACTACAACTCTCGCTTACATCAATCTGCGACTGATGCCGCGGATAATCTATTTAAAGCGATTGGTTTTGATTATTTTGGCCCATTTGATGGCCATAATGTTGAGCAACTGGTCCAAGTCTTTAATGCGCTTAAAAAACGTAAAGGGCCACGCCTGATCCATGTCTATACTGTGAAAGGTAAGGGTTTCGCGCCTGCTGAAGCGGATCAAATTAAATATCATGCGATTGGCAAAATTAATGCTTCAGCTACTAAAAATTTAGCACCAAAATATTCAGATGTATTTGGGCAATGGCTTTGCGATGAAGCTGCACAAGATGACAAATTACTCGCGATTACCCCTGCTATGTGTGAAGGCTCAGGCATGGTACAGTTTGCTAAGCAATTTCCAGAGCGCTACTTCGATGTTGCTATTGCAGAACAGCATGCTGTGACATTAGCCGCCGGTATGGCTTGTGAAGGACTAAAGCCAGTTGTGGCGATTTATTCAACCTTCTTGCAACGCGGTTATGACCAGCTGATTCATGATGTTGCTTTACAAAATCTTGATGTGACCTTTGGTATTGATCGTGCAGGCTTAGTCGGTGAAGATGGTCCTACGCATGCTGGTGCTTATGACTATGCTTATATGCGTACTGTTCCCAATATGGTGATCATGGCGCCAAAAGACGAAAACGAATGTCGCCAAATGTTGCATACAGCATATCTATACAAAGGGCCAACTGCAGTACGTTATCCTCGCGGTAATGGTTTAGGTGTAGAAATTCAACAACAGTTGATTGAGCTGGAAATTGGTAAAGCTGAAATATTGTTAGAACTCAATACTGAACACGAAGACGGTATCACGATTTTGGCTTTTGGCAGTCGTGTTCAACCTGCGCTTGAATCAGCAAAACAACTCGCACCAACATTGGATATCGCAATTCGTGTGATCAATATGCGTTTTGTGAAACCACTGGATGAACAAATTATTCGTGATTTGGCAGATAAAACGCACTTATTTGTTACTGTTGAAGAACATGCGGTGATGGCAGGTGCGGGTAGTGCCGTAAATGAGTTCTTGGCACAGGCACAAATTCTGAAGCCAATTTTAAACTTAGGTTTACCTGATGAATTTCTTGCACAAGCAAGCCACTCTGAAATGCTTCAAGACTGTGGTTTAGATGAAAAAGGTATTCAAAACTCGATTGAACAGGCATGGTTAAAGCTAGTACAACACGTTTAAGCTCATGTAAAAATTGAAGTTGTAAAATTTTAGAAACAAAATTTCCCAAAAAGCGCCGATATTTGCTAAAATGTCGGCGCTTTTATGCATTATTCTTTATCAGTATCTTCAAATTTGTAGTGGGTGTTCAATGGAACCTATGGTGGTGATGGCTGCGCGTGCGGCTCAGTTAGTTGGTCAAGAGCTTTTAAAAGCGCATCAAAATCGTCATAAACTCGATCTACAAGTCGAAGAAAAAGGAATTGATGGTCCAGTGACTCGTGTAGATCGTTATATCGAGCAGTTGACTATTGATACGCTTCGTAAAAGTTATAAAAATCACAGCTTCCTTGGTGAAGAGTTTGGGCTACAAGAAGGTAAAGGTCATGATGCCGATTGGTGTTGGGTGATTGATCCTCTTGATGGTACTTTAAACTTTATCAATGCTTTCCCACATTTCTGTGTATCTATTGCAGTTCAACATAAAGGTGTAACTCAACACGGTGTTATTTATGACCCTGTGAAAGATGAGCTATTCTCTGCAAGCCGTGGTCGTGGCGCAATGTTGAATCAACGTCGTATTCGTGTGAATGTTAAAGACAGTCTTGAAAATACCTTTATGGGTGTAGGTCATGCTTACCGCGCTAAACGTAATGGTGAGATTGTTTCTTATGCGAAAAACCATTTTGAATCATTATTAAATGTAACTGAAGCTGGTGCACAATATCGTCGTGCAGGTTCTGCTGCATTAGACTTGGCTTATGTCGCAGCTGGTCGTTTAGATGGTTATTTTGAGCTCGGTTTAAAACCTTGGGATATCGCAGCAGGCGAGCTTATGGTGAAAGAAGCGGGTGGTACAGTCGTTGATGCTCGTGGTGGTTCAGATTCTATGGAAAATGGTCAAGTGATTGCGTGTTCTATGAAAATGTTAAAACCATTGATGCAAGCTGTTGTTCCTGCTTGGGGTGAAGCTGCGAAGTAATTTATACTTGTGTAGATTGAGTTTTAAAAAGCCTTCATTTTTATGAAGGCTTTTTTATGGGTTGTGATTTAATGCAATACTACCAATACTGAATGTCGTTGTTTAAACTTCTGTGATTGCAAGACCTAGCGAATAGTACTTATATAAAAAATAATACAACTTATTGGGGGAAGCTAAGGGTGAGAAATTTACTGGATAAAGTAAAAAAGTTATTTGGTTTTAAATCTATGAGCCAAAAAATGGAACAGGGAAATCCATATCTTAAAATAGATGAATCTAAAACAACTCAAGAGCAATGCGAAAGATTATTGCTATTAGAGCATGAGGATCATATAGAAATTATTTGCGATCTTCAAATGAGAAAAGATCCTTATGCTATTCCTTATATAAAGCGAGCAATTTTTTTAAAACCTCACTTGGCATATTTAGCTAGTGAAGAGGATTCTGCCTATTTCAAAAGATGTCTTTGGGTATTACAAGAAATAGGTACAGTAGAAGCTATCAATTTAATAGAAGAATATACGCATTCAGATAAAGAAGAGCTTGCAGAACAGGCACGGTATAGAATTTATCGAATTAATGGTGGCACTTAGATGAAATCCAAAAACTAACTCGGAATAGATCAATTGAAAACTATTTATCAAAATGAAAAATTTAGTCTAAAAACCCATCATACAATTCCTCATGAAGATGTTGCGCTGCAAAACATAGACTTTTGGGTCATTATAGATGGACAAACATTTTTGGGCAGTGCAAGCACAACTGAAAATATTCAGTATTTAATGCAGAAAAATAAACAAACAGGAGAGTGCGCTTTAGGCACATATCATTGGCAATCCAATATGATTATTCTAAGTGAGTTTACCATTAAGTGTTTAGCGGTCGCTGTAGCAGATATTATTGAGGATGAGAGTCTAGTTGTAGATCAAGTTTTTTATTTAATTCCTGAATATTATGAATGATTTAATACAATACAGGAAAAAACAATAAAACTTCGTGACATTATTATAAATTCTGCTATACTCTGCGCACGCACTAAATTTCGTTCATTACCTGAACATTTCTCTTCTATATTGTGTATGCGCGTCCGGTCCAAAGAGAGGACAATATTTCGCGCCCCACCCAATCGCTTAAGCGATTCCTTCAGGTTGCGGCTGTTATCAAATGTGCGTTATACGCATCGTCGTTCTCGGATCGCCGCTGATTCTATATTTTCAGCGATTATTGCTGTGCCGCTTTTTGCCGATGTCCATCAGACCATATATTAATGGAGCACCCACATTAGGGTGAATATCTCTATGAGCAAAACTTTTGCTGAATTTTCATTAGACGAGTCGCTACAGAAAGCACTCGAGAGTCTTGGTTTTACTACGCCGACTCCTGTTCAAGAACTATCTATTCCAGCGGCTTTAGAAGGAAAAGACCTTCTAGTATCAAGCCAAACTGGTTCTGGTAAAACTGCTGCATTCTTACTCCCTACGTTAAACGCTTTAGCTGGTCAAGATACTTTTGTACCATTTAAAGATCGTATGAAAGCAGTAACTCAACCAAATATCTTGGTGATTTCACCTACTCGTGAACTTGCACAACAAGTATGTCAAGATGCGATTGCATTTGTACGCCATATGAAAGGTGTACGTGTTGCAGCAATTATGGGTGGTATGCCTTTTGGTAAGCAAATCCAACAATTAAAAGGTGCACAAGTTGTTGTTGCGACTCCAGGTCGTTTACTTGATCTTGTAAACCGTCGTCAAATTAAACTTGATTTAGTTGATGCTTTAATCGTCGATGAAGCTGACCGTATGCTTGACTTAGGTTTCTCTGAAGACCTAGAAGCAATCAGCGATTTAGCTTTAAATCGTAAACAAACATTAATGTTCTCTGCAACATTTGCACCACGTATCATTAATCTTGCTGAACGCATGATGAACGAACCTGAACGTATTGCAATTGAAACAGGTCATTCTACAAATACTGATATTACCCAAACTTTACATTGGACTGATGGCTTTGAGCATAAGAAAAAATTGCTTACGCATTGGTTAAATGAAGAAGACGTAGATCAAGCAGTAGTATTTGCTTCAACTCAAGAAGATACAGATATGCTTGCTGAAGAGCTTGCAGAAGCAGGTCTTTCAGTTGTTGCGCTTCATGGTGCTATGCCACAAACTGTACGTAACCGTCGTTTACGCAGTATCCGTGAAGGTCGTGCAAAAATTCTTGTTGCTACAGACGTAGCTGCTCGTGGTCTTGACGTACCAACAATCTCTCACGTAATTAACTTCGGTCTTCCAATGAAGAATGAAGATTATGTGCATCGTATTGGTCGTACAGGTCGTGCGGGTCGTACCGGTAAAGCAATCACTTTAGCAACTTACCGTGAACGCGGTAAAATCCGTGCTTTAGAAGATTATTTAGAAGCGCGTTTAAGTGTTTCTGAAATCGAAGGTTTAGAACCATCTCCACCTCCAGCTCGCGGTAGTCGTGATGGTGGCGGTCGTGGTCGTAGTAACGGTGGTGGTCGTCGTGAAGGCGGTCGTGGCGGTTTCGGCGGTGGTCGTCGTTTTGAAGGTGAATCAAACTTCAAACGTCGTGAAGGTGGTGATGATCGCCCACGCCGTAGCTTCGATGACAAACCACGTGGTGATCGTCCATCTTATGGTGATGACCGTCCTAAGCGTGATTTTGGTGATCGTCCACCACGCCGTGAAGGTGGTTTCGGTGATCGTCCACAACGTTCATTCGGTGGTGAAGATCGTCCTAAGCGTGATTTTGGTGATCGTCCACCACGTCGTGAAGGTGGTTTCGGTGACCGCCCACAACGTTCATTCGGTGGTGAAGATCGTCCTAAGCGTGATTTCAACTCTGATCGTCCACGTCGTGAAGGCGGTTTTAACGATAAACCTCGTTTTAACTCGAATGATGACAACCGTGGCAACAGCGTAGATTACAAACCACGTCGTGAAGGTAGTTTTGCTGATCGTCCTAAGCGTGATTTTGGTGATCGTCCACCACGCCGTGAAGGTGGTTTCGGTGACCGTCCACAACGTTCTTTCGGTGATGATCGTCCTAAGCGTACATTCGGTGGTGAAGATCGTCCGAAGCGTGAATTTAATTCAGATCGCCCTAAACGTGCGTTTGGCGGTGAAGATCGTCCTAAACGTGAATTTGGTGGTGAAGATCGTCCAAAGCGTGAATTCAATGCAGACCGTCCGCGTCGCAAATTCAACGATTAATTAGATATTTTTAATAAAAAACCAGCCTAAAGGCTGGTTTTTTATTGCAAGTTGAAAAGTATTTGGTAAAATAAAGTGTGACATAGTTCAATTTATTTAATAAAACAGTTAGACTTAACTTATGAAAAATTGAATCTAATAAAGTTGGTGATTTCTTTGAGGTAATTATGTTATACATGTTCTCACTTTTATTGATCTCAAATGTTGGGTACTTTTTTTATAGCCTGCTTTTTAGATAATCTATTTGCTCATTAAATAAAATTTAAAAGTAAAAAACTAAAAATAGACCAAGTAACCTTATTTATAAAGATGAATATTCTTTATGATTTTTTATTATCTTTTAATTACAAAACATATAGATATTTAAGAGTATAGTATGTGGGCTGATAAATGCAGGAAAAAGTTCAGCTATGAATAAACACAGTCATTCCGAAGCTGAAGCTTTAATTGAAGTCAAAAATTTAAGTTTTAACCGAGGTGAACGCGTTATCTACGATAATGTGAGTTTGCAGATTCGTCGTGGGCAAATTACCGCAATCATGGGACCATCTGGAACGGGTAAAACAACCCTGTTACGGCTCATTGGTGGTCAGCTTAGCCCAGATGCTGGTGAAGTACGACTTGATGGGAAAAACATTGCTTCGATGTCACGTAATGAGCTTTTTGCTGCACGTGCGCGTATGGGGATGTTATTTCAGAGTGGTGCGTTATTTACCGACATGACCGTCTATGAAAATGTTGCTTTTCCAATTCGCGCACATACAAAATTACCAGAAAATTTAATTGCTGAGTTGGTGGCACTAAAATTAGAGTCGGTTGGTTTGCGTGGTGCTGAAAAGTTAATGCCCGCAGAACTTTCTGGCGGGATGAATCGACGCGTGGCGCTTGCTCGTGCGATTGCGCTTGACCCAGACTTGATTATGTATGACGAACCCTTTGCTGGGCAAGATCCGATTGTGATGGGGGTTTTGACCCGATTAATTCGATCATTACGTGATGCTTTAGATCTAACAACAATTATTGTTTCACATGATGTTGATGAAACATTATCAATTGCTGACTATATTTATGTTGTGGCTGAAGGTAAGGTGCAAGGCGAGGGGACACCTGAGCAATTGCAACAACACGCTTCTCCATTTGTACAGCAATTTTTAACAGGTTCAGTTGAAGGTCCTGTTGATTATCAATTTAGTCATCAAGCCTATTTAAGTAATGAGGTTAGTTCATGAATGCTATTGCCTTATTGGGTAGACGCGTTCTAGAACGTGTTCAGGGCATTGGTGTTGCAATGCTCATGTTGTTGCGCATTTTATTCTCTTTGCCAACAATACTTGGTGTAAAACTTTTCATTTATCAGATGTATCGAGTAGGCGTACTGTCTTTATTGATCATTGCTGTATCTGGTCTGTTCATCGGTGCAGTACTCGGTTTGCAGATGTATAACATCTTGGTCACTTTTGGTAGTGAAGCAATGTTGGGTGCGGCTGTGGCTTTAACCTTGTTGCGTGAACTTGCGCCTGTTGTGGCTGCCTTACTTTTTGCTGGTCGTGCAGGTTCTGCTTTGACCGCAGAAATTGGCTTAATGAAGGCGACTGAACAATTATCCAGTATGGAAATGATCGGTGTTGATCCGTTAAAGCGCGTGATTTCTCCACGTTTATGGGCGGGTATTGTCAGTTTACCGATGCTATCTGTGATCTTTGCTGCGATTGGTATTATGGGCGGCAAAATGGTTGGAGTTGATTTTCTCGGCGCAGACGAAGGCTCGTACTGGAGTGGTATTCTGAGTAGTACTCAGTTTATGAAAGATGTGTTTAACGGGACCATCATAAAAAGTTTAGTATTCGCTTTAATTTGTACTTGGATTGCGGTGTATCAAGGTTATGCTTGTGAACCAACATCTGAAGGTATCGCAACATCTACGACACGTACTGTTGTGTATTCATCGTTATGTGTTTTAGGTTTTGATTTCGTGTTGACTGCGGTCATGTTCGGAGGTGTTTAATGAAATCACGTGCTAGTGAGCTGACCGTCGGTATTTTTGTCATCATTTTTGGTCTCGCTCTGTTCTTTTTAGCTATGAAAGTGAGTGGCTTGGTGGGTACAAACTTAAAAGATAGTTATGAAATGACTGCAACATTCGACAATGTGAATGGTTTAAAACCGCGTGCCAAAGTGACCATGAGTGGTGTTAAAATTGGACAAGTTGACGCAATTACACTTGATCCTGTGACACGTCATGCAACGGTTAAATTCGATTTAGATGGTTCATTGACAACATTCAATGCAGAACAGTTGAAAAAAGTAAAAGAAAATGCGCTAGGTGATTTACATTACAGTGCTGACTATCAGGCTGCGACACCTGAGAAACAAAAAGAAATGGAAACGCAACTGTTAGGTAACATGAAATCCATCACAAATATTGATGAAGATGCTTACATAATGGTCGCAACCAATGGTCTTTTAGGCGAAAAATATTTGAAAATCGTACCAGGTGGCGGCATTAACTACATTAAACGTGGTGAAAGCATTGAAAACACCCAAGGTACGATGGATCTAGAGGATTTGATTACTAAATTTATTACGGGTGGTGCAGGAAAATCATCAACTGGCGCATCGGAAGCTAAAGATGCATCTGCATCCACTGAAACAACTGATGCTCAAACTTCATTTGTTGAATAGGCATTAGAGGAGTTATTGAAAATGAACATGCTGTTAAAACAAACTTTTACTGCAACTATTTTAGCAACTATGGTGGCGACTGCCGCTCAAGCTGCTCCAGCAGAAGCACCACCAGCATTTGTTAAACGTGTTGCTGATGGCCTGATTTCACGCTTAAAAGCAGATCAAGGTAAATTGCAAAACCCTGCTACTGTTAAAGCGATTGTTCGCCAAAACCTTGATCCTTATGTCGATGGTCAAGCGTTTACACGTATTGTGATGGGAACTTATGCAAATAGCAGTACTCCTGCTCAACGTGCGCAATTTGAACAAAACTTCCGTAATACTTTGATTGAGAATTATGGTAGCGCATTTGCAAAGTATTCAAATCAATCGTATTCAATGCGTCCGTATAAGGCAACCAACAGCAAGTTTCCTGTCGTTACTTTAGACTTCAATAACAATGGCGAAAAGATCCCTGTATCTTTCCAATTGTCTGATGCAGGTAGCCAATGGAAAGTACGTAATTTGAATGTGTCTGGTATCGATCTAGGTTTGCAATTCCGTAACCAATTTGCTGCGAACGTGCAACGCAACGGTGGCAATATTGATAAAGCAATTGCAACATTCAAGCCTGATGCAGACGCTGCTGTTAAGAAGTAAGCTCATAACATAGATAGGTGCAAGCGAGTGATTGAATTTAAAAATCAGGAATTATATGTTAGCGGTAAAATTGCTTACGAGAATGCTGAAAGCTATTATTTAAATGGTTTGAGAGCGATTCAAAATGAGAAAAATTTTCCAATAACTGTGAATCTATCACAGCTTGAACATGGCAGTACCCTTGCTTTATCTGTGTTTGTGCAGTGGTTACGTCAAACATCAAATCTTCAGGGGCTGCAGTTTAAAGCAGTGCCTGAAAAGATGATGAAAATTATTCAAGCTTGCCATTTGCAAGATGACTTGAAATTAATTTAGCATATGCAAGATTGATGTAAAAAAGCACCTAAGGGTGCTTTTTTATTGACTAATGGATTTTGAACGATTGTAAATCTCAACACAATCCAACAGAAGGAGTGGAGTATTTAAATCCATTTCTTCCATCTAAAGTAAGCCAAAGGCCCTACAAAGAAAGCAATTAAGATGGTAATCACCACATAAAAGCTCCAGTGGCCATGGGCAAATGGCAGAATTTCAGTGTTCATCCCATAAATACTGGCAATCAACATCGGTGGCGCAAGCATACTAGGTAAGATGGAGAAGCGACGAATGGTATCGTTCTGTTCAGTGTTAATAAATCCAGAGGTGGTATCAAGCAAGAATCGTACTTTTTGGAACAAGAACGCATCGTGTTCGACAAGTGAGCGGACATCCTCACTCAACTCTCGAATATCTGCATCATAGATATGACTCCCCAAGGCACGAGGACGGGACAGAAAGGTCAAGACACGACGTAAGTCAATCAGACAAAGTTGCGCTTTTCCAAGCATATCTTCCTTTTGTGCTAAGCGGGTAATCATGTCATCTAAGTCTAAAATCATTTCACGATGACGTACGTTGAGGACTTCTGTGGAATATAACTCTAAGTCTTTGTGGATATCTTCTAAGATATCCGCAAGCTCATCTAGCTTTGCTTCCAATAAGCCTAAAAGAATCCATGTCGGATCTTTGTATTCAATTTCATAGTCATTACGGCGTGCACGTGCGCGAAAGGCACGAAAGGCAACCAACTTTTCACCACGTAAGGTAAATAAGCGGTCTTTATGCAAAATGAACGCAACCGTTTGCACATTGGCAAGCATGTTTGAAGTATCTTCGGGATCGCCTTCAACTTGGTAATTTTTATTTTTTGTTAAAAAATAAGTACTGATATGTAGAATCCCATCATCATCACGGTAGAATCGTGCAGAGGATGAAATGTCTTCTAAAGATTTAAGAGTTGGTAGATTTTGCTGGTAAGCATCTAAAACCCATTCTTGTTCTTCTTGTGAAGGTGCAATGAGGTCAACCCATACCAATTCAGGGTGTAGGTCGAATCCACCATTAATTGTTGCATCTTCTAAGCTACCGCGCTCAGTGGCGTAAAAGGCTTCAAGCATTATGTCTTTTCTCCCTTGCGCAGTGTGGTGTCAATTTGATGTGTGTATTTTAGACAAGGATTTTAGGAAAAACACTCATTACATTGCTGTTTTGTAAAAAAAATCTTGATTGGCCGTCTGCATTTTTAGCATGACAAAATTAAAGTTAGGTTAAATTTATGAATTCTATTGCTATTTTTTGTGGTTCATCATTAGGTACGGATCAAATTTTCGCTGATGTTGCGGAGCTGACTGGTGAAACAATCGCCAAGCAAGGGAAAACTTTGGTCTATGGTGGTGGCCGTTCAGGGTTAATGGGTATTGTTGCTGACAGCGCTTTGGCAGCAGGAGGCAAAGTGATTGGTGTGATCCCTCAGGGATTGGTGGATCGTGAATTGGCACATCCAGATTTGACCGAGCTGTATATTGTTAAAAATATGCATGAACGTAAAACAAAAATGTCTGAGCTTTCTGATGGCTTTATTGCATTGCCTGGTGGAGCAGGAACCATTGAGGAAATTTTTGAGCAATGGACGTGGGCGCAATTGGGAATTCATTTAAAACCTTGTGCATTTTTAAATGTTGAAGGTTTTTATGATGATTTATTGAAATTTATTCAACTTACGACAGACAAAGGCTTTTCTAAAGCACGTTTTACAGATCAGTTGATTGATTCTGCTTCGATCGAAGAAATTTTGACTCAGTTTAATCACTATCAAGCGCCAGAACCAAAATGGGGTGTGAAAGAACGTGAAGAATTGGTGAAATTAGATCAAGCAGATCGTAGATTTGGTTAAAAACTAAAACACAATATATTGTTTTTAAATTTATTACTGTCACAATATATTGTGTTTTTTCTATTTTTAAAACTTATGAATGTAATTACTGTCGCGGCAGCTGTGATTTTGAATGATAAAAATCAATTGCTCTTGGTGAGAAAGCAAAATACACAATTTTTTATGCAGGTTGGTGGAAAGCTTGAGCCCAATGAACCACCTGAGCAGACCATGTTGCGTGAGATTTTAGAAGAAATTAGTGTTCAAGCAGAGATTACTCAGTTTATTGGGCGTTTTGAAACAAAAGCAGCCAATGAAGCAGACTTTCAATTAGTGAGTTATCTCTATCAAGTTGACGTAGAGCAAACACCAAAAATTAATGCAGAAATTGCTGAAATGAAATGGATTAATTTGGATGATGCGCAAACGCTTTTAGCGCCATTGACCAAAGAGATCGTGATCCCATGGTGTAAAGCAAATTTAATCCATTCATAATTTTTACGATGTTTGCTTCTCTATGTTTGTATCGCTAAGCGATAATGAAAATTTATAGAGCTGCAGCAATACAAGCATTATAAATTTGCTGGCATCCTAAGTTTTCTAAAGCATGGGTTAAAGCATGAATTGAACTACCTGTGGTCACGACATCATCAATAATCAGTATTTTTTTAAATTTTCGTTTTTCTGTTTTAATTATTTTAAATTGATATTCAATATTTTCTAAGCGCTCAATTCTGCTTAGCCCTTTTTGTGAATGTTGTGCTTCTCGAATTATAGGTTGCCATACGGGGATGTTTAATTGTCTTGCCATGATTTTAGCGATAATTAGCATTTGATTGTAGCCACGTTCTTTTAAGCGATCATTAGAAATGGGCATAGGAACAATGGCCTGAATTTTAGGTAAGCTTAAATTTAATAAACTTTGTGCTAATAGATTTTGATAATGCAGTTGTTGTTCATATTTATAGACTTGGATAATGCGATCTATTGGGAAGTCATAACGATGAGCACAAAGAATTTTTTGTTGATGCCGTTCAATATATTGCTTATACCACGGAAGCTGTGCCCAACAATCATTACAGAGAGAATGCTTTTTTTGTTGATCTATCCCGCAAAGTAAGCAAGGGGAAATGCTTTGAATGCTTTTATGGAGAAGTTGATTGATAAATTGGAGCATGGCCTGTTCTATTCTTATTTGTTATTAATTTCTCATAGTGAGCTAAATAGATCAACCCAAGATTTTTTAAGCTTGATAACACTTAAACTTGATATATTCATAGGATTGCAACCTTCATATCATTAGGCGGAATTAATCAAACATCCGAGCTAAGACACTTATGCATGGATGTTTATATAGATCTTTATACATAGGCATATCTTGGCGCTTCAGGTAACCACCGTTTTAATAAAGCTTCAGCATTTTCTGGAGCATCTTTCAGGACTTGGCTGGCAACATAATGCGCTTGATTAAGTAAATGATCATCTCGTTCTAACTTGGCAACACGGAAACCCAAATCTCCTGTTTGCTTGGTCCCCAGTAATTCACCCGGTCCTCGAATTTCCAAATCTTTTTCTGCAATGATAAAACCATCATTGGTTTCGCGCATGATACGTAAACGCTCTTGGCCATTTTGTGATAAGGGATGCTTATAGAGCAGGGCGCAAAAACTTGCGGTTGCACCACGACCGACACGGCCACGTAACTGGTGCAACTGAGAAAGCCCTAAGCGCTCAGCGTTTTCAATCACCATAATGGAAGCATTTGGGACATCAACACCGACTTCAATGACTGTTGTTGCAATCAGCAGTTGTAATTCATTGTCTTTGAATTGTTGCATGACCAATTGCTTCTCATCGGCTTTCATTTTCCCATGAACTAAGCCGATATTAATATGCGGAAAGCGATCTTTAATCTCTTGATAGGTGGCTTCTGCGGCTTGAGCATCGAGAGTTTCTGATTGTTCGACCAGTGTACAGACCCAATATGCCTGTTTACCTTCAGCACAGTTCATGGTTATACGATTCAAGACTTCTTCACGTCTATCAAGAGGAATCGTGACTGTTTGAATGGGAGTACGTCCAGGAGGCAATTCATCAATCACTGAAGTATCTAGGTCGCCATAGGCAGACATTGCCAGTGTGCGAGGGATTGGTGTTGCTGTCATGACCAATTGGTGTGGTGTGGTGTTATCCACGCCTTTATTACGTAAAGCTAGACGTTGATCTACCCCGAAACGATGTTGTTCATCAATAATCACGAGACCAAGTTTGGAAAATGTAACATTGTCCTGAAATAGAGCATGGGTACCCACCACAATATTGGCAGTTCCATCCTTAATGGTTTGTTCAGCCGCAGCGCGTGCTTTGCCTTTTTGTTTGCCTGAAAGCCATGACACATTTAAACCGAGTGGCTCGAACCATTTCTTAAAATTGATATAGTGCTGTTCAGCTAAAATTTCAGTCGGTGCCATCAGTGCGACTTGCCAGCCTTCTTCCAAAATATGACAAGCCGCAACACCTGCAACCAATGTTTTACCTGCACCTACATCGCCCTGAACCAGTCGTAACATGGGTTTGTTTTGTTTTAAATCTTTGGCAATTTCATTTGATACACGTTTTTGTGCATTGGTCATTTCGAAAGGTAAGCTTGCCAATAAGGCTTTTGCAAATTTTTTACTGGTTGAAAATGCTGGCGCTGCAATTTTTTGAATATAAGCACGTCGGGTTAATAGGCTGATTTGATGTGCAACCAATTCTTCAAAAATTAAACGTTGTTGAGCAGGGTGAGAACCTTGTGAAAGTTGTAGCATATTGGCATTTACAGGAGGGTGATGAATATACTCCAGCGCCTGTTTAAGCGCATAACCATTGGTGAATTTTTCAGGTAATAACTCAGGTAAAGCATCAGCGTGTTGGTTTAAAGCTTGCTTAACGTATTCACGTAATTTGGGTTGAGTTAGGCCTTCGGTAGCAGGGTAAATTGCTGTCAGTTGGGTTTTAGGGAGTGCTGTATGTTCAGTAATTAACTGGATCTCAGGATGGTAAAGTTCAAGGCCACGAGCGCCAACACGGACTTCCCCAAAAATTCTTAAACGATTACCCGCTTTAGCACGATCTGTGAGTGCTTTATAGATATGATAGAAGCGTAAAGTAACCTTGCCAAAATCATCCTGCAATAAAATCGCCATCGATTTGCGTTTACCAGGTGGCATATCGATTGATCTGACCACGCCTTCCATGAGATAACTACGACCGACTTGTAATTGGTTCATCGGAATGATCGTGCTACGATCTTCATAATCACGTGGCAAATGAAACAGCAAATCATCAGTGGTGAAAATATTTAGTTTTTCAAGTAAAGCAGCGGCGGCATTGCCAACCCCTTGCAATTGATGGACGGCAGCCATGTCCCCTCAACTTAAGTTTGATTGATTTTGAAAATCGGTTTCGAAGAATAGGTCGTGTAATGCATATTCTATTTATTGGTTATGGTAAAACATCGCAACGTGTTGCCAAACAATTATTTCAGCAAGATCACCAAATTACCACAGTTAGCCGCAGTGCGAAAGATGATGATTTCGCACAACATTTGATTCAAGACATTCAACAACTTGATTTAGCGCAAATTCAGCCTCTCGATGTGATGTATGTATTGCTCGCACCAACTCGAAATTCTCCGCTAAGTGATATCGAAAATTATCAACAAACCTATGTAGATTCGGTGCAGCCAATTGTGAGGGCTTTAAAAGGCCATCCGCTCAAAAGAATTATTGTGGTTTCATCGACACGTGTTTATGGAGAAAACTGTGGTGAGCGTATTGATGATGAGTCAACGCCTATTCCAAGTGATCAACAGGGTCAATTGTTATTGGCAATGGAACAGCAATGGCAACAGGCTTATCCATCTAAATGTGTGATTGTGCGTCCAACTGGAATTTATGGCACATCCGTTGCTCGTATGGTTAAACTTGCAGAAACCACACGAAGTTATCCCAATATTCATTGGTCAAATCGAATCCATATAGATGACCTTGCACATTTCTTAGCGCATTTGCTTCACGTGGAACATCCAGAAAAATCATATATTTGTACAAATAATCAACCAAAACCTTTGCATGAGAAAATTTTAAATCTTCAGCGCGAGTTGAATTTGCCAGAGTTGGTTTTGGAAAGCGAAAAGGAAACAGGTAAAAAAATTTTTGCGGAGAGGATGGTTGCAACAGGATTTAAGTGGGTACATCAAAATTGTTATATTGATTATGAGCAAAAATTATTGTCAGAATACTAAATTAAATTAGCGAGACTTAAGTGGAAGATATTATTTATATTAAAGATTTTTTAAAAGATAACCATAAATTATTTGCTCTTTTAAATAGAAAAATAATATGGGATGAGCGTATGACAGCACGTAAAACTGCGAGTTTTGGTAAATCTTATAATTATTCTCAAATGTCATATCCTGAAGCTCCTTTTTTGGGTGAAATAAGACCGATTATTGATTTAATTAAAGAGACTTTGAGTTTTGAACCAAATAATTGTCTTGTTAATTATTATATGAATGGTCAAGCGCGTATGGGATGGCATTCGGATCAAACAGATGTCCTTGTTTCGGGAACTGGTGTTGTGATTATTTCTTTAGGTGGTGAGCGGATTTTAAAATTTAGAAAAATAAATGCTTATGAGGTAACTTCTGAGTATTTGTTGTCATCTGGCAGCTTAATTTATATGAGTCAGCAGATTCAGGAGGAATGGCAACATTGTATTCCAAAATCAAATATTGAACAGGCTAGAATGAGTCTGACGTTTCGGAAGCTACTGTAAAATTTAGTCAGCAGATAAGTTGTTGGTGAGGCTAGAGCCTAAAAATAGAAATAATAAATTTAATTGATGAAACAGTTATTTTTTCGTAGCTAGATATACCACACTAGAATCTGAAAATTATAAATTAGTTCGTAGAGTCTTAGGATTATTCAATCATTGAGGTCTTGAGAAGTTCCCTCTCCTTGCAGGAGAGGGTTAGGGAGAGGTAATCATCCCAACCTTCTCCCAAAGAAAAAAGGCACTTTAAAGCTTTTATTTTTTCTTCCGTTTTAAACGCTTCTTGGCTTGTTGAGCGGCTAAAGCATCTAAAGCTTCTTTTAACTCCTCATCTGTAAATGAGGTGATATGGTGGAGCATTTGCAAAGTTACATCATCAAGCACCAAATTGGCATATTGTGCAACATTTCTAAACTGCTCATCAAAAACAATGGCATGGTCTTCATTGGTTTTGATATAGCCTTGTTCAGTTAAGACTTTCATAAAACTTTGGAATAACGCTTTATCAAAGAACTCAGGTGAGTTGAACTCATACAATACAGATAAACGTTGTCCAACCAAGTGACTTAATTCTTCAACTTGGCGAATAGAGATATTCCCAGAGCCACGTTGAGTAATTAAAGCCAGCGTCATGTAATAACGTTCAAGACTTTGACGTACTGGAGCAGCCAAAACAGCCAATTGATTATGGTCTTCTGAGTTTGGCGCAGGGCTGAAAATAAAATCTTCATCATCGACAAAAATTAAATTCGCTTGAGCCAAAGCATCGACATATTCAGTCACTTGAGCCTTGATTTCACTATCTTTCCATTTTAAGAACAACTCTGCTTTTAAGAATGGATAAAGGGTGCGAATCACATTGAGTAAATCAGACTTACTGATCTTACCATTATGTTCCACCAATGCTGCGACCAACGACGGTAAAACAAAAGCGTGCAAAATGTTATTGCGGAAGTAAGTCAGTAAAATGGCTTGATTATCTTCAATGGCAATAATATCGCCAAGGACGTGCTGAACACGTTTAATCAATTTTAACTTCATACCATAGGCAATGATTTCTTTACCTGATAATGGCGTGACCTGAGTGCGGCTATCATAAGGATTTGCGGTTAATAACTTGCGATATGTATCAAGCTGTTTAATGCAGATTTCTTCATCAAGTGTGTGTTTTGGTGTTGCCAATAAAATCAGTGACAATAACGAAACAGGGTTGATCACCACAGCACGGTTGATATTTTCCAGAATAGCATTTGCCGAGCTGGTTACTGCATCTGAGACTTCTTGTGGGATTGGATCATCATTATGTTCAATGGTGATTTGATCAGCGCCATGTGCTTTGAGTAAGTCATCTAAGAAAACAGGCTCACCAAAATTGACATGCACTTTACCAAAAATACGCTCAATTTTTTTCAGGGTTTGCAAGATTCCCCAAATGGATTCAGCTTCTTTTGGCTTACCATTCATTTCGCCGACATAAGTTGCGCCTTCCATCAAGCGCTCATAACCGACATAGGTTGGGATAAAGACAATTGGTTTGGCACGGCCGCGCAAATGACCATGTACCGTCATTGCGAGCATGCCAGTTTTCGGGGGTAACAAACGTCCAGTTCGTGAACGACCACCTTCGATAAAGTATTCAAGAGGTGTGTTTCTAGATAGGATGCTAAATAAATATTCTTTAAATACCGATGTATAAAGTGCATTGCCACGGAATGAGCGACGGATAAAGAATGCACCGCCTCCACGCAGTAATTGACCGACAAATGGCATGTTAAGATTATCGCCAGCGGCAATATACGGCACCATCAAGCCACGTTTATAAATCACATAAGACAATAACAAGTAATCGATATGGCTACGGTGACAAGGTGTATAAATCACTTCATAGTCTTTGACTAACTCACGCACAGTATTGAAGTTATGTACTTCAACGCCGTCATAAAGTTGTGTCCACAGACGAGTCAAGGCCATATCTGCAAAGCGTACAGCAGATGCAGAATAGTCGGATGCAATTTCGTTTACAAAACCAATCGCTTTATGTTCAGCATCTATCATGCTGATTTTTGAGCGAATACTTTCTTTACGAATCGCATCTTGTACATCAGGGGCTTTAATCAGTGATTGCATGACATTACGGCGATCAGATAAATCTGGACCGAGAATGACCTCACGCTGACGATCTAAGTAGTCATTTAATTGATTGACAATATAAGTGGCTGGTGAAATATTGGGATGAGCAATTTTCGCATGATCCACTAAAGCTCTAAGTGATTGCGCTTCATGGAATTCAAGGAATGACTGTCGACCATGTAAACCAATGTTCATCAACTGTTTAACTTTACTTGGCGTTGCCCAAGTGTCGGTAAATAACAGTTTAAACCAAGAGTCTTCTTTATCTGGTGAACGTCCCCACAGTACTGTGACAGGGATTAATTCAATATCTAATTCAGCATTTTGATCAAGTGATTCAATCAGTCGAACTAAACGCGGCGGATAAGCATGCGTAGGCGGATTAAAATAATTGTTTTCATCTTGGTGTTGTAAAAATAAAATCGCTGCTTTTTCGCGACTATTGCCAATCATTAATGGGTCAAGTGCAGGAGGAAGCTGCAAACGACGTGTTTCACCATCAACAACTAAAGCGTTACTTCGTGAGTAATTCTGTAGAACATAGCAGACAACTTTTTGAGTTGTGGGCTGAATGAGCTCAGAATTTTCAGTTGAAGGGTCTAAAGGTTGAGCTTCTGTAGGAACCTCTCCAAGAACATGTGGTGTTACCACAAGGTCAAGTATTTTACTCGAAAGTCGACGATACATTTGACCAAAGCCACTCTTGGACATAAATACTCCTAGCCAATGGTGAATCACGCAATAAAGCGGATAAAAAATATTTTCTGTAATTAAAGCACAGAACAGTATGTCATTTTCTGACAAACTGCATGTAGCTTGTCAGATTTTATCGTTAAAAAACGTATTTTAAACAATCCATCAGCACAAGAGAAGTGACAATACGGTTTATGAAAATTTAATGTTTCACTGTGGATTTGTGGCAAAATAGAGTTAAATCTCTAAAATATGAATACTTTGTCCTAGCCGTTGGAATAAAGTCAGTATATAGAAAGGTCACTTATGAATGCTTTAACTCAAGAGCTTGTAGAGCTCTTAACCCTTGAAAAACTTGAAGAACATATTTTTCGTGGTCAAAGTCGAAATTTAGTTGGTAAGCGTGTTTTTGGTGGGCAAGTTTTAGGGCAAGCACTGCGAGCAGCATCATATACTGCTGATCGCCCGGTACATTCTTTACATGCATACTTTCTATATGGCGGGGATATCAATGCCCCAATCATTTATGAGGTGGATCGCTTACGTGATGGCAAAAGCTTCTTAAGCCGCCAAGTCCGTGCAATTCAGCATGGACGTACCATTTTTTCTGCAATGGTGTCATTTGCAACACCTGAAGAAGGCTTGAATTATCAAATTGCTGAGCCAGAATATCCAGCACCTGATGAATTAAAAGCTGAGCAAGAGCTTAAAGAAAATTTAATCAGTTTTATCCCAGAAAATATTCGCGCTGCGTTTATGCGTCCACGTCAGGTAGAAATTCGTCCGCTCAATGTGACCAACCCATTTCAACCACAACCTGAAGCGCCGTCTTATGCACATTACTTGCGTACGCACGAGCCATTAACTACAGAGCAGGCGGATGATATCTCGTTAAATCAGGCAATTGTTGCGTTTTATTCGGACTATACCTTGATGATGACTGCTTTGCGCCCACATGGTCTCAATTACCTCTCACCAAGTTTGCAATGTGCCAGTATTGATCATACGATCTATTTCCATAAACCAGTAAAAGCAGATGATTGGATGCTCTACGATATGGATGCAACCGTCAGTGCAAATTCACGCGGTCTGAATTTTGGTCGTATGTGGCAAAATGGCGAATTGGTTTGTAGTACTGTGCAAGAAGGTTTGATGCGAGTACGTGAAATCGAAAATCAATAATATAGTTTGTGCTGTGATTCTAATTCTAAATTAAGCCATCATCTGTGATGGCTTTTCTATTTTTTAGCAGAGCTTGTGACAAAAAAATGCTCGATTCTAAATAACTTCAATGGCATAGTTCAACGTGTAAATATTTATAATAGTCAGCGAAGATGAGTTTAAACACCCAAATTTTTATTGCAGCCATTCTTGGTGTGGCATTTGGATTTTTATTAAACCAATTCCCCAATACTCAATTTTTAGATGCCAGTATTTATGGTTTGAGCATCGCCAGTAGTATTTTTATTGGTTTATTGAAAATGCTTTTGGTTCCACTTATTTTTAGTTCAATCTTGGTGGGTGTTTCAAACTTAGAAGCGGGTAGTCAACTCAGTCGAGTTTGGAAAATAACCTTGGCTTGTTGTGTGACCACAACGACATTGGCACTTATTCTTGGTTTAGCGTCGACACATCTATTCAATGTTGGACAAGGTGTGGATATTGCAATGTTTCAAGATGCAATGAATCAACATAAAAGCCCAGATTCATTGACCCCCAGTTCGTTTTTAACCAATTTTATTCAAAATACCCTCATCAATCCATTTAAAGCATTTAGTGATGGTAATGTTTTGGCAGTCGTGCTGTTTGCTTTGTTATTGGGCTTGGCATTGGTACATGGCGGAGAGCGGTTTAATTCAATCAAACAACTGGCACGTCAGTTTTTTGACATTATGATGATGTTAGTTGGTTGGGTGATGAAAGTTGCGCCGATTGGTATTTTTGCTTTGATGGCAAAGCTGATTGCAACAGAAGACATCTCTATTTTAAGCCGTCTTGCTGAGTTTGCTATTGTTGTTACGGGAACCACTATATTTCATGGTGTCGTAGTTCTGCCATTGTTGTTATGGATCTTTGGAAAAATGGATCCGATTACCTTTTTTAAAGGAACGCGTGCAGCATTAATTACAGCATTTGCAACCAGTTCAAGTTCTGCAACCATGCCTTTGAGTTTAAAGTGTACTCAAGAAAATTTAGGCGTGCGCCCACAAATTGCAGGCTTTGTGATTCCTTTCGGTTCTCAGTTAAACATGGATGGAACAGCACTTTATGAAGCAGCAGCAGCGCTTTTTATTGCCAATTTAATGGGTTTAGAGTTATCAATTACCCAACAAGTGATTGTCTGTCTGACTGCGATGATTGCTTCATTGGGTGCGCCGGGTATTCCAAGTGCGGGCATGGTCACTATGATTATGGTGCTACAATCTGTGGGATTACCAGCGGAAGCAATTGCGATTCTTCTGCCAATTGACCGTATTCTCGATACTGTACGTACTGTAGTGAATGTACAAGGGGATATGATGATTAGTGTGGTTGTTGACCGAAATACCCAAGATATGGAAAGTCCAACCTAGTGTATGGTTAGGATCTTGTTCTAAAAGATTGACCCAAAAAAGCAGGATCTAAATCCTGCTTTTTTTATTTGATTTCAGTATCACTATTCAATAGTTATTATGCTGCAACTCTAGGCAATGCACGTTTTGCCGCAGGAGATTGATCCAAATAAGCAATCGCATCTTCTGTTTTAGCTTCATGTACGGGATCATACCAAGGCATTAAATAGCCCAATTGCTGTGAAACTAGCCATAATGGATGCGGCATTAAGCGATTATCTGATTGTGCGATACTCGCCCATTCACGCCAAATCCAAGGCTTATAGAATGCAGGCTTTTTATCTGCATAACGTGGGTCTTGCCCCATGATATGTGCAGCACCATCAACCCATAAGCCCAATACAGCGGCAATCACGATAACGCTTTGATAATAACGAGAAATATAACCACCACCTAAATGGCGATATAGATCAAAAGCCACTGTACGGTGTTCAATCTCTTCGGCACCATGCCATTTGACTAAATCAAGCATATTTGGATCTGCACCCAATTCCGCCCATTTTTTATTATAAAGTGCATATTTACCCAAGACACAAGTCATATGTTCAACAGTGGCGACGATACCTAAGCGGAACAAATCCCATTGATGATCGAGGACTTTGGGTACTTTAAAGCCGAGTGGTTGATCTGCAAGTAATTTGCCAAACAAGAAATCCATAATCTCAAGATTACGTTGAATATCAATATTACGCACAGTTAAGTATTCTTTATTTGCCGAAGCATGTGCTTGAGCATGCATGGCTTCTTGGCGGATAAAAGCACGAACATCTTCAGCTAATTTTTCATCTGTGATTTTGGGTAAAACACGATTGTATAAACGGCAGAACCAAAATTCACCTGCTGGGAGAATATTGTTAATTTCATTGATAAAGTAGCTGACAAATGGCTGATTTGGAATCCAATCGACAGGGGTATCTTGCCATTCAAATTTCACTTTACGTGGTTTTATGTGGTACTGAATAGACGATCCAATCCGACTGTTCTTTAATTTAGCGAGTAACTTCATCACAGTGTCCTAATTTTTCTTTGGTGATTTCACACTTTATTATTCAAGTATAAAAAAATGTCCTAAATAGTTATTAGCAATTTAGGACATTCCAGTATCAATATGTGATGAATTTTGTTAGACAAGACTTTTTTATTTATGCTTGTGGATTTTCATCTACATTTCCATCAATATTTTCACTATTGAATTCGGATTCTTGATCCTGATCAATGAACTCATCATCCAGATCATCTTCAGTGGCTTCAGGAATTGCATCAATATCAAAATCTAAAGTTTTGTCTAAGGTGTAATTTAAGCGACCCGCCATAATTGACGCAAGTTCTTCTAGACCTTGCTTATTGAGTGATGAAAACAGTTGTATAGAAAAATTCAACTTCATTTTCTTCAACTGTTGTTGTACATCTAACAACACTTTACTGGCAGGACCACGGTTGAGTTTGTCGGATTTAGTCAACAGTACATGTACAAACAAGTGACGTGAATATGCCCATTCCAACATCATCACATCGAAGTGTTGTAAAGGGTGGCGAATATCCATGAGTAGAACCAGACCTTGTAAACTTTTTCGATGAATCAAATAATTCTCAAGTTCTTTTTGCCAGACAATTTTCATTGCTTCAGGTACAGCTGCATAACCATAACCTGGTAAATCGACAAGGCGTTGATCTGGATTACCTAAACTAAAAAAGTTAATCATTTGCGTACGGCCAGGTCTTTTCGACGCGCGTGCCAATTGCTTTTGATTGGTCAATGCATTGATAGCACTTGATTTTCCGGCATTTGAACGGCCTGCAAAGGCAACTTCATAACCAGTATCTTCTACACAAAGATTCAGTTTAGGCGCACTCATCAGAAATTCAGCTTTACGCAACCAATTCAAAGATGAAGTTGAGTATTCTGAAATCGCAGGATCAGCCTTTTTTTCATAACTGATTTTTTGTTTAGGGGCGCTTGAGGTCTTACTATTTTTAGACTTTCCACTGCTGCGATGCATATTTCAACTTCAATAAACGGATAAACAAAGTGCATTATAAAGGAAGTCGGAGATTCAAGCGAATTTTGATCGTGTTAACTGAAATATTGGCTATTGGGATGCTGGACGATGAGCTTTTGTGACTTAAACATTGAGATTGGGAATGGGTGAGTTTACGATCTTTGGATGTTGTGGTGGCGCATTGAGAACATCGGCAACAGTATACTGATCTAGACTTTGATAAAACTGTTCAACGGCCTGATCTAAAATACCCTTTAAACCGCAACGTGGACGTAGCACACAAGGTGGCGTATTGCACTCTACAATTTGTGCATCACGTTGGAGAATTCGTACAATATGCCCTAAGCGAAATTCTAAGATATCTGGGTTTAAGCGCAAACCACCGCCTTTACCTCGTGTGGTAATTAACCAACCTTGTTTTCCCATAAAATGCACAATTTTGACCAAGTGATTTTCTGAAACATGCAAATCTTCTGCAATTTCGGCAATTGTATAAGGCATATCTTTTGGAGGCGCGATGTACATTAAGATGCGCAGGGCATAGTCGGTAAATTTATTTAGTTGCATGTAGGCTGCTCATCTATGGGTAAAGATGTATCTCATCCTGAAATAAATAAGGCCAGTCTATCATAGACCAGCCTTATAAAGAACGAATGGAGATTTAGATACCTGCACCACCCGTACCAAACGCTTCACTATGAATTTGTTCAGGTTTAATACCACGAGCCACCAATGCTTGGTGTTGTTGTTGCATAAATGGTATTGGGCCACAAAGATAATAATCAGCATGGGGTGGGAGTAATGCAGTATCAAGTGTTGCCAAGTCTAAACGACCAGCCACATCGTAATCTTCGCCGATAACATCACCGCTATGTGGGAACTCATAAGCTGTAAATGTACTGAGACGTGGGAATTTAGTTTTTTGCTCTTGGATATGTTGTTTCATTGCATGTACTTGGCTACTGCGACATGCATGGATAAAGCTAGCTGGTTGAGGCATGTCTAAAGTCACCAATTGATTAAGCATTGCAATCATTGGGGTTAAACCTACACCTGCACTAATGAAGACATTACGTTTGCTACTATCAATCAGGTAGAAGTTACCTGTTGGAGCAGACACTTCAATTTCTGAATCTTCAGCTAAGCCATGTAAAGTATTTGATACCCAACCACTTGCCAAATCACCTTTTTCATCTTCACGTTTAACTGAAATACGTAAATAGTCTATTTGTGGACTTGTTGATAGTGTGTATTGACGTGGTTGTTTTAAGCCTAACGCTTCAACAAATACTCGCACTGAAATATATTGACCTGCTTCATATTTAGGTAATGTGCCGCCATCGACTGGAGCAAGATAGAAAGAGGTAATTTCTTCGCTTTCATTCGCTTTTTTAACGATTTTAAATTTACGCCAACCTAACCAGCTACCTTGAGTTTGTTGGTGCTGCTCATAAATCGCTTTTTCAGTACTGATAAATAGATCGGCCAATTGTCCATAAGCTGCAGCCCATGCATCAATCAATGGATCTTCCATCGAAATAGTTAATACTTCACTAATTGAATGTAATAGGTTTTCACCGACAATGTTGTAATCAGGTGCTTGAATATTCAGACTGACATGTTTGTGGGCAATCAGTTCAACCACAGGCAAAAGTACTGAAGGGTCTTCAATATTTTCAGCATATGCTAAAACAGCACCAGCCAAGGCTTGAGCCTGTGCACCACTACGTTGATGCCCCATGTTAAAGGTTTCTTTTAATTCAGGATTATTGCCGAGCATGCGGTTATAAAAATAACCAGTAAGTGCTACACCATTTTCGCGAAGAACAGGAACTGTTGCTTTTACAAGGTCAATTTGCTGCGGAGTCATTGTTGATCTCTCTTGGCTGTCATTTATAAGATGTATTTAAAATACATCTTATAAAGTGTATTTGCAATACACCTTTAATAAAAACACATAAAATAATTATGGTTTATTTTAAATTTAAGCCCTATTGATTGAAATCATTGGACTTATTTTTAAATTTTTTTAAATGATTTTTTAGATATGTTTAGATGGCTTGATTAAGCGAGATAAGCGAATGAAAAGATAAGCAAGAACATGCGCTATAAAATAGAGAATAAAAAAGGAGCGCTAACGCTCCTCACATTTGTGTTTAAGCGAATTAACGGCCACCAAATAATGAACCTAACAAACCGCGGACCAGTTTTTGTCCTGTAGGGCCACCTAAAGTTCGTGCAGCACTTTTAGCAAAAGTTCCGATCACATCTTGAGTCAGTTTGGCACGCGCAGCTGCAGCTTTTGCTTCTTCTTTTTCTAAGCGTTCTTGCTCTTTGGCTTGTTGCTTATCGAGAGTCTGTTGTTGCTTTGTGAGCTCTTCTAATTGCTTGGCTTGTTGAGCTACAGCATCAAAAGCCACCTGCTGTTGTGAGCTATCAGAAACTTTACGTTGTAGCATTTCATAAGCGCTATCACGATCCACTTCATTGTCATAAACACCTGCGACAATACTTTGCGCCATCAATGCTTTTCGTTCATCTAAAGTAATTGGGCTAAATGATGAGTAGGGTGGCATCACCATCGCTCGTTCAACCACTTGAGGCGTACCTTGTTCATCTAGGCAACTAATAAGCGCTTCACCGACAGCTAGCTCTGTAATTGCTTGATCTACTTTAAACTCTGGATTGGCACGGAAGGTATCGGCAGCAGTTTTTACTGCTTTTTGATCTTTAGGGGTAAAGGCACGTAATGCATGTTGCACGCGGTTACCGAGCTGCCCTAAAACATTTTCTGGGATATCTAATGGACTTTGTGAGATAAAATAAATTCCGACACCTTTAGAGCGAATTAGACGGACCACTTGTTGAATTTTTTCTTGTAATGCTGGGCTGGCATTATCAAAGAGCAAATGCGCTTCATCAAAAAAGAACACCAATTTTGGCTTATCTAAGTCACCGACTTCAGGTAGCTTTTCAAATAACTCTGAAAGCATCCAAAGTAGAAAGGTTGCATAGAGCTTTGGTGTGTTCATCAGCTTATCCGCAGCCAATAGATTGATATAACCATGTCCATTGGCATCAGTTTGGATAAAATCCATAATATCAAGGCTTGGCTCACCAAAGAAACGTTGACCGCCCTGATCACCTAAGGCCAATAGATTACGTTGAATAGCACCTAAACTTGCTGGTGAGAGATTGCCGTATTCTGCTTTTAAAGCCGCAGCATTTTCACTGACATAGGTCAGCATGGCTTTTAAATCTTTAAAATCAATTAACAGTAAGCCTTGATCATCTGCAACACGGAACACCGCTGAAAGCACACCTTCTTGAGTGTCATTTAAATTCAGCATTTGCGAAAGTAACAGTGGGCCGATTTCAGAGATTGTGGTACGAATCGGATGTCCTTGCTCACCAAATAAATCCCAAAAAATAGTCGGTGATGCAGCAAAAGGGACACTGTCTATCCCTAAGCTTTTAATGCGTTCTTCAAATTTAGGATTGGTTGAACCTGCTTTGGCTATACTTGAAACGTCCCCTTTTGCATCAGCCAGAAATACGGGTACACCAATCCGTGAAAAACTTTCAGCAAGCACTTTAAGGGTAATGGTTTTGCCTGTCCCTGTGGCTCCTGCAATTAAGCCGTGACGGTTAGCAAATTGTGAATGTAATACAATATCTTGTGTTGTATCTGAAGTTTTTTTTGCGATGACGATTGGTGTACCCATTGTTATTCCTATAGCTTTAATTTGAGTTTGGATGTTTTTTATCTGACTCAATATTTATATCATTGTTGTTATACAAAATTGCATTAAATGATGATGTTGTAAATCTGTTTTTATTGTTGAATATGAATGTAGGGTGGTGCGAATTGTTTCCTGAAATGCAGAGGGAATAAGTAAAAACTAAATGTACTTTTTGCTGAATGAACTCTGCGCTTAATCGTATTTAGAGGTGAGTATAGAGCCCTTGCCATCATTTGATATAGCAAAGACCCAGATATTATGTATTAAGCCTGCTGAGTTGAATTATTAAGCCTGAATGGCTTGAAGCGCGTGTTGAATATCTTGGATTAAATCGTCTGGATGCTCTAAACCAATACAGAAACGAACCAATAGACCTTGCTCTAGGTGTGCGCGTTCTAAATGACGCATGTCACTCAGATTATAAATCATGACTAAGCTGACAGGACCACCCCAACTAAAACCGAGTTTAAATAAAGATAAATGATCACAAAACTTTCGGATTTTGTTGATATCAAACTCAGGTTTAAAAATAACACTAACAAGACCAGCACTTTGTCCTGTTTGACAGGTCTGGTTCCAATAGGTGTGACTTATATTGTCAGAATCCGCAGGGTGTAAAATTTGAGCAAACGCATTTTGATTTTTTAGCCAATTTAAAATCTTTAAAGCACTTTGAGACTGATGCTCATAACGAATTTGCATTGAGGCCAAACTACGTTGCACTTGTGCGGCATCATCACCTGAAATCGCGATACCTTGAATGGCATGCATACGGAACAGCTTATGATGTAAAGCTTTATCTTGAGTGACCACAGATCCCATTAAAATATCACCCCCACCACTCGGGTATTTGGTCAAGGCATGTACACTGATATCTACGCTTAAATGTTCATGACTAAAATCAAAGGCATTAAAAGCTATACCAGCTCCCCAAGTATTGTCCAAGGCCGTCAGGATTTTCTTTGCTTTGGCTTTTTTGACTAAATTAACAAGATCCGGAAATTCAAGTGTGACTGAACCTGCGGCTTCTAACCAAATCAGTTTGGCATTTTCATTGGGTTGGAATGAGTCTGCATCAATTGGATTGTAAACTTGAACAATAATGCCATAACTTTTTTCAAGGTGACGTAGGTGTTCCATGTTGGGACCATAGATATTGTCTGCGACCCAAACTTCATCTCCATGACTTAAAAAACATGAATTGACTATGTTAATCGCAGATAAACCACTAGGTGCAAGTAAACAATATTCACCCCCTTCAATTTGAGCAATGTGATCGCCTAAGGTAAATGTTGTCGGTGTGCCATGTGTTCCATAACTATAATCGTAACGATCTGTCCAATGGCGATTAAATAGTGCATCGGTATTTTCAAATATAATTGTTGACGCACGAAATAGGGGAGGCTGTATAGTATTTATATATTGTGGTGCTTTACGAGAAGAATGAATTAAAGCAGTAACTGGTTCTTGTTTCACAGGAATACTCAATTTTTGTTAATAGCTGGACTAAAGTAAGCAAAACATAATCGCTCAGTGACGAAAAGCAATAAATTGTGAAAAATAATAAATAAAATTGATATTGGCTTCATTTTTGCATTTATCCGGCTATGTTTTGTGATTTGTAGCGTAATTGATACAACAAGAATAGGTGATAACATGAAAAAACTTAAAGTGCATTATTTTCAGCATATTGCAGGTGAAGGCTTTGGAAGCTGTTATGAGTATTTGAAAGCAATGGGCGCAGAAATTACTGCAACAGAATTTTTTGCTTTACCTATAGATTCTCAGTTAGAAATAGAAGCTTTACCGCATGTCAATGATGTGGATTTACTCATCATTATGGGTGGGGAAATGAGTGTAAATGATGAAGCTAACTATCCTTGGTTAAAGGTTGAAAAACGATGGATTCGCCGCTATTTAGCATCGGAAAAGCCTGCAATCGGTTTGTGTTTGGGTGGGCAGCTGATAGCCAATGCTCTAGGTGCTAATGTTCGACGTAATACTATACGGGAAATCGGTTGGACCTTGGTCAATAAAAGCAACCATGTGCCAGAAGATTATTTCCAATTGCCTGAGCGGGTCAATGTCATGCAATGGCATAGTGAGACCTTTGATATTCCTAAAGGTGCAATTCGTTTGGCGGAGAATCCAGCATGTCCCAACCAACTTTATCAGATAGGCAAGAATGTGTTGGGATTTCAGTTTCATCCAGAAATCACCCCGCATAGCTTAAAAATTTTCATTGAACATGAAGAAGAGGATATGCTGTTTAGTGGGCTACACAGTCAATCATTATTGGATTTAAAAAAATCACAACAAATGGACTATGTGATTGGTAATCAGTTACTCAATCATGCGATTGACTACGTTTTGAGGGTTTAAGTTGGTGTTTAAATAATAAGCGCTTTATTTATAATTAATTACTCAAAAAAAGGTAAAAATGTCCAAATAAGTTTGCTTAAGTGTTAAACAATCGTTATAATGAGCGACCCTCCAATATGGTGGGGTGAATGGCGAAGAAAGTCATTCAGATCGTTACAGTCGTGGCATCGATCACGACCTTAGTGATTTTCACTGCCTTTGACACTTGCCTACTTTAGTGGGGTGAGATGCGTCAAGGGTGATTCTTTATATATTTGGCTTGGAGTTAACTGGTATGTCTAACCAGAGAATTCGTATCCGTCTTAAGTCTTTTGATCATCGTTTAATTGATCAATCTTCTCAAGAGATCGTAGAAACAGCAAAACGTACTGGCGCACAAGTATGTGGTCCAATTCCGATGCCTACTCGCATCGAACGTTTTAACGTTTTAACATCACCACACGTGAACAAAGATGCGCGTGACCAATATGAAATCCGCACATATAAACGTTTGATCGACATTGTTCAACCTACAGACAAAACTGTAGATGCGTTGATGAAGTTGGATCTTGCAGCTGGTGTTGATGTTCAGATCGCATTGGGTTAAGGCTTTCGGTTAATTAACGCTTTATAAGTTAATTAGGCCGCTTTTTTAGAGGTTTATGCACATGGCTATTGGTTTAGTCGGTCGCAAGTGCGGTATGACACGTATCTTTACAGATGCTGGTGTTTCTGTGCCTGTAACAGTGATTGAGGTTGATCCTAACCGTATCACTCAAATCAAAACGCTTGAAACTGATGGTTATCAAGCGATTCAAATCACTACTGGTGAACGTCGCGAATCTCGCGTAACAAATGCTCAGAAAGGTCACTTTGCGAAAGCTGGTGTGGCTGCTGGTCGTTTAGTTAGCGAATTCCGTGCTACAGAAGCTGATCTTGAAGGTCGTGAAGTTGGTGGAACTATCGGTGTTGATTTGTTCGCAGTAGGTCAAGTTGTTGACGTAACTGGTCAATCAAAAGGTAAAGGCTTCCAAGGTGGTGTTAAGCGTTGGAACTTCCGTACGCAAGATGCTACACATGGTAACTCTTTGTCGCATCGTGTTTTGGGTTCTACAGGTCAAAACCAGACCCCTGGTCGCGTATTTAAAGGCAAAAAAATGGCTGGCCATTTAGGTGCTGAACGCGTAACAGTTCAAGGTCTTGAAATTGTATCTATCGACGCAGAACGTTCAGTTCTTGTTGTTAAAGGTGCGATTCCTGGTGCTACTGGTGGCGACGTTATCGTTCGTCCTACGATCAAGGCCTGAGGGGGAATAACGTGAATTTAAAAACTGTTTCCGGCTCTGCTGTTGAATTATCAGAAGTAGCTTTCGGTCGTGATTTTAATGAAGCTCTTGTACACCAAGTTGTTACAGCTTATTTAGCTGGTGGTCGTCAAGGTTCTAAAGCTCAGAAATCACGTGCAGACGTTTCTGGCGGTGGTAAGAAACCATTCCGTCAAAAAGGTACTGGCCGAGCTCGTGCGGGTTCTATTCGTAGCCCAATCTGGGTTGGTGGTGGTAAGACTTTTGCTGCTCGTCCACAAGATTGGTCTCAAAAAGTTAACCGTAAAATGTACCGCGGTGCAATGCAATGTATCTTAGCTGAACTTGTTCGCCAAGATCGTCTTGTTCTAGTTGAAGAGTTTGCTGTTGAAGCACCTAAAACTAAAGAATTGCTTGCTAAACTTAACGGCTTGAACGCTACTCGCGCATTAATCGTTACTGAAGCTGTAGATGAAAATCTATATTTAGCTGCTCGTAACCTTCCACACGTTGATGTGGTTGATGCTGCTGGGATCGATCCTGTTGGCTTGATCGCGTTTGATAAAGTTGTTATGTCTGTTGCGGCTGCTAAGAAGATTGAGGTAGAACTCGGATGAACAACGAACGTATCTATCAAGTCCTAAAAGGGCCTGTTTTTTCAGAAAAAGCACAAGTTCTAGGCGAAACTGCTGGTGTTCAAGTTTTTAAGGTTGCTATTGATGCAAACAAACTTGAAATCAAAAAAGCAGTAGAGCAATTGTTTGGTGTAGAAGTTGTTAAAGTTAACACGACTATCACTAAAGGTAAGACTAAGCGCTTTGGTAAAACATTGGGACGTCGTTCTGATGTTAAAAAAGCATACGTCACCCTGAAAGCTGGCCAAGATGTTGAAATGGCTGACTTGGGCGATACCGCTGAAAGCACAGCGGAATAAGGACGAAAATTATGCCAATTCAAAAATGTAAGCCAACGTCTCCAGGACGTCGCTTTGTAGAGAAGGTGGTTCATAATCATCTTCACAAAGGCGCGCCTTATGCACCGTTGGTTGAAGCTAAGAAACGTACTGGTGGTCGTAATAATAATGGTCACATTACCACTCGTCATGTTGGTGGTGGTCATAAACAAAACTACCGTATTGTTGACTTCAAACGTAACAAAGACGGCATCCCAGCTGTAGTTGAGCGTATTGAATACGATCCTAACCGTACATCTCATATTGCTTTATTGAAATATGCTGACGGTGAACGTCGTTATATTATTGCCGCTAAAGGCTTACGTGCTGGTGATAAAGTACAATCTGGTAACGATGCTCCAATTCGTCCAGGTAACTGCTTGCCGCTTCGTAATATGCCTATCGGTTCTACATTACATAACATTGAGCTTAAAATCGGTAAAGGTGCACAGTTAGTGCGTTCTGCTGGTACTTCTGCTCAATTGTTGGGTCGTGACGGTTCTTACGCAATTATTCGTCTTCGTTCAGGCGAAATGCGTAAAGTACACGTTGAATGTCGCGCTGTGTTAGGTGAAGTATCTAACTCAGAAAGCAACCTTCGTTCACTTGGTAAAGCAGGTGCTGCACGCTGGCGTGGTGTTCGTCCTACCGTTCGTGGTATGGCGATGAACCCAGTTGACCATCCACATGGTGGTGGTGAAGGGCGTAACAAAGGTATTCAACCTGTAAGCCCATGGGGTCAAAAAGCTAAAGGGTACAAAACACGTACCAATAAGCGTACGACTAAGATGATCATTCGCGACCGTCGCGTTAAGTAACAAGTAAAGGAATCTGACAATGCCTCGTTCTCTGAAAAAAGGCCCATTCGTCGATGCGCACTTGTTCGCTAAGGTTGAAGCGGCTATCGCGGCTAATAACCGTAAGCCGATCAAAACTTGGTCGCGTCGTTCGATGATCCTCCCGGATTTTGTTGGTTTAACAATTTCTGTACATAATGGTCGTAACCATGTTCCAGTGATCGTATCTGAACATATGGTTGGTCACAAACTCGGTGAATTCGCGCCAACTCGTACCTATCGTGGTCACGGTGTTGACAAGAAGTCTAAACGTTAAGGTGCTATGATGGAAGTTACTGCTAAATTACGCGGTGCCGCTATCTCGGCACAAAAAACTCGTTTGGTTGCAGATCTAATCCGTGGCAAATCTATTGCTCACGCGCTTAATATCTTAAACTTCAGCAACAAGAAAGCTGCAGTTATAGTAAAAAAAGCATTGGAATCTGCAATTGCAAACGCTGAACATAATAACAGTTTAGATGTAGACGACCTTAAGGTTACTACGATTTACGTTGATGAAGGCACGAGCCTTAAACGTATTATGCCACGTGCTAAAGGCCGTGCAGATCGTATTACTAAGCGTACTTGTCACATTACCGTTAAGGTAGGGGTTTGATATGGGTCAGAAGGTTCATCCAATCGGTATCCGCCTTGGTGTTGTAAAACGTCATAACGCCAACTGGTATGCGAGTCCGAAACAATACGCTGAATATTTGCTTAAAGATCTTCAAGTTCGTGAGTTTTTAACTAAAAAACTTAAAAGCGCGATGATCAGCAAAATTCTTATCGAACGTCCTACAGGCGCTGCTAAAGTAACTATTAGCACTGCTCGTCCAGGTATCGTTATCGGTAAAAAAGGCGAAGACATTGAGAAATTACAGCGTGAACTCACCAAGATTATGGGTGTTCCAGCGCAAGTAAGCATCAACGAAATTGATCGCCCAGATTTAGACGCTCGTTTAGTTGCTGAAGCAATTGCTTCACAATTAGAGAAGCGTGTAATGTTCCGTCGTGCTATGAAGCGTGCGGTTCAAAACACTATGCGTGCTGGTGCTAAAGGTATCAAAGTTGAGGTTTCTGGTCGTTTAGGTGGTGCAGAAATTGCACGTACTGAATGGTATCGTGAAGGTCGTGTACCTTTACATACACTTCGTGCTGACATCGACTATGCAACTATGCGTGCTGAAACTACTTACGGTACGATTGGTGTTAAAGTTTGGATTTTCCGTGGTGAGATCTTAGGTGGCATGAAACAAGTCATGAACCCTGCTCCTGCTGAAGAACGTCCAGCTAAACGCGGTCGCGGTCGTGGTGAAGGTCAAGAGCGTCGTGGTCGTCGCAATGATCGTTCTGCTGAAAAAGGAGAATAATCCATGTTGCAACCTAAACGTACTAAATTCCGTAAGGTGCAAAAGGGCCGTAACACTGGTCTAGCGCATCGTGGTAGCACAGTATCTTTCGGTACAATCGCACTTAAATCTGTTGAGCGTGGTCAAATGACTGCTCGTCAAATCGAAGCTGCGCGTCGTACAATTAGCCGTCGTGTTAAACGTGGTGGTAAGATCTTTATCCGTGTTTTCCCAGACAAACCAATTACTGAAAAGCCATTAGAAGTTCGTATGGGTAAAGGTAAAGGTTCTGTGGAATACTGGGTTTGCCAAATCAAACCAGGTAAGATCTTGTACGAAATGGATGGTGTTAGTGAAGAATTGGCACGCGAAGCGTTTACGCTTGCAGCTGCTAAGCTTCCATTTAAAACCACTATCGTTACTAAGACGGTGATGTAATGAAAACTAAAGATCTACGTGAAAAATCGGTAGAAGAGTTGGCAGCTTTGCTAGATGAGCAACAGCTTAACCAATTCCGTCTTCGTATGGCGAAAGCAACTGGTCAATTGGGTAAATCGCATGAAGTTGCGTTAACTCGTAAGACTATTGCTCGTATCAAGACCCTCCTTACCGAAAAACAGGGGAACGCACAATGAGTGAGCAAACAGTTCGCACGTTAACAGGCAAAGTAGTAAGTGACAAAATGGACAAGTCTATTGTTGTACTTATTGAACGCCGCGTTCAACACCCGTTGTATGGCAAATCAATCCGCCGTTCAACAAAATTACACGCTCATGATGAGAATAACACTGCTAAAACTGGCGATGTTGTAACCATTAAAGAAAGCCGCCCAATTTCAAAAACTAAAGCTTGGACTTTAGTGGAAGTTATTGAAGCAGCTGCTGAGTAATTAGACGTTCTTGTTGCATCATCGGTCAATTTCGAGTACTCTTTGAGCCTTTCGAAATTGCGACCGGTGATGCTCGGTTTTGGAGTAGGGCAATGATTCAGACCGAAAGTATGCTAGACGTAGCAGACAACAGTGGTGCTCGCCGCGTACAATGTATTAAAGTACTAGGTGGTTCACATCGTCGTTATGCTTCTGTTGGCGACATTATTAAAGTTACTGTAAAAGAAGCAATTCCACGTGGCCGTGTTAAAAAGGGTGACGTGATGAATGCAGTTGTAGTTCGTACTAAATTCGGTATTCGTCGTCCAGACGGTTCTGTGATCCGTTTTGATGATAATGCTGCAGTTATCTTGAACAACAACAAGGCTCCGATTGCCACTCGTATTTTCGGACCAGTGACTCGTGAACTTCGTACTGAACAGTTCATGAAAATCATTTCATTGGCTCCTGAAGTTCTATAATAGAGGCAATCATGGCTAAGATTAGAAAAGGCGATCAAGTAATTGTGATCGCAGGTAAAGAAAAAGGCAAACAGGGTACTGTTTTGTCTGTTTCAAATGACCAAGTTAAGGTTGAAGGCCTTAATTTAGTTAAGAAGCATCAAAAGCCGAACCGTGCAACAGGTGCTGAAGGCGCTATCGTTACACAAGAAGCTTCGCTTCATATTTCAAACGTGGCAGTTTTTAATGCTGCAACCCAAAAGGCTGACCGTGTTGGTTACCAAGTGATTGAAGGCACGAAAACTCGTGTTTATAAATCAAATGGTGAATCAGTGGCGGTAGCGAAGTAATAGGTTGAACTAGGCTATGGCCAGACTTAAAACACGTTATAACGACGAAATCCGAGCTAAGTTGAAAGAAGAACTTGGTTTGGGCAACGTGATGGAAATTCCTCGCGTTACTAAAATCACCATCAACATGGGTGTTGGTGCAGCTTCAGCTGACAAGAAATTGTTAGATGGCGCTTTGGCGGATATGCAAGCTATTGCTGGTCAAAAACCAGTTCTTACATTAGCGCGTAAATCAATCGCTGGTTTTAAAATCCGTGATGGTTGGCCGATTGGTTGTAAAGTAACTTTACGCGGCGAACAAATGTACGAATTCTTAGACCGTTTGATCTCTATTGCGATTCCTCGTATTCGTGACTTCCGCGGTTTTTCTGCGAAATCATTCGATGGTCGTGGTAATTATTCAATGGGTCTCAAGGAACAAATTATGTTCCCTGAAATCGATTTTGATAAGATCGATCGTATTCGTGGTATGGATATTACTATCACTACGACTGCTCGTACTGATGACGAAGGCCGTGCGCTAATCCGTGCATTCGGCTTCCCGTTCAAATAAGAGGTCGATATGGCTAAGAAAAGTATGATTAATCGCGAATTGAAACGCGAAACTACAGTTGCTAAATACGCTGCAAAACGTGCTGAATTAAAAGCTACGATTGCAAACGTAAATGCATCTGATGAAGAACGTTTCGAAGCGATGATGAAGTTACAAGCATTACCACGTAATGCGTCTCCAGTACGTCTTCGTAACCGTTGTGGTTTAACTGGTCGTCCTCATGGTTACTTCCGTAAGTTCGGCTTAAGCCGTAACAAATTACGTGACACAGTAATGCAGGGTGATGTACCGGGCGTTGTTAAGGCAAGCTGGTAAGGAGCGACTATAAATGAGTATGCAAGATACCGTTGCCGACATGCTAACACGTGTTCGTAACGCACAAATGGCAAAGAAACAAACTGTTTCTATGCCTAATTCTAAGTTGAAAGTTGCAATTGCAAACGTACTTCAACAAGAAGGTTACATTTCAAATGTAGAAGTTGCTGATCTTGAAGGCAAAGCTACTTTGACAATTACTTTAAAATATTTTGAAGGCAAACCAGTTATCGAAACTGTGAAACGCGTAAGCCGCCCAGGTCTACGTCAGTATCGCGGTAAAGATGCACTTCCAAGCGTTAAGCAAGGTTTAGGTATTGCAATTGTTTCTACAAGCAAAGGCATCATGACTGATCGCGCTGCACGTGCTGCAGGCGTTGGTGGTGAAGTTATTGCTTTTGTTTCTTAATAGGTGATTCCTCATGTCTCGTGTGGCTAAAGCCCCAGTAACTGTACCTAACGGTGTAGCAGTTACTCAGAACGGCCGGCAGGTCGAAGTGAAAGGCAGCAAAGGTACGTTGTCTTTCAACCTGCATGCGCTGGTCGAGCTTAAACAGGAAGAAGGTCAACTTCATATTGCTCCAGTTAAAGAATCTCGCGATTCTTGGATGCAAGCTGGTACTGCTCGCGCTGTTCTTAATAACCTTGTAAAAGGTGTTAATGAAGGCTTCGAACGTAAGTTACAACTTATCGGTGTTGGTTATAAAGCTGCGGTTAAAGGTACAGTTGTGAACCTTAACCTTGGTTATTCTCATCCGATTGATTACGCTCTTCCTGAAGGTGTAACTGCTGAAACTCCGACTGCTACTGAAATCATTTTGAAATCAGCTAACAAGCAATTGTTAGGTCAAGTTGCTGCAGAAATCCGTGGTTATCGTCCACCAGAGCCGTATAAAGGTAAAGGTGTTCGCTATTCTGACGAAGTTGTACTTCGTAAAGAAGCTAAGAAGAAATAAGGCGCGAGGTTCTTATGAACGAAAAGAAACAATCCCGTTTGCGTCGTGCGAAAAGCACACGCTTGCACATTCGTGCATTGGGTGCGACTCGCTTGTGTGTAAACCGCACGCCGCGTCACATCTATGCTCAAGTTATTTCTGCAGATGGTGGCAAAGTATTAGCGCAAGCTTCTACTTTGGATGCATCTTTACGTAGCGGAACTACAGGTAATGTAGATTCAGCAACTAAAGTAGGTGCTTTAATCGCAGAACGTGCAAAGGCTGCTGGTGTAACTAAAGTTGCATTTGACCGTTCTGGTTTTAAATATCATGGTCGTATCAAAGCCTTGGCTGATGCTGCTCGTGAAAACGGCTTGGAGTTCTAATCATGGCTAAAGTTGAACAAAACGAAGGTCTTGTTGAAAAGCTGGTTGCCGTTGATCGTGTAGCCAAAGTTGTTAAGGGTGGTCGTATCTTCTCTTTCACAGCATTGACTGTTGTGGGTGATGGTAATGGTCGTGTAGGTTTTGGTCGCGGTAAAGCGCGTGAAGTTCCAGCTGCTATTTCTAAAGCACTTGAAGCTGCACGCCGCAACATGATCACTGTTGATCTTGTTGATGGTACTGTACAACATCCTATTCATGCTCGTCATGGCGCTAGCCGTGTTTACATGCAACCTGCATCAGAAGGTACTGGCGTAATCGCTGGTGGTTCTATGCGCGCAGTTTTAGAAGCTGCGGGTGTACGTAACGTATTGACGAAATGTTATGGTTCTACTAACGCGGCTAACGTTGTAAATGCAACTTTTAACGGTTTACGTGATATGACGTCTCCTGAGAAAGTTGCTGCTAAACGTGGTCTTTCAGTAGAACAAATTTTAGGGTAATCAATCATGAAAACGATTAAAGTTACCCAGACTAAATCTTCTTCGCATCGTTTGAAAAATCACAAACTTTGCCTACAAGGTTTAGGTCTGCGTCGTATTGGTCATACAGTAGAAGTAATAGATACACCTTCTAACCGTGGTATGATCAACAAAGTCTACTATATGGTTAGTGTAGAGGAATAAGCCATGACTCTGCGTTTAAATGAGCTTGCACCTGCTGAAGGTGCAAAACGTGACAACCGTCGTTTAGGCCGTGGTATCGGTTCTGGCGTTGGTAAGACTGGTGGCCGTGGTGTCAAAGGTCAAAAATCACGTAAAAGTGGTGGCGTTCGTCCAGGCTTTGAAGGTGGTCAAACTGCGTTATATCGTCGTTTACCTAAATTCGGTTTCACAAGCCAATTGGCTTTGAAAACTGCTGAAGTACGTTTGTCTGAACTTGCTAAAGTTGAAGGTGATATTGTTTCACTTGAAACTTTGAAAGCTGCGAATGTTGTACGTAAAGATATGTTGCGTGCTCGTGTTGTTCTTTCTGGTGAAATCACTCGTGCATTCACTGTTCAAGGTGTTGCATTGACTAAAGGCGCTAAAGCTGCTCTTGAAGCTGCTGGCGGTAAAGTCGAGGAGTAATTGCGAGTGACTATGTCTCCTAGTTCTTCAGGTCATGTCAACATGATGAAAGGTCAACCATTTCACGTGAAATATCGTGAAATTATTCGCCGATTAATGTTCTTGATTGGTGCATTGGTAGTCTTTCGACTAGGAGCGCATATTCCGCTGCCGGGTATTGATAATGTTGCTCTAGAACGTTTTTTCAAAGCTAATGAAGGTACTTTTTTAGGTTTGTTTAATATGTTCTCGGGTGGAGCATTAGAACGAATGTCCATTCTTGCGTTAGGGATCATGCCGTATATTTCTGCATCAATTATTGTGCAGTTGATGTCGACAGTGGTTCCTTCGTTAGAAGCATTGAAGAAAGAAGGCGAGCAAGGTAAGCGTAAGATTAATCAATATACGCGTTATGGCACCCTATTACTTGCATTAGTCCAAGGTATTGGAATGTGTGCTGGTCTAATCAGTCAAGGTATTACTTTGACTTCAGGATTAGCTTTTTACATTCCTGCGCTAACATCGTTAGTTGCAGGTACCATGTTCTTAATGTGGTTGGGCGAGCAAATTACTGAACGTGGTGTTGGTAATGGTATCTCAATGATTATCTTTGCAGGTATTGTTGCTGGTTTACCAAATTTAGTGATTCAGGCATTTACTTCGGTAGATAATGGTCAATCAAGTTTAATTGGTTTGGCTATCTTTGGATTGCTATCAGTTGCTGTTTTAGCAGCAATTGTGTTTATTGAAAAAGCTCAACGTCGTATACCTGTGAACTATGCTCAAAAACAGCAAGGTCGTCGTGTATTCACTGCACAGCAAACGCATTTGCCATTGAAAATCAACATGGCAGGGGTTATTCCAGCAATTTTCGCTAGTTCGTTATTGTTGTTCCCTGCAAGTTTAGGTCAATGGTTAGGCAGTGCTGATCCAAATGCAGGAATTGTAAAACGTAGCCTACAAGATTTGGCATTGGTATTATCGCCTGGACAACCGTTATATTTAGTGCTCTTCGGTGCGTTAATTATCTTTTTCTGTTATTTCTATACGGCGCTAGTTTTTAGCCCGAAAGAAGTATCAGAGAACTTGAAACGCAGTGGAGCTTATGTACCTGGTATTCGCCCAGGTGAGCAAACTGCTCGTTACTTAGATCATATTCTTAATCGTTTGACGTTTATTGGTGCAATCTACATTACCGTCATCTGTTTAATGCCGATGATTTTACAGAGTTCTTTTGGTATTCCATTCCATTTGGGTGGTACATCATTACTCATCGTAGTTGTAGTTGTTATGGACTTTATGGCTCAGCTTCAAGCCCACTTAACATCACATCAATATGACGATCAATCGTTAATGAGAAAAACGACTGCTCATCCTAAGGGATAAGCGCACTTAGAAGGTTTCATCATGAAAGTACAAGCTTCTGTAAAGAAAATTTGTGGTAGCTGTAAAGTTATCCGTCGTAATGGGGTTATTCGCGTAATTTGCAGCGCAGAACCTCGTCATAAGCAGCGTCAAGGTTAATTTAATTAAGACCTGTTGATTTCAGTAGGCTAATTAGGTTATTATCCGCCCCTCAAGATTTTTGTGGGGCGGTTGATTATCTCTACTGCCTTTTTGGAGAAATTTGAATGGCTCGTATTGCCGGTGTAAACATTCCGGATAACAAGCATGCTGTTATCTCTCTTACGTATATTTTTGGTATTGGTCGCCACACAGCTAAGAACATTTTAGCTGCTGCAGGTATTACGACTACTACGAAAATTCGTGAATTAGATGATGCTCAGCTTGATGCGATTCGTGCAGAAATTGCTAAGGTTCCGACCGAAGGTGATTTACGTCGCGAAATTTCCATGAACATTAAACGTTTAATGGATTTAGGCTGCTACCGCGGTCTTCGTCATCGTCGCAGCTTGCCTGTTCGCGGACAACGCACCAAAACTAACGCACGTACCCGTAAAGGTCCGCGCAAACCTATTAAGAAATAAGATTTCTGGAAGCTAAAAGATGGCTAAAGATACTCGCGCACGCAAGAAGGTCACTCGTACCGTCTCTGAAGGTGTTGCACACATTCACGCTTCTTTTAATAACACCATTGTTACGATTACTGATCGTCAAGGTAATGCATTGGCTTGGGCTACTTCAGGTGGACAAGGCTTCCGTGGATCACGTAAATCAACTCCGTTTGCTGCTCAGGTAGCTGCTGAAGTTGCTGGTAAAGCTGCTTTAGATTACGGTTTGAAAAACTTGGACGTCCTTGTTAAAGGTCCTGGTCCAGGTCGTGAATCTGCGGTTCGTGCATTAGGTGCAGTGGGTTATAAAATTAACAGCATTACCGACGTGACACCGATCCCGCACAACGGTTGCCGTCCACCTAAAAAACGTCGCGTGTAAGGAGAAACATTCATGGCTCGTTATATTGGTCCAAAATGCAAACTCTCTCGCCGCGAAGGGACAGACCTGCAATTAAAATCTGGCGTTAAACCATTTGACGTCAAAACAAAAAAATCTGCTAAAGCTCCTGGTCAACATGGCCAAAGCCGTGCTAAACAATCAGAGTATTCACTACAATTACGTGAAAAACAAAAAGTACGTCGTATGTACGGTGTTTTAGAGCGTCAATTTAGTAATTACTACAAAGAAGCTGCTCGTGTTAAAGGCGCAACAGGTGAAAACTTGTTGAAATTGCTTGAAAGCCGCCTCGATAACGTTGTTTATCGCATGGGTTTTGGTTCTACACGTGCAGAAGCTCGTCAGCTAGTATCTCATCGTTCAATCACTTTAAATGGTCGTCGTGTTAACATCGCGTCTATCCAAGTTAAAGCGGGCGACGTGATTGCAGTTCACGAAAGCGCTAAACAACAATTACGTATCAAAAACGCGATTGAATTAGCTGCTCAACGTGGCACAGCTGCTTGGATTGAAGTAGATCATTCAAAACTTGAAGGTACATTTAAAGCTGCACCAGATCGTTCTGATTTACCTGCTGAAATCAACGAAAGCTTGATTGTAGAATTGTATTCTAAATAATCCTTGAGGTAGCAATAATGACGCGTACTGCAAACGAGTTTCTAACCCCGCAAGCGATCAAAGTCGAAGCGGCAAGCGGGACCTCGGCAAAAGTGATTCTTGAACCATTAGAGCGTGGCTTTGGTCATACTCTTGGTAATGCTTTACGTCGCATCCTATTATCTTCTTTGCCTGGCGCAGCCGTGGTTGAAGTAGAGATAGAGGGTGTCGAGCACGAGTACAGTACTTTAGAAGGCTTGCAGCAGGACATCGTCGAGCTCTTGCTGAACCTAAAAGGATTGTCTATTAAGCTGTTCGATCAAAACGAAGCATATTTGACATTGGAAAAACAAGGTCCTGGCGATATTACTGCTGCTGACCTTCGTTTACCACATAATGTTGAAGTGGTTAACCCTGAACATTTGATTGGTACTTTAAGTGCTTCAGGCTCATTAAAAATGCGCTTGAAAGTTTCTCAAGGTCGTGGTTATGAAACTTCTGACTCACGTTTCCCTGAAGGCGAAACGCGTCCTGTAGGTCGTCTACAGTTAGATGCTTCTTATAGCCCGATTAAACGTGTTTCTTACACAGTTGAAAATGCTCGTGTAGAACAACGTACTGACCTTGATAAGCTCGTCATTGATCTTGAAACGAATGGAACTGTAGATCCTGAAGAAGCTATCCGTAAAGCGGCAACAATCTTGCAACAACAAATTGCAATTTTTGTTGATCTTCAGAAAGATCAAGCTCCAGTTGCTCAAGAGCCACGTGAAGAAGTTGATCCAATCTTGCTTCGTCCAGTTGATGATCTAGAGCTTACTGTTCGTTCTGCTAACTGTTTGAAAGCAGAAAATATTTACTACATTGGTGATCTAGTACAGCGTACTGAGGTTGAGTTACTTAAAACTCCTAACCTTGGTAAAAAATCGCTTACTGAGATCAAAGATGTTCTGGCTTCTAAGGGCTTACAGCTCGGCATGCGTTTAGAGAACTGGCCACCAGCTAGTCTCCGTATGGACGATCGTTTCGCCTATCGTAGCCGTTAATTAAGTAGGACTATCACCATGCGTCATCGTAATAGTGGTGTGAAATTAGGCCGTACCAGCAGCCATCGTAAAGCGATGTTCCAAAACATGGCTAATTCTTTGTTTGAGCATGAGTTAATTAAAACAACTGTGCCTAAAGCAAAAGAGTTACGTCGTGTAGCTGAGCCTTTAATCACTTTAGCTAAAAACGATACTGTAGCAAACCGTCGTTTGGCGTTTGCTCGTACTCGTTCAGCAGCAACAGTTGGTAAATTATTTACCGTTCTTGGCCCTCGTTACAAAGAACGTAACGGCGGTTATCTACGTGTTCTTAAAGCTGGTTTCCGTGCAGGTGATGCTGCACCGATGGCTTATGTAGAACTTGTGGATCGTGAAGTAAACTAATTACTCACGTCACAGAACAATCGGTTGTTCGAAAAAGGTCGGTGTTTCACCGGCCTTTTTTTGTGCCTTTTTGTTGGACAATTTATGGTTTTGTCCCAAATTGACTTAAATTTCGTCAGAAAAATGCAAACTTGACATTGCGTATTGTCAGATTTGTGCTTTAATAAAAAAGTACTCTTAAAAAGGTTATAAAAACAACATGGAAAAGCAAGTTGATATTCTTATCGTTGGCGCAGGTATCTCTGGTATTGGTGTAGCTGCACATCTTTCAAAACACTCACCACAACGTTCATTTGAAATTATTGAGCGTCGCGAGAGCTTTGGTGGTACTTGGGATCTATTTAAATATCCGGGTATTCGTTCCGATTCAGATATGTCTACTTTTGGGTTTAATTTTAAACCATGGCAAAAAGCCAATGTATTAGCAGATGGTGCTTCAATCAAAGGCTACGTTGCTGAAGTTGTCGACGAATTTAAATTAAAAAATAAAATTCATTTTAATCAGCGTGTACGTACTGCAAATTATGATTCTTCAATTAAAAAATGGGTGGTACAAATTGAAGATGAAAATAAAAAACTCAATACGTGGGTTGCAAATTTTGTCATTGGATGTACTGGTTATTATAATTATGATCAAGGTTATCAGCCTGACTACCCTGGTAAAAATGATTTTAAAGGCGAATTTATTAATCCACAATTTTGGCCTGAAAACTTAGATTATTCGGGTAAAAAAGTGGTGATTATTGGTAGTGGTGCAACAGCTATTACCTTGGTTCCTGCTATGTCAAAAGGTGGGGCAGGGCATGTGACCATGTTGCAACGTTCACCAACATATATTGCTTCAATTCCATCTATTGATTTTGTTTATGACAAAATGCGTAAGGTTTTACCTGAAGATGTGGCATATAAGTTAACCCGCGCACGTAATATTGGCATGCAACGCGGGATTTATGCGCTTGCACAAAAACAACCGAAGTTACTACGTAAGTTCTTACTCAAATCGATTGAAATGCAATTAAAAGGTAAAGTGGATATGAAACACTTTACCCCAACATATAATCCGTGGGATCAGCGTTTATGTGTTGTGCCAGATGGTGACTTATTTAAAATTTTACGTTCTGGTAAAGCCAGTGTTGAAACAGATCAAATTGAGAAAATTACTGCCACGGGTATTCAATTAAAATCTGGTAAACATTTAGATGCGGATATCATCGTTTCAGCAACAGGGTTAGAAATCCAAATCTTGGGTGGTATCAAAGCTACAATTGATAATAAGCCGATGAATACTTCACAGCATATGTTGTATCAAGGTGTGATGGTTAGCGATGTGCCAAATATGGCAATGATCATTGGTTATATCAACGCATCATGGACATTAAAAGTTGATATCGCAGGTGAGTATATTTGCCGTCTTGTAAACTATATGGACAAGAAAGGCTATGATGAAGTTATTCCTCAAGGTGATGCAACTGAATTGATGGAAGATACGGTGATGGGCAGTTTAAGCTCAGGTTATATTGCCCGTGCGGCAGATGTGATGCCTAAGCAAGGTAAGCATGCACCTTGGAAAGTGTCGAATAACTATTTAGCAGATCGCAAAGAACTCAAAAATGCTAAGTTTGAAGATGGAGTTTTAAAATTTCATAAGCGTGAAGCACAACTTGAAAAAAAGCCTAAACTGGTTTCTTAATCAAGCCTAGAAATCACTAAACTAAGCAATAGCAAAATAAAGAAACTATGAAATAAATAAGGAGCGAAAGCTCCTTATTTTATTGCGACATGAAAATTGATTTAAAAGAATGGTTAGTGATAGAAAAAGGAGCCAAAGCTCCTTTAACCGTGTTCAAATAAATTATAAAGAACGGGAAATCAGTTCTTTCATAATCTCGTTTGTACCTGCATAAATACGATTTGCCCGATTATCAATATAAGCGCGCGCAATTGGATATTCCAGCATATAACCATACCCGCCATGTAATTGGAGGCATTCATCAACGACATTGGAGAATACTTCTGAAATTTTGTATTTTGCGGCAGCTGCGGCATCAACACCTAAAGTGCCTTCAAGTTGTAATTCCATACAACGATCGAGATAAGCACGACAGAAATCAATTTCTGTGCGCATTTCAGCAAGCTTAAAGCGTGTATTTTGAAAAGCACTGATTGGTTTACCAAACGCTTTACGGTCTTTGGTATATTGAACCGTATGTGCTAGCGCTGCTTCTGCGCCTGCTTGGCAGATAATCGCAACCAGCATACGTTCCCACGCCAACTCTTTCATCAGCATGATAAACCCCATGCCTTCCATTCCTAATAAATTTTCTTTTGGTACACGAACATCTTCAAAGAACAATTCGCAAGTATCTTGTCCTTTCATACCAATTTTATTGAGTGGTTTTCCTTTGCTAAAGCCAGCACGGTCAGCTTCAACGATAATCAAAGATAGGTTGGCAGAACCTTTCTCTGAACTGCCTGTTTTACATACGACAATTGCCATATCGCACAGATAACCATTGGTAATAAAAATTTTAGAACCATTGATTACATATTCATCCCCGTCTAAAACAGCAGTAGTGCGAACGCCTTGTAGGTCTGAGCCTGTTCCTGGTTCTGTCATCGCGATGGCTGTGACTGTTTCTCCAGAAGCCATTTTAGGAATCCAATGTTTTTTCTGTTCTTCATTACCAAAGTTGTTGATGTAGTTGGCAACAATATCCGAGTGCAAAGAAAAACCTGTAGAAGAATCCATTGCATAAGCTTGCTCTTCAATCAGAATCATACTGTAGAGGCGATCTACCCCATAACCACCATATTCTTCAGGCATGGTTGCACAGAGCAGACCCATTTCACCTGCTTTGTTCCATAAATCTCGATCTACATGTTGTTGTTCTTCATATTTAGCAATATTTGGGACAACTTCTTTTTCATAAAATTTACGTACTGTTTCACGAAAAGCTTCGTGATCGGAATCAAACAATTTACGAGGCAACATATTGGTTAAAGGTCGGATAGCACCTGATTGCATTTTTATAATATCCATATGAGTTTTAGTGAGTTGAAATTATGTGAATTGCTTATTTGTCGCAATGAGATGAATGCTCAAAACTCACTTTTAAATGATGAATTTGGTCATTTAAAAGAATTTAGCGAGAAATTGATCGGGAATCAGGTAAACTAAGTCAGAATTAACCATTGGGGGAAAATGATGTCAGAAGAACTTACTTTAGAAGAACGTAAAGTGATTTATCGTGCTCGTCGCGGTTTAAAAGAAATTGATGTATATTTTGACCCATATGTAAAACAATATTACTTAGAAGCAAGTGCGCAAGAAAAAGCCTTGTTTAAAGAGTTAGTTGATCAGGAAGACCCAGATTTATTGGATTGGTTTATGGAAGTTTCAGAACCGCCTCGACCTGAACTTAGAGGTTTGATTAATAAACTTAAAGATTATGTCCACGGATGAGGTAAAAACTCACCAACGATATCAATTCAAACCCAGTCGTATTGCACTGGGTTTTCAGCTTTTGTGTTTAACAGTTATTTTTATTGTGCTGTGCTCCATTATAACTGTATGGACAAGTGTATTATTGCTGTTGCTGGCATGCTTTAGTCTAAAAATATTTAGAATGCGTCCAGAAGTCCGAAGTTTGGAACATTTTGATTTAGAGCATTGGAGCTTACAATATGAGGATTCCAATCAAATTCATCATATACAAATTCAGAAAATGATTGATCATCAATTTTATATTGCGGTGTATTTTTGTGAGGAAAGCAATAAAAGTCTAATTATTTGGCAAGATCAACTAAGCACAATACAGTGGAAATCTTTGAAATCTCGGGTCACGCTAAGTTAATTGTCTGACAAATATAAAAAATATAATTTTAATTTAATTTAAATAAAACAGTAGTTTATTTGTATTTTTTCTTATTGAATATTCATTGTTAGACCAAATATATAGAAAATAGCGCAATTATGAGATTGTCCGACAATTCTATCTGTGAAAATCTGATTTTGCATGTAAATTAAAATCACCAACAGCGAGGAGGAATTTCCAAATGGGTGAAATTCATACGTTTTGGTTCTTAGTGGTTGCAATTGTTTTTGCAATTATATTTGGAAGACTAGGAACTATGCTGAGGGAACAGATCGAGAAAGCTAACGCTAACAGTGTTAACGGTAGCAAATTTAAAAGACTTAAAACGAATAAACTCTCTTAAAGAGTTTACCTTTTAACAAGTAGCATGTGCTGAACCGTCGCAATGCTACTTTTTTTTGCTTAAAATTTGTATAAAAACTAGATCAGGTCAATTGAATACTTTCTATATTGTGGCAAATTCTTCAGATGAAATTAGAGCTATTACTCTGTTATTCAGAGATTGCATCTGATATTGTTATTTTAAAAGGGATATAAACACAATTATATAGAGGACAGGAAGTATGTCTAAGGTCCACAAGCTTGGTCAATTGATGCTGACCGCTGTCGTTGCCTCATCTGTGTTATCAGGTTGTTCATATGTTGTAAAATCAGGTGCCAATGTTGCGCTTGGATTTAGTGAGAAACATATCGTCCCACCCATTTTGGCAGGTAATGATACAGATATGGCGTGCAACTCAGGCAACGCCTTAACACCAGCAATTATGGCAACAAAAGATATGGGGGCTGACCCAACCCGTATGGCAGTATTATTATATTCAGCTGCGGGAATGTGTGCAGAAAATCGTGCTTTGGATGCAGAACTCAGATATTTACGGGCTTCAAAAGACGGTAAAGTGACTGAAGCTCAAGATGCTCGTATAGAACAAAAACGTTGGGCAGCTCTTGCCGCAGAACGTCAATACACGGGCTATCAACTATTTGCAGAACGTTGGCAGGCAAAATATAAATATACTTTAGGTGATTCTTGTCCAACCATGCGTAAGGACTTGGATCAAACCATCTATTTAATCGGTATGCTCAGTGGTTTGCAATCGATGACCAATGACATTAACTCTGGTGGTGCAGTCAATGTACCGAAAGATATTGCTGCGATTGTTGAACGTGGTATGACATGTTTAGACAATAACAAATTCTGGGGTGCCCCAATGGCGACCCGTGCAGTGATTTGGATATTGTTACCAGGTGCAGGAGATGGTAAGCCTGATCCAACACAGACCTTACAACAATCAATGCAAATCGCAGAACAGAAAGGTGTTCGTTTAGCATTTGCAATGAATGCTGTTGCAGCACAAGCTAGTGGTGATGATGCTAAATTAAGAGCGGCGTTAAAAGCTTATGCCGCATCGCGAGCAGATGATAAGCCAGTAAACCCTGAATTTAGATTGTTAGATGGTATGGCGGGTCAAATGGTTCAAGGCATTGCAGATCGTTATTGGACTGAACATACCGGTGTTCGTGCAGCAGATGATGGAATGACCACATTCTGGGATGAACAAGCATCTACGGGTGATGATGAATTATTTAATGATTTACCTGCACCGACTGAAGAGCCAAGTGCTTCAGCTGACGAACCTGCAGCAAATCCATAGTATTCAATTGCATGAATTGGTTAGAATTGAGGAAGAGCGACAGCTCTTCTTTTTTTATGGTGTAGCATGGAACAACACAAGTTAGATAAAAATATATTGTTTATTGCAACCAGTATCATTTTCTTTGCAATTCTTCAGCTTTTTCAAACTCATTTCATTTATCAGCACGATGTTTTTTTAAGCCAGCCTTGGCGCTGGTGGACAGGGCATTGGGTTCATGTGGGATGGATTCATTATGTTTTAAATGTTTTGGCTTTGGCTTGTTTACCCTTTTTATTTCCAAACATTAAAAAGAAAGTTTTTATTGCTTTATTGCTTATTTTACCGCCTTTACTCAGTCTCTGTTTTTATCTGATTTATCCTCATATTTTTGCTTATGCAGGTTTGTCTGGCATTCTTCATGGTCTGTTTGTATTTTGTGCAATCGTCAGTTTAAAAGAAAAGCCAGAACGAAATTTTGCTTTCATCGTATTGTTATGCATTTTAGGCAAAATCGCATGGGAACATTTTTTTGGTGCACTACAAACTGAACAATTGATTGGTCATCCTGTTTTAATACAAGCGCATTTGCTTGGGGTGATTTTTGGAAGTATTTGTGCCATCTTGAGCTTAATTTTTCGACTTAATGTTATGAAATAGAAAATGAATCAAGAATATTATTTGCATGAAGTATTATTTTATAAAATTTTATTATTTTGATGAGGTTAAGCACATAGAAGCGTAAATATATTTAAAAAAAATTTGAATGAATGCTTTGTAATGAATGGATGCTGATTCTCATTTGTGGTTAATTATGTGAATGTTACATCAATTTTAGTTGTAAAAAATATAAGTACTTAGTTGTTTTTTCACATTTAATGATAAGACTATAGATGAGTTGACAAAAAGCTCGCCAAAAAAATTAATCTTTGTCATGTTTTTCTTAGGAAAATTAGGGCAAATTTGAGTGGTGATGATAGGAATGGGTATTGGTAAAGGATTTTACCTCTCACCTAATAATAAAAGATAAGCTGTGCAAGCGATTGTACACTGGTTATAAAAACTGGAATAACAATGCAAGAACCTGTAAATAATAGATCGGGATTAGGTCTACTCAGTTATCTCTGGAATGAGTGGTTCTCAACCTTTTCCATCCTTATTCTGCTTCTCCTGACCTTGATCATTGGGACAGGGGATATGATTCATGGGCAAATGCTTCGTTTAGGTGAACGCCTATATGGAGACGAAAAAATAGGAATGCAATATTCCTTTTTACGTGCTGAGCCCAACAAACCTTCATGTGACCGCAATGTAGATATCGATAAGCTTGTCAAAGAAAAAATGCAACAGGAAGCCAGTGATCCTGATGCGGCATTTTTTGGTTTAACGCCAGAAGCAGATGTTCGCGCTTCATTCGTTTCAGCTCAAACGGATTGTGAACAGAAATATGCGTTCTATGATAAATCGATCAAACATATGGAAGATCATCCATCCCTTCGTTCATATCGTTCGATGGAAACGGGTTTCTTCTGGATATTAAAATGGGGCTCTGAACATCGTGTACTCATTCTGATTTTGATGGTGGTGATTGCTGCAATTACAGCATCATTGAAGATGCATCATATTGGGCTACGTCCAGCGCGTACTAAGCTTGATTTTAAAGTTTATAATATTGCGATGGTACTGGGGAATGCCTTACTGAGCTTCTCGGTCATTAGCCAATATCGTTCAGTACTCAATTCTGGTGTTGAATCTACCCTTGAAACGATTGGGGTCTATTGGTTATGGATGATCCTGTTCGTTGTCTTGACAGTCATCAGCCTGTTTAAATTATTCCGTACCCCAGAAAATGCTGAAGAAGGCGGTAAATTTGGCCTTGCGCTGCTGAGCATACCTTTATATGCCTTTATGGCAATTGTGACAGGTATTGCATTTACTTTCTTTATGGACTACCCAATGGGGCAAGGTATTTACCTTGGCTTGTTGACTGAATTTTCAAATATCTTCCTTAATTTAGCACTGTTTATTTGGGCGGGTATGTTATTGACCCAAACACGTGTGATGGATCTTTTCTTGGCGATTCTTCGTCCTTGGAACTTAGCGCCTGAAACATTGACGTGGATCATTTTGATCGGTGCTGCAATTCCAACAGCATATACAGGCGCTTCGGGAATCTTCGTTGTTGCTGCTGGTGCAATTATCTACAAAGAAGTGTGGAATTCAGGTGCTCGTCGTCAATATGCACTTGCTGTTTCGGCAATGTCAGGTTCACTGGGTGTTGTATTACGTCCGTGTCTATTGGTGATCTTAATTTCCATGTTGGATAGCCGTCATGTAACTTCAGACGAGCTATTTGATCATGGTATTTATGTATTCTGGTTAACCGCATTTATTTTCTTAGGGGTGTCGTTATTCCTTGCTGAGAATAAGTTCCGTATTAACTCACCGAAAACTGCTGTCCCTGGTATGTTGCGTGCTTTCGTTCCTGTGCTTCCATATATCTTGATTGTTGCTGTCGTAATTGGCTTCTATCAGTTTGGTCTGGACACGAAAATGGATGAATTTACTGCCCCTGTAATTCTTCCAATCATGTTATTGGCATTTATTTTATTTGATAAGTTATTTGGTAATAAATTACCGATACCAGAAAACCCAAATAAAGCACTTGCTCTAGAGCATGAAAAAAATTCTGAATACTTACGTGAGCATGGTGATACCGCTGAAACGAAACGTGGCTTCCGTAGCGCAATTCGTTTTGCAACATCTGAAAGTGTTGGTCATATTGGTGCGTTAATTATTCTAATGGCATTGTCTGCAAGTGTTGGTGGTCTGATTGAACGCAGTGAGATCGTGACCATGGTGCCAACGCATTTGGGTAGTATCTTGGTGACACTTGGCTTTATGGCATTGTTACTTGCATTAATTGGTATGACAACAGATCCATTTGGTGCGGTGATTCTTGTTGCTGCGACGATTGCGCCAGTTGCATTTGAAAATGGTATCCATCCGATTCACTTCTGGATGATTGTACTGGTTGCATTTGAGTTTGGTTATGTTACGCCACCAGTTGCGCTCAACCATTTACTGACCAGGCTCTCGGTCGGTGATGCAGAAGTTGCCGCCGCCGATGCTGAGGCAAAAGCCAAATATACAAGCTTCTACTATCGTTATGAGCGTTGGATCTTGCCAATCGTGGTGCTGTTCTCCGCATTGGTGATTGTGACCTATGCGCCGTACATGTTTAACTTGTTTGACTGGTATGCCAGTAAATAATTGAATGTCTAAAAAGCGCCTTCGGGCGCTTTTTTTCTGTCTGTGGCTTTGAATAGATTTAGTGATCTTTAAATTGAAACTGCTGAATGTACTCACTCGGCGTTAAACTGGTTTCACGTTTAAACATGGCACTAAATGCACTGGCACTGTCATAGCCCAAATCAAGTGCAACATTGAAAATAGATTTATTCATTGCCAAATCAGTCATGGCCTGCATTAGCCTTGCCTGCCGTACCCAATGACTAAAATGCATATTGGTTTCTTTCTGAAAATGCCGAGTGAGGGTTTTCGAACTAACATGTAAAAATTGGGCGGCATGTTCGAGTGTCCATGTATGGCTGAGATCAAGTTTGATTTCAGCACAAAGCTTTTGCAATTTAATATTTTGTGGCTCAGGTAAGCTAAATGGTAGAACAGGAAGAAGTTCCATCTCATCTAAAATCAATTCAAGCAATCGTGCTTCACGGCTTTGTGGGTGAATCGTCGATTGTATCTGCATTGCTGAGCGGATAAGTTCTTTTAAAAGGGGAGAGATCGTGACGACACGGCACTCATTGACTAATTTTGAACGTTCGTCTGGCTCAATAAATACACCATAAGCTTGTACATCACCACTGATCAGAAGAGCATGGGCCTTATATGCTGGAATCCATACACCGCGTCCCGGTGGCGTGACCCATGTTCCTTCTGCCGTTTGAATACGGAGAACACCAGAAAGCGTATGAATCAGTTGGATACGTTCATGGCTATGCCAATCTTCGATATGTCCATGGGAATAATTTTCAGTAAAAGCATAAATTGGATAATCTAAAAATCCATGATCATAATTATTTCCCATGATTTAGTCCTCAATCAATATGGCACTGCCAATCACACCTTCGTGGAATTGCTTAGTTCTCAATCATAATGTCCTTTATGCGATAGTTATTGTCATTTTATCGTACAAGTTCAAAATGATTATTTTTTAACATGGTTGAATCTTTCTGTATAGGCAGAGCAGCATGTTTCAAAAAGCTTATTTCTACCCATTGTTCGCCATTTTATTTTGGGCTGGAAATGTAATTGTATCTAAAATGGCAAGCCATGCAATTTCACCTATAGCGATTACATTTTATCGTTTGGTTTTTGCGCTTGCGGTGATGAGTACTTTTGTATTGATTCCCAGTTGGAAAAATCGCCATATTATTCGCCAGTATTGGAAACATTTGGCTTTAGGTGGATTTCTTTCTGTATCCTTATTCCAATTTTTGTCTTATCAAGCAGCGACAACCACGACAGCAACCAATATGGCGATTGTGACGGCATTGATTCCATTATTGACGATTATTTTAAGTACATGGATTTTAAAAGATCAGATTAGCTACGGCTTAGTAATCGGAGGCTTCTTATCATTCTATGGCATTTTGTATTTATTGAGTCATGGGCATATTGCCCAAGTTTTTAGCCAAGGTATGCATCTTGGAGATGGCTTGATGTTGCTTGCCGCAATCGGCTACGCTTTATATGGTGTGCTGTTAAAACGTTGGAAAATGCCGATCCCAGCATGGCAATCGAATTTTGTCATGTCGACCTTTGCCATCTTATATGTTTTGCCGTTTTTTATCTTTTTACCCGCATCGCAAATGCAACTGAATCAACAGACCGTTCCTTTGATTTTGTATGCCAGTATTTTCTCATCGATTTTATTGTCTTATTTATGGATTGAAGGTGTAAGACATTTGGGACCCAATAAAAATAGTATTTTTATGAATTTATTGCCAGTGTTTACAGCTTTAATTGCCGTAGTGCTATTGGGTGAACATTTACAAGTTTTTCATTTGGTTGGTGGTGGTTTAACACTCTGTGGAATTTTATTGGCGCAAATTATCCAAAAGCCAATCCAATGGAAAAAATCAACACAGCAATCATTTGACTCACTTTAAAATATTGGAGGATCTATAGTTGAAATTGAAAAAAGCCTTAACTTATAAATAGGTTAAGGCTTTTCTGGTATCAGATCGTCATTTTTGCGTATGGGCAAAAATTATTGATTTTGTGCAGCTATTTGTTGTTGAAGTAGCTTGATTTGCTCTTCCTTAAGTTTAATCAATTGATCTGCATCGGCATGTTGAGACTTGAGGTTTTGTTGCTGATCATCGAGTTGTTTTTGGATATCTTCTAGTTTAGCCACTTCTTCTTTAGCTAAACTGGTATTTTCAGGGATTTTATCTTTTAAAATGGATTCTTTGACCAATTCTACATTGGCAGTCTCTGAAGCAGCACTTTGTTCAACAGGCGTTGCCACAGGCGGAGCCGTTGCTTCCACTTTCTTCGTAGTAGGTGTTGGTTGATTCAATTGCTCATTGATTTGGGTGCTTTCAGAGGTGTTATTTAACCAGAAAAAAATAGCAATTAAAACGATAACTGCCCCCAAACCACCAGCAATAATCCACATTAATTTTGAATTGTTTCTTTGTTCTATATGCATTTTATTCGGTCCGATCTATTTTGAAGAGCGAGGCTTGAATTGAATGACCCCAATTTCATCAGGTATAGCAGGTTCTTCAGGCACATCTACATGAGTAGGGCGATTTTCAGAATATCCACACTCGATGCATTCAATCCATTCCGCATCGTCTTGGGTGAGCATAACAATACGATCCATCGCTTCACATTTTGGACATTTTGCACCAGCAATGAAACGACGTCTAATATTCATACACCCACCACACTTTAAACAATTTTGGCCGTTAGTTTAAGCGTTTTTTTAGCTATTCGTCCAACCTTGATGACGTAATAATGCATCTATTTTAGGTTCACGACCACGGAAATTGATAAATGCATCAAGTGCTGTATCTTTTCCGCCAACTGCAAGGATTGCCTTACGGAACTCTTGTCCAGTTTGGGTATTAAACACACCCTCATGTTCAAAGCGGTCAAAAGCATCGCTTGCTAAAACTTCTGCCCATTTATAAGAATAATAACCGGCAGCATAACCGCCCGCAAAAATATGGCTAAAGCCATTCTGGAAGCGGTTATAAGGTGCTGTTGCTAAAACTGCATACTTCTGGCGAATATCATCTAAAGTTGCTTGGATTTGTTCAGCATTTAGGGCAGGTGTAAGTTTATGAATGGTTAAATCGAACAGTGCAAATTCAATTTGTCGTAAAGTTTGCATACCTGACTGGAAGAAACGAGCATCGAGTAATGCTTTTAAAAGATGCTCAGGAAGTGTGTTTTTAGATTCAATATGTTCACTGATTAAAGCCAAGCTTTCAGTATCCCATGTCCAAAATTCCATAAACTGGCTAGGTAACTCTACTGCATCCCATGCAACACCATGTGTGCCAGCAACTGCAATATTGTCCACTTCTGTCAACATATGGTGTAAGCCATGACCAAACTCATGGAATAAGGTATTCACTTCATCATGTGTTAATAGGGCAGGTTGGTCACCGACAGGTGGGGTAAAGTTCCCAACCATATAACAGATTGGTTTTTGTAACCCCGTTTCGGTTTGCATACGCGAGCGGAAACCACTCATCCATGCACCACCACGTTTACCGTTACGCGCATAGAGATCAAAGTAAAAGCCACCAATCACAGTGCCTTGGTCTTCTAGTTCATAATAATGGGCATCTGTATGCCAAAGTGGTGCTTGGCGTTCAATAACTTGAATTCCATATAAACGATTGACCACATTAAATAAGCCTTGAATCACTTTAGGCGCAGGGAAGTATGGTTTTAAATCTTCCTGAGAAAGGTTGAACTGCTGAACTTTTAGTTTTTCAGAATAATAACTGCTGTCCCAAGGTTTTAGCTCATCTATGCCATCTTGTTTGGCAATAGTTTTGAGTTCTTCGATTTCATTTAATGCAGGTGTACGTGCATGTTCTGCTAAATCAACCAGAAATTGATCAACAGTGGCCACATCGGGTGCCATTTTTGAAGCAAGCGAATATTCTGCAAAATTGTCAAAACCTAAAAGCTTGGCCATTTCCTGACGTAAGCTGAGGATTTCAACCATTACGGGTGCATTGTCAAATTGCGTATCGCTGGCTTGATCTGAGGCGCGTGTAACATAAGCGTGATAGATTTCTTCACGGAGCGCACGATCTTCTGCATAGGTCATGATGGCCAAATAAGATGGAATATCTAAGGTAGCAACAGGCTGATCTAGTTCGCGTTGTTGACCGTATTGTTTGAGTAATTCAATACTGCCTTGCGGTAGACCTTTAAGCTGATCCGTGGTTAAAGTTTTGCTATAGGCTTGGGTTGAATCCAAAACATGATTAGAAAAATCAGAAGACAGTTGTGATAATCGTGCTGAAATTTCTGCATAGCGTTTTTTAGCTTCACCTTCAAGGGCAACACCTGAAAGTTTAAAATCACGTAAAGCCAGTTTAATTGCACTTTGTTGCGCCGTTGGCAAGTCGCTAAAAATCGCATGATCATAAACATTTTGATAAGTTTGGAACAAAGCAACGTGTTGACCGATCTGAGTGTAGTATTCACTTAAACTTGGTAATAAGTCTTGATAGACTTCACGCGTTTCAGTGTTATTCATCACTGCGTTGAGGTGTGACAAAATTCCCCAAGATTCACTCATGTTATTTTCAAGTGAATCTACATTTTCGATCACTGCAAGTTGTTGTTGAATGCTTTCAGGGACTTGTACCAAGTCATTTAAAAAGTTTTGACCGTCTTGGATGGCTTTTTCAATATTTTGTTTGAGTTGATCTAAACTAATTTGATCAAATTGCGGTACTGGCAACGTTGCCTGTTCTAGTGTCATGAGCTTTATGCCAAATCATTTCTTAAGTTGTAGATAGATGTAGGGCTTCTGGCAGGGGAAATCAAGGTGTGACAATAAAATTAACACAGATGTTAATGGACTTGTTTGGTTTTCAAATTGTATTCAAAAGGGATAGAGTATGCGCCCGCATCAAAACTGATGCCTAAAATATCTTTTTTAAGATAAAAGCCATTTGCATTTTTTAGCGCAATAAAATTTCGATCTTCAGCATAGTATCGGTATAGGTATTGCAGATCTGCGCTATCGCAGTCATTAGCCGTTTTAGAAAGCGTTGCGGTTTTATTTTCAATACATGGGTCAAGTTGCTGAGCAATTTCATTTGAGATTTGCGCTGCGGACAATTGATATTTTTGCAGTATTTGTGGCAATGTTACGAACTGTCTATTCTCTAAATCGATCACATAATACTTTTCACGATAATAGCTTTGTCCGCCTTCAATTTCTAAATGGGTATAAACACTTAAATAGTTTTGATCCTGATATATCTTTCCTGAACTAAAGTCGATACGTGTAGCATCATCTGCCAAAAGTTCGTGTGTGATTTGTTGGTTGATTTTTTCAAAACCTTTGCCTTGGATAAAGGGAATATTTCCTGAAAAGTTTGTGTATTTAGGGGGAATAGTTTGGGTTTTAAAAGTGATGGTTTCAGCAGAAGCTACACAGCTGAGTAACAGGATTAAGAGTGATGGTATATTTTTAATTTTCATGCTGTTATTTCTAGAGTTATTTGAGTCGCTATGCATGCATTATAAAACAAGGAAGACTCTATGAGGGTACAAGAAAAGTATTTATTAAAAGTAGTAAGTTTTGATCCTGAACAAGAACCAGAAGAGCAACATATTTATTTGATAGAGGTTTATGACTTTGAATTAACGGCAAATCAAATTAATTTTAAAAATTGCATAAATTCTAAAATTTTAGATGAAATGGATAAGCTGCATTTACTGAAAAGACGTAGAAAAATAGACCATCTCTACTTTGTTTTGACGTATGAATTGAGGGTGGGGGACAAAGAATTTTCTAACGATTTAGATTTTTCTTATGAGTTTAATTATAAGAATGCTGATCTGATCGTTTATGACTTTACTTATGATGGAGATGAAGAATACCAGGAGCCATCATTAAGTGAAAAAACTACATTTTTCTTAAAACAAAATCAATTTTTAAAAAAATATTCTGAAAATAAAATTTCTCTAAAACAATGGTTTGAGTTAAATGAGTTTGAAAAGGAATGTTGGTTAAATGTTGCTTATAAGGTTAATTTCAATCAACACATAAATGAAAGTATCTCAAAAGTTAGCCATATTATTTTAGATGGAAACTACATACATTCGGAAAGTGATCTTTATTGTTATATTGGGGAACAAGTTTGTGGCATTTTGGGTTATATGGGATATAACACCTCAGCTTTAAGCAATTGTTTAACAGAAGAAAATTTAAGACCCATTTGTAGGCCATTAAATATTACTTGGAAGAATTTTAAAAGTTCCGAGCTGAATTTTAATTGCCTTGATGATTTAAATTATTTGGTTGAGCTACTCAAAGAGGATGCCATTTTAAATATTCAAATTTAAAATTTTAATGATAAAAAAGAGAGCCGAAACTCTCTGATTTTGCGGTAAGTCAAAATTACTCAGTCTTTGCTTTTGCGTTCGACTTCTTCTTTTTTGCTTTAGCCTTTTTCTTCACTTTATCTTTAGCCTTTGTTTCAGGCTGAGTTGCAGTACTTTTTCCAGGTTTTTTATTGTAAGAGCTGGGTTTTCCTTTGGGCTTTTTCTTTCGAATGGGACGTTCCCCATCTTCGCTGGCGTTCCCACTGTCAGATTCAGATTTAACTTTGACAGGACGTTCAGAAAAAACTTCTTCTTTGGCAACGGGTTTTGCAACACGTGGTGCACGACTACGGATTACACGGCCCGCATGCGACAGTTGTTGTAACAATTCAAAATCAATCTTACGTTCTTCTAGGTTAACCCCAGCAACTTTGATCTTGACTTCGTCACCCAAACCAAAGGCTTGACCACGATTTTGACCAACTAAATTTTGACTAACTTGGTCATAAACAAAGTAGTCATCGCCCAATTGACTCACGTGAATCATACCATCCACATATAAATCTTTTAGGGTTACGAATAAGCCAAATTCAGCGGTTGCACTGATCACACCAACAAATTCTTCGCCTAAATGTTGCTGCATATAGTGACATTTCAACCATGAAGTAACCGAACGCGAAGCTTCATCTGCACGGCGTTCAGTTGCAGAGAAATGTTCACCCGCATCTTCTAATGCTGCACCTGAAAGAGGATACTTTTTGTTGGTTAAACTGGCTTTAATCGCACGATGTAATAGCAGATCAGGGTATCGACGAATTGGTGAAGTGAAATGGGTATATGCTTCATAAGCCAAGCCATAGTGCCCCACATTTTTTGGACCATAGTAGGCTTGCATCATTGAACGTAACAACACCGCATGAATACTCGGTGCATCAATACGATCTTTGGTTGCTTCAATCACCGTTTGATAATCGGCTTGTGTCGGTTGGTCAGGGAATTTAAAGCCCAATAATTTTACAAAGTCTTTTACTTTTTGAATGCGTGAAAACTCTGGTGCTTCATGCACACGATACAACATTGGAACTTCATTTTTTAAGCAATATTCTGCTGCTGCAACGTTAGCAAGCAACATACATTCCTCAATAAGCTTATGCGCAACATTACGTGAACGCGGTAAAATTTCTTTAATTCCACCCAATTCATCAAAAGTCATGTAGGTTTCAACGGTTTCAAATTCCATTGCATGACGTTGTGCACGTAAACCTTTTAAAGTTTCATACAATTGGTAGAGCGTATTAACTGACTTACGGACATCACGGTCTTCAGGAATCGCATTGCTGTCGCCATCTAAATATTGTGCAACTTGGGTATAGGTTAAACGTGCTTTTGAATGCATCACTGATGGATAAAATTCAAATTTAGTCACTTTACCAGCACGACTTAAATTTAAATCACACACCATACATAAACGGTCAACATGTGGATTTAAAGAACATAAGCCATTTGAAAGTGCTTCAGGCAACATGGGTAATACATAGTGTGGGAAATACACGGATGTACCACGTTCTTGCGCTTCATCATCTAAAGGTTTACCAACACGGACGTAATGACTGACATCTGCAATTGCGACAACGACACGATAGCCACCACCAGGGCGTTTTTCAGCATAGACTGCATCATCGAAGTCACGTGCGTCTTCACCATCAATGGTAACTAAAGGCAAATCTCGTAAATCTATACGACCTTGACGATCCTTTGCAGAGGGTTCTTTAAACGCTTCGGCTTCTTTGATGACTTCTTCTGGGAATTCATAAGGTAAACCATATTCTAAAATGGTTTGCGGGATAATGATTTCAGTATCGGCTTTATCCGCCATTGATTGAATCACATGACCTGTCGCAAATTCATCTCGTGTTGGATAGTCATCAATTTCAACACGTAATGCATCGCCGACTTTGGCTTTGGCATGTTCAATCAGTTCTTTTTCTAAAGTTATGGGTTGATGCGCATTGGGCGGTGCAGGTTGAATAAAGTATTCACCTTCAAATTCTGCAACTTTACCGATCAGTTGTTTAACTCGACGTTGAGTCACTTCAGTAATATAGCCCCAAGCTTTACCTTTACGGTCTACAGAAGTTTGTTGGACTTTAACGCGGTCACCATGGAAGACTTGACGTAATTCGCGCTCAGGCAGAAGGAACTCATCTTTCTTCCCATCTAAGCTTGCAACGCCTAAACCTTTAGCGTTGACATAAACAGTAGCGTCTAGGGTAGGTTGATCGGCCATCAGCTGATATTTAAAACCATCTTTCATCAATTGACCATCACGGACCATTGCACTTAAACGATGGCTGAGCGCATCTATACTTTTTTGATCGACAATTTCAAGCAGTTCAACAAGATCTGCATGTGACAATGCTTCTTGTTTTCGTTCAATGATTTCTAGGATAAGGGTACGACTTGGAATGGGATTGTCGTAACGCTCAGCTTCAGCTTTGGCTTCAGGATCGACCCAATTTTTCATGATGTATTTGGTTTCTAGTCAGAAGATAGGATTAGCATAAGACATACAGTGGAATACTGCACGTAATTGATTGCAATATTGTGTTTTTAATTTAATTTTTAGAGAAATTTTCTTTGTATTTGTAGATTGTGATTGTTTTGCAGCATAAAAAAACAACAAAATGATGAAAATCGCTTAAAAAGTATTTAATTGAGTAAATTTCTCTATTTTTTTTAATGTCATCACTTGCCGAATCGGGTTTTAGTTTGTATTATGGCGGCTCGTTACGGTGAGATGGGTGAGTGGCTGAAACCACATCCCTGCTAAGGATGCATACGGGTAACTGTATCGAGGGTTCGAATCCCTCTCTCACCGCCAACGATTACTTATGACGCGCTCATAGCTCAGCTGGATAGAGCACTTGGCTACGAACTAAGGGGTCGGGAGTTCGAATCTCTCTGAGCGCACCAATAAGTTAATCATGATGTAACGAATGCCTTTTGGCAACACAAGTATTGCGCTCATAGCTCAGCTGGATAGAGCACTTGGCTACGAACTAAGGGGTCGGGAGTTCGAATCTCTCTGAGCGCACCAACTTGAAGAATTAACCGCATACGTTGCGGTTTTTTTGTACCTGAAATTTAGATTGATGATTTTAGTTGGTTGAATATATTGATTCTCTTGGCTATTTTACGAAAAATAAAATAGCTAAATGCAATAAGCCCAATAATAATGCCAGTTATCTCTAAATAGGAAAAAGTGCTAATTTTAAAAAGAAAAAAGATGCTAATTAAACTTAGACTAAGCCATAATAAACAGAAAAATAGGATTTCATTAAAGAAAAATATTTGAAAGAGCCTTTTGCGTAATTCCTTATTTTTAATTCGCATCAGAATTAAAAACCGATGTTTAAAACCGAATGAACTGTTTGGTGAGATTTCAGCTTTGGATAGCAGCATTCGATAAAAATGGACCTCATCAAAAGACGCATTGAGTTTGTTTTTAACAGGCTGTTGTGTCTTTTCATTGTTACTTAACCATTTATCGACCTCAAAACAGGGGAGTAAAGACTCTCCAAAACCATCGATATCTAAATATCGATTTTGGGGTGTATTAAGTTCGAAAGATTTTGGCAGCCAATATTTTGAAGGTGATGGACTTTTGGGATCTCGATGTTTTTGTTCGATGAAATGGATCATATCCACCATTTCATTTCTAGTTTCTATGCTAAATGGATCAATCATCATTCCCATAATATCAGTAATGTTTAACTCGACTGAAAATGTTGGAGTACGTTGTAAATATTGTAAAAATGATTGAGCTAAAATTGCTACTTTTTCATCATTATAGAGTGCTGACCATATGTTGAGTCTGGATTTAAACGTTTCACAGCTTTTTAAGATCGTTGCACGAAAGACGTAATAGGTTAAGTCATCTTCATCTTGAATAGCGGTAATGTCTTCAACTTTAAATAAGGCCAACCAAAATAACGGAATAGAGTATTTAACTTCTTGATAGGTTTCATTTTCATCCATTTGCCCAATAGTTCTATCGAGATCGGATGAAATCAAAAGTGTTGAGTAATGTCCCATTTTTTTCCTTTTATTATCTGAATTTTTATAGAAATATTGATGAAATAATAGTACACGATTGATTGAGTTGGAATTTAAATAAAATGAGTTTTATCCTTTTTTACACGTCTATTCCTGTCGCAGAGCAAGGATTAGAACATCTATTCTAGGGCTAAAAACATTAAAATAATTAAAATAACCGAAGCTTTAGAAAGAAGAACATGAAGAAATATACAGATGGATATTATATTTACCAGCATGTTGATTTTATTTGTCATTTCAACCTGCAACAGTGTGATGGCTGTAATCGCACGTTGACAGGGTTTGTTTATGAACTGCAAATCCAAAGTTTAGAGAATGAATCTGTCATCTTCTGTGCTGAATGTATGGAATTGTTAGACGTAGTGAATGTCGAATAATTGCTTGGGGTTGATGAATATTCAATTTTAACTTCGCTGATTTTTTCTCACAAAAAAGTAAGCATTATCCAGCATTATTTTTATAGAAAAGCTTATCTGATAATCATATTTATTTAGAAAAAATTCTCACTGTAAGATGGTTCCAAATCATTTTTTCTGCTTTAGAGCGTAACAATAAAATAATTATTTTGGACGATTTCTTTGAATTGGCAATATATCTACAGTGTGATGCCACAGTTTGCTTCAGCAATGGTGACCACACTCCAAATCTCAATCATCAGTATTATTCTCGCAATATTGGTTGGTTTAATTTGCAGTATTCTCATTACCTATCGGGTACGGGTCTTTGACAAAATTGTCAAAATTTACATTGAATTATCACGCAATACGCCCTTATTGATTCAGTTATTTTTTCTCTATTACGGTTTACCAAAACTGGGGATTAAAATTGATGGATTTACCTGTGGGGTCATTGGTCTAACTTTTCTAGGTGGAAGCTATATGGCTGAAGCCTTTCGTGCAGGTTTACAAGCTGTGGCCAAAGGACAAATTGATTCAGGTGAAAGTATAGGACTGAATCCACTGCAAGTTTTTCAATATGTGATCTTCCCTCAAGCTCTAGCAATTTCAATTCCTGCAATTGGTGCAAATTGTTTATTTCTGATTAAAGAAAGTTCTGTGGTGAGTGCCATTGCAGTGGTGGAACTATTGTTTGTCACCAAAGACTTAATTGGTATGGATTATAAAACCACAGAAGCATTATTTCTCTTGATCATGTCTTATCTGATTATTTTATTGCCTGTGTCTATTCTCACCAGTTATCTGGAATACCGCAGTCGGAAGGTGAGCCATGGAATTTGATTATCTGTTTCAACCCAGTCATCTTGCACGATTACTGGAAGGGCTGTGGGTTACTGCAAAAATTGCCTTTATATCAGTATTTTTTTCAGCAATTTTTGGCACGATTTTCGGTGTCATTATGACGTCAAAAAATTTACTGATTAAAAGTTTGTGTCGATTGTATTTAGAAGCGATTCGGATTATTCCAATTCTGGTTTTATTATTTGTTTTCTATTTTGGCTTTGCAACATGGTTTAACTGGCAGCTCTCAGCGGTACTGGTATGTATTGTGGTCTTTGTATTATGGGGGACAGCTGAAATGGGCGATCTAGTTCGTGCTGCCATCACATCGATAGATCAACATCAACACGATTCTGCACATGCACTTGGCCTGAGTCCTATGCAAACTTTGAGCTATGTGATTTTCCCGCAGAGTTTAAAAAGAGTCACACCGGGCGCAATCAATTTATTCACGCGTATGATTAAAACCAGCTCCTTGGCTGTGCTGATTGGCGTGGTCGAAGTGATTAAAGTTGGACAGCAAATTATTGAGAATTCGCTGTTAATTGTTCCGAATGCATCTCTTTGGATTTATGGTTTGATCTTTATTTTATATTTCATCATTTGCTATCCCTTATCCCGTTTAGCGACGCATTTAGAAAAAGTTTGGGAGTAATCATGATTTTGTTATCTATACAACATTTACAGAAATCATTTGCAGAAAGTCATATTTTACAAGGCATAGATTTGGACGTAAAACAGGGTGAAGTCGTGGTGATCCTTGGTCCATCTGGGTGTGGAAAAAGCACATTGTTGCGTTGTATCAATGGCTTGGAAAAAATACAGGGGGGCACAATCAATTTAGCTGGCTCAGGTGTATTGGGCAAAGATTTAGCGTGGGTGGATGTACGTCAAAAAATTGGCATGGTGTTTCAAAACTATGAACTTTTTGGGCATATGAATGTGATTGATAACATTTTATTAGGCCCTTTAAAAGTTCAAAAACGAACAAGAGCTGAAGCTGAGAAAGTTGCAGACGAATTATTGAAACGTGTCGGTTTATACGATCGTAAGCGAGATTATCCGCGACAGTTATCGGGTGGGCAAAAGCAACGTATCGCAATTGTGCGTTCATTGGTGATGCAGCCTCAAGTGATTCTGCTAGATGAAATCACCGCTGCTTTAGACCCTGAAATGGTCCGTGAAGTATTAGATGTGGTTTTAAAACTTGCACATGAAGGAATGACCATGTTGATCGTGACTCATGAAATGTCTTTTGCCAGAAAAGTCGCAGACCGAATTATTTTTATGGATAAAGGCAAAATTATTGAGCAAGCCACACCTGAACAATTTTTTGAGCATCCACAGACTGAACGGGCAAAAGCCTTTTTAAATATGTTGAATTACTAACAGTAATTTAGACATTAATATTCACCCTAATAGCAACACAGAATGATCTATAAAAATGAGGATGTATGGCTTTATCTTATTTAACTCAACCATCGAATTTTTTTAATATTTCCAACGTTGTTCGAATATTGAGTGTGGCCTTATGTATGGGAATGTTGAGCGCATGTAGTCAGCCAACTGAACCAATTGCATCAGCGGAGCAAAATACCCAGAATGATCAATCTTTAGATCAGATTAAAAAGCAGGGCGTGTTTCGTGTGGCTGTTTTTGCAGATAATCCACCATTTGGTTATGTGGACAGTGCAGGTAAACCACAAGGTTTTGATATCGCTTTAGCAAAAAGAGTGACCAAAGATTTGCTTGGGGATGAAAATAAAGTTGAATTTGTGGTGACTGAGGCTGCTAACCGTGTGGAGTTTTTAAAATCGGGTAAAGCAGATGCGGTATTTGCCAGTTTTTCAGTCACTCCTGAACGTAAACAAGTGGTTGATTTTGCCCAACCGTATTTAAAGGCTGCTTTAGGCATTGTATCGCCTAAAGCCAAGACGATTACCAATATTCAGCAGCTCGAAGGAAAAACCTTGATCGTCAATAAAGGCTCGACATCAGATATTTATTTCACTAAGAATTACCCAAAAATTAATTTATTAAAGTTTGAACAAAATACTGATGCTTTTAATGCACTGAAAGATGGTCGTGGTGATGCAATTTCTCAAGACAGTACTTATGCCTTGGCATGGGCAGCTGAGAATCCAACATTTACGGCGGGAATTCAGCAAATTGGTAATCAAGACTTTATTGCACCTGCAGTGAAAAAGGGCAATACCCAACTTCTAAATTGGCTCAATACTGAAATTTCAAGCTTACAAAGAACAGGTGAAATTCAGAAGATTTATGATCAGACCTTAAAGCCAGTTTACGGTGGAACTGTGGACGCTCAAGTCTTTTTGGATGTGAAACCGAAATAAAAATTGCATCAAAGCGTTTAAATACGAAAAGAAATCATCGTTTAAGTATGAAAATAGATTAGAGGAAAATTAAATGAACATATCAATAAAACAGCTGACTCATCTACTTGCAGCCTCTGTGCTTAGCTTAGGGTTGGCGGCGTGTAATAAAAATGCTTCAACAACTGAAAAAACTGCTGAAACTGAAAAAACAAGCTCAAGTATTGAACAAATTAAGAAAAATGGTGTGGTTCGTATCGGGGTGTTTAGTGATAAGCCACCTTTTGGTTACTTGGATTCACAAGGTAAAAACCAAGGATTTGATGTGGAAATTGCTAAGCATGTTGCCAAAGACCTATTAGGAGATGAAAACAAAGTTCAATTTGTTTTAACGGAGGCTGCCAATCGTGTGGAGTACCTTAAAGCCAATAAGGTCGATATTATTTTTGCTAATTTCACCGTGACACCTGAACGCAAGGAAGTTGTAGATTTTGCTCAGCCTTATTTAAAAGTTTCTTTGGGTGTTGTATCGCCTAAAGCCAAGCCAATTACAGATATTGCACAACTTAAAGACCAGACTTTATTGGTCAATAAAGGCACGACAGCAGACTCATTCTTTAGCAAATCACATCCTGAAATTAAATTACAAAAGTACGAGCAGAATACAGAGACCTTTGATGCTTTGAAAGATGGACGTGGTGTGGCTTTGGCACATGATAATTTATTGGTACTTGCTTGGGCAAAAGAGAACCCAAATTATACAGTGGGTATTACCAGCTTGGGTCAGCATGATTTGATTGCACCTGCAGTCAAAAAGGGTGATAAAGAATTATTGGATTGGTTGAATCAAGACTTAGAAAAATTATCTAAAGCAGGGGTTATCCAGCAAGCATATGAAAAGACGTTAAAACCTGTCTACGGTGATAGCATTAATCCAAAAGATTTATTGGTTGAGTAAAACCATTAAAACTTAAGTTTGCTCTTTAAAACGAGTATCCACTTTAACTGGGAAAACATGATTTGCATTTAATTGATCTTTTTCACAAAGGTCTCTTGTGCAAGTAGATGTTTTCCTTTTTTTGTCATTGGCTGCATAAGTGCCAATTCATCACCTGTATTTTTCTCAAGCAAAATAGAATGTGGTTGATCCTCAGCAAATAAAAATTGCTCACCCCATTGACGTAATGCCACGATGATTGGAAACAGTGCATAACCTTGTGCAGTGAGCACATATTCCAAATAGGCTGAACCATTAGATGCCGGTTGGTTCTTTAGAATTTGAGCATCAACAAGTTTTGCCAATCGATCAGACAAAATATTTTTGGCGACATGTAAATTTTTCTGAAAATCACTAAATCGTTTTACCCCATCAAAAGCTTCGCGAATGATCAATAAAGCCCAACGATCTCCAATCAATTGCACTGACCGCGCAACTGGGCAAGCTTCATATTTATCTTGATTCATCAGTTGTCCATATTTCATCTTAAAAATAGACTATAAATCTAGTTGCAATTTAAAACAAGATTGCGTAATTTAATCTGGTTGCAAATTAAAACTAGATTGGTGCAAAATGAACAAAACAGATCATCAACAGCGCAATAAAACAAGAGAACAGCAGCGATCTCAGCTTTCTCCAGCCTTGGTGATGCTGTTGGCGTGTGCTGCTGGATTGAGTGTTGCAAATGTTTATTATGCACAGCCATTGCTGGATTTGATTGCCCAAGATTTTAAATTAGATTATTCGTGGGCGGGGTTAGTTGTTTCATTGACTCAAGTGGGATCAATCATTGCATTAATTTTTATTGTGCCTTTAGGCGATTTAATACCACGAAAATCTTTGATGTTGTTTCAGTCCATCATTTTATGCCTAGCTTTAATCTTGTTGGTTTTTTCAGATCATATTTTCACGTTGTTATTGAGTATGCTGATTGTGGGCATGTTGGGCACAGCGATGACCCAAGGCTTAATTGTTTATGCATCAGTTTTGGCGGCTGCTGATGAACGCGGCAAAATCGTGGGTACAGTCCAAGCAGGTGTGTTGATTGGTATACTTTTATCTCGGGTACTGTCTGGTAGTTTAGCCGATTGGTTTGGATGGCAAGGGGTATATATATTCTCAGTATTATGTATGAGTATGATCAGTGTGTTTTTATGGAAATACTTAGCTGTTATCTGCATCGAAAAAGATCCTACTCAGCAATTCACTTATTCCCAGATAATCTTTTCATTGTTTGAACAATTGTTTAAAAATAGAGTGTTACAGATTAGAGGTGTACTTGCTTTCATCATTTTCGTCAATTTAAATCTGTTTTGGAATGCACTGGTGTTTCCTTTATCTGTTCAGCCTTTTGAATATTCACATAGCTTGATTGGTTTTTTAGGCATCATTGGTGCCATCGGTGCAGTTATGGCAATCCGTGTTGGTGGGTTAGCTGATCGAGGCTATGCGAAGCGTGTTACACAATATGCGTTTCTACTACTGATCGGAGCTTGGGTTATTTTAAACTGCTTATATTTTTCAATTTGGATTTTTATTTTAGCGATTATTTTATTAGATGTAGCTATTCAATCAATCCATGTGATTAATCAAAGTCTGATCTTCCAAGCGGATATTCGACTACATGGGCGATTGGTGGGTGCTTATATGTTATTTTATGCATTGGGTAGTGCAGTGGGCTCATTACTGGCAACAACACTCTATGGTCATTGGGGATGGTATGCCGTGTGTGCTGCTGGAATCCTATTGAGTATAGTTGGCTATTTATTTTGGTTGTTTACTGAAAAATATTTAATTCAATTTCAAATGAAACAGCATGCAAGCAGTGTATAAATACGTAGATTCTAGGTTTTTGTCGATTTAAAGATAAATAGCCCAAATACTAAACACTTGGTGCTTAAGTATTGAAATAATCCTTAACAAAAAAATGAAAAGGCGTATAATGCGTCCCATCAAGACGTCGCGCTCATAGCTCAGCTGGATAGAGCACTTGGCTACGAACTAAGGGGTCGGGAGTTCGAATCTCTCTGAGCGCACCAACTTGATAAAATATTAAAAAAACCGCTTTATTGCGGTTTTTTTGTGCCTAAATGATGGCACAATGAGCAAGATAATAAAAATAAGGCCAATCATTAATGAATAAATATCTCTCATTCTTTATCGTGTTGGTCATCAGTCAAATGACTGGATGTACCGCCATTCTGTGGAATAACAGTGATTCTGGTAGGTTGGCGACGGGTAAAGTGGTTTCAACCCATGCAGATCGAGTAATTGTAGATCAGGATCAAATTGTCGGTTTTGCCTGTTTAAAAGAAAATGCTTCCTCAAAAAATAGCCATGATATAAACAATGTAGATATCTCCTTAATCGTGGTTGGGCAAAAATATGCGTATATGATTGATATTGGAAATAAGGAAATTTTAGAAACCATTCGATCTGATTTAGACGCCAAGTATTGGCGAATCAAACCAGTCCGTCCGAGTGACAATTATTTTAGCTTGTCTTTAATGCCGGAAAGCGATGATCAAAAAAATCCACAAGCAGCTCAATTTAGCAGTGATATTGAACTGTATTATGCAAAAAAGAATTTAACTGGACAGGAAGAAAATAAGTTATCTCGACTTGGACTGAGTCAATACGAATATGGCCGGGAAAACTCTGAATTTTATCAAAGAAAAATTGGATTGGTTGGACGTGTAGTGGGGTTAAACGCTGAAATTAAAAATATGAAATTTCAGAACTTTAGTCAGAACTATACAATTGCGATGTATACACAAGGAAAAACCAAATACTCATTACATTCTAAAACACTGTTGCAGAAAATAGCCTTAACCCCCGTCACTTTAGTCGGTGATCTGATCGCAATCCCGTTATATTTTCTGTTTAATATTGGCACAACAATCAAACATCTTGCTGATTAATTGAGTTTAAAAGTTCAATCTGCACTATTTTACTTTTTGAGCAAAAATTGCGTTTGCACCCAGTGCCGGTAACATTTCATGGTAGGGTAAACTACGTGCTGCTTTGAGTAAGAATGGTGCTTTTTCATCAATTTTGATGGTAGTGGTCATTTTGAGTAAGGTGTTATTGCCTTGGGGTAAAAATTGAATTTGACCTTTGAGATAACGTAGATCACCGCCATTGGCATAGAAGTTATTTTCGGTGGCTTTGGGATAGCTAAAATGCATTTTAAAATCAAAAGGAATACTAATAACCCCTAATCCAACACTGACTTTAAAGTCTGCATCTTGTGCTTGTGTGTTGAGCACTGTGGTTTTAATACTTTTGATTTGTTTTGGAAAAATCTCTTTATAGGATAAGGGTTGTGTCCAACGTTGTAATTGTTGCGGGGTGGCATTTAAGTATTGATAGCTTGTGGTAAAGCGTAAAACCTCTCGACCATGGGTATAAGGTACAGTGACAGGATTAAGTACAATACTGACGGGCTGTTGCGCGTTGGCACTGACCTGTACAATTTTATTGATTTGAGCTGTATTTAATTGTGGGCTAGGCAGTTGCCCTTCAGTTAATCCAGTCACTTTTTTAGCCGTATATTTATTTTTGAGTGCTTCTAAAACAAAGGCACTCGAACCATTTGGAATTGCCAGTTTTACTTCAGGAAATGCATTTAAAATTTTCTTAAACAGGAAACCTTGCGGTTGGTTTAAATCGCCCCATTGTGTCAGGGTCACTAAAGTTTTGTTGTTAGTTAAATTGAACCATTCAAATTTCCCTAATGCATAAGGAATTGGACCATCAATCACCATGGTTGAAATACTATTTTGTCCAATTTGATGTTGCATCACCACATCTTCATTAAAATTTAACACAGGTATCGGTGTCGGGATGGATATACGATATTTTAATTGACTGATCGCTCCTGCCGTTTCGATGACTTTTGCTGATTTTAAAGTAGGGAATAACCCAACATATTGTGTGTAATTGCTTAATGTCTTAGCCACTTCTTGGCTACTTACAGGCACAACAATGGCTGCTGTTGAAAATTTAGCGATAGGTTGGGTTTGTTTAGAGAATGTCGGTAGTGACGTTTTGGTTGCTGGATGGGCATAAATTAAAATATTGTCTTGGGCAATTGCCGCAATTTGCTGGGCATTATTGTCAAATGGCTTTAACGCACTGGGAATATTATCGGTCCAAGTGACCAATTTTGCGAAACTGATTTGACTGATACTGACTAAGAGTATTACACCGACATTTAAATAAAATACTTTCATCATAATTCCTTTTGTGCCTTGATAATCGGCAATATCTTGTTCTTATAAAAACCATTTGTATGAAAGACCCTAAAAGGATTCACTTTTAAAAAATAGAGGTGTTCTGTAAAACAAGATGAAAATCCGCATCTCGCAAGAAAAATCTAGTGTAATATCTTGGCATCGTAAAATATTTGTATTGAAGCAACTATGTCAGACACCCAGCCTGCATTATCTGCACGTTATTATCTTAATTTAGAAGAATCTCAAGATGGTTTTAAACTGGCAACTTTTGGTAAAAAGCAAATTAGCCAATTTCTCACGCCTTTGGTCAGCATCGGAATCATGGTTTGGGGGATTTACCTCGGTTTAGAGGGTGTGGGTAAATATTATGTTTGCTTAGGTGCTTTTTTCTTAATTCTGCAAATGCTGATGCGGTATTGGTTTTTACCGATGATGTTTAAACGCCAATTCGTTAAATATCAATTTGGTAAAAGCGAACAAGGTATTGAATTATTTCAAGACTATATGGAATTATTCAGTAGTGGCCGTCCAAAACAAGTTCATCATTATTCAGATGTAGATAAATTTGCAGAAGGCAAGCTTACCTATATGATCGAATTAAAAAATCGTACTGTGGTGATTGTGCCTAAACGAGCATTTGCTACACCCGCAGATCAAACGATTTTTATCAATACTTTTAAAAAGTAATTTGGAATTATAAAGTTTTTAACGCTGAGCAATAAGAAGGGAACAATATGAGTACACGTCCATCTAAAATTGTATGTGTCGGTCGTAGTTATGCAGCGCATGCAGCAGAATTAGGTAACGCAATTCCAGATCGTCCAGTCTTATTTATCAAGCCGCCCAGTAGTTTGATTTCATTGCAAGACGGTATCTCTTGGAATGAGGCGTGGGGAAATTGCCACCATGAGTGTGAACTGACGTTACGTATCGACAAGCCACTTAAGGGCGAAACCAATTTAGATAAAGTATTGGATGCGATTGGTGCGGTGACTTTAGGCTTAGATTTAACTTTACGTGATCTCCAAGATGACTTAAAGGGCAAAGGCCAGCCTTGGGAGCGTTCAAAAGCTTTTGATGGCTCATGTGTACTGGCAGATTGGGTCAGTGTGGATGAAATTAAAGATTGGTCGGCTGTTACATTTGAATTTGCAGTCAATGATGAAGTTCGACAAAAAGGCGATACGGCTTTATTGATTTTTGATATTGCTTACTTACTCGCAGACATCTGCCAAGTATTCTCTTTAGAACCAGGGGATGTGGTGATGACAGGGACACCTGCAGGTGTTGCAGCATTGGCTTCTGGTGATCAGTTGAGTATGACTTTACATGGTCAAAGCCAAGATTTTGTTTGGAAAACTTTTGTAAAATAATCACTTAAAATTCAAGCAACCCAGTGTTTATTTATAATCAATACGCATTGGGTTTTTATTTTCTAGAGCTTATAAAACAACAATTCATCGCTAACTATTAGGATATATCTCGCTTTATTTATCAGTTGAAATTTATACCACTGCTATTTTTTAGCTGTTGTTTGAATAGTATTAAAATCGCCAATTGGCTCATCATAATAAAATTACCCATGGATGACTTTGGTAAATTACTACATAACCCAAAGTTAAAGGCAGCCCATGCATTTTTAGATCGGCGTATAGATTGGTCGGGAAGATTATTGATTATCTGTATTTAGATCACTCCACTTCATCTACTCAAAATTTAAAAAGTTGATTTAGCGATGTAATAATTTTCTAAACTGATCTGGGGTACGCATCATCCAACGTTTAAACATATTGATAAAAGCAGAAGCATTGGCATAACCTAAATCCAGTGCAATGCTTTCAACCGTTTTTCCCTCATTGAGCATAGACATCGCTTTCATGACTTTAAGGCGTTGTCGCCATTCATTGAGTGACATTGCCAACTCTTTTTGACTCAGTCTTGCCAAGGTACGTTCAGTCATATTAATCCGTTGGGCTAAAGCCTCTAGCGTACTGTGATCAGCAGGGTGGGCATGTAAAAAATCCAAAACTTGTTTTAAGGCAGCATGATTGGTATGGGGTAAATAACTACCGATTAACTCAGCATGTTGTAATTGATCAAGTAATACCTGTAATAGCCGCAAATATTCAGGCTCAGATGCTTGCATTGGGTGCTGTTTGATGTGCTGTAAAATTGCTGAAACCAAGGGTGAGGTTAAAAGAATTCCTGCTTGTTGGGGTAAGGCTCTACATAAGGACTGATGAACATACAAAGTTGCATGGGAAACAGGAGTCCGATTTAAACCACTGTGTTGCGTATTTGGTGGTAACCAAACTCCATATGGAGGGGGGGTAATATAATTAATTTGACCAATATTGACTTCCATTACCCCATTAAAGGCATAAATAAATTCGCCCCAAGCATGCCCATGTTTAGGATAAACAGACAGTGCGGGATCATGTCGAAAAATAAGCCATAATGGTGCAATAATCTCATCATTGGTACTGAGTTGAGTCAGTATATTTTTCTCGCTTGTTTTTGTTATTGTCATGCAAAGATTGCCTGAATAAAAAAGATCTGTTGTCCACTTTGAATTATATCCTATAAAAAAGACAGGTTCATACCATTGTGGTGTCTTTTATCCGCTTTATGCAGTGGATTTGGCTATTGCGAAATTATAATGATTCATCAAAAAGTTATATAACTTCCCATTTCCAATGGGCATTGCTTGGAAAGGGAAGTTGTTTATCTATCTTGATTAAAATTACTTATCATCCAAAATGGTTGAAAGCGGAATCGATAATTTGGCTGCCAAATATTCATCGGATTCGATTAAGGTTGGACCGATATGTTTCATCCAAACATCATCATCATGTACATGTTCAACATCATGACGACGAGGGAGGGTATAAGGTAATGATGTATAGAATGACCAGAAATCAATTTCATCTAAATTTCTGACCAGCACATATTCATTATTGTCAGTACATTTAACCAAATTCTGTTTTTCTAGAAGTTGGATATAAACTGGCCAGCGTCCAATTTCACCGCGACCTAAAATATTGAGTGCTTCTGCATCAGTTACCACTTCGCCCGTTTTTTGTTTTTTATAAAATAATTCTAGAATATCGAGCATCATCAACACAGGATGGCGGGTCTGGATTTTACCTGTATGAAATGCAGTAAGGGCATAGCTGATTTCCACACCCAATAAGACGATATTCCACGATAAAAAGATCCATAATAGGAAAATTGGTACAGCAGCAAAAGCACCATAGACAAGGGTATAGCTGGTGAAATTTGCCATAACAAAACCAAATAGGTTTTTAAGTAGCTCAAATGCAATCGCACCGAAAAGACCTGCAATCGCAGCCGCTCGAACAGGAATACTGCGATTTGGAATGGTCCAATATAGAATGAAAAAGCCTAAAGTAGTTAGTGCAAACGAAATGACCCCGAGTAACGCTGTACCATCAACTTCATAACCAGCAAAGTTATTACTTAAGACATTCATAGAGGCCAATGTTGATGAAATGACAAAGGCACTTCCCAATAAAATCGGACCTAAAGAAATAATGGTCCAATAACGCATAAAGCCAATGATGCCATTACGCGTTTCTTGAACACGCCAAATCCGATTAAAAACCGTTTCGATACTGGTAAGCATCAGTACTGTGGTAATGAATAAAAACAACACACCAATAACAGTTAAATTACTTGAATTCTCAGTAAAGACATTAAAAGCCTTATCGAAAGCAATGCTGGTTTTCGGCAAGAAATTACTGTAAATCATCTGCTGGAGTTGTTGTCTAGCAGGCTCTAAGGCTTTGATTGATGAGATAATAACCAAGAAAACAGTCAACATTGGAACAACAGCAAATAATGTCGTATAAGTGAGTGAACCCGCCTGTTCACGACAACGATCTGCTTCAAAACGACCAATTACAAAAAGAATGAATTGAAACCAAGTTTTTTCATAGAAGGGTAGTTTTTTAAGTAATTCAAGCATATATATCTTTGATCTCAATTATTTTTCAGTATGTCTTACATTTTCATTGTCTAGCTTACCCAAAAAAGCAGAAAAATACCGTATAGTTTTATTTTCTTATGTTGAAATCAAGAAATCTCTATGCAAGCTTATGTTCTCGTACTCTATTACAGTAAATATGGATCTACCAAAGAGATGGCACACTTGATTGCCAACGGTGTAGAAGCGGCGGGTGTGGCAGTAAAAATTCGGACGGTGCCTAACCTTTCCACTGTTGTAAAAGAAGCAGAAGCCAGCATTCCAGAACATGGCGATATTTATTGTACATTGGATGATTTACAAAATTGTTCAGGATTAGCTTTAGGTTCACCAACACGTTTTGGCAATATGGCATCTGAAATGAAATACTTTTGGGATCAAACCACAAGTCTTTGGTTAAATGGTGCATTACACGATAAACCCGCTTGTGTATTTACCGCGTCAGGTTCAATGCATGGTGGGCAGGAAAGTACCTTGTTAACGATGCTACCGCCATTGTTTCATCATGGCATGATGATCATGGGTTTGACCAATGCCAATCCAGCCTTATCCAATACCAAATCAGGCGGTACGCCGTATGGGGTCAGTCATGTCAGTGGACCACGTCATGACCAAAACTTAAGTTCCGATGAAAAAGCTTTATGTGCAGAACAGGGCAAACGTCTAGGTGAAACGGTTAAAAAGTTAAACCCATAATTTTTGATATTTTGTGGGTAGCTGCATAAAAATTGAAAGACTTCTCTTTTATCACGCTTTTAACGGATTAGAAGAGAAGTTCTTTGGCGAGTGATATTTTGAATTTTATTATTTTAAATTAAAGCGATGGTTACATTTTTTACATTGGTAATCAAAAAAGATATTTTGGTCAACAATCACACCTGCTCGTTTACCGAAGCGATTTCCTAGAAATCCACCAGTAATTCCAACACTGATTGCACCTACGAAGGTTCCTACAGTTCCACCGACAATAACACCTAATGGACCTGCAACAGTTCCAATAGCTGCACCAATTGACGCACCAGAGGCAGCGCCGCCTACAGTTCCTGCTGCTGCACCCGCAGAAGTCAATAATACACTGCCTGCTTTGCCTAAAAGTTGTTCATGGTCACGGCGTTCTAAGTCTGTAGAGCCACACTTTGGGCACTTTACTGTTTGTTCATCAGTCATTGATTTTTACTCACTCAACAAAGTCCATTTGTCTTCATTAAGTTATGGTTAAGCTTTATATTCACGTTCACTACTGGCATTTTTGTCATGCTTATCGCTATCGTTACAATCATGTCAGGGATATGACATGATTTTGATTGTAACTGAATACCGTGATCAGTCTTTATATTTTGTGTGAATGTAATAGGTAGAATGATTGATACAAGCTTATAGAAACATCTTGTTATTGCTTCAGCCGCATTAAGCTTTCCTGATTAACGCTACACACCAATCTACCATCTTGCCATATCCGCCCGAAATTAAGCCCTCTAGCTTGGCTAGATAGTGTTGCATTCATATCATAAAGTAGCCACTCATCTACTCTAAAATCTGTATGAAAATAAATGCTATGGTCTAAACTTGCACTACGTACACTGCCGTTCGCATAACTGACACCATGTGGTCTAAGTGAAACCGTCAGCAGGTTATAGTCAGAATAATATGCAGCAATGGCTTGGTGCATCATGAGTGTATCTTGTTGAGTAGGAATAGTTTCAAAGGTTTGAAAATATTCAGCATAATTTGTGTCTAATTTTATCGGTTTAAATGGGTTGAATGGCTGCACTGGATGGATATTGATAAAAAATTGACGCATAAATATTGCGCGTGCAGGTTCAGGAACATCCTCATAAATCATTTGTTTCAGTTGTTGTTCTGGGATCAGTTCATCTGGCGCAGGGTAGTGAGGCGGTTCAATCTGATTTTCTAAACCTGCTTCAATATTGGCAAATGAAACCATGGCTGAAAATATAATATGGCCATTTTGCCAAGCATAGACTTGGCGAGTGGCAAAACTTTTGCCATCTCTTAAATTTTCAACTTTAAACAAAATTGGAATATCTGTGCGACCACTGCGAATAAAATAAGCATGTAATGAATGTGCAGGGCGATTGGTGGTTTTTGATGCGGCAATTAATGCTTGTGCCACCAATTGCCCACCCACAAGGTGTGATCCAAATAATCGTGTGTTTTGCCCTTGAAATAGACCATCATCCAATTGTTGTACGTCGAGTAGATCAACTAATTTTTGAGTGATTGATCTCATTTATTATTTACCTGAGTGATATCTTTATTTGCACAATATAGCTGAGGGTTTGATCAAAATAAAAGGCAAAACAAAGACGCTACTGATCAAAAAGCATAAAAAAGAGCGCTTAAAGCACTCTTTTTTAATGAAAAATTATGAAGTAAGACCAGCTTATTCTTCTACAAAGCTTACCGTACCGTTTGCCAAAGATTCAACACGTGCCAAAGATTCAACACGGTAGCCTTTATCTAATAACAATTGACGGCCTGGTTGGAAAGATTTTTCAATCACAATCCCAATACCCACAACTTCTGCGTCTGCTTGATGAATCAAGTCAGCAAGACCTAAAGCGGCTTGACCATTCGCTAAGAAATCATCAATAACCAAAGCTTTATCGTCTTTGCTAATATGTTTCTTAGAAATCGCAATGGTGCTTTCAATTTGCTTGGTAAAAGAAAATACTTTTGAACGATATAAATCATCTTTAAGGGTTAAAGACTGATATTTACGTGCAAAAATAACGGGTACACCAAGTTCCAAACCAGCCATCACAGCAGGCGCAATGCCTGATGCTTCAATTGTGATGATTTTGGTAATGCCTGCATCTTTAAAAAGACGAGCAAACTCTTGACCGATGAGCTGCATCATCACAGGGTCAATTTGGTGATTTAAGAAAGAATCGACTTTCAGAACTTGATCAGATAGAACGATACCTTCAGCTAAGATTTTCTGTTCTAGTGCGTGCACAGGGAGAATCCTCTAGAGGCAAGGTGCTTTTTAAAGCAAAGGCGTATTTTAAAAAGCACTAAAAAAAATGCAAGCTGAAATTGATCAAAAGGTGAAAAATGTCTTACTTTTTGTAACTGGTCAAGGTTAGGTTATAAGACGTTTTACCATCAACATGTGACATTTTCACGGGTAAATAGTCTAATTGAGGTGCTAACCAGAAAATTGAACTTTTTTCACCATTGTCATGGGTGAGTACAACTTTGACCGTGTTATAGGTTCCCGCAGGGGTTTTAATTGACTCAGTCCCTTGTTTAACAAAGCGGCGCGCATCTAAACCTTTTGCATCTGCAATCAAATAACTTGATTTTAGACCAGCACCTTTTAAATCTTCACGTACTTGTAACTCAGCATTTAATTCATCTAAAGCACCTGCTTTCCATGGGAAAGAACGTGCCTGATCTTTTTTCTTGGTATTAATGGTTTTGTTGTTTGGATTAAAGTTAATGGTCATGGTGTCATTATGTACCAACACTTTACTGGTGCGACTAAAACTACTGGAATTAATTTGACCATTACTAAAGGTAAAACGGCTTGTTTCGCTTGCAGATGCAATTGCCGCTGCTTTTGCAGCAAATACATAAGTCCAGTTATTGCCATTTTGACTCAGTGTACGAGTCGCAGTACCTAAGTTTTTACCATTATAGGCAAACTGGTAACTTGCTTGGAACGGACTCATGGCAAGCGCATTGCTAGAAAATCCAACCAATAACACTGCAGTTGAAATACCAGTTGCTATACTTAATGTTTTAAATAACGTTTTTGCCATCATTAAATGTCCTATACATTTAAAAGTATTTTTGGATATGACACCTATTATGCGGTGTAATTAAAGATAAAATATTCACTTTATTTCTAATCCTGTGAATTTATGTATACATTTTGATTGCTGTGACTTGAAATCTATCTTACCAATTAGAGATTTAATTCTTTTGCTCAATCGGGGTTACTTCTGTTTCTAGATCATCATCTTCGTCCCAGTCTGGGTCTTTATCTTCTCTAAATTTACTAAATAAAGCTGTTAGATTCACATTGCCAATTACAACCAACTCGGTCTCACGTAGTTCAGCATGATTCACATGGACTTTATTTAGTGTATCCATAATCGAACGATTTTTCCCTAACCAGCGATTGAGATCTAAGTGAAGTAATTCATCTTTTACTGTAATGACTTCAAATTTTTCTAAGATCATGCCTAAAGGATCTTTTTTCAATACTTTTTGGTAAAAGAATAAAGCAGCGTTTACGCCCATTTTGTACCAAACATTGGGATAACTGGCTTCGATCACTTGTGTGTTACTGATTTGTTCAAAAACAATCAACTGCATATCTTTGTTGAGTTCCATTTGAACTAATTTAAGATCCACCGAAAGAACCAAATGCATACCATTAACATTGAGTGTGGCATAAAGCTTTAGCCAGTCATCATGCAGGTCAGCATGTAAATCTTCTAAAATTTTGACATTGTCTGTGACAAAACGTTTAAACGTTGCATTTAAAAATACTTGTGATACCGGAAACTCGCGTTCTTCTTCTATAAAACCTTCTGCTTTTTGGTATACTTGTCGAATACGTTTAACGATGTTAGAAAGTAGCGTCGGCATAAGTATTGTCCCAAATCTTCATCATTTTTTAAGGCGATAAACTTGTCGATTATTAAAAAAATACAAGTCTAACGATTGCAGTTTAACAAAAAACATTGCACCATTTTGAGTGTTTTAAAATTACGTTTTTACTTTTACTAAATAAGTCACAAAGTTTGTGAATAATGTAAAGTCAAACTTATTTTAATAAATTTTAAATTTGGCGATTGGGGAATTTTGTCGGATTAATGTCATGATAAAAAAATTATTTGCCAATACAGAGCATTCTGAGTATTGGTGGCAAGACTCATTATTTGTTGGAGCTGTTTCTGCAGCTGTCATTGCACATGTACTTTTTTTATCTGTTCAATTTGGAATGCCCCAAGAAAATAATACCAGCACAAAAGAAATCGCAATCAGTATTCGTCCAAGTGAAGACGAAGTTAAAGATGCAGACTTTTTAGCGCAATCAAATCAGCAGGGTTCAGGAACATTCCGTAAAGAGCATCGTATTTCAAGTGATATGCCAGCGCAAGCAGAAGATAAGAGTGCGGGTGATCAGCAACTCGAAGCTTTAGAACAAATTCAGCAAAAAAGAGAATTGAAATTCGAAGAAAAAGTATTAATGACGGTTCTTAGCTGGCAAAAGCAAGCGGAACAGAATGATCGCAAAAAGGCCATGGAAGAGTTGCAGAGCCAGATGCAAGCTAAAACGGCAATGGTGGCGAGTCTAGAAGCTCAATATTTACAGAAACAACAAAATTTTAGTAAACAACAAAAAATTAAAACCTTAGATGGTATTCAAGCCAAGCAAGATGCATCTGCTGGATATTTAGATAAATTTCGTGAAAAAGTTGAAATGTATGGAAACCGATATTACCCAGATCTTGCCAAACAGCAGCGTCTTTCGGGGGAAGTCCGTTTAATGGTCATTCTCAATAATGAAGGTGGGATTCGTGCTATACGATTGATTGAAAGCTCAGGTCATTCAATCCTCGATGAAGCCGCCAAAAACTCAGTGCGTAAAGGTGCACCTTTTGGACGTTTTGACTCAAAAATGAAAGATATCTCTGAACTGAGGATTGTGCGTACTTGGCGTTTTGACCCAGCTGAATCTGAATTTGAAGTCCACTGATTGAATGGTGTAGAAATGAATGGTTGTGCTTTTTTTTTAAAAAGACTCATTTTAAAAACAATAAAAACTGATCTTTATATTGGTTAGTGATGATGGGTTTGATATTGCTCAACCAAAGCAATGCCTTCAGGAAACTTCATTAACAATGCTAAATCATAAGGACTTTTTGCTGTCCGATTTTTACTGTTTAAATTTGCACCATGTTCAAGTAATAATTTAACCAATTCATAATGATGTTGTGCGTTATAAAGCGCAGTCCACAGTGAAATATTTCCTGAACTGTCTTGCAATGCTAAATCTGCACCGTGGTCAATGATTGCTTGGGCGACATGAATATTATTTTTATAGACAGCGATGAAGTGTAGAGCTGTCTGTCCTTTGCTATTTTGTAAGTTGACATCAATTCCAAGTTCAATCAGTTTGAGTGCGATATCATCTTGTTGGTGTTGCAAGGCGTACATCAGTAAAGATGAGCCATCAAGCTGTTGATTGATGTTATCAGGGGTGATTTTTTCTAGTAACGCCTTACATTCACCATGCAAAATAAGTTGGAATAATTCTGACATACCAAAATCCCTTTTATAATTATATTTGGCGGATTAATTTTAGTCGTTTTCTTTAATATGATCTTGTGATTTCACAAATTTCAACACTAAATTTTTTATACCATTGTTGTTTGCCAATTCGTTGGGCAGCTTGATGTTCTGCATCTTTATGCCAAGCATGGATATCTTCAAGAGTATTCCAATAAGAAAGCGCAACTTCAAAGTCATTTTCACAAAGAGACTCAAATTTTTGACAGTTAAACTGGCTTAATGCTTTCTCTCGTAAAAGTTGTGCAGTTTGAAAATACCGTTGATCAAGCGTATTGATCTGTGCCTTAAAGATAACCACGTATTTCATTTTCAGTGTTCGGCCTTTAATGTCTCTATAAAAAATAAAAATCAGAAACTGATGCGTTAAAGCAAATTGTGATCATGGGCTTGAATCGGTGGGGGAGTTGGTTTTCCTAGAGTTCCCAATAATTCAATTTCAATCATTCGCACCATCGAATCTAAAGGTAAATCATTACTTTGCGTACCAAAGGGTTCTTCTATCTCGGTACTTAAAGCATCTAGCCCTAGAAAAGTATAAGCTAAAATACCCACCAACAAAGGTGTTGCTAAGCCCAGTAATGATCCTAAGCTAAAGGGCAACATAAAGCAGAAAAAATAGACCGTACGATTCAATAAAACTGAATAAGCAAAAGGTAAAGGTGTGGTTGCAATACGGTCACAACCGGTTTGTACCAAACTTAACTCATTCACATGTTCATTTAATTGGGTATAGATAATGTCAGAAATTTCGCCTTCTTTGAGCGCTTGCATCAATTCCCATTGGATCAAACTCAGCGTGTATTGAGGCGCATTTGTTTGTTGATACAATTGTGTCAGTGCCTGTTGACTCATACCACTGGTTTCTACCAACGCATCTGGATTTGCAGTTTGATGTCTTAGGCGATCTCTTAATAAGTTTGCAAATACAATTACATGTTGGATGATCCGTTCACGGCGCCCTTGAGGAAAAATACGGCAATCACGGTCAAAGTGTCGTGCGTTGGCGATCAGCATCCCCCAAAGTTTACGGGCTTCCCACCAACGGTCATAACAGGCAGTATTTTTAAAGCCGAGAAAAATAGAGAGCACCACACCAATCAGGGTAAAGCCAACCAAGGGTAATTCTGGAAAACGATATAAATTGGTATACTCAATGCCACCGACAATTGCAGAAATGAGCATCACAAAACCAAGCGGTGGTAGCACTTTAGGTAAAATCGTACCACGCCAAGAGAGTAATATTTTAAGGGTATCGTTTTGATCGCGGACAATCATACTTTTTAAATCTATATTTTTTAGTGATCTTCACCGCTTCAAAGGTGCTTGTCAATCACATTTGTAGGGAAAGTTTGGGATTTGATGAGTCCGTGTTCAGCAAAGGAGTAGCTTTGCTCAGCAGCAATGATCATATGATCCAATAATTCTATTTCAAGTAGTTGACAGGCTTTTAATATTTCTTGAGTTAAATCGTAATCTTCGCGTGAAGGCTTGGCAAAACCTTTAGGGTGATTATGGGCAACAACGATAAAAGTCGCATGTTTTTGTATGACATATCGTAATAATTGATTGATGGAAATATTGCAGTAATTGACTGATCCATAAAATAGTTTTTTAAAACTCAATTTACGTAACTGGCTATCTAAGCAGAGTACAGCAAAGACTTCTTGAAATTCTCCAATCAATTCATAACGTAAATAATCTCGGATTAAATCAGAACGACTCAAGTCTAAACCTTGGTTCAGTTGATGTTTCAAGTAACGCCGTCCCAGTTCTTTCACTGCCATCAGTTGTGAATACTTGCTTTCGCCAATGCCATGAAATTGTTTTAAATCATCTAAAGACGAATCAAATACAGCATTTAAATGACCAAAATGTTGAATGAGCAAGCGTGCTAATTCAACAGCAGAGTGTTGTTTTGAGCCTGAGCGGAGAAAGATTGCGAGTAGTTCTGCATCAGATAAACTGTGCGCCCCTTGTAAGAGTAATCTTTCACGTGGACGTTCTTGTTTAGGCCATTGTTTGATTGACTGATTCATTATTTTTCACATTTTAAACTTATTTTAGTTCTGGTTTTTCTCCCTTGAATAACTTGGGAGATAGACTATTTAATGATATTGTGAGCGCCACTGCAACTGAAAGGTAGCTTGATAGTGAGTTTTGATCTCAGCGTATTTTCTAATAAAAATATTATCCTCGCTGTAACAGGTGGTATAGCCGCCTATAAAAGTGCAATCCTGGTACGTCGTTTAAAGGATTATGGCTTTAATGTACGCGTGGTAATGACTAAAGGTGCACAGGCATTTATTGCCCCTTTAACTTTTCAGGCGCTATCGGGAAATCCAGTTCATACTGAATTATTAGATCCTGAAGCAGAAGCGGGAATGGGGCATATTGAATTGGCACGTTGGGCTGATTTAATTTTAGTTGCACCTGCAAGTTGCGACAGCATTGCGAAATTTGCTGCAGGTTTAGCTGATGATTTACTGAGTACCTTGTATTTGGCAACCAAAGCACCAGTTTGGGTTGCACCTGCAATGAATCAACAAATGTGGGCAGCTAAGCCGACACAACGGAATCTGAATACTTTAGTTGAAGATGGCGTACATGTGATTATGCCTGAAGCGGGTTCGCAAGCGTGTGGGGATGTCGGTTTAGGGCGTATGCCTGAACCTGAAGATTTAGCAGAACAAGTTAAAAATTACTTCCATCAAGCACAACGTGCGATTGCTGAAAAGTTTGGCTTGCTTGCTGGAAAGCGTGTGGTGATTACTGCAGGGCCAACACGTGAAGCGATTGATCCTGTACGTTATATTTCCAATCACAGTACAGGGAAAATGGGCTTTGCTATTGCAGCAGCCTGTTACTCAGCAGGGGCAAAAGTGACGTTGCTGGCGGGTCCAGTCAGTTTGGATACCCCGAATGGTGTGCGTCGTATCAATGTTTCTTCTGCGATAAAAATGCTTGATGAAAGCATGCATCAGCTTGAGGATGGTTGTGACGTGTTTATTGCAACCGCGGCTGTCGCTGACTATCGTGTGGCAGAAGTTTCGGAACATAAGATCAAGAAAGCTGGTGATGAGCTGAATGTTTCGTTGGTGAAAAACCCTGATATTGTGGCGACCATTGCGCAACAGTCAAAGCGCCCATTTATGGTGGGTTTTGCGGCTGAAACTCGTAATGTAGAGGAATATGCAGCAGGAAAACTCGTTGCAAAAAAACTCGATATGATTGCCTGCAATGATGTCTCGCGGGCTGATATTGGTTTTGCTTCTGATCAAAATGCGATGACCGTGTTTTTTGCAGAACAGTACCAGATGGAAAAGCGTGATTTAGAGAAAGCTTCGAAACAAGAAATTGCACAACAGTTGGTTGAAGCGATCCACGATGCTTTACACCATGAGATTGAACCAATTTAAGAGTTTTTCAGGTTATGTTTGAATATAAAAATGCAACGAATTCGTTGCATTTTTATTTGCTATTTTTTGTGCTTTTAAACTATGTTTAATCTTGGAAATGGACAATAGCCACAATGGGCTTTTTTACCCCCAACAATAGCCACAGTTTTAAGGAAGATCATAATGATCAAAAAAACTTTAGCCACCATCATGATGATTTCTGCTTTAGGTTTCAGCTCAATGACTTTTGCTGCAACGCTACAACAAAATATGCAGGCATTAGGTAAAAACTATAAAGCATTTAATCAAACCAATAATGCCGCTGAAGCAAATAAAGCTTTAGATAATATGCGTACTGCTGCAACGGACGCTAAAAAAGTCAAACTTAAAGGTCGTGGTGATGCTAGTGCACCAACTTCGACTCAGTTATATGATCAATTGATTGCGCAAATTGATAAGACTCAAGCGCTAGTCAAAGGTGGTCACTTAGATCATGCAAAAATGGAAGGAAAGAAAATTGCTGAAATACGTGATCAAGGGCATAAGATCTATCAGTAATCGATTCATTTGAAAGCACAAAACCGTTAGTTTTAATGACTAACGGTTTTTTATTGTGTGGAGATTTTTAAAAGATATTGAATCAAAAAACTCAGCATGATTCGGATTTGCTCATTGCATAACAACTGTTAAGTTAGATGTAGAAAAGTGAGGAGAAATGTGATGCAACAGCACAATCAGTTTGAACGTATTGCAAAAGCCATTGAATACATTAAACACAATTTTAAAGCACAACCGAATTTAGATGAAGTGGCTGCGCATATTCATTTAAGCCCTGCACATTTTCAACGTTTATTCACTGAATGGGCTGGAACCAGTCCGAAGAAGTTCTTGCAATATATCAGCATAGAACATGCAAAAAACTTGTTAAAACAAGAGCATTCGGTATTTGATGCAACGTATGACACAGGACTATCAAGCACCAGTCGTTTGCATGATCTATTTATACAAATTGAAGGGATGACACCTGCTGAATACAAAAGTGGCGGAGAAAGCTTAACCATCCACTACCAGTATGCTGAAACACGTTTTGGAACCGTTTTAGTGGCATCAACAGCCAAAGGGATTTGCTTTATGTCTTTTGTGGAGCATGAGCAAGATGCTTATAGCGCACTCGTTGAAAAATTTCCTAAAGCAAGATTTTATCAGCAAGCAGATGCGTTGCATGAACATGCTTTGGCCATTTTCTCATCTGAACAAAAACCATGGAACCAAATTAAGCTACATCTAAAAGGTACTGATTTTCAGCTTAAAGTTTGGGAAAGTTTGCTTAAAATCCCGATGGGGCAAGTGGCGACCTATGCGAACCTTGCTGAACAGATTGGAAATCCCAAAGCTTTCCGTGCGGTTGGTACTGCGATTGGCAATAACCCAGTGGCTTTTTTAATTCCCTGTCATCGTGTGATCCAAGCGACAGGTGTTTTAGGTGAATACCATTGGGGTAAAACACGTAAAGCCGTAATGATTGGTTGGGAAGGTGTACAAGTACATGACAGTGTTTAATCCACAACAAGCAACAGCATTGCTCAATAACATTGAGGGTTTAGATTGGGAGACAATCCGTGCTCAGATGCATACGCAAGGCTACTCAATCCTTAAAGACTTTTTATCTGATGAATTGTGTGAGTTGATTAAAAGTCATTACAACCATCAACAACTGTATCGAAAAACCGTCAATATGCAGCAACATCGTTTTGGATATGGCGAGTATAAATATTTTAATTATCCATTACCAAACTTGCTTCAACAGCTTCGAACTCAGTTTTATCCCTATCTAGTTCCTATCGCCAATGCTTGGTCTGATGCTTTAAAGTTGGAGCGACACTATCCAGATTCATATCTTGAATTTTTACAACAATGCCAACAAGCGGGTCAAAATAAAGCCACTGTTTTGATTTTGCACTATCAGCAAGATGGTTTTAATACCTTACATCAAGATCTATATGGCGAGGTCTATTTTCCGATCCAAATGGTATTTGTACTGAGTCAAGTCAATACCGATTTTACCGGTGGTGAGTTGGTGTTGACTGAGCAAGTACCACGAGCACAGTCGAAAGCCATTGTTTTACAACCTGATCAAGGGGATGTGTTAATTTTTACCACACAGTTTAGACCCAAGAAAAGCACTTATGGCTATTATCGAGTTAATATGAAGCATGCTGTCAGTCATGTGCATACAGGGGAGCGTTATACATTGGGGATTATTTTTCATGATGCTGTGAGTTAAATGATGATTAAGCATGATGATATTGAGCGCTTGGCGTTATATCGAAAAATCAGGAATGCTGAAATTTTATTTGCAGGCAATCAAAAGCTAAAAATTTATGGACGTTTAAACTGTGGTTCGGGCAAGCGGATGTTAAAAACCAATCGGGTGTTCTTTAGTAGTGAAGCTGAAGCCTTGGCATTGCAATTTCGCCCGTGTGGACACTGTATGAAATCAGCCTATGTGAAATGGAAAAATGCAACAACTTGAGTTTCTAACCGATCCCCATGAGAATTTGCTTCCACAAGATGGAATAGTGAATTATTTCGGAAAAATTATGGATGAAGCCATCGCCAATGATTATTTTGAGAAATTGCTCGCACATATTGAATGGCAAAATGACCAAGCGATTATTTTTGGCAAAAAGATCATCACCAAACGGAAAGTGGCTTGGTATGGAGATCGCGCTTTTGAATACACTTATTCAAATAGTTCCAAATATGCCTTGCCATGGACTGAAGAATTACTCGAACTGAAAAAACAGATTGAATTAATTACGGGTGAAACATTTAATTCTTGTTTACTGAATCTTTACCATACGGGTGAAGAGGGTATGGCATGGCACAGTGATGGTGAAACAGATCTAAAAAAGAATGGCGCAATTGCATCTTTAAGCCTAGGTGCGGTTCGAAAATTTGCCTTTAAACATAAAAATAGCCAAGAAAAGATTGAGATTTTTCTCGAAAATGGCAGTTTGCTGGTCATGAAAGACACCACTCAAACATATTGGTTACACCGCTTAGCCCCAACAAAGAAAGTGCATACGGCTCGGATTAATCTAACCTTTAGAACAATCGATGAATCATGATTTTTCCTCACGGATAAGCCAAACAATTGTGGCAAAAATAAAATTGATTAAACTCCCATAAAAAATAAAATTGTAGGGAATCATGTTGAGTAAAACTTGAGAATAACTCAGCGGATAAAAGGGATACATATCTGCATGCATCAAAGCATCTAAAAAAACATGGCTAAAACTACCGACCAAGGCACTGACTGTCGCCACTTGCCATGTGATCTGCCAGTTTGCTTGTTTAAATAAGTTGCGTAAGCAAAACTCACTCATCGCTTTACCTATGGGGACTGCAAGCAACGCAATCAACAAAGCACCAAGTAAATTATGAGTATATAAATGGAGTGTGGTCCAGCCTTGAATAATACCAACTAGAGGTTCGATATCCATCAAAACCTGGACACCGAAGAAGATTAACAAGCTAAATTTTTTATTTGCAATGGCTTTACAACTTGCGCCTAAGCCCAAATGTAAGGGGGTAAATGGCATTGTTATTTTTCATGCTTATTGTGATGTTTAAATTATAAAAAATTGCATCACCCACGTTTGTGAAGTTTGAGTGATTTTATCTGATCAAACATAAAAAAGACCGCATAGCGCGGTCTTTTAAACTTAATTACTGAGAAATTAAGCTTGGCCTTCAGCAGCAGCGCCTTGGGCACGTTCCATATTTGCTTCAAACTCTGCATCAAAATTGATTGGCGTAAGAAGTAATTGAGGGAAGCTACCTTTCGTTACAAGATCATTAACTGCTTCACGCAAGAATGGGAACAAAATGTTCGGGCAGTAAGCACCTAAGATGTATGGAAGACGGTCTTCTTCAATACCATCAATCAAGAAAATACCTGATTGTGTTACATCGACGATAAATGCTGTATCGCCAGCATTGTTCGCTTGCACAACAACTTTTAAAGACACTTCAAAGTGGGTTGCATCCACTTTTTCAGCAGCAGAAGACAAGTTGATGTTTAATTCAGGTTGCCATTCTTTGGTAAAAACTTGAGCCCCAGGTACTTCAAAAGAAATGTCTTTTGTATAAATACGTTCTAAAGCAAGTTGTGGTTGAGCTTGTTGTTCTTCACTCATTCTTTATTCCTTAAATTTTAAGAAGTGATTCATTAATTAAGTTGTGGATTAACCAAGTAACTCATCGAGTTTGCCGGCTTTTTCTAAAGCATAAAGCTGGTCAAAACCACCGATAAATTCATTATTAATAAAAATTTGTGGCACTGTACGGTGTCGAGTTTTCTGGATCAGCTCAGTCTTAACTTCAGGTGCTTCTTCATCGAGATTGATTTCGGTAAAAGCAACACCTTTACGCTCAAGTAGAGATTTCGCACGTACACAGTATGGGCAAAAAGTTGTTGAATATACTTTTACTTCAGCAGTCATGTTGAGCTCCTTAAGCTTATTTTTTAGCTTTAACTAATGGCAAGCCTTGGGCTTTCCAGTTACTGATACCACCATCAAGACGATAGCTGTCTGCATGGCCGACTTGTTGCAAAGCACTTCCTGCAACTTGACCTAAGTTACAGATAAATACTAAAGGACGGTCAGCAGTTTTTAACTCTTCAATGTGACTGGCAATTTGACTGTATGGAATGTTGCGGCTGCCACTCACATGACCTTCACGGAAATCTTTAGCATCGCGTAAATCAATCAACATCGCATTTTTAGCTTTTACTAAAATACCAAGTGATTGTGGTGAAATCTTACGACCACTGCGTTGTCCTTCAAAAATAAAGAACAAGATCGCCAGTACCCCTAAAATACCAAATAAGAAGGGGTGATTCCCCATAAACTCAAACCAACGTTCCACAAGTCACCTAATTACAATCAAAAATTGCGTCGAGTATAGCGTATATATATGGTGATCAAAATCACCGCTTCAAGGTTCTCAAAGAAGAAATTTAATTTTTTTGTTGCGCATCAGTGATTTCTTCAATTAAGCGTAAATAACTTTCATGTCGTCTGGCTAGAATTTCACCATTTTCTACCGCTTTTTTAATGGCGCACTGTTTCTCATGCGTGTGCGTGCAATTACGATATTGGCAATGCCCAATCAAGTTCGAAATTTCAGGAAAGCCAGCATCAATCTTTTCTAGGCTCAAATGCCAAAGCCCAAATTCACGGATGCCGGGCGAGTCGATCAAGGCACCATTTTCACCAAAACGAATCAAACGGGTAGAGGTCGTTGTATGTTGTCCGAGCGCCGAGTTTTCAGAAATAATATTGGTCTTCTGCTCTGCATCAGGAACGATGACATTAATCAAGGTACTTTTGCCGACACCTGATTGCCCAACGAAAGCAACAGTTTCGTTGTCGAGTCGTTGCTTTAATTCGCTAATATCACCTTCAGACTGAGTAATCAGTACTTCATAGCCTAAGTCTTGATATTCTTTAATCAGATCTAAAATAGGGTCATTTTCTTTGAGTAAATCTGATTTGTTTAATACCAAAAGGACTGGAATATCTGCATCCGTACATGCCACTAAATAGCGATCAATCAGCGTGGGTGCTGGCTCAGGCAGAGTTGCAAAGACGATGACAATTAAACTGATATTGGCTGCCACAGGTTTAACTTTATGATAACGATCGGGACGTGTTAACAATGAAGTCCTTGGATGAATGGCGGTGATGATGCCTAAACCTGTATTGGGATCTGCTTGCCATTGAACTTTGTCGCCCGTCACTAACAGCTCTAAATTGGTTCGTGTATGACAGCGCCAAACACTGCCTAATTCAATCGGTTTCCAAAAGGGCTCTGGATCACCTTCATTGACGATGGGTTTTTGCGGATGTTGAGTAGGAACAGAAAGGGCTTGTACTTCGAGTTGTCGTCCATAATGCTGAACAACAAGACCTTCAAGGTCATTGGAAGTGTCGATTTCTTCTTGACGTGTTTTATGTTGTTTCTGAATGCGGCGTTGCTGCTGTTCAGTTAAACGACGTTTACGAATTAAAGCCATTCATATCCTAAAAACCTTAAAAATGAGAAGGCAAAAATACCATGACAGGCGAATGAATTACAGCGAAGATGTAAGAAATTTGCTACTATTCATTTTTTATTGGCCTAATAAGATTGCACTATATGAGCAGCACTCCGGATACCCGCTTAATTTGGATCGACCTAGAGATGACAGGTTTAGATACAGATAATGACAAGATCATTGAAATTGCGACAATTGTAACAGATGATCATTTGAACATTTTGGCGGAAGGGCCTGTACTCGCAGTGCATCAATCAGATGTTATCCTCAATGCAATGGATGAGTGGAACACCAAACAACATGGTCAGTCAGGGCTGATTGAACGAGTACGTCGTAGTAAACTCACAGCGCAAGATGCAGAGCAGCAAACCTTAGAATTTTTGAAGAAATGGATTAATCCTAAAACTTCGCCAATGTGTGGTAATTCAATTTGCCAAGATCGCCGTTTTATGCACCGTTTAATGCCTGAGCTTGAACAATTCTTCCATTATCGTAATTTGGACGTGTCTTCAGTGAAAGAGTTAGCAAAACGCTGGAGACCTGAAATTATGAGCGGTTTAAAGAAAAATGCTTCACATTTGGCAATGGATGATATCCGCGATTCGATTGCTGAACTTAAATATTATCGTCAGTATTTCTTTATCGCCAATCAAGATTAATCATCTGAGTGGTTAAATCTCATTACATATCAGATTGAAACAAGAGGCTTTTTAGCCTCTTTTTTTGCTATGCATTTTGGTTTTTTAAGCTATACTAAAGCTGATGTCCTCTGACAACTCGTTACAAAAAATAGCAAGCAGTTCAAATTGTTTGCATAAAAAACGTTTTAATATCCTTATATATATTTGAATTATTACAAAGAGATTGACTATGCAAAGTAATAACCCAATTTTAACGCGTGCGGAAACGTATGCAGATTATGAACAGCCAATGACTGTACAAGGCGCAATTCAAAAATCAGTTTTATTGACTGTTATTGCGGCCATACTCGGTGTTGGAATTTTTTTCTATAGCTTTACCACAATGAATGTTGGAATTGCCTATGCTGCCGCAATGGTCGGTGCAATTGGTGGTTTGATTCTTGGATTGGTTGCTACATTTAAACCGAATACCGCACGTGTTTTAGCTATTCCTTATGCATTCTTTGAAGGTGCATTTTTGGGTGGTGTTTCAGTGATCTTCCAGCTGAAGTTTCCGGGCGTACCATTACAAGCACTTTTAGCTACCTTTATCACAACTTTAGTGATGTTTGGTTTATATAAATTCCAAATTATTCGTGCAACTGAAAAATTTAAATCTATTGTGATTTCAGCATCTATCGCAATTGCATTGGTTTTTGTGGTGCAGTTCATTATGCGTTTGGCTTTTGGTTCAAGCATTCCATTCTTATTTGAAAGTAGCATTTTAGGTATTGGTTTTGCTGCATTTGTTGCGGTGATCGCATCATTGAACTTGATTCTTGATTTTGATTTGATTGAATCTGCTGCTGCACAACGTGCGCCGAAAGCTTATGAATGGTTATGTGGTATCGCTTTATTGGCAACATTGGTCTGGATGTACTATTCATTCTTACGTTTATTGAGCTTGTTGCAAGGTGATGATTAATTATTCCCTTTATATAGATTGATAGATTTAAAAAGGCGCACTCGATTGAGTGCGCCTTTTTTTATGTTTTTAGTAAACTTTTAAAAAAAAGATGCATTATGCAATTTAGTTATGGGTCAAGACTTGGCATTATGCTTACAAAATTGATCAGGTGAGAATTTCATGGCACAAGGACTATTGGCAGGTAAACGCTTTTTAATCGCGGGTATTGCAAGTAAATTATCCATTGCATTTGGTATTGCTCAGGCATTACATCGTGAAGGTGCAGAACTCGCATTTACTTATCCAAACGATAAACTAAAAAAACGTGTAGATGATTTTGCAGAACAATTCGGTTCTACTTTAGTTTTCCCTTGTGATGTTGCTGTGGATGCTGAGATTGACCACGCATTTGCTGAATTAGCAAAGCATTGGGATGGTTTGGATGGTGTTGTACATTCAATCGGCTTTGCACCTGCGCATACACTTGATGGTGATTTCACGGACGTCACAGATCGTGAAGGTTTTAAAATTGCTCATGACATCAGTGCTTATAGTTTTGTTGCTATGGCTCGTGCAGCAAAACCTTTATTGTTGGCTCGCCAAGGCTGTTTATTGACTTTAACTTACCAAGGTTCAGAGTCTGTTATGCCAAACTATAATGTTATGGGTATGGCGAAAGCATCTTTGGAAGCAGGGGTACGTTATTTAGCATCAAGCTTAGGTGCTGAGGGTATCCGTGTAAATGCAATTTCAGCAGGTCCAATCCGTACTTTAGCGGCATCTGGGATTAAATCTTTCCGTAAAATGTTAGATGCCAATGAAAAAATTGCACCGTTAAAACGTAATGTGACGATTGAAGACGTTGGTAATGCAGCCTTATTCCTATGCTCACCTTGGGCAAATGGGATCACAGGTGAAATTCTGTATGTCGATGCTGGTTTTAATACGGTCGGTATGAGCCAGTCGATGATGGATAGCGAATAAAGTTAAGTTTATTTAACTGATTGAATTAAAGACATAAACCTCAATATTAAAACGTGAATATTGAGGTTTTTTTACAAATTTTAAAAAATTAACCGATCAATAAACTAGGATTCAATCGTTTTTTTTGATTAAATATTCATAAATATTAATATTATTTTAAGTTTGATAAGAAAATGAATTTTGCCAATATATTTTCGGCTCTGCAACACCTTGGATTGACTGCGCAAAAACGAGCCTTGCATATCCAATTTAGCAATCCTGATTTGACTGCTCAAGTCTTCTTACAACGCATCGATGGACAACATGGTCTAAACCAAGGTGTGTCTATTGAACTGATTTGCCTTGCCACTTCGGCTGTGATTCCACTTAAACAATTTATCGGTAGCCAAGTGGCGATTGATCAAGTCACAGATCATGGACAACTGTTTCGTAGTACAGGGGTGATTACTGAAGCCGCACAAGGGCAAAGTGATGGCGCACTCACGCTATATAAACTCAAACTCGAAGATGCCACTTCACTGTGGCATAAACGCCGTAATAGCCGAGTGTTTATGAACAAGTCGGTTGTGCAAGTGATAGAAACGCTGTTTAAAGAATGGCAAGATAAAAGCCCACTCTTTGCATCGAGTCTAAGCCTCGATAAAAGTGGACTGAAAAAAGATTACGATATCCGACCATTCATCATGCAGAGCAACGAAAGTGACTACGCATTTTTAAGCCGCTTGATGCGCAGTGAGGGGATCAACTGGCTGATTGATGAAGCACAGTTGATTGTGCCTAGTTCTGCGACTCAAATTCAACCACAAAAACTGCGTTTGGTGGATGATAATAACGAATACAAAGCGCTAGAACGAAGAAAGATTCGCTTTCATCGTAGCAGTGCCACAGAACAACAAGACAGCATCACCAGCTTTATCGGGCAACGTAGCTTACAACCCACCGCTGTTCACGTACAACGCTGGCAAGCAGATGTGTTAGAACAAGAAGAGGGCGCAGGTAGTGTCCAAAGCAAACACCAACATAGTCAAAATCAAAACAATGCCAGTCTTGGTTTAGAACAGGCTTGGCATATTAGCCCAGCATGGATTCAAGACCTGAACGGTGAAGATCAAGCAACCGCTTCAAATAACAATCAGATTGAAAAGATTAACCAAAACCTGAGCCATTATTACGATGCTCAATCCAAACAATTTATAGCCAATTCCACTGTACGCGATGCACAAGTGGGGTATTGGTTTGAGCTAAACGAACACCCAGAAATAGACCAACACATTGGCTCAGACAAAGAGTTTCTGATCACGTCAAAGACATTCTATAACCAGAACAACTTACCCAAAGACCTGAGCGAGCAAATCAATCGCTTGCTCCAACAAAGTAATTGGGTAAACGAAAATAAAGCAGATCCAAACAACCCAGAACGCCAAGCCAATCAATTGGTACTACAACGCCGTAATATCACCACTGTTCCGGAATACCATCCACTACAACATCGTCCTAGTACCCATCCACAACGAGCCAAAGTAGTTGGGCCAAGTGGAGAAGAAATTCATGTCGATGAATGGGGGCGCATTAAAGTTCGCTTCCTATTTACCCGCAATGAAGATCATAGTCATGATGGTGGTGCAGGGAGCAATGACAACGACACTGATTCCGCTTGGGTGGATGTACTGACCCCGTGGGCAGGTGAAGACTATGGTGCGCGGTTCTTACCGAGGATTGGTGAGATTGTCGTGATAGATTTCTTTGATGGCAATATTGACCGACCATTTGTGGTGGGGCGTATCCATGAAGCGCAACGAAGCCCAACGAAATTTGATGACAAAGGGCAATTGCCTGATACTAAAAAACTAGCAGGGATCAAAAGTCGAGAAGTTAAAGGCAGTGGCTATGGCCAGCTTAGATTTGACGATACCACAGACCAAATCAGCAGCCAGCTACAAAGCAGTCACGGTGCGAGTCAACTTAACCTCGGTAATCTGAGTCATCCTAAAGAAACTGATACCAGTGAAGGACGAGGCGAAGGCTTTGAACTAAGAACAGACCAATGGGGTGCAGTACGTGCAGGGCAAGGCCTACTACTCAGTACCTATGCTCAAGATTCAGCTTCAGGCAATCACCTTGATGCAACAGCCGCGAAAAGTCAGTTAGAAAGCAGCCTAAATAATTCTAAGGCCTTAAGTGAAGTTGCCAAGAATCAGCAAACTGATCCTTTGGAAGTGTTGGAAAGAATAAAAGGATTTATCAATACACTAGACCAACAAGATCCGAAAAAAGCAGATGCATTTAAGTCTGCGGTGATGATGTTGGCTTCCCCTAATTCGATTGCGCTTGCCAGTAACGAAGATATTCATCTTTCAGCAGATGGGCAAATCAGTCATACCGCAGGCGACAGTATCAACCTAAGCACACAAAAGGCTTTGATTGGGCATGCCAGTGCTAAGATCAGTCTTTTTGCGGCACAGGAAGGGGCAAGGTTATTTGCTGGAAAAGGTAAAGTTGAAATCCAAGCACAAGGCGATGGTGCGGATTTGATTGCACGTAAAGGTATTCAAATTATCTCTACTGAAGAAGCAGTTTATATTACCAGCCCGAAAGAAATCAGACTGATAGGGGATGGTTCTGAGTTAAAGATCAATGGTTCAGGGGTATTTGCAACTACAGGTGGTTTGTTTGAGGTGAAGTCGGGACAACAGAAATTTACCAGTGGTGCGAAGGTTGAGATGAAATCTCATGAATTCAAAGAAACACCTTGTTATTTAACTTATGAAGCAAAAGATTTATTTGGAAATCCATTAGCGAACAAAAAGTACTTAATGATTTTACAAAATGGTGAGGTTATACAGGGTATTACAGATAGCCAAGGAAAAACTAAAAAAGTAACAACAGGGTCACCAGAAAATATTTCTATTTATATAGAAGATGAAAATATTAATAGCTACAATTTGAAAGTAGAGGAATAAATTATGGGAGGCTTTCCATTAAAAAATAATCAAAATAAAGACATTTTTAAAGCTAATCTACAACCAAAAAATAATAAACTTATTTTGGTTGTTAAAGATAATGTGGGAAACTCACTTGCAGGAGTAAATTATAAGCTCATCGTAAAAGATTTAAGCTCACTAGGTGGAGGTACATTAGCTCAAGACTCTTTTTCAACGAATAGTAAAGGAGAGACAAGAGCAATATATTTTGATGCTTATTTAAATGCAGAAGTGACTATTTGGGTTAATGGTAAGAAGCCTGAGACAAGAGACGGGAAAAATGGAATTTATAGAATAAATGCTGAAAGTTATAGCTATATTGATACGAGGTCAGTATTTAATCAAAAGCTAGATTTAAAGCCTATAAAAAAAGAAACAGTTACTGTAGAGAAAAAAATTGAGGTATTGCAAAATGCTTTTGTTTTATATCAGGTTTTTATGAGGTTGGGTGGAAAGATAAAGTATTTCCCCAAAGGCGGTTATAGAATATTTAATGAAAAGAATGAAAGGTTGGATGCTTCATCCAAACAAATTAAACCAAGTGTATTGAATGAAAAATCGATATCCAATCTTTTGTATACTGATAATAAAACCTATATCGAATTTGATCTGAATGGACATAAATTTAAATCCCAATTAATGGCACCTTTGGTTGCTTCAACCAAAGGGAATTTTCATGCTTTTGAAATTAAATTGAGTAGTACCACTACAAATCCTAAAGAAACTTATACAGCGAGCTTAGGCGCTAAAACAACGTTACCAATAATCATTGTTCCAGAATCTAATGAAATTTATATTTTACCGATGGATGTTTTTAAGCCATTTGATAAATTGACTAAAGATTTTGAGAAATCTATATCTTCAATCTATAAGAATAAAAAGGATTTAGAATTACAGCTTGAGTCTAGAAGCCCATCTGACATTAAGAAAATAGAAGAAAGACTGGGTATTGCGAAAAAAGAAGCACTAGATAAAATTAATGGAGAATTTAAAAATAGTGCAGAAATTCAAGAGGTTCTTGTAATAGAGGCAAGTGGAAATTCAAATGGGAATCCGAATATCTTAAGAAGATATGCCAACAGGCGTAGAATTGAAGAGTTAAGAACTCAAAGGATAAATAAAAGCACAACTAAAATAAAAATTACCAGTGATACAGGGGCAAATTCCAGAGAAGGAACAGATGAGATAAGCACATCTAATCCCCAAGAGTTTAGTAATAGCTTAAAAAAGTTTATCAATGGTGTTGGCATTGAATTAGCAAATTACAAATCAAAGTCAGCAGATGAAAAAAGTATCCGAGACTTGTATTTACCTGTGTTGGGACGTGTTGGTGGAGAGTACTCTAATCAATATAATATGATGAGTGAAAATGATGAACTCACTGTTGATGCTCAGTGGATGAGGTTCGTCGGTACAAATGGCACAGAAGCTACTCTTAATCTGTCTAAAGAGCATTTACATGGTAAGGCTGAGGCGAAGGCGGCTGCAAAATTTGTATTATTTGAGGGACGAGCAAATTGGGACTTTTTTTGGCCATCTAAATACGGTTGGAGTATTGTTTTTGATGATGGAGATCCCATTGCGACAATTAGAGTTGTTGCAGGTGCAGCATTACAAGGATTTGCAGGTGCAAATCTAGCAATTGCAGGTCAAATGAGTGTCGCGATTGGTAACGTTGCAGGCTATCAAAAACTACAAGCAATTTCACATGATCCTAAAAAATCGATGAAAGATGCAGTAGATGCAGTAAAAGGCTTAAAAGTAGAAGTTAAAAGCAATGAAGATATACCTCCTGATGTGCTAAATAAAGCTCAAGTGGAAGTCAAGGCTTTTGCTGGCGCTCAGTTAGCACTCACTCCAAAAGTTGAATTGCAGTGGTTTAATGCAAATGGCAATCCTCGTGAATCAAGTGGAGACCCTAAGTTTGAAACATTAGCAAAAGCAGCATTTACCGCTGGAGTCAGTGGGGGTGCAGGAGCAGAATTTAATTTTTATATGTATATTCACACAAATGGTTCGATAAGAATTAAATTGGCTGCTCATTTATGTTATGGGGTTGGGGCAAAAGGTGCGGTTGATTTAGAAGTTAATCCTAAAGATTTAGTATCTTTAATGCTGTTTATCAAAAAGAATTTACTGAAAATGGGTTTTATGCATTTGGCCTATATTGCTACTGACTTATTTGAACAATTGTCACAACTTTTTGCGATGCTTGCAGCAAATAATGATTATACAATTTTAAAAAAATATTCAATCCAGCTAAAAAATACATCTCGCTTTTTTGAAGCTGTATCTAGTGATTTTAGGAAATGGACAGCTACAATTAAATCTGAAGAGGCAAAATTGGCCTGTGCTCAAAATATTAATAATAATTTACAGTCATTGATTGGTTTAACACCCAATTCCAAAGGGATTTTGATATATTCACTATGCCATTGGAATACTCGTTGGGCGCATTATGATGATTTTCCAGCTGTAGATTGGGACGGTATTCATTATTTGGATCAAAGAAAAACAGCAATTGTTAATATTTTTAAATCAACATTGCATGTAAATGAATGGAAAAATATTATAGAACGAATAAATGCAGAGGGTGAAAAAATAACTGGTGGTCAGAAAAATTTAGAAAGACATATTATCAATTTTTTAGCCAGCGGTTTAAACTTGGTGCGGTTTCAAATAGATAATATTGTTTTGGCTTTAAATAGCAATACAAAATATACCGGACCTACCAATAAATGGGTTAAAGACTTTATAGAAGCAAGAACGAGTTTGGAAGGTATTAAAACGTGGCCTTTACCACAAATTGCTTATAATCAGGATGATAGTATTTTTAAACAAGTCAAAATTATGCAAGGATATGAAGAAAATAATGAAATTTTATATTTAGCGAGTGTCAATGATAGACCATTATTTTCGGAACCCGATAATGACACATATTTAACTTAGGCAAATAAAGGTGCTTAATGAATAACAAGTAATTTATACATTTTATTTACTAAGCGCCTTTTTTAATTATTTAAAAATTAAATTTAGCATTTTCTCTAGGTAAGAAAGATATGCTAAAGGCTTAGACCAATGGACCTAGATTTAATCTTATTTTTGTATTGGGCTGAGACTATTTGCTGCACATCTCACTGAAGTTCTATAGTAATCTTCAAAGTCATGACCTTGCAAATTAGGTTCTTTAAACGTTCTTGAAAATGTAAAGCCAAAAGCAGTTCGAATCATATATTCATCTCTGGTATTGGTGCTTCTTAGTACTTTTGCTGTACCTGTTTCAGGTCCTTTGGGGTTTTTTTCAGGTGATTTAGAATAATAATCGGGCGCATACCAGTCAGCGACCCATTCTAAATTTTCATTGATTAAATCATAAAAACCTAATGGAGTGGGTTGGTATGCACCTAATTGAGAAACTAAAATGATGGCATCCCCTGAAACTTTACGAGAGAAATCTTTTTGTTGTTGATAACTATTAAAGTTTTTACCATATTCTACTTTACCATTATCGGTGGGGTAGACCACTTGTTGACCGCGGTTACGAGCAGCATATTCCCACTGCGCTTCGGTTGGTAAGTCCATAGGTACATTTAATTGTTGACCTAACCATTGGCAATAATCACGTGCTTGTTGCCAATTGAGTCCAGCTGCAGCATCTTTATATCTCTTGTCAATGATATCAGGATCGTTCATAACTTTGGGTTGTCCTGTTGCTGAACTATAGATGTCTAGGTCTTCATAACTGGACTTATATGCATTTAGGCTATAACTATCTAAAGTGACCTTGTGTAAAGGTTTACTATGTCCATCGCCATCAAAGGGTAATTTCCCTTTATTCACGAGTTCACCAAAGTCACCCATCATAAACGTTCCACCCTGTACAAAAATCATGTTCTTTTTGGTTTTGTCTACCAGTGTTTTAATTCTTTGTTGTAACTCAAGATCATTTTTTTCATTGGACTTTTGAGCTGTTGAATTGGTATGTGTCTCGTTGGTTGTTTTTGCACAAGCAGATAAGGCTAAGCTCGAGAGTAAAATAGCGATTATATTGTGTTTCATCATTTTTTAAATAAGACTATCAGTATTTTAGTTTTTATCTTAACTGCTAATTTGCACGATATAAAGGTTGATTCTGTTAAAAAATATAAAGGTCAAACGAGCTTTGAGTTTTATAACAAAGACAATTTAGGATAAAGGTTTAGGGCTATTGGCCGCACATCTAACAGAGGTAGTATAGTAGGATAATTCATCATTTGGCTTTTTAGGTTCCATGAACATTCTTGAAAAAGTAAAGCCAAAAGCAGTCCGAATCATATATTCATCATTAATATTGGTACTTCTAAGTACTTTTGCAGTACCTGTCTCAGGCCCTTTGGGGTTTTTTTCAGGCGATTTTGAATAATAGTCAGGTGCATACCAATCAGCGACCCATTCTAAGTTTTCATTGATTAAATCGTAAAAACCTAATGGAGTAGGCTGATGGGCACCGAGTTGAGTGATGAGTATTATCGAATTCTCTGCAACAGTTTCTGTGAATGCTTGTTGTTGTTCATAACTATTAAAGTTTTTACCATATTCTACTTTACCATTATCGGTGGGATAGACCACTTGTTGTCCACGGTTACGAGCAGCATATTCCCATTGTGCTTCAGTTGGTAAGTCCATTGGCACATTTAATTGTTGACCTAACCATTGACAATAGTCGCGTGCTTGATACCAATTAAGCCCTGCAGCTGCATCTTTATATCTTTTACCTTGTAAATCAGGATCATTCATAACTTTGGGTTGCCCTGTTGCTGCACTATAAGTGTCTAAGTCTTCATAACTGGACTTATAAGCATTTAGGCTATAACTATCTAAAGTGACTTTGTGTAAAGGTTTACTATGACCATCGCCATCAAAGGGTAATTTTCCTTTATTGACGAGTTCACCGAAGTCCCCCATCATAAACGTTCCACCTTGTACAAAAATCATATTCTTTTTGGTTTTGTCTACCAGTGTTTTAATTCTTTGTTGTAACTCGACATCATTTTTTTCATTGAACTTTTTATCTGTTGAATTGGTATGTGTCTCGTTGGTGGTTTTTGCACAAGCAGATAAGGCTAAGCTCGAGAGTAAAATAGCGATTATATTATGTTTCATTATATTGTTTTAAATTATGGAGTTGACTAAATATAAATCAATCATAAGGTAAATTGAATCTTTCGGAAAGAGCGTTTGTGTTATTCAAATGGTAATTTTAAAAAAAGCCCCTCAGGGCTTTCTCATCTCAACACATTCTTAAGGTAATTGCTTAATCGGACTACCACCCAAAGCTTGCATCAAAGTGACATAAGCATTGTATTGGCTTTGCTTGGCTTGGACTAAAGACAAACGAGCACTACGCGTGGTTTCTTGAGCATCCAAAACATTTTTTAAAGCAATTGCACCATTACGATAGCGTACATTGGTCAAACGTTCTGTTTTTTCCGCAAGTTCCAAGTTCTTTTGTTGAAAGGCGACTTGTTTATCTAGCTCAGTACGATTCGACAATGCATTTTCAGTATCTGCAAAAGCTTGGTACAAGGTATTGCGATATTGAACAATGGCTTTTTCATAGTCCAGTTCACTGATTTTTAAATTCTTTTGCATATCATTATATTGCAAAAACGGCAGGCTTAAGCTTGCGCCTAAAGTCAGTGCAGGATTTTTCAATAAATTTGTCAATGATGTGCTGGTTGAACCTAAACTCCCCGTCAAACTGATTGAAGGATAATAGCTGGCTTTGGTGGCATCTTTGGTCGCCAAAGATTCACGTAAACGCAATTCGGCTGCTTTTAAATCAGGACGGCGCGACAAAATATCTGCCGGCAAACCTGCTGAGATATTGGGTAGACTGATCTGCGGTAATTGCTGTGGTTCTTGAATATTTAACTGTTGCACAGGTATTTGTAATAACACGGCCAAAGCGGTACGTGTTTCAACACGTTGCTGTTCAATCTGACTTAAACTGGCTTTTTGGCTTTGTACCGATTGCTCAGCTTGAGTCAAATCTAGTCCTGAAACTGCGCCAGCGCGATATTGAGTACGCACCAATTCAAAGGTTTTTTGAGTAGCAGCTAGGCTTTGTTGGACAGAGCTATAGCGTTCATTTAAGTAACCCAATTGCCAATATAAATTTGCGGTTGTGGCAATTAAGGTCTGCCCAGTCGCTTGTAAGTCTTGTTCAGTGGCTAAAGATTCCCACTTCGATGCTTCAGTTTGACGTGCTAATTTTCCAAACAAATCCACTTCATAACTGACACCCGCACTGAGTGATAGGCCTTTGGCAGCATCATCACCTGAATGAAGGTCAAAGCTATGGCCTGTAGATACTCCAGAATTAACACGAGGACCTTGTTGGTCACGCGCTAAGCCAGCTCTTAAACGGGCTGTTTGTAGGTTAATCCCTGCGACAGCCAAATCAGCATTACGTTGAATCACTTGATTGACCAGTTGATTTAACTGAGCATCACCAAATAAGGTCCACCACTGATCTGCATATAAATCTGCCTGAACGTGTTTAGATTTTGCATTGTCATAAACAAAACCATTTGGAATTTGCACAGCAGGGGCCTCGTATGGGGTTTTAACCACAGCGGCACAACCGACCAATGAACTCCCAAGAATCAAGGCACTTGCAAGTTTGCTTAAATTCATTTGCATTAATAATTTCCTTATTCTTCGGTTATTCACGCGAAAGTGCATCAACAGGATTGAGCTGCGCTGCATTGCGAGCTGGGATAAATCCAAATACCACACCAATCAAGGTTGAACATACAAATGCCGCAATGATTGAGGTGCTTGAATACGCCATTTGGAAACTGCCTTTGGCAATATGACCAATCAACTGTCCAATGCCTAAAGAGAGTAGGACCCCTAAGATACCGCCCAAAATACACACCAAAACAGCTTCGATCAGGAACTGTTGCAGAATGTCACTTTGCCGAGCACCTACAGCCATACGCACACCGATTTCTTGGGTACGCTCGGTCACCGACACCAACATGATGTTCATTACCCCAATACCACCGACAACCAAGGAAATCACCGCAATGGCTGAAACCAGTAAAGTCATGGTTTGAGTGGTCTGTTCAATGGTTTGACGAATACTGTCAGAGTTTTGAGTAAAGACATCTTGTGCGCCATGGCGTTGTTCCAACAAGCTTAAAATGGCATTTTCAGCAACTGCAGTTGGATATTCATCTTTAATACGCACGATGATGCTACGGACATTGGATTGGCCTAACATTCGGCTCATGACGGTTGAATAAGGCAGATAAACATTGAGACTGTCTGAGTTGCCCATAAAACCTTGCTGTGCATCAATCACACCAATGATTCGGCTTGGAACACTCCCCAATAACAGCACTTGACCTACAGGGTTAGTGCCATCTGCAAAGAAAGTCTTTTCAGTATTGGCATCAATCACCACATCCTGCGCTCGCCCAGTGATACTGTTTTTATCAAAAGCTTGCCCAGATTTAAAGGTCATACCACGTACATAGAAGAAATCAGCACTGACACCATTGACGGTTGCAGAAGCTTCGGTGTCTTTAAAACGCGCTGTTACGCTACTATTGACTGTTGGACTGACTGCTTCGACATAAGGTTGCTCTGAGAGTGCTTCAGCATCTGCTGGAACCAAGGTTTTAAACTGTGCTGTTTTCGAGTTATCACCAAAGCCACGTCCCTGAAAGACGGTAATGGTATTGGTGCCTAAACTGCTGATGTTATCAAGAATCTGCTTTTGTGAGCCATTGCCCAAAGCCACCACCGAGACCACAGATGCAATCCCGATAATAATACCCAGCATGGTTAAAAAGGTACGCATACGGTGGGCATTCATTGCCAGCAATGCCATACGAAAGGCTTCTGCAAAACGATCTAATGCAGAGCGCCATTTGGATGATTTTTTACGATTTGACTTAGGTTCTTGGTCGACAACAACATCAATCTCATCATCATGTTCGGGAACATTTGGCTTATCCGCGATGATGTTACCATCACTGATTTCAATGATACGTGTCGCATTTTTTGCCACATTCATATCATGTGTAACTAGGATAATGGTATGCCCTTTGGCATTGAGTTCACGTAAAATACGCATAACCTCGACACCACTGTGCTTATCTAGTGCACCAGTTGGCTCATCCGCAAGGATGACATCACCACCATTCATCAAAGCACGGGCAATCGAAACTCGCTGTTGTTGTCCACCCGAAAGCTGATTTGGACGGTTTTCAGTTTTTTCACCGAGTCCTAAGTCAGTCAAGATTTCATGTGAACGCTTTTGACGAACACTCGGATCCATACCAGCATAAATTGCTGGAACTTCAACGTTTCCTGCGGCATTTAAATCACCCAATAAGTGATAGCGCTGGAAAATAAAGCCAAAATATTCACGGCGTAATTGCGCGAGTTCGTCAGGTTCAAGTTGACCTGTTTCACGACCATTGACTTGATAACTACCTGATGTGGGTTGATCCAGACAGCCCAAGATATTCATCAATGTCGATTTACCCGAACCAGATTGCCCAACAATAGCAACCAGTTCACCAGGGTAAATTTTAAGGTTAATACTCTTTAAAATCTGAATAGTGGATTCACCCGCAGGGAACTCACGAATCAGATTACTGACCTCAAGTAGAGGTTTGATCTGATGATTGTTCTGATCCATGCTTAGAGTCTCATTGGGCCACTGTTTTTATTGCTTCGTTTTGCAGAGTCATTAGATGTATCTGAACCATCTGCTAGTACAACTTGATCACCTTCATTGAGACCACGTAGTACTTGGGCGGTTACACGGTTATTTAAACCAATTAAAACTTGTTTACGTTGAGCACTACCATCCGCCTGTAAAACGCGAACAATCGAAACCGAAGCTTTACCTTCTTCAATCAAAGTCTTTTCATCTGCTGTGAGTTCAAGGCGTTCTGGGCGATCAGCTGTATTTTGTCCATTTTTATTTGCTTGACCTTGAGGCGCAGATGCTGAACGAGTTGAATTTGCACCAGATGCACCTTTTGCGGATTTATTGGCACGTTGTGGACGGTTTGAAGACTGTAATGCCGCAGCAGGAACAGTCAGTGCATTTTTGGCTTCAGCAAGAATGATATACACCTGTGCGGTCATATCAATTCGGAGTTTACCGTCATCGTTTGGCACATCGAATAGGGCATTATAATAAATTGCTGTACTTGTTGATGATGAAGATGAATTGCTTGATGTTTCAGTGTTAATTGATTCTGGTGCTGGCTCTACTTGACGCAGTGTTGCATAGCGTTTTTTCTCACTATCCCCCAGTGTGGTGAAATAAACTTTTTGACCTTCTTGAACTTTCATGACATCTGCTTCAGACACTTGTGCTTTGATGGTCATGGTGTCCAATTTTGCAAGTTTCACAATCGTCGGTGCACTTTGGTTGGCGTTTACCGTTTGACCTTCCTCGGTCACAATGGCTACCACTGTGCCATCCATAGGTGCAACAATACGGGTATAACCTAAGTTTTCTTGTGATGTTGCAAGTGTAAGTTTGGATTGTTCAATTTGTGCATCCATCGAAGCAATATCAGCTTGTGCTGTTTTAAATGCCGCTAAGGCACTGTCATAATCTGCTTTAGACGTTGCATCTTGTGCATACATATTTTTTTGGCGGTTATATTCTGCCTCAGCTTTGGCTAAAGTCGCTTGTTTGGTTGTCAGTTGGGCCTGTTGATTTTTAATATTTGCTTCAGCCGTTTTTAAGTCATTGCTTTGACGCACTGAATCAATTTGTGCAATTAATTGACCTTGTTTAACTTGATCACCCAGCTTGACGTACATTTTTTTGACTTGACCTGAAACCTGGGCACCAACGCTCACCATCTTGGTTGCTTCTAAATCACCTGTTGCAAGAACCGCATCTTCAATATCACCACGTGTAACTTCTGAGGTTATATACTGAGGTTGTGTATTTTTAGGCTTTAACACGTACCATGCGATCGCTGCAATGATGGCAAGACAGACCGCTATAAGAATGGCTTTGGCTGGTTTTATTTTTGGCATAGCGATAATTTGGGCTGAGAGAAAAATTGATCAAATTATAATGAGGAAATAAGGATAAAGCGTGAATTTTTTAAAATAAATCGAAATGAGAATTATTCTGTTTGATATCTATCTAAGCATTGATAAATAAAGTTTTTCCACATAATTCAGCAATACATTGTTGAATGATATGTTCTGGGCTTTCTTTGCTGAGTCCTTTGATTGCAGCATCTACACGCAATAACAGTTGTGGCCAAGTTAAAAATGAATGTGGATTTAAGCGTCTAAGTGCTTGTTGATACAAAGAAATCTTGGTTTTCCAAATACCGAGCTGTAAGGCATTTTGTGGTTGTTCATACAACTGCATCAAAAGACGCATTTCTTTACTAATTGTCCATAAAATTAAACTGTTGGGTTCGCCTGACTCCACAAGATATTGGAAAATTTTAATTGACAGCGCCAAGTTTCCAGCAATCAACGCATCACTTAAATCAAATGTACTATAGCGTGATTGATCCTGTAGACATTCTTGTAAATGTTCAATTTCAATCTGCTTTTGATCAGGGAAGGTATCTGCAACACGCATCAGACTATTTTTTGCAGCCAATAGATTGTGTTCATGGTGCTGTTCAAGCCAAATCCAGGCATCTTGATTTAACTGGACACCAAGTTGATCTGCTTCGATTGACAATATTCGTTGGCGGTCTTGTGGGTAATTAGCGGTTAAAGCAACCACAACACCATTGGCCTCAACTGTTTGAAAGAAGCTTGACTTTAGGTTGCTCGAGTCTTGTTTAGGCATAATGATCACAAGTAGGTTGTGTTCATTATGCTGAATATAGTGTTTAAGTTGTTTGAGTCCATTGGCATCAGGTTTGATATTGCCATGGACTTCAAGTGCAAGATTTTGAGAAAATAAAGATAAGCTATTCAAAGCATTAAAGACATTTTTCCAGTCGGAAACGCTATTGAGATCATAGCGTTGTCTTTCTACTTCATGTTTTGCCCAGCTTTTTCTTAAAGCATCCAGTAGGTTTTGTTCTAAAAGTGGTTCTTGACCATGTAAAACCCAGACACCTCGCGCTTCATCAACACGTTTAAGGGCTTGTAAATAGTCAAGTTTCATAGAGTTATTGCGCTACAGGTTGGGTCGAAAGAGTACGTGCTTTAGGTAAGCGATTGGCTGCAATTTGACGCGACATTTGTTGTGCAATGTCATCAATCAAAATTTGGCTGAGATATTTATATTGTTGATCATCTGTGTTGACCGTTGCAACATCATATTGATAACTACGAGATGCATTTAAGGTCCGAGGTTCAGTAATCGGATTCCCTTGTTTATCTTCAATCTGGAAAGTAACACTTAGACGGAGTAGTGTTTCCACCAATTTACCATTTAACTCATGACGAACAGGCTTGTAGTCTAATACTCGTAATATATAAGCGTCACTTGAATTACTCAGTTGGACACCTGTTGCAGTTAAATAAACACTGAGTTTCTTCTCAAGATCTTCAGTATTTGCAGGCAATACTAGTTGTAATTTGGTGTAAACCAAAGGTGTTGCTTGAGCATTGGTGCCCTTTAAATGAAAGCCACAACCTACTAAGCCCGCACTTAGACCCAAAGTTAATACAACTGCAGCAACACGTTGAACTAAATGCATGCTTTGTCCTCATGAAATTCCATTGGATATGGAATATTTAATCTTTATAAATTCACGCCATTTTAGAATCAAAGCCCGTTGAATGACAACGGGCTTTGTTTGGGTTTTGTTTATTCTACTAAAGTACCTTCTCCCTTAGGGAGAAGGTTAGGATGAGGGGAATGACCTCTCCCTAACCCACTCCTAGAAGGAGAGGGGATTTAAGCAGGAAATTAAACCACCAAATTCACAAGTTTATTTGGAACCACAATTTCTTTCTTGGTTGGACCCGTTAAGAATTGTTGAACCTCAGGTAATGCTTTAGCCAATGCCAATAATTCATCTTTCGATGCATCGACAGAGACTTCTAACTTGCCACGAAGCTTACCATTGACTTGAACTACAATCGTTTGTGTATTACGTGTTAATGCAGACTCATCAACCATAGGGAACAGTACAGAAGTTAAATCGATATCGAACTCAGTCAATAAGGTCTGACTTAAGTGTGGTGCAAATGGTGCAAGTAAAGTTAATAAAGTGGTAATCGCTTCACGTGCTACAGCAACATCGTTGTCATCTTTTGCTTCAAACTTATTGCTGGCATTGAGTAGTTCCATCAAAGCTGCAATCGCAGTATTGAACGCATGACGACGTTCGATGTCATCACCCACTTTTTGAATCGTTTCATGAGTTTTACGACGCAGGTCTTGTGCTTCAGTGGAAAGTTTCGAAGCATCAATTGCTGTTGCATGGTTGCCTTTTTCAAGGAAGCCTGCAACTAAACGCCATACACGTTTTAAGAAACGGTTTGCACCTTCGACACCCGCATCAGACCATTCTAAAGATTGATCTGGTGGTGCAGCAAACATCATAAATACACGTGCAGTATCTGCGCCGTATTGGTCAATAATCGCTTGTGGGTCGATACCGTTATTTTTCGATTTCGACATTTTCTCTTGGCCACCAACCACAACGTCTTGACCATCACCTGAATATTTAGCAGAAAGTACACGACCTTTCTCGTCTTTTTCTAACTCAATATCCGCAGGATTAAACCAAGTTTTTTTGCCACTTTCCGCTTCACGATAGAAGGTATCCGCTAAAACCATACCTTGAGTCAGTAAGTTGGTAAATGGTTCATTGCCTTGTACCACACCCTCATCACGCATAAGTTTATGGAAGAAACGAGCATAAAGTAAATGTAGGATGGCATGCTCTACACCACCAATATATTGGTTTACAGGCAACCAAGATTTTGCAGCTTCAGGTTTAACTAAACCACCCGTGAAATCAGGAGAAGCATAACGTGCATAATACCAAGATGATTCTACAAAGGTATCCAAAGTATCGGTTTCACGACGTGCATCACCACCACAGCTTGGGCATTTTGTTTGATAAAATTCAGGCATTTTATTTAAAGGATTACCTGAACCATCTGGAACCACATCTGTTGGAAGAACAACTGGCAGTTGATCTTCTGGAACAGTGACTTGACCACACTTGTCACAGTTGATCATCGGAATTGGACAACCCCAGTAACGTTGACGAGAAACACCCCAGTCACGTAAACGGAATTGAACTTTAGCGCTGGCAAGACCTTGTGGTTCTAATTTGCTTAGGAATGCATCAAAAGCAGCTTGGAAGTCTAAACCGTCAAATTCAGCTGAATTGACCAATTTCCCTTCTTTAGAGCCGTACCATTCTTGCCATTCTGACGCAGAATATTCGGCATCATCTGAGCCTTTAGCATCAATGACTTGTTTGATTGGTAAGTTGAATTTATTGGCAAACTCAAAATCACGTTCATCATGTGCAGGAACGGCCATTACCGCGCCTGAACCATATGACATCAATACATAGTTTGCGATCCAAACAGGGATATCTTGACCTGTAACAGGGTGTTTAACTGATAAACCTGTTGCCATGCCTTTTTTCTCAGCAGTCGCAAGATCCGCTTCTGCAACAGAACCCATACGGCATTCTTCAATAAAGGCAGCAAGTTCTGGCTTGCCTGCCTCAGATTGAATCGCAGCAGCTTTGAGCGCTAGAGGGTGTTCAGCTGCAACCGCAACATATGTTACCCCCATCAAGGTATCGGCACGTGTGGTATAAACCGTTAAACCATCTGCATAAACTTCAGGATTTGCCGACGGGAAGGTTATGTCCATACCCGTTGAACGACCAATCCAATTGCGTTGCATGGTTAAAACTTGTTGTGGCCAACCGTCTTTTAATGTATCTAAATCGTCTAATAATTCTTGTGCATAATCGGTAATACGGAAGTAATACATTGGAATATCACGTTTTTCTACCAATGCACCTGAACGCCAACCACGTCCATTTTCAACTTGTTCATTTGCAAGAACAGTTTGGTCTACAGGATCCCAGTTTACTGTAGACAGCTTGCGATAAATCAAGCCTTTTTTATAGAGCTGTACAAATAACCATTGTTCCCAGTGGTAATACTCTGGTGTACAGGTGGCAAATTCGCGATCCCAGTCGACAGATAGACCAAGTTTCTTCAATTGATCGCGCATATATGCAATGTTTTCAAAGGTCCACTTTGCTGGCGCAACTTGATGGGCAATCGCTGCATTTTCAGCAGGTAAGCCGAAAGCATCCCAACCCATCGGTTGTAGCACAGTTTCACCTTTGAGACGGTGAAAACGGCTGATCACATCACCAATAGTATAATTACGCACATGACCCATATGCAGTTTGCCGCTTGGGTAAGGGAACATCGAGAGGATATAACGACGTGGACCTTCTACAGTGTCGGCAACTTTAAACGATTTGCGATCTTCCCAGTCTTTTTGGACTTGAGGCTCAATCGCATTTGCTTGATATTCAGGGTCAATATGAGTAGTCATAAATGTATTTGAGAATAATGGTTAAAAAACTGTGCACACAGCATAGCGCAAAATCCATCAAAAAGTGAATTTTGCGCGCTTTTAAATCTGAAAAACTTGTGATTTTACTTTTAATTTAATTATTGACTGGGGCAACACTAATAGGTGTATTTTGCCCATTTTGTGGTGCGACATTGGGCTGTTGTATATTCGGTGGGTTAACCACTGGTGCAGGAGTTACAGGTTGTGTACCTTGTGGTTGCCCATTTTGTGGCTGATTTTGGGGTGTATGCGGCTGAGTTGTTGGCGTTGGGTTGGTGGGTGTCGAATCTCCGTGATAGCCATAAGTATTCACCTTGCTTTGACTACGCGCATTCTTCGGCGGCGGTGTGGTGGTGTAATGGGTAGAGCCTTTGCTGTCTACCCATTTATAATACTGTTTTGCATGACTGGCGCTGACCCCAATCACAGAGAATAAGACAAAAATTGTCGATACAAAAGCTGTGTGTGCAAAGCGTTGACGTTGTTTCATTTTATAAAACCTTTGAGTCATTTTTTATTCAGATAAAAACGAAAAATCATTCTGCTATCTAATATACATCGGATTGTTTTCGCTTGATCTGGGTATTTTAGAAATCGTATTTATTTTATACAGAAAAATAAAATTTTAAATAATTCTTTTGCAATTTTATTGGTTTATAAGTCTTTGAAAATTTTATTTATAAGACAACCAAAAAAAAGGAATAGTTTTAAAAATAAACGCTTGGTAAATAAACAATAAAAAGCCTGATAGAAACCTTGACTTTGTTCGCTAAAACTACAAAAATGCTTGCTTTAGTTTCAGATGTTTTTTTCGATCACCCTTCGAGTAAAAATATCAAAGCAAGCAATAACATTTTCTCTAAGCCGAGAAAATGACTCTACCGAAGCATGTTTATCCCAACATATTTCAGTGATTCATACAGCTCAAACAGCTGCGTGACGATTTATTTTTTTATTGCTGCAAAAACTAGTAAATATGTGTGCTATAACAGAGCGCACAATCAATGAATGAAACACAGTCTGTGTCTCCCATAGCGCTGTGGAATAAAGATTAGGGTGAATACGTTGGAACTTTTATCTGGTGGTGAAATGCTCGTTCGTGCATTGGCGGACGAAGGCGTTGAACATGTTTTTGGATATCCAGGCGGCGCAGTATTACATATTTATGATGCGCTATTTAAACAAGATAAAATCAATCATTACCTCGTACGTCATGAGCAAGCTGCTGGTCATATGGCAGATGCTTACTCACGTGTGACTGGTAAAACAGGTGTAGTACTGGTCACTTCTGGACCTGGCGCAACCAACACTGTAACACCAATCGCTACAGCTTATATGGACTCAATCCCAATGGTGATTTTGTCTGGACAGGTTGCCAGCCATCTTATTGGTGAAGATGCATTCCAAGAAACAGATATGGTCGGTATTTCTCGTCCGATTGTAAAACATAGTTTCCAAGTGCGTCATGCAAGTGAAATTCCTGCCGTTATTAAAAAAGCATTTTATATTGCTGCTTCAGGTCGTCCGGGTCCTGTTGTGGTTGATATTCCGAAGGATGTTACTAATCCTGTCGACAAATTTGCTTATGAATATCCTGAAAAAGTGAAGATGCGCTCTTATCAGCCACCTCACCGAGGTCATTCTGGTCAAATTCGTAAAGCTATTGATGAGCTTATTAATGCCAAACGCCCTGTGATTTATACGGGTGGTGGTGTTGTTCAGGGCAATGCTTCTGCATTACTGACTGAATTGGCGCATTTGTTGAATTACCCAGTGACCAATACGCTGATGGGTTTGGGTGCATTCCCTGGCGATGATGAGCAATTCTTGGGTATGTTGGGTATGCATGGTACATATGAAGCCAATATGAGTATGCATAATGCTGATGTTATCTTGGCGATCGGTGCGCGTTTTGATGACCGTGTAACCAATAATCCAGCGAAGTTTTGTACCAACGCAAAAGTGATTCATATTGATATCGACCCAGCGACGATTTCAAAAACCATTATGGCGCATATCCCAATCGTGGGTGCGGTAGAGCCAGTACTTCAAGAGATGTTGGTTCAATTGAAACAAATGAATGTTTCTAAACCAAACCCTGAAGAAATCTCGGCATGGTGGTCACAAATCAATGAATGGCGCAAAGTACATGGTTTGCGTTATGCGCCAGGTGAAAATGGCGTGATGAAACCACAACAAGTGGTTGAAGTATTAGACAAAGTAACCAATGGTGAAGCGATCATTACTTCTGATGTTGGTCAGCATCAAATGTTTGGTGCGATGTATTACAAATACAAACGTCCACGTCAATGGATCAACTCAGGTGGTCTAGGCACAATGGGTGTGGGTTTACCTTATGCCATGGCTGCGAAACTTGCATTTCCAGATCAACAAGTGGTGTGTATCACTGGTGAAGCATCGATTCAGATGTGTATCCAAGAACTTTCTACATGTAAGCAATATGGCTTAAATGTGAAAATTCTCTGCTTGAATAACCGTGCTTTGGGTATGGTGAAACAATGGCAAGATATGAACTATGAAGGACGTCATTCAAGTTCTTATGTTGAGTCATTACCAGATTTTCCAAAATTGATGGAAGCCTACGGTCATGTAGGTATCCAGATTGACCATGCGGATGAGCTTGAATCTAAGCTTAGAGAAGCAATGGCGATTAACGATAAATGTGTATTCATTAACGTGATGGTTGATCGTACCGAGCATGTATATCCAATGCTTATCGCAGGTCAATCTATGCAAGATATGTGGTTGTCTAAAGGGGAGCGTACTGAATGAGACATATTATTTCTGTACTCGTTGAAAACGAAGCTGGTGCGCTTTCTCGTTTAGTTGGGTTGTTCTCTCAACGTGGTTATAACATTGAAACTTTAAATGTCGCACCAACTGAAGATCCAACCATGTCACGTTTGACATTAACTACTTATGGTGATGACCATAAAATTGAGCAAATCACCAAACAGCTGAATAAATTGGTTGAAGTGGTTAAAGTGGTTGATTTATCAGAGGGCGCGCACATTGAGCGTGAGCTGATGCTGATTAAAGTTAAAGCCTTGGGTTCTGCACGTGCTGAAATTAAACGCACAGCGGATATCTTTCGTGCTCAAGTGGTTGATGTTACACCAACGACTTATACCATTCAGATTGCGGGTACAACTGAAAAAATTGATGGCTTTATTGATGCACTTGCAGAAAACACAATTTTAGAAGTTGTTCGTTCTGGTGTATCAGGTATTGCTCGTGGTGAAAAAGTTCTTTCACTTTAGTTGCACCCCAACCAGTAATTAATTATTTGATTTTTTATTCCCTCATGTATAACCTCTCCTCGCAATAGGAGAGGGACTTAGACTAGAAGATTCAAAACAATAATCTTCAGGATAGGAAGAGGAAACACAGCATTTTAGCGGAGACAGCAATGCAAATTTTTTATGATAAAGACTGCGACTTATCTATCATCCAAGGTAAAAAAGTAGCGATCATTGGTTATGGTTCACAAGGTCATGCTCACGCGCAAAACCTTCAAGACTCAGGTGTAGACGTTACTGTTGGTTTACGTGCTGGTTCTACTTCTTGGAAAAAAGCTGAAAATGCAGGCCTTAAAGTTGCTGAAGTTCCAGCTGCTGTTGCTCAAGCTGATTTAGTGATGATCTTGACACCAGATGAGTTTCAATCACAGCTTTATCGTGACGTGATTGAACCAAACATCAAAGAAGGTGCGACTTTAGCATTTGCACATGGTTTCGCTGTTCTTTATAACCAAGTTGTGCCACGTAAAGATTTAGACGTGATCATGGTTGCACCTAAAGCACCAGGTCATACTGTACGTTCAGAATTCCAACGTGGTTCAGGTGTACCTGATTTAATCGCGATTCATCAAGATGCTTCTGGTAATGCACGTAACGTTGCACTTTCTTACGCTTCAGGTGTAGGTGGTGGTCGTACAGGTATTATCGAAACTTCATTCCGTGAAGAAACTGAAACTGACTTATTTGGTGAGCAAGCAGTACTTTGTGGTGGTGCTGTTGAATTGGTTAAAATGGGTTATGAAACACTTGTTGAAGCGGGTTATGCACCTGAAATGGCTTATTTCGAGTGCTTGCACGAACTTAAATTAATCGTTGATTTAATGTTTGAAGGCGGTATTGCAGACATGAACTATTCAGTATCTAACAATGCTGAATATGGTGAATATGTGACTGGCGTTGAAGTGATTAACGAGCAATCACGTGAAGCGATGCGTAATGCACTTAAACGTATCCAATCAGGTGAATATGCGAAGATGTTCATCCAAGAAGGTGCATTGAACTATCCATCTATGACAGCTCGTCGCCGTCAAAACGCAGCTCATGGTATTGAAGTGACTGGAGGTAAATTACGCGCGATGATGCCTTGGATTCAAGCTAACAAAATCGTAGATAAAGAGAAAAACTAATTTCTTAGTTAACTGATTCTATGTTATAAAACCCTTGCGTAAGCGAGGGTTTTTTATGGATTTAATAAGTTTAGCCTTAACAATAATATTTGGTGTTATAAGTATCTTTTTGGCTTGGAAAGCTATTTTTAGAACAAAAATTCAATTAATTACAGAAAGCTCTACTCTGTTGGCTAATTTAAGTAAAGCATCATCAGAACTAATTGTTTTTTATAAAAATGATGATGTTTCGAACGATCTCATCTTAGTAACTGGTTTTTTAATAAACTCAGGCAATAATGATATTAATAAAACGGATTTTGAAAAACCAATAATATTATCTTTACCTGATAATGGACTATGGCATGCTTTTAATATTCGTGCAAAAACAGAAGATATGGAGGTGGGGTATACTTTTGAAAGTAATAAATTGTTATTGGATTTAGGACTTTGGAAAAAAGAAGAGGGGTTTTATTTTGATGCACTAATTTCGATTAAAGATGGTGATGATTTAAAAGATAAAATTTTTGATGAAATTGAAATTAAAACTAGAATTCATAATTTTTATAAAGTAGATAAAAAAAATAACTTACCGAATAATTCTGAAGGGAAAAGAGGTAAGAAAAAAATTTTAATCGCAATAATCTCGAACATATTTCTTTTAGTATATATGGGAGTTGGTATAGCTATGTATTGTGATGGAGTGAGAGGAGGATATATTTATAATTTTTATAATGATAAAAATGAATTGTTAGATTTGGATATGAAGGACTCTAAGGTAATAGTAATAAACAAAAATACAAAGAAAGAAATAGAGAATGTTGAAGGTTTTTATAAAATGAAGCCGAGAGTATATAATAAAGAAAAAGTTGTAGATAAGTACATGGGTATTATATTATCTTTGGCAAGTTTTAGCATTTTATGCTGGCTTAATTATAAAATTTGGAGTGATTATCGAATGAATAAGAGGGTTAGAAAAATAAAAAAACTAATAAAATAGTGCTAATTCTCCCAAATTTTTTGTGATAAATTACACATTATTGATTATGGTTAAACGTGGTATTCAAGCATGAAATCTAAACTTCTCATCGCAATGACGACTTTGTCTATTTCATGCTTTAGTTTTGCTGAAACGCAGTCCACTTCGACCAACACTGCGCTAAAACCGTTGAGTGGCGTACGCGTATCGATGCAACGTATGCTCAAGTCGAGTGAAGGTCGATACTTTATGAACATTTATGCGGGGGTTGCTCATCCGCACGGTGTGCTGACGGATTTAATGGATGGTACAACAACAGATTTTAAAGGGACACAAAAAGCTGATCAGTTGGACTTAAAGTCGATCACTGCTGATTCAGATTCTTCTGCAAATGGTAGTGATCAATTAACTGGTTTATTGAATGCAAATACAGGCGTGTTTAAAGCAGCATTGTTAAAGAAACCAAATACTGCTTGGCAGTCGATACAGTTTGAGCCTGCTTTTAAAGTCAGCAATAAACCTGTTTTTATCTTTAAATTTTATGGTCAGGATGATGCTAATAGTCCTTATGGAAAAACCTTAAAACGTGTTGATGTATTAAATAAAACCAACAATACAGTGGTACAGAGCTTGTCAGGTTTTAGCGGTTATCCAAACAGTATTGGCTATATGGATATTAATTTTGATGGTTATTATGATGTCATTGTGTCGGACTTGTCACAAGGTCGTACAGTTGATGATAAACGCTATATTTACTGGATGTACAATCCGAAAACACAACAATTTCAACGTTCTCCGCAACTGGAAAAAATTGTTGGTTTCCCAAGTTTACATGGTGAAAAACAACAAATTGATTTTGGTAATGGACAGCTTTATCAAGTTCAGAATGGTTTGTTAAATCGTATTGCTATACAAAACTGATTTTGTTATTACAAGCACAATGATGGATTTTACAAGGCTAAGTTTTAAAGCGAGGCTAAGTGAAATCCATATTTGTTATTGGATTTGAATAAATATTTGAACTAAGTTTTTAATTCAATTTTGTCGCGTTGTTGAGTTGTTGGATATATTTCACAATCATTTGTTTTTCTGATTCTCCTCCTTTTTTAGTTGCATAGTGCTTTAAGGCCTGTGGGCAATATTGTTGCGCTTTTTGATAATTATAAACTCGATCTTCTGGTTCAGCGTAGGCATGGCATAGATGGAAAGTAGATTCAGTTTGTCCTAAGTCCGATGCTGTATGCCAAAGTGTTAGTGCTCTTTGACGATTTTGGGTTACACCAAATCCATAAAATAATAAAAAGCCTAGATTATTCATGCTGTCAATTTGGAGCTGATTAAATTTTGCATTTACGGGTCTAATTTGAATTGTTTTCGCCCATTGGGTGGCGGCTAAGGAAAATTCTTGATTTCTATAATGGCACGTCCCTGTAAAGAAGTGTTGTGTTATGGAAGACTCTTGCTTAAGTTGTAAAGTGCTGATCGAACAGTCTTCTTTTGCAAAGCAATTTGTAGTCAATAAAATGCTGGAAAGCATTGCTGTATATACATAAATTTTCATGAGTTTTACTTTTTAAGTGTGTAATATTCTAAGGAGTAAGCTGAGTACATGTCATATTGTAAAAGAAACGTCACGAAATAATCATTAAAATGTCAAAAACTTAGCCTAATCTATTCAAAAATGAAGAGATTAGGTATCGTATGAATAAACCGTACGCGAACACCTTGCAATTTAAACAACAAGATTTTCCCGATAACTTTAAATTTTATTTTAATCCAAACAAGAAAAAAATCGATACGAATAAAGACCAGCTTATTCGTGACTTATCCCGACCTCGACTAAAAATTGCAATCGTGACTGAAACATGGCCACCAGAAATCAATGGTGTTGCTTTGTCTTTAATGCAACTGTGTAAAGGCTTACAAAACCAAGGCCATAAAATATTACTAATTCGCCCTGCACAAAAGACCCAATGTCAAGACTTTAGCCCAAATAAAGAGTGTTTGGTGACTGGGCAATCAATTCCGAAATATCCAGACATGAAGTTTGGCTGGCCCCAATTTCTAAAAGTCTCTCAAGCGATTTCAGCATTTTCACCTGATGTGGTGCATATCGTGACTGAAGGGCCTTTAGGCTTTACTGCGCTGCATGCGGCAAAGACACGACGAATTCCGGTATCAAGTGGTTTTCATTCACAATTCCAAGAATTTAGCCGTTTCTTTGATTTAGCATTCTTGGTCAAACCAATTCAAAGTTATTTGAGATGGTTCCATAACGCAACGCAACTGACCTGTGTGCCAAGCCGTGATACAGAACAAGCATTACGTGAGTTTGGTGTGACCTGTCCATTGGTTGTGGTCGGGCGAGGAATTGATACTGAACGGTTTTCATCACAACGCTACTCCGAACAGTTGAGACAACAGTGGGGTGCAGATGAAGACACCACAGTCTTGATCTATGTTGGGCGTTTGTCTTCTGAAAAAGAAGTCAATGTGGTGATTGATGCCTATTCTGAACTGCGACAACAAGCACAACGAAAAGTAAAGTTGGTGCTGGTAGGGCATGGTCCAGATCGTGGTCGTTTAGAAAAAATGCCCGGTGCTGAACATGTGATTTTTATGGGCAGTCTAACTGGCACACAACTTGCTGAAGCCTATGCGAGTGCAAATGTTTTTGTTTTTGCAAGTCAAGTAGAAACCTTTGGGAATGTCGTTATCGAAGCGATGGCGAGTGGTTTACCGATTATTGCTTATGACTATGCCTGTGCTCAACTTCATGGCAGACATGCACAGAATGGCTGGTTATGTCCAATTGGAGACATCAAGCAATTCACTCAACATGTATTAGATATTCCAGATAACAGCACACTCAAACGTTTCGGGCAACAAGCGATGCATGATGTGCAAAGCATCGGATGGCAACATCCCGTACAACAATTCGAAGAAGCACTATACCAGGTAACGCAGTATGCAAAACGACTGACCTAGTTCATCTCAAATAATGAGAGGAGAGTGGAAAATGAATTTTAAAAATACCAAAATAAAAATGCTCGATCTCGACCTTAGAGGTTGTTTATATCTCAATAATTTATCGCATACCCAAAGTATTGCGACGTTCTTTAAAACTGTGAGCCGTTTGGGAGATGGTCCTTTCTGGTGCGCAATGTTGGTTCTGATTTGGCTACAAAAAAGCTGGATCTATGGTCTGCAACTTCTTTATGTCGTTGTTATGGGACTTTTAGGAACAGGAATTTATAAGTTCTTAAAGCATAAAACAGTGCGACCACGACCTTATCAAGTTCATCAAGTCATTATTCTGGGTGAACGACCATTGGATCATTTTAGCTTTCCGTCAGGTCATACGTTACATGCGGTCATGGTCACAATTGTGTTTGGTTATATTCAGCCAGTGATGTTGTTCATTATGATGCCTTTTACCATTCTTGTGGCGTTATCGCGGATGGTTTTAGGTCTGCATTATCCAAGCGATGTCATTGTTGGCGCACTGATTGGTGCAAGTGTCGCGAGTTTGATTGTGTTAAGCGCACCATATTTAGGAGTGATGTTATGATGGTTTACTTACTGCTGGTCTGTAATTTTATTTTTAAAGAATCTGATGATTTTGATCATCAAGGTTTTAACTTTGAATAACTGACTCAATTCAATCCGTCTTGTAAATTAAACGCTTGAATCCGTGGTGAATCTTGTAAATGTCTAGAATGATTTATTTCTGAATGAATTGAGATTTGATACAGTAGCAGAATTAAATTGAGCAAAGGAAGACCTGATATGGGCTTACGTTGGACAGATACAATTGATATCGCAATTGAACTCAGTGAAGCGCATCCAGATGTGGATCCACAATGGGTGCGTTTTACCGATATGCATGCATGGATTTGTGCATTGCCAGAATTTAGTGATGATCCAACCAAATCGACTGAAGGTCTGCTAGAAGCCATTCAAATGGCATGGATTGATGAAGCGAATTAATGGCTTGAGATGTTGCTGAATGATGCTAAACGTCACAGCGCATCGAAAAATCCAAATTTTTTACAGATTAAAAGCAGAAAATTGTTCATTATTCGGTATAATGCGCCCAAATTTTCGTGTCAATTTGACTAAAGGAGCCACTCATGGCTATTGAACGTACTTTATCTATCGTAAAACCAGATGCAGTTGCTAAAAACCACATTGGTGACATCTTTGCTCGTTTCGAAAAAGCTGGTCTTAAAATCGTTGCGACTAAAATGAAACACCTTTCTAAAGCAGAAGCTGAAGGTTTCTATGCTGAGCATAAAGAACGTGGTTTCTTTGGTGACCTTGTTGCATTCATGACTTCTGGTCCTGTTGTAGTATCTGTTCTTGAAGGTGAAAACGCAGTTCTTGCTCACCGTGAAATTCTTGGTGCTACAAACCCTAAAGAAGCTGCTCCTGGTACAATCCGTGCAGATTTCGCTGTAAGCATCGATGAAAATGCTGCGCATGGTTCTGACTCAGTTGCATCTGCTGACCGTGAAGTAAATTACTTCTTCGCTCAAACTGAAGTTTGCCCACGTACTCGTTAATTCGACGTATCTAGGGTCTTTTTTTCTATACGAATAAATCTCCGATTTATGAATTGATAACAGACCCGAAACCAGATAGGTGATATACTACTTGTCTGGTTTTTTTATTTTTGTTGCTTTATTTGGCTAAATATTGGTCAATATGTTTTATTACTACGGCATGATTTAGGTAATCCCCATGAATTCTGAAGTTGTCGCTTCATCGTTAAATCTAGATGAACAGCAGCCTGCATCATCAAAATCTGCACAGGCTGATCGTATTCAGACTGCAAATGTGCAGAAAGTGAATTTACTTGGCATGTCACGTCCGCAATTGGAAAAATTCTTCGAAGAAATCGGCGAGAAAAAATTCCGTGCTGGGCAGGTAATGAAATGGATGCATCAATTTTTTATCACTGATTTTGCTGAAATGACCAATATTTCAGGAAAGTTGCGTGAAAAACTAGAAAGAATTTGTGAAATCAAAGCGCCGGAAGTAGTGCATCGTAACTATTCGAAAGATGGAACCCGTAAGTGGGTATTCCGTGTTGGTGATGGTGTGGGCTCTTTGGTTGAAACGGTATTGATTCCGGCAGAAGATAAAACAGGTTTACGTAAAACACTGTGTATTTCATCACAAGTGGGCTGTGCTTTAGATTGCTCATTTTGTTCAACTGGAAAACAAGGTTTTCAGCGTGATTTAACCCCTGACGAGATCATTGGACAGTTATGGGTGGCCAACTATTCTTATATGGAAGAAGTACCTGTTGCTGAACGTGAGCGCTCGGTAACCAATGTGGTGATGATGGGAATGGGTGAGCCATTACTCAATTATGACGCTGTATTGAGCTCAATGAATATCATGTTAGATGATTTCGCTTACGGAATGTCTAAACGTCGAGTTACATTATCAACCTCAGGTGTTGTACCCAAAATTGACCAATTGGCACAAGATATAGATGTGGCTCTGGCGATTTCTTTACATGCGCCAAATGATGAATTACGTAATGAATTGGTGCCGATTAATAAAAAATATCCATTAGCACAATTAATTGCTGCATGTCAGCGCTATATTGCCAAAGATGGTAATGAAAGTTCTCGTAAACATGTCACCATTGAATATGTAATGTTGGAGGGTGTGAATGATCATCCTGAACATGCACAACAAATGATTAAGTTACTGAAAAACTTACCAAGTAAAATTAATTTAATTCCATTCAATCCGTTTCCGCATGCGCCATATGGCCGTTCAAGTCGAAATCGTATTATTTCTTTCCAAAAAACTTTGTCTGATGCAGGTTTTGTGTGTACGATTCGTCAGACACGTGGTGATGATATTGATGCGGCGTGTGGGCAGTTGGTCGGGCAAGTGGCAGATCGTACCCGTCGTGCAGAGCAGTGGAAAAAGAAAGTTGCTGAACGTGGTGAGATTATCCGTTCATAAGCTTAAAGATTTGTAGGCATACATTTATATCAACAAATAAGCAGGGGCTGACTTTGAGAAAATCGATGTATCAAAAAGCAGTTGTAATATTGGCAATTGGTTTATCTGCATTGGTCGTACAGGGTTGTCAAACGACAAATTCAGACACAATAATAAAAAAAGATCCTGAAAAAGCCGTTAAAGTACGTACTCAGCTTGCTGCTGAATATATCCGTACAGGTGATTTAGATGCTGCAAAACGTGCATTAGATCAAGCTTTAGAAACTGATTCACGTGATTCAGCGGCAAATATGATGATGGGTGTCTTACTGCAACAAGAAGGAAGTAAGATTAGTCTGGAAAAAGCGGATGGCTATTTTAAGCGTGCGATTTCCAGTGACTCAAAAAATGCACAAGCTCGTAATAATTATGGAACATATTTATTTGTTACTGAGCGCTATAATGATGCGATAGAACAGTTGAGTATAGCTGGTACTACGCTTGGTTATGACCAACGTTACAAGGCTTTAGAAAATCTAGGTCGAGTTTATTTAAAAGTAGGTGATGTGGCAAATGCTGAAAAAGCATTCAAACAAGCTTTACAAGTCAATCGCGATTCGATTATTTCTCTGGTAGAGTTATCAGAGATTTTCTATTTGCAACAAAAAAGTGTACAAGCAAGTCAACTCTATGAGCAATATGTTCGTTTAGTAGGTCAGGACAAACAAGGTGCTAGAGCACTTTGGATTGGTTTACGTATTGCACGTGCCAATAATGATCAGATGGGAATGCAAGTGTTGGTGAACCAACTACGTGCATTATTCCCGGACAGTAAAGAATATCAACGTTATCTGCAATTACAGTACAGTACTGAGGCCGTATGGAAGTAAATCCTAATTCACAGCAACCTACAGGTTCAAACGTAGCATCTAATGGCTTAGGAAATGTTCAACGTCCAGGTGAGTACTTGCGTCAAATTCGAGTCTCCAAGAACCTAGACATTAAAGATGTTGCAAACGAACTAAAAATGCCTGTAAAAACCTTACAAGCATTGGAACAAGATGAGTATAAGTCTTTGCCAGAAGCAACCTTTATTAAAGGTTATTATCGTTCATATGCCAAGTTTTTAGGTGTTGATGCAACAGTAGTCATTCAGCGTTTTGATGAAATTTATCAAAATGATACAGGGCTTTTACCAAATCATGCATTGAACAATTCCCCAATCAAAATTATGGGGAAACTGCCTGGCTCAAACAGTGATCGTAATAAAAAGTGGCTAAAGCGAATTTTAATTGCCATTGTTGCGATTGCTGTGATTTGGGCTGTGATTGCTGGAATTCAAAAAATAACATCGGGTAAAAGTACTGATGTAGATAGCAAACCACAAGAATCAGAAGTAGAAGTGTTGAATTTAAACAATTCTACAGCAACTTCAGGTGATCAAATGGTGTTGAATTTCAGTCATCCTACTTCTGTACATATCGTAGATAGTACAGGAAAAGTTTTGGCGACTGGTCGTCAGTCGGCTGCTTTAACTGTCAATGGCCAATCACCATTCCAAATTCGTCTTGATGATGCAACTGCTGTGTCATTAAGCCTTAATAATGAACAGATTTCATTGTCTCCATATACAGTGAACGGAAAAGCAGAATTCCGTTTGTCACGTTAATGGGCAAGAGTAGATAAGATCATGATTGAGAATCCAATCAAGCGCCGTCCCACTCGTAAAATACGTGTAGGTTCGGTGTATGTCGGTGGTGATGCACCTATCAGTATTCAAAGTATGACCAATACTGAAACCTGTGATGTAGATGCAACAGTTGCGCAGATTCAACGCTGTGCGGATGTGGGTGCGGACATCATGCGTGTTTCTGTACCGACTATGGAAGCTGCTGAAGCTTTTGGTGAAATTCGTAAACGTGTCACTGTACCATTGGTTGCAGATATTCATTTCGATTATAAGATCGCTTTGAAAGTTGCCGATATGGGTGCGGATTGTTTACGAATCAATCCGGGTAATATTGGTTCTGAAGCTAAGATTCGTGAAGTTGTTGCAGCTGCACGTCATCATGATATTTCCATGCGTATTGGTGTCAATGCAGGGTCTTTAGAAAAAGATATCCAAAAGAAATATGGTGAACCAACAGGTCAGGCTTTACTTGAATCTGCAATGCGTCATATCGATATATTGGATCGTTTAAATTTCCATGAGTTTAAAATTTCAGTAAAAGCATCAAATGTATTTTTAACAATGGATGCTTATCGCTTATTATCTGCTCAAATTGATAATCCATTACATTTAGGTGTAACTGAAGCTGGGATTTATCGTACCGGTTCAGTGAAATCTGCGATTGCTTTAGGTGGTTTGCTGTTGGATGGCATTGGTGACACCATGCGTATATCATTGGCAGCTGAGCCTGAAGAAGAAGTAAAAATTGGTTTTGATATTTTAAAATCTCTGAGCCTTCGGTCAAATGGGATTAACTTTATTGCTTGTCCAAGCTGTTCACGTCAAGAGTTTAACGTGATTAAAGTGATGCAGGCTTTAGAGGAACGGTTAGAAGATATTCGTACCCCAATGGATGTGTCTGTCATTGGTTGTAAAGTCAACGGTCCGGGTGAAGCAAAAGAAGCTGATATTGGTATAGTCGGTGCAAGCCCGCGCTCACTCGTGTATCGTAATGGCGAAAAGAGTCACTTAATAGATACAAATCAGTTGGTTGATGAAATCGAAAGCATGGTTCGTCAACGTGTTCAAGAGCTTGAAAAAGCTAAAGCTAAAGAGATTATTCGTAGTTCATCATGAGTTCAATTGTCGCAATTAAAGGTTTTAATGACTTTCTTCCATCGCAAACACCTGCGTGGAGACGTCTTGAGCAGCACTTAGCATCGCTTATGGATGCATACGGTTATCAGCAAATCCGTTTGCCAGTGGTTGAACATACCAACTTATTTAAGCGTTCAATTGGTGATGCCACTGATATCGTTGAGAAAGAAATGTACACTTTCTTCGATAAGGGTAATCCACCTGAATCTTTAACTTTGCGTCCAGAAGGCACAGCGGGTTGTGTACGTGCGATGTTGGAACATAACTTACTCCGTGGTGCAAATCCGCGTGTGTGGTATGTTGGACCGATGTTCCGTTATGAAAAACCGCAAAAAGGTCGTTATCGTCAGTTTCACCAATTTGGTGTGGAAACTTTCGGTGTGGCCACACCTGATCAAGATGCTGAACTGATTCTTATGACTGCACGTTTATGGAAACGCATGGGTGTTGCGGATAAAGTTCAACTTGAATTGAATACGTTGGGGGAGTCTGATGAACGTGCAGAGTATCGTGCTGCGTTGGTTGAGTTCCTTACTGCACATCACGCTGATTTGGATGAAGATTCACAACGTCGTTTAACCACCAATCCATTACGAATTTTAGATTCAAAAGATATTCGAACTCAGCAAATTCTTGAAAATGCCCCAAAATTGCATGATTTCTTAAAAGAAGAAAGTTTGAATCATTTTGCTCAATTGCAACAGTATTTAACTAATGCGGGTATTGAGTTTGTCATCAATCAAAAATTAGTGCGCGGTTTAGACTATTACAACAAAACTGTTTTTGAATGGACAACCACACATTTAGGTTCTCAAGGAACAGTATGTGCGGGTGGTCGTTATGATGGTTTGGTTGGACAGCTTAAAGGTAAGCCGGATCAATCTGTGCCCGCAGTTGGTTTTGCCATGGGTATGGAGCGTTTATTATTGCTTCTTGAACAAGTTGAAGGTAATACGCCAGTGCGTGAATGCGAGTTATTCTTGGTATCAGATCCAGCAACACAAGGTCAGGCTTTGGTATTGGCTGAACAAATTCGTGATCAACTTGAAGCTCTAAATAGTACAATTCGTTTGAAAACAGGTTCACAGGGTTCAATGAAGAGTCAAATGAAGAAAGCAGACCAATCTGGTGCTATCTATGCTTTGATCTTTGGAGAGCGTGAGGCTGAAGCACTACAAGTTTTAGTCAAAGAACTTGCGACAGCAGAACAATATGAAATTAAGGTCACTGAAATTGTGCCTTTCTTCATAGAAAAATTTTCGTCAAAATAAGCCGATAATCATAAGGAAAAGGGGAGTCAAATGAGTGCAATGACTGATGATGAGCAACTGGATAGTGTGAAGTCATTTTTTAAGAAATATGGCTCAGCTATGGTGACAGGTGTCCTCATTGCATTGATTGCCTTTTTCGGTTGGGAATATTGGCAAAAGAAAACTCTGGCTGAAAATCAAAATGAGACAGCCAAAGTTCAGCAATTGATGGATGAGGCGAGAGCAGCTAATGGGGATGCTAAAGTTACTGCAGCTTTAGTCGCATCAGCAGATAAAATTGTGAAAGATAATCCTGATTCAGTTCAAGCGATCCAAGCACAAATTGTCATGGCAAAAGTTGCTTACGATAAAAATGATTATGCATTGGCTGAGCGTGAACTCAAAAAAGTTGAAAATTCTAAAATTAAAGATGCTGGTTTGTTACAAGTTGTAAAAATAAAACTTGCCGATGCACAATTGGCGCAAAAGAAGTTTGATGAAGCTTTGAAAACCTTGTCAGCTGTGAATGATCCTGCTTTTCAGGCCAGTGCTGACGAGTTGAAAGGTGATATTTATGTGGCAAAAAATGACACCGAAAATGCAAAAAAATCGTATCAAGCAGCATGGAATGCGGTCGTTGAACGTAAACAAGAACGTCAAATTTTACAAATTAAACTCGAAAGTGTTGGCGTATTAGTAGAAGATCCTGATCTTGAACGCCCAATTTTAGCAACACAAGTGGATGAGTCTTAATGGATAGAAATTTTAAAATACCTTTTGCTTTAGCAATCTTATCAATCGCTTTAATCGGCTGTTCAAGTAATAAGACGAAAGAAGTGAAGATTAAGCCTAATCCACTGCCTAAAGTTGCACAAGCCTCGAGCTTGGTTCAAGTATTTTCGACCAGTGTATCTTCGACCAGCAGTGAAGATGCATTACGTCTACGTTTAGATACAGACAATGGTGTTGTGTTTGCTTTAGATCCAAAAGGCGAAGTGGCTGCCTATAAAGGTAAACAGCGTCTATGGAATGCTAAAGTGACCAAAGACGGCTTAAGTTCTGGTGTTGAAGCGGCAGATGGTGTGGTTATTGTGGGTAACCAAAAAGGGCATGTTTTTGCATTAGATCAAGCGACAGGTGGGACCAAATGGTCTGCGCAATTGTCGGGAGCAATTATCAGTTCTGCTTTAATTCAGTCTGGTCGTGTGATTGTGGTTGCAAATGACGGTACAGTTTATGCCTTAGATGTTGCGACAGGTCAGCAAGCGTGGACTTATAAATTACCAAGCGCTTCATTTAGCTTAAGAGGCCAAGCCACTCCAGTTAGTCTAGATCCACGTACAGTGCTTATCGGTACCTCTACTGGCTATATTTTTGCAATAGATAGCCTTGCGGGTGTACCGCGTTTACAACGTCGTGTTGCGGTATCTGAAGGGCGTTCTGATATTCAGCGTTTGATTGATGTGGACAGTGAGCCTGTTGTTTCAGGACAGTATGTGGTTACGACAAGTTTCCAAGGTCAAGTCACTGTTCTAGATTTGGCTTCACAACGCGTTTTGTGGAGTGAAAACTCAAGCAGTATCAACCGTCCAGAAGTGACTGATGGTAAAGTCATCGTATCGCAAACTGATGGTCAGATTATTGCTTATGACTTGATTACAGGTCAGCAACTTTGGAAAAATGAGCAACTGCTCAATCGTAACTTAAGCAACCCTGTATTGCTCGGTTCAAATCTTGTTGTGGGTGATTTAGATGGTTATTTACATCAAATTGATCCAAATACTGGAACAACTTTAGGGCGTGCTAAAACCAGTGGTGAAGTCCGTACTTTGAGAGTGATTGACAATCAGGTTTATGTTTCGACACGCAAAGGTGCTATGAGTATCTGGCAAAGTCGTTAACAGTTAATCAACAGACACGATTAGGATTCTCTATTTTTTTAGTCTTGTGTTAAAATAGAGCAATCCGTATGAATTCCATACACGGGGTGATTGAAAATCAATACCCCGTGTTTTTATTTTAGGTTTTTCCTATTCTTCTTCCTATACATTTCTGATGTTCAGACCAGTCATACTGGCTGATCTTGAATAAAGGTTATTTTATGAAACCCGTAATTGCGCTCATTGGTCGTCCAAACGTCGGCAAATCAACGTTATTCAACCAGATTACCAAGAGCCGTGATGCACTCGTTGCTGATTTTGCTGGTCTTACCCGAGATCGTAAATATGGTGATGCAACTTATGAAAATAAATCTTTCATTGTCGTTGATACTGGGGGTATCGGTGAAAATGAAGGTGGTATCGACTCATATATGGCAGAGCAGTCCAAAACTGCGATTAATGAAGCTGATATTATTGTTTTTGTTGTCGATGCACGGGCTGGGCTACTGGCTTCTGATGAGCAGATTGCCCGTGAATTGCGTACACTTGGTAAAAAGGTTTACTTGGTTGCCAACAAAGTCGATGGTGTGCACGCTGAAGCTGCATTAGTTGAATTTTATAAACTTGGTATGGGTGAACCCTTACAAGTTGCGGCAAGTCATGGCCGTGGTGTTCAACAAATGCTTGAGGATATCTTGGTGGATGTCCCTGAAGATGAAAACCCAGAAGAACACGATAAGGCAACAGGTCTACGTTTAGCAATTATTGGTCGTCCAAATGTCGGAAAATCTACTTTGGTTAACCGTTTGTTAGGTGAAGATCGTGTTGTCGCTTTTGACCAACCAGGTACAACTCGTGACTCGATTTATATTCCGTTTGAGCGTGATGGTCGTCAATATACCTTGATCGACACTGCTGGTGTACGTCGTAAAGGTAAAGTTGATGAGATGATTGAGAAATTCTCAATCGTAAAAACCCTACAAGCGATTAAAGATGCGCATGTCATTGTAGTGGTTTTAGATGCACGTGAAGGTGTGGTTGAACAAGATCTACATTTGATCGGTTATGCACTCGAAGCTGGTCGTGCCATGGTGATCGCCATTAACAAATGGGACAACATGACAGAGTATGATCGCAAACAATGTAAATTAGATGTTGATCGTCGTTTTGACTTTATTCCTTGGGCAAAAGTGCATTTGATTTCTGCTTTACATGGAACAGGTGTGGGGGAGATGTATCCAACTATTCACCGTGCTTATGATTCATCCCACTTAAAAGTTTCACCTGCAAAATTAACCCAGATTTTGAATGATGCAACTGAAGCACATCAACCGCCAATGATCAGTGGTAAACGTATTAAAATGCGTTATGCCCACATGGGTGGACAAAATCCACCAACGATTGTGATTCATGGTAATAAGGTTGATAAGACCCCTGCGGATTATCGTCGTTATTTAGAAAATGTCTTCCGTAAAGTGTATAACCTTGAAGGTACACCGGTTCGCGTTGACTTTAAAACAGCTGAAAATCCATTTGAAGGCCGTAAATCTCAAATTGATGAGCGTGTTGCAGCACGTCGTCGTCGTTATGTACAGAAATTTAAAAAGGCTGAAAAGAAATTTAGAAGCTAAATTTAGCGTTGAACACATTAAAACCCAAAGTGATCTTTGGGTTTTTTTGATTTAAGATAATGAAAAATGTTTGGGAATGGATTGTGAATCGTATTATTCAATTGGATGTTAATTCTATTCAAAATATTCTTCCGACTTACCATTCGATCGATCGAAAGGGGCAGATCCAAGAACTGAAACAGGCGATCTATCAATATAGAAACCAATTATTGTCCGATATTTTTTCAGTTGAAATCAGTAACCACTCTTTTGAAAAAACAGATTTTGGTAAACCCTATTTAATTGATTATCCAAGGTTTCACGTGAATCATTCACATAGCCAGCACCATTATGCTTTGGCGAGTAGCCAGCAGATCCAAGATTTGGGTGTAGATGTTGAGGACTTAGATCGAAAGGTGCGCTTTGAGGCTTTAGCTAAACATGCTTTTCATCCCCAAGAATATCAGGCTTGGCAAGCGTTAGACTTTGATCCTACTTTTTGGTTTAAGGTGTGGACCACAAAAGAGGCGATTTTAAAAGCATCGGGCCTAGGGATTCGTTTGAGTCTAAATGAGCTAAATACTGGAGTGCATGTGATGAATGATGGTGGGATCTCTACGCATCCGTTATTGGGCAGCTTTGCCTATCAAAATCTCCAGCTGAGCCGAGTCATGCTTACGGTGGCATGGCGTTCTGAATTATCCTGTAAGGGTTTTGCATTTCCACAGATTCAAGTCATTCAACATGGCTAATTAAAGACCGTATAGACGTTTTCATTCTGCATAACATATAAATTGCAACAACGTTATTCCATATTGGAGTGTGGCATCTATACGTCTAAGTGTTGAAATTTTCAACCTTAAGCCACCTGTATTGCAAATCGGCATTATTTAATAAAACCAGTTAAATGTAAGCTGCTTATCTTTAAATAAAAATAAATAGTACTCGATCACGAACAAACAATCTTGCTAGTCGTGTGTACTTTGGAAGCTATATTTTTTACATAAAAATTAGTTTATTTCTCCATTAAATTCTCTATACTTGATAAATTAAATGATAATTAAGTAGCGAAAATACTAATTATTGTGAATTTAAAGCGATGAAAAAGCGATAGGTTAGGATTAATTATATAGTGCGATTTAAATACTTCATCAGCTTAATTTGCATCATATTTTTTTATCCAAATTTTAGTTTTGCTTCAAGCTTAGAAAGTGATCTTGCTGCTTTTAATCTCATTACCAACTACGAGCTTTTATTCTTTGGTGGAATATTTGTCATTCTGATGCAAGCTGGTTTTGCTGTAGTTGAAGGCGGATATGAAAATACCTATAAGTCAATTTCCGCATTATTGGTTAATTATATTTCAGCAATTTTAGGAACGCTTATTTTTGGTTTCTTCTGCGCAAAAATTCTCCTTGCAGGTGATGCCTACTCCGAAAAATATATGAATGGCATGCTACATGGCTGGCATTGGAATTTATTGTTTTTTTATACTTTGATGGCCACGACAATAACCACTGTAGTTGGACGAGTGATTCCGAGTAAAGTTCCTTTATTTGTAAACTGGATAACCGGTTTAATGATCGCAGGTGTGATCTTTCCGTTCTTTAGTAGCTGGACCTGGGGCAATATCTTATTTGGCAAGGGCTGGTTAAAAGAATTAGGCTTTATTGATTTTGCAGGATCAACTGTGGTGCATTCCACTGCGGCTTGGATCGTTTTGGCGGGATATTTAACCTTAAAACCTCACGACCGACAAGAAATCTTAAAAAAAGATTTAATCTTTGAGGATTATAAGATTTTATCTTTGGCATTGGCTGGTTTTATTCTTTGGCTGGCGTGGTCAGGTTTAAATGTGGTTTATATCTCGGCATTTTATGCGGATATTGGGTTAATTGTTGTCAATGCTTTTGCTGCACTCTTTGGGGCAATGGTTGCATCCTTAGTTTTTTCTTTGGTATTGAATAATAAAATTATTTCATGGGTTGAAATGATTAAAGGTGCTTTAGGTGGTTTAGTTGCAATAACGGCAAGCTGTGGCTTGGTGAATTTATCTTCAGCATTGATTATTGGCTTAGTCTCAGGCTTATTGACCATATATTTACCTCGTTTTTTGGCTTATTGGATTGATTCTAAACATATTCGTGAAGTTGTTGTGGTACATGGTGTTTGTGGAGCATGGGGGACACTGGCTGTTTCTTTGACAGATAACCCCGTGATTAATTTAGCCAACAAGGCCAGTGTTATCGATCAAAGTATTGGGATTGTGGTAAATTTTGTGTGGAGTTTTGGCGTTGCATTCTTATTATTTAAATTGATTTGTAAATTGCGTAATACATACTAAATTAAGGATTCAAAAATAAAGCTTTGAAAAAAGCCAAGCACTAAAAAAAGCGACATAAAGTCGCTTTTTTTATATTTAAGTTCTGTATTAAAAGTTAGGCAACACTTTCAGGTGTCGCACGCCATAAACTTTCCAGATCATAAAATTTACGTGCTGTTGGTAGCATCACATGTACGACTACAAATCCTAAATCGATAAGGATCCATTCAGCGTCTCGTTCACCTTCAACACCAATTGGGCGAAAGCCTGCTTTACGTGCTTCTTCAGCAACATTGTCAGCAAGTGCTTTAACATGGCGTGTTGATGTCCCGCTCGCGATGACAATTGCATCTGAAACGTTGCTAATAGCGCTGACATCAAGTTGAATAATATCTTTGGCTTTTACATCAAGTAGAGCTTCTTGTACGACTTTTAAACAAGTCTGTACATCTTCATTTTGAGTGTTCATTGCAAGTTCGTGAGAATTAGAAGCGCTGGGCGATGGTTCTAAATTCATATAAGGTATATTTTCCAGAAAATATCTCACCTTCTAATATAGCGCTTTTGTCTAAAAAATACAAATTATACAATGCAATCGTTTGCCTAAGTACACACTGATTTAATAGCTATGGTTGTTTGAAAAATATTTTTCTTTCCATGCAAATGACTGATTTGAATGAGATTGTGGTTTGTATTCTGCTGCAATAAAGCCTGTGTAGGCGCTTTGTTTTAACCATGAAAAAATTGCAGAATAATCAATTTGTGCAGTATCTGGTTCGTGACGACCTGGGCAGTCAGCAAATTGGATGTGCCCAATCCAATCAATATTTTCTTGTAAGGCTGCCAGTACATCTTCGCCCATCATCGCCATGTGATAACAGTCAAATTGCATTTTTAATGCAGGATGCTGTACTGCTTCTAACATTTCTTGGCCTTGTGCAATATTTTGAACTAAGAACCGTGGCATGTCTGTACCATTAATCATTTCAAATACAGGCTGAATATCACGATTAGAGAGCAGATGACAAGCCAGTTTTAAATTGTTTGCCAATGTATTTAAACAGGGGAGTAAGTCGGCATCTTGTGGTTGTTTACCTGCTAAAATATTGATGTTTGGAACATTGAGCGCTTCTGCATATTCAATTGCAAGTTCTAAGGCTTGATGAAATGCTAGTTCTCGACCAGGCACACCAGCAAGACCGTTTCCACCTTGCATCAAGTCACCGGTGGGAACGTTGATCAGGCAAAGGCTGAGGTCATATTGTTCAAGCTGTGCTTGAATCTCTTCAATGCTTAATTCATACGGAAATTGAATTTCGACATTGTGGAAGCCATGAAGATGTGCCAAAGCAAAGCGTTCAATGAGCGGCACTTCAGTAAAAATCAAGGATAGGTTTACTGCGAGTTTAGTCATAAGAACGCTCCTTGCTATATTTGGACTCTCATCTTCAATGTAGTAGGCAATAGATTATTTTTCAACTTATTTATGTGTAGTTCCGTGTATTTTAACCCGATTTATTTTTCACTTGATGAATGACTGTGGCTAAATCAGACTCAGCAAATCCGTTGTTTTGATGGCTTTGTAATTGTCCCAGTGCACGTTGAGCCACAGGGATTTCTAAATCAAATTTTTGTGCAAGTTGAATGGCATTATTTAAGTCTTTAGAAAGCGTTTGTACTTTCCATTGTACGGGCTCAAAAGTATGTGTCGCCATGCGTGGGGCTAAAATTTGGAAAGGTTTTGAGTCGGCAAAACCACCAGCCAAAGCCGGCGCCAATAGGGTTGTATCTACACCTGCTTTACTGGCAAGCGCAACAGCTTCCGCGATCAAGGTGCTATTGGCAGCAACGATCAGTTGGTTGCAGATTTTAGTGGCTTGTCCAGTACCTGTTTCACCCATACGGGTGACACGCTGTGACAGGATATTGTAAATGAGGCTCAATGCTTGGATCACCTCAGCATTTCCCCCAGCGAAAATGACCAGCGTGCCATTTTCAGCACCTGCGGTTCCACCTGAAACAGGTGAGTCAATCCAAATCACCTGTTTTGTTGTTGCGCTTTCCGCCAGTTGCTTGGTTTTATCTACAGATAAACTGGAGAAATCCACAATCACTTGCTTGGCTTGTAAATAGGGCTCAATGTGCTCATAGACTAGCTGTACAGCTTTATCATCAGCAAGGCAGCTGAGAATAATCGGATATTCTGCAATATTCTCAAGTTGTAATGGGTGAGCACCTAGATCAATAAGGGCGTCACAAGCAGATGCTGTTCTGTTCCAGACAGCGACATGCAAGCCTGCTTGGATTAATCGGGTTGCCATACGGCTACCCATTAATCCCATCCCTAAAAATGCAATTTTACTGTTACGATCAAAATTCATTTTATAACTCAATAAGCTTTCAATAATAATTTTGGATTATTTGTATTGGCGCGGTAAAAATTTTAATTCAGGATTTTTATCCTTTTTACGTGCAATTTGACTATTTTTACCCAAGAGTAATTTTAACTGCCAAATCTTCTCTAAACGTAAAGATTTCTGAGGTTGATGTTCCATAGCATCTAAAACACGTTTAGCAGCCATCAGCGCATCTGGCGAGCGTTGCAGCATCTCTTCTGCAATGGCTTGAGCTTTTGCCAACGGTGAGTCGTCTACATGCGTCACCAAACCAATGTCTTTGGCATAATTGCCATCAAAAATACGTGCAGTGAGAGTAAGCTCTTTGGCTAAATCAATACCAATCACGCCCTTGATTGAGCGGGTTAAGCCCATGTCAGGCACAAGCCCCCAACGGCTTTCCATGATTGACATTTTAGTCTCTGGGTGTGCAATACGAATATCTGCAGCCAATGCAAGTTGCATCCCTGCACCAAAGCAGAAACCTTCAATTGCTGCAATGACAGGGACAGGCAGTTCTTGCCAGATCAAAAATGCTTTTTGGAATAGGCTTTGACCAGGTTTAATCAGTTCCCAAGCAGCAAAGGCTGTATTTTTTGGACTATTTAAGTCAGCAAGGTCAATACCTGCACTAAATACATTGGCTTCACCTGTTAGAATCACCACACGAATACTGCGGTCTTTTTTAATCTGTTGTGCGACGCTTACCAGTTCTCGGAGTAAAGCAAAACTCATGGCGTTGCGTTTATCTGGACGATTTAATGAAACTGTTGCGATACCATTGTTTTTTTCTATGTGTAGTAGTGCCATGATCTTGACTCATTTTTTCCTTGGTCATCAGCATAGCATGTGAATTGAATAGTTACATGACAGTAGAGTCACCGAAACTGTGTTGGTGTGCCAATTGGATGGTAAAGCCAAAACAGGGTTGAAACAGCGGCTTGTATAATTTTATTGGATTTCTAAAAAGATGATTGCAATGAAAAGATCATTCTAATTCATGGTGATTTAAAGAAACAATAAAACCGTATGTAAGATAAAACCCACAGTAAACTTGGGTTTTATACAGACGATTTAAAACAGCTCAAAACGCCTTAAGAAAAGCATTTATAGAGCTGAATCGGATAGAACAGCGCTGTATTTATGAAACGGGTAAAATCTGCTGTGCAGCTGTTTCAACTTCATGAATCGCCAATTGAAGTTCATCAAAGCGTTTCATCACATCTTGGATAAAGGCTTCATCTGCTTTACGACGTTCTTTGCGTAGCATCGAAATAAATTGTTCGAAATCGCCTGTAATGCGTTGCAATTTTGGTGTGCCGACATAACGGGTTGCACCATATAAGCGATGTAAGACATGCTCTAATTGAGGGAAGTCTTCCAGTTCAATGAGTTGCTCAATTTCAGCTAGCTCTGTTGGGAAGCTGTCGACTAACATTTTTAACAAATCTTGTGCGAGATCTTCTTTATTGGCTGCTAAAGCAAGACTTTGTTTCCAATCTAGAATATAAGCATCCAGCGCTTCGATATATACTGTATTTTCGATAGGTTGCTGATGTTGAATAAATTTATCGCTTGTCCAATTGGTGAGGATTTGAATGATTTGTTCAATTTGGATCGGCTTGGTTACATAATCATCCATACCGACCTTGAGTAATTTTTGTTTTTCATCGGCCAATGCGTGTGCTGTTAACGCAATAATCGGCATACGCATACCATCTAAGGTTGATTCCAAAGAGCGGATCGCCCGCGTGGTATCAATCCCTGACATGACTGGCATTTGAATATCCATAAAGATGAGATCAAAAGGCTTCGCACCTTGTTCAACCCCTTGCTGAATAATGGTTAAAGCTTCTTGACCACTGAGTGCCTTAGTGGTTTTTACATTCAATTCGCCTAACAATGCTTCAAGCACGATCAAATTCGGTAAATGATCATCTACAGCTAAAACATGTAAATCTTGCCCTTTAAAGTCTTTGTGATGCTCTTGTTCAAAGACAGGTTGATTGCTGAGCAGTTGAATCACTGAACTACGGCTCAGTGGTTGATATAAAGGACGCGCTTTATATTCAGTCAACATATTTGGATCAAGTGACATTTGATAACCATATACCGCTAAATGACCTTGATAACGACCACGAATTTCTTTAAGTAAGGCTTCAGTATCTCCACTATGATCAACGATCAACCATGTATTTTCAGTATTTTTTTCTAGGCTGTTTAGTCTGCTAAACAGATCTAAAATCGATTGTGCTTCGGCATGTCTAACTTGATAGTCTTCTAAATAATGACGTAATACATTGGCTGTTGCAGGATGGGCCAAGAAAGACACCACATTTAAGTTTTTAAATGATGGGTGAACAATTTCTTCATCTTCATTCACCGTTAACAGGGCAGTAAACCAAAAGGTTGAACCTTTTTCAGTAGGTGCACGTTCTTGGTTATCTTCAAAGCCAATTTGACCATGCATCAAATGTACTAGTTGCTTAGAAATGGCCAAACCGAGTCCTGTACCACCAAATTGGCGAGTGACAGAAGCATCACCTTGAGAGAATGATTCAAATAGTCGTTTACGATCTGTACCACTTAAACCTATTCCACTGTCTTGCACACTAAAATGCAGTAAACATTGCCCAATATCATCATGTTCCATACGCGCACGAACAATAATTTCACCATCGGGTGTGAATTTAATCGCATTGGAAATTAGATTGGTCAGTACTTGTTTAAAGCGTAAGGCATCACCAATGACATGTTTAGGCACATTGTCTGCAAAATAGAATGCCATCTCGATATGTTTTTGCGCTGCCAATGGCGAGAGCATATCCATGACATCGAAAATTGCTTCTTCTAGATCAAAGGGCGCGGTCTCAAGTTCTAATTTACCAGCATCAATTTTTGAGAAATCGAGTACATCGTTAATCAGGGCTAATAAATGTGCAGAAGACTTGCGAATGGTCTGTAAATATAAACTTTGATCATTGCTTAAATTGTCTTGGCGCAACATCAAATGGATAAAGCCATCAATACTGTTTAACGGGGTCCGCAATTCATGACTGATATTGGCAAGGAAGACTGACTTTGCCTGATTGGATGAAATCGCCTGATCACGGGCTTGTTTATAGGTAATGTTTTGAACTTCTAAGGTGTCTAATGTACGACGTAAATCATCTTCTGTTTGTTCAGTATGTTCTTTTAGTTCAAGGAAGCTGAAATGTAGCCGTTTCACCACATTGGCAATATCACGCTGTAATAAGCGTAGTTCACCGGTACTGTTGATCACCATATGTTGATCAAGCGTATCTGCATTTAAACGTTGCAGTTGCATCCGAATTTCGTACATCGGTGCAATCCACCGTCTTGAATAGAAGTTTAGACACAATAAAAGTAGCAAAAGGGTTAGCAAAGCAGTCGTAATCAAAACGATCATGACACGATAATGTGCAATTTCTAAAGGTTGATTATCAAGTTCAATCACCAACCACATATTTTGATCAGAGTTGATGGGGTTAAGTTTAATCCCATAAATATTATTGTACTTATTTTGAACAGGCCCAAAGAATGTGCCTGATTTTGGAATTTTTGGCCAAGCACGCTGATTTTGGTAGCCAACGCTTAAATGATTGACATTATTTTCATCTATGATTGCTGCACTCAATAAATGCTTTTCGTTAAACATTTTTTGTAAAATGCTTTCAGCTTTTGCGTGTTGTGTTGGATTTTGTTCCATTACTGCGGTGAGTTGCTCAGCAGTATATTGGTAACGACTCAATATCGCGATGGCTTGGAAACGCTGTTTAGACTTGGCAGCAGCTGACGTTTCAGAAAGAACAAGTGCTGTTCCAACACCTGCCAAAATCATAATTGGCACGAAAATTAACGCAATAAGTTGACCATAAGCGTGATTGAGTTTTAAGCGTTTAAAGAGTTTTTTATTGAAATTCGACATTGTTCCAGCAACTCATTGCCCATGGCAAAGATATTAACATGCTTTACTCATCCTGCATGACAATATGACTAAAAATCTTGAGAATTGGAAATAAGTTATGCTGTTTTATAGATAACTTTATCATTTCTAATTCTAAGTAAAGTTTATTTTTTTATATGTATTTAATTTTATTCAATAAACAAAATCATGATCCCACTTAGGCTTGTTGATATATATGAATTTAGTTTGATCATTCCAAGTAAAATAAAGCGGAAAGATGTGCAGTATGTTTCTTTTTTTCATACAATATGCCCACCTCGATATAGGTGCAACAGATGAGTCACACACAACCTGATTTCTTAGCCAACGAATTTTTGTTAGATCACTATGTAGGAAAAACTCCTTTAGTGCGTTTACAACGGTTGGCAAGTCATACTCAAGCAACAGTATTGGCAAAGCTGGAAGGGAATAATCCCGCTGGTTCTGTAAAAGATCGTCCTGCATATAATATGATCATGAAAGCTGAACAGCGTGGTCAAATTAAGCCAGGTGATACGTTGATTGAGGCGACGAGTGGAAATACGGGAATTGCGTTGGCGATGGTCGCCGCAATGCGTGGTTATAAAATGAAATTAATCATGCCAGGTAACTCAAGCCAAGAGCGTAAAGATGCGATGCGTGCCTATGGTGCTGAATTGATCGAAGCAACCAATATGGAAGTTGCGCGTGATATGGCTTTGCAAATGCAAAGTGAAGGCCAAGGTCTGGTGTTGAATCAGTTTGGGAATCCAGACAATGTGGAAGCACACTACCTGACCACAGGCCCTGAAATTTGGCAACAGACAGCGGGGAAAATTACTCATTTCGTCAGCTCTATGGGCACAACTGGCACGATCATGGGAATTTCTAAATATTTAAAAGAACAAAATCCAGATATTCAAATTATAGGATTACAGCCTTCAGAAGGTTCAAATATAGCGGGTATACGCCGTTGGCCACAAGAATACTTGCCGACAATTTTTGATCCAAAGCGTGTCGACCAGATCATGGATATTCCGCAAATTGAAGCTGAAAAAACGGCACGCAGTTTAGCGCGTCAAGAAGGCATTAGTGCAGGAACCTCCTCAGGAGGGGCTGTATGGGCATCTGTTAAAATTGCTGAAGAAAACCCAGATGCAGTGATTGTGTGCATTGTATGCGACCGAGGTGATCGTTATCTTTCTACAGGTTTGTTCTCTGTTGAGGATGAAGAATAGTTGCTTCAAGGTCATAAATTGCCTCATGATGGTAAAGTTGATTATTGAGTAAAGTTTTTATGCGCCTTCCAGTTTTAGTTTTTGATATCGAAACCCTGACAGATCTTAAATCTGGAGCGCATTTATATGGTTTGGATTTACCACAGGACGATTTAGAACAGGCGTTGGCAAAATTACGTCGTCAAGAATCAGGGATGGATTTTCAGCGATTATCTTTACATGAAATTGTCTGTATTTCGGGTTTGTGGATTGATGAAAATGGTGTGATGAAACTATTTTCATTTAGTCGTGAGCACTATACTGAAACTGAAATTTTACAAAAATTTTTATCTATCTTTGATAAAAGACACCCAACCCTCGTGAGTTGGAATGGTTCACAGTTTGATTTACCAGTGATTTTGTTCCGTGCAATGTATCACGGACTATCTGCGCCAAGTTTGTTTGATCAAGGTGAGATTGACACACAAAAAAGGTATAATAACTATCAGAACAGATATCACAACCGTCATGTCGACTTAATGGATGTTATGGCGATGTTTAACGGGCGTCATTTTCAGAAATTGGATGATGTTGCTCATTTATTGGGTTATCCCGGTAAACGTGGTATTTCAGGTTATTTTGTTCCCGAATATGTGAATACAAAGCAATGGCTGAAATTAACCAGCTATTGCGAAGGTGATGTTTTAAATACGTGGTTAATCTTCTTAAGATGGGCTTTGTTAAAAGGTCAAATTTCTTTGCAAGATCACCAGTTATGGATTCAAGCCTCTATTCATTATTTGCAAGGACAACCTCAACAACATGAGTTTTTAAATGTTTGGCGTGAAACGTCACAACGAACTGAATTTACTCAAGCAGATTTTTCCTCCACACCCGATTAGGTATCCCTTTGAAACATAGAGCAAAACCTCGACCATCTCAGCTTCCACAATATATTTTTAAAGTTGAAAGATTGTCACATGAAGGGCGAGGGATTGCGCATTATGGAACAGAGCTCAATCATCCAAATGAAAAGCAGGGTAAAAAAGTTTTTATTCGTTATGCACTACCTGGTGAAATTGTAAAAGCTCAAGTGACTCGTCAGGTATCTAAACTTGAAGAAGCGGACAGTATTGAATTACTCAGTGAGGCCAATCCACATCGTATTCAGCCGATCTGTCCACATTTTGGCATTTGTGGTGGATGTAGTATGCAACATATCCATCCAGATGAACAAATTCGTTTAAAACAAGATGTTTTAAAATCGCATCTCAGTCACTTTGCGGGATTAGCGCCTGAACAATGGTTAGACCCATTGCGTTCAACTCGTTCCGATTATCGACATAAAGCCAGAATAGGTGTGCGTCATTTGCCCAAACAAAATAAATTGCTTATGGGGTTTCGTGAAGCACAGAGTAACCATTTAACTGAAATCCAAACCTGTAAAATTTTAGATATTGAATTGGATCAGGCCTTACCTGAAATAAAGGCATTACTCGAAAGTCTAAAAGGCAAAAGTAGCATTGGTCATATAGAATTAGCCAAAGGCGATAGCGAAATTTCATTATTGGTTCGCCATACTGAAAAATTAAAAGCCCATGATGTCAACCTATTGCAACAATATGCGTTACAGAAACAGTGGCAGTTGTATTTGCAACCTGCGGGTGTGGAAAGTGTACATCGAGTAGATCATGCTCAAGCAGACATGCATTTGCATTACCGTTTAAAAGATTTTGATATTGAGTTTGCATTTAATCCAACAGATTTTACCCAAGTGAATCCTACTGTAAATCCGCAGATGGTTAATCTGGCATGTGATTTGCTTGAGTTGAAAGCAGGTGAGACTGTTTTAGATTTATTTTGTGGATTGGGAAATTTTTCACTCCCGCTTGCTAAACGTGTGGGTGCTACAGGAAAAGTCATTGCTGTAGAAGGTAGTGAAGCAATGGTGAAGCGTGGTACAGAAAATGCACTGAACAATCGCCTCAGCAATGTTAAATTCTATTCACAAGATTTAACAAAAGACTTTTCGCATTATTCTTGGGCAAATCAAGGATTTGATGCATTATTGATTGACCCTCCTCGTGCGGGAGCAGAACAAGTTATGCATTATTTGCCCAAATTTGGTGCGCAAAGAATCGTTTATGTGTCGTGTAATCCTGCAACTTTGGCTAGGGATGCTGGGATTTTGGTACAACACGGTTATCAGCTCACTAAAGCAGGTGTAATGGACATGTTTACTCACACTGGGCATGTTGAATCTATTGCTTTGTTTGAAAAGAAATTAGAGATAAACGATTTATAATGAAATATAGAGTTAGAGGAGTAGGGTATGGTCACAGTACGTGAGCAACTTCCTGATGAGCTCAATGAGCTATCAGAGGAAGCGACTGTAGAGCATGCCGATGAAGCGCAACACGCTCTAGCAACTTGGCTAGATCGAGTGCGTGGAATTTTAGACGGTGCTGAACTTAAGCAGTTAGAAGAAGTCGCGCAATTAGTATTACAAAAAGAATTGGCGACCACAGTAAATTCCAGAACCAATACCTTTGCAACAGGTATTGGAATGGCTGACATCCTCGCGCATTTACATGTCGATGAAGATACACTAGCAGCAGCTGTACTTTATCGTAGCGTGCGTGAGGATCTCACCACCTTAGAGGAGATACAGCAGCAATGCGGTGAGCAAGTTTATAACCTTGTCAAAGGCACTTTGGCTATGGGTAAACTTTCTGAACTGATTGAAAAGAATAAACGGTTAGAAGATCACTTTAATAATAATCAGCGCGAACACCTGACAGGCATCTATAAGATGTTGATTTCTGTGACAGAAGATGTTCGTGTGGTATTGATTAAATTGGCTGAACGGACATTTGCTTTACGTGAATTGGCACACTCTTCAAAAGAGCGTCAAGAGCGTGTTGCACGAGAAATCTTGACCATCTATTCTCCTTTGGCGCATCGTTTAGGGATAGCTCAATTAAAATGGGAGCTCGAAGATCTTGCTTTCCGTTATTTGGCTCCTGAACGCTATAAAGAGATTGCTTCATTACTCAATGAAAAGCGGCTGGAACGTGAGCAATATATTCAGTTTGTGGTTGATAAACTGAAAGGTGAGCTTGGTGAGCATGATATTGAGGCAGAGATTTCGGGTCGAGTAAAACATATTTATTCGATCTACCGTAAAATGAAGAGTAAAAATCTGAGTTTTGATCAGCTATATGATATTCGTGCGTTAAGAGTTTTGGTTAAATCTGTAGCAGAGTGTTATCACGCTTTGGGCATTGTGCATCAAATTTGGCGCCATATTCCTCATCAGTTTGATGATTATATTACCAATCCAAAAGCCAATGGTTATCGCTCTTTACATACTGCGGTGATTGCAGAAAATAAATCTTTGGAAATCCAAATCCGTACCAAAGAAATGCATGAAGAAGCAGAGTTGGGTGTATGTTCGCATTTCAACTATAAAGAAGGCTCGAAAACCACTGATTATTCATTTAATCATCGTTTGCATTCATTACGTGCAGTCCTTGAACATTATCAAGAACGTACTGAAACCAGTGCACATCCCAATGAAGATGAAACAGAAGATTTTGAACAAATTCAAGATTTTGAAGGGTTCGAAAAAATCTATGTTTTTAGTCGTGATGGGGATATTAAAGAATTACCACGTGGATCGACGGTGCTTGATTTTGCTTATCATGTGCATACCGAGGTCGGGAATAAGTGCTATGCATCAAGGGTTAATCAACGCTATGTGCCATTAACCTATACTCTGAAAACAGGGGAACAGGTTGAGATTTTAACCAAGAAAGATCGTGAACCCAATCGTGATTGGTTAGTTAACTCATTGGGTTATATCAAAACTGCACGTGCCCGTGACAAGTTGCGCCACTGGTTTAGACAACAAGATCGCAGTAAAAATCTGGAAGTTGGGCGTGAACTACTCAATAAAGAGCTTTCACGTCTAGCGATTCATCCAAAAAGTATTGATTTAAGTGATTATTGTAATCATTTCAATGTAAAAACTGGTGATGACATCCTTGTTTCATTGGTAAGTGGGGAAATTAGCCTGCATGCCTTGATTAATCAAGTTAATCGCCACATGCACTTAGATCAAGATGAACCAGAACTTGTTCTAAAACCGACGTTAAATCCACGTGCAAGTCATACCTTATCTGCACATGGAATTTTAATTGATGGTTTGGATAATGTTGAATTACACATTGCACAATGTTGTCAGCCTGTTCATGGTGAATCGATTGCTGGATATATCACCTTGAATCGTGGTGTGAGTATTCATAAGGTTGCGTGTCCCGATTACATGCGCATGATCAAGTTAGAACCTGATCGTGCTGTTGAAGCCGATTGGGAAATGCAACCGACACGTGGGCAAAGTGTGCAAATTGTGGTGGAAGCTTATGATCGTCGTGGTTTGTTAAAAGATTTGACCCAAGTGATTTTTTCAGATCAGATCAATATTCGTCAGGTAAATACGATTTCTGAAGCAGATGGTATTGCCAATATGAAATTGTTGATTGAAGTGAAAGGTTTGGCGCAATTGTCTCGCCTTTTAGCAAGATTGGAACAACAGCCTGGCATTATCAGTGCTCGACGTTTGGTTCAAGGTAATTAAGCTATATTGCCTTGATCAGATTTTATGATTTGAACAATAACAAAACTCGCGAAATGCGAGTTTTTTATTATTCAGTATAATAAATTAAACTATGAATTTGATTTATAAAAAGAAAGCTGATATCTGTTGAATGAGTTTTTATAATATTAATGCTTAGATTTTCTCGTCAGTATTAAATTACTCAAGCGATTGATAAATTGAGGGCTAATGGTAGAAAGTGTAAACATTACTTTAGTTTTTAAACCAACTGGACGATGTGTAGCAGTGAAAAGTGAGTCTTTGGCTTTAACTTGTGCAAGCACTTGCTCAGCAACATCTTGGGGTGTGAGGCTAACACCGATATTTTGAATCGCGCCTGCATCCATGTTTGTTACCATAGTCGTTTGGACAAACAGCGGCATAACATCCAGTACACGAATGCCATATTTTTGCCATTCGATATCTAATCCTTCGGTAATACCGCGTACCGCAAATTTACTGGCAGAATATGAGACTAAATCTGCTTGTCCATAAATGGCTGATGCTGAAGAAATATTGATAATACGCGCAAATTTTGCTTCTTTTAGATAGGGAAGTGCGGCGTGACAGCCATTTAAAACACCATTTACATTGATATTGATTGTTCGGTGGTGTGCACTAATTTCAGTTTTCTCAAAATCTCCAGAATAAAGGATGCCAGCATTATTCACTAAAATGTTAAGACCATTTGCCCATTGAGAAAACTCTTTAAGCGCTATTTGCCATTGTGCATAATCGCTCACATCTAATTTGCCAGCTTTGGCATTGTGACCTAATTGATCTGCTAAAATTTGAGCCTGAGCTTCATTGATATCATAAATACCAACTTGATAACCTTGTTGGTAGAATAGACGTGCGATCGCTGCCCCAATGCCTTGTGCAGCACCGCTTATGAATATGCTCTGACGCATTGCAGTATCCTTTTTAGTTTATTTTGATTGCAGTGAGTTGAACATAAAATATGCATAACAACAAGTGTTGTGCAGTCATTTCTTATTGATCTTAAAGGACATTAAATGCAACAGTTATTCGCCATTATGAAACAATTACGTGCAGAGTGCCCTTGGGATCGTGAACAGACCCCTGAAAGTTTAACGCGCTATGCGATCGAAGAGGCGTACGAGGTGGAAGAAGCTGTACGCTCTGGCGATGTTGATGAAATTAAAAATGAATTAGGGGATTTATTGTTACAAGTGGTTTTTCAATCACAGATGTACAGTGAGCAGGGTGCTTTTGATTTTAATGATGTTGTAGAAGCTATTTGTCAAAAATTGATACGTCGTCATCCGCATGTTTTCCAAAAAGAGCAGTTTGAGAATTTAACTCCTGAACAAGTGTCACTTTTGTGGCAGGAGATTAAACAACAAGAAAAACAGGGCAAACCTCAATTTCGGTTAGATGAGTTAAAGCATGGTCCTGCTTTGTCTCAGGCGGAAAACCTGCAAAAAAATGTTGCAAAAGTAGGATTTGATTTTACTGATGTGGCGCAGGCCTACGATAAAGTCAAAGAGGAACTGGCCGAGTTTGAAGAAGCCATGCAATCGGAAAAACCTGATGAAATTATGGATGAATTTGGTGATTGTTTATTTTCTTTAATTAATGTTGGGCGTAAACTAGGCATTTCAAGTGAGATGGCTCTTTTAGGAACCATTTATAAATTTAAATCTCGCTTTGCTTATATTGAAAATCAAATCAATTTTAAAAATAAAAGATTAGAAGATATATCTTTAGAAGAAATGGATCTTCTTTGGGATCAGGCAAAGCAACAATTAAAACCATAGGTTATCCATGAGTAATCATAATTTTTATTGTAATCGTGTAGTAAAGCTAATTAAATTGTCTTTTTTATTGGTGCTTTTAAGCTGCTCTTTCAGCTTATATGCGCAACAATTTGATCAAGCTTATTTAAAATGGAAAGCAGAACAACAAGCACATGATGAAAAAATAAACAAGATTGATGGTCACTATTATCTTTCGACACCGAATAACCAGACATCACAACCTAAGAATAGTGGTAACAATAACACATTGTCACGTGTTCAAAATTCAAATAGCTCAGGTATGAGAATTAGTTTAAATTCTGCAAATATTGAACAATTACAACAGTTAAAAGGTGTCGGAACAAAGAAAGCACAGGCGATTATTGATTATCGCAATCAGAACGGGAAGTTTAAAAGTATTGATGATTTAAAAAAGGTAAAGGGGATTGGGGCGAAATTTTTCGAGCAGAATCAAGCAAGACTTAGTTTGTGACGTGTTTAATGCTGTATGGATCGATGAATTATCAACATATATTAAATTCAAGTGAAGTTTGCGAGATTCAAATTGCCCTTTAGCTGTGTAAGCGATATCATTAGCACAATTATGATTTTTACGTCCTGACGTAGGAGACAGTGTCTTTTGCAAACTTTGCGTGCGTCAAAGTGTGGGTTATCCACCGCTCAATTACCTTCCTCCATTTTAGATGTTATTGATTCTTTAACTAAAGCTGGCTATGAAGCTTATATAGTCGGTGGTGGTGTACGTGATTTAATGCTTGGCTTAAATCCGAAAGACTATGATGCAGTGACCAATGCAACGCCTTCTCAGGTGAAAGAGGTATTTGGTCGTCGTTGCCGAATTATTGGGCGACGTTTTGAATTGGCACATGTGTATTCAGGTCGTGAATTGATTGAGGTGGCGACATTCCGTGCCCCACCGAAAAAAGCAATTACCTCTGCACAAGGAATGATTTTACGTGACAACAATTGGGGAACTATAGAGCAAGATTTTGCTCGACGTGATTTTTCCATCAATGCCATGTACTACCAACCAAGAAAAGGGGAAGTGCTCGATTTTTGTAATGCTATTGATGATATAAAAACCAAAACTTTAAGGTTATTGGGTGATCCAGGACTTCGTTTTGAAGAAGATCCCGTACGAATGTTGCGTACTTTACGTTTTGCTGCGAAGTTAAATTTTAGTATTGATCCTAAAATTTTAGACGTTTTTACCCAAGAGATGACACAGCTGCTGCGTGATGTTTCTCCGCACCGTTTATATGATGAGTCGCAAAAATTATTCACGATGGGACATTTACATCGTGTTATGCCTATGTTGATTGAATTTGGTATTTGGAAGCAATTATTTGCTGATATTAGTCCTGAAATTACTCAGTTTATTGAACGTGCTGCGAAAAATACCGATCAACGGATTCAAATGGGTAAAACCATTAATCCTGCTTTTTTCTATGCGGTATTGCTATGGAATAATTTCTTAGCGCGTTGTGATTTTTACCATGCTAAAGGGGTTGTTGCTGCAGAAGCACGAGCTCAAGCAGGTTTGGATGTGTTGAAACGTCAAGCGACTCGAACCATTATTCCCCGTTTTGCGGAAACCTTTATTCGTGAAGTTTGGGAAATGCAAAGCCGTTTGTTAAATCCAAAACCTCAACAGATTGAAGCACTTTCTGGTCATGCACGTTTCCGTGCAGGATTCGATTTCCTGTTGTTGAGAGAGAAGTCTGGTGATACTTCTACCAACGGTATGGGAGCATGGTGGGAAGCTTACCAAGATATGTCGACTGACGAGAAAGAGCGTGCAATTGGTAGCTATAATCGACAGCGTGCTAAGAGCCGTAAAAAAATTGCTGAAGTCGCACCAATTGAAGATGCAAAAGCTGCAGTTTCAACGCAAATTGAGCCATTGGTCAAAGAACAAGAATCTCGTAGTCGTCGTTCACGGAATAAGCCAAATTCAACATCATCTCATGATTTTAGAACACGAAATGATGCTCGAACAGCTGTAAACAAAGGTGAAATCACTGCTGATCATCCAATTACCAAGCGTAGACGAGTACAACGTGATTTGAACAGTGTGATTTTTGGACCCACCCAGTCATGATTAAAACCTACATTGGTTTAGGAAGTAATCTAGGAGATTCTGAGCAAATTCTACGAGCAGCTGTAGAAAAGCTTAGAAAATTTGGTGGTGTTACGGTTTCAAAGTTGTACCAAAGTCCCCCACTGGGGCCTCAAGATCAACCAAATTATCATAATGCGGTTGTAGAATTGCACACAGATTTAGCGCCATTGGCCTTGCTGGATGAGTTGCAACGCATTGAAAATGAATCAGGTCGAGTACGTTCACGTCATTGGGGTGAGCGTACTTTAGATCTAGATCTTTTGCTTTATGCTGAAAAAAACATTATAAATGAGCGGCTCACAGTACCGCATATTGGTATTTTAGAGCGTGATTTTGTAGTGATTCCATTGTTGGATCTCGATCCTGAGCTTCAAGTCAATGGACAATCATTGCAAAAGTTAGATTTCGTGCAACATTCAACCCTTAGCGTTTTAGCAGATCAGTCATGGGCTGATTAAAGGATTGAATGGGCAGAGGAACTCTCATTGATAGAGGAATATCGTCATGATTAGCCTAAGTGATTTAAGACAATTCAAAACTCAGGGACGTAAATTTTCATGCTTAACTTGCTATGATGCGAGTATGGCAAAAGGTATGGAAGTTGCTGAGATTGACACCATTTTAATTGGTGACTCTTTAGGGATGACAATCCAAGGGCATGATTCTACATTGCCTGTTACTGTTGCAGATATGGCGTATCATACTGCAGCTGTACGTCGTGCGAATCAACACGCATTTATCATGTGTGATTTACCTTTTCTGAGTTACGCAACGCTTAATGATGCGTTGCTTAATTCAAAAACCGTGATACAAGCGGGTGCTCAGATGGTGAAAATTGAGGGTGGTGAATGGCTGGCTGAAACTATACGAGTTTTGACACGAAATGGTGTACCTGTTTGTGTACATTTGGGCTTAACACCACAGTCGGTACATGTCTTTGGTGGCTATAAATTACAAGCGAAAACGCGTGAAGCGGCAGATCAATTAATTGCTGACTGTAAAGCTGTGGTAGACGCTGGTGCAGCTGTGTTATTGCTCGAATGTGTTCCTGCTCAAATGGGTAAAGAAATTACTGAATTATTCCCACACGTTCCTGTGATCGGTATTGGGGCTGGGGCAGATACTGATGGTCAAGTTCTTGTTGTGCAAGATATGCTTGGTTTGACTTTTGGTAAAGTGGCTCGCTTTGTACGCAATTTTATGAAAGAACAAGCAGGTGAATCTGCAATTGTAGATGCATTCAAGGCATATCATGTTGCTGTGCAAGAGAAATCGTTTCCTGCAAAAGAACATACTTTTCAAGTAGAGCTGTAGACATGAAAACAGAAACGACCATTCAAGGACTAACAGCATCACTTAATCCTGCTCGATCGGCACGTAAAATCATCGGTTTTGTACCAACGATGGGAAATCTACATCAGGGCCATTTAAACCTTGTTCGTGAAGCGCGTAAATTATGTGATGTGGTGGTGGTTAGTATTTTCGTGAATCCAATTCAGTTTGGACCCAATGAAGATTTTGATAACTATCCGCGTACACTTGAGCAAGACAGTAATTTACTTGCTGAAGTGGGGTGTGACATTGTTTTTGCACCGTCTGTTGAGCAAATGTATGGTAAATTCCCACGTTTAACAAATATTACTGTGGGTGAAATTACCAATGATTTGTGTGGCTTACAACGTCCAGGTCACTTTGATGGTGTTGCTGTTGTTGTCACCAAATTGTTTAATATTGTACAGCCGAACTTTGCATTTTTTGGACAGAAAGATTATCAACAATTGGCTGTGATTAAGCAGGTTGTTCGTGATTTGAATATGCCAATTGAAGTGATTGGTGTACCAATTGCACGTGCTGAAGATGGTTTGGCCTTAAGTTCGCGTAATGGTTACTTATCTGAACAAGAGCGTCAAATAGCTCCTGTTATTTTTAAGACCTTAACGACTGCTGAACAAGATTTACATGCAGGTAAAACACTTACAGATGTCTTGGCTCAAATTCGTGAAAGTTTAAATGATGCAGGGTTAATTGTGGATTATGTCGAAGCACGTAGTCTAGCGTTGCAAAAAGTTGAACAATTCGACCAAGATGTTGTATTGTTTGTTGCAGCGAAATTAGGCAAGACTCGTCTGATTGACAATTTACAAGTAAAACATTTTACATAAACTTTGCTTTTAGGATCGCGATGCCATGAAGCGCATACTTATCGTAACAGGACAGTCTGGTTCAGGTAAATCATCTGCTTTGCAGGTGCTTGAAGATTTGGGTTATTACTGTATCGATAATTTGCCTTTGGCATTGCTTCCTGAAATTGTTGAAAAGTTGGATAGAGAAAATAATTTAGAATTATTGGCACTGGGTGTCGATGTTCGAAGTGCAAAAGAAGATTTACAGGGTTTTGATCAAGTTTTTCAACAGTTACAAAAACATGGCAGCGTAGACGTTATTTATTTAACGACGCGTGATCAGGAATTGATTTCACGTTTTAGTGCATCTCGACGTCCTCATCCATTGTCAAACCGTTTTCAGAGTTTGAATGAATGTATTCAAGAAGAAAAAAATTTATTACTTCCGATTCAACTGCGAGCAACAGTACATATCGATACAACGGATAAAAGTGTACACGATTTAAAAGATACCTTATTGTCCAAACTTGGACAGTCCGATAAACTCATTTTAATTTTGCAATCTTTTGGTTATAAACATGGTATTCCATTAGATGCAGATTTTGTTTTTGATGTCAGGCATTTGCCAAATCCACATTGGGATTTAGAGTTACGTAAATATTCGGGTTTAGATGAACCAGTACGTAAATTTTTAGAAGCCAGTGAGCAAGCAAATGAGATGTATCAAGACATCTATCAGTTTTTAAATAAGTGGTTGCCTGCTTTTTCGGAAGGTCATCGTCACTATATTACAGTGTCAATTGGCTGTACGGGGGGACAACATCGTTCAGTTTATATTGTGGATAGGTTGAAAAAGGCTCTTGAGTCAAAATGGACTATTCAAGTATTACATAGAGAAATGAAGCACTGGTCATGATTGACACAACTGTTGACGTAATTAATAAATTAGGATTACATGCGCGTGCATCTGGAAAACTAATCGAAGTCACGACTAAATTTAAATGCTCTATTCAAATTGGTAAGGGTGACAAGTTAGTCGATGCCAAGAATATCCTTTCTTTACTTATGCTCGGAGCTGGTAAAGGAACCACCTTGCGTCTAGTGATTGATGGTGCAGATGAAGAAAAAGCTTTGTCTGAAGTTCAAGCACTGTTCGCAGATAAATTTTACGAGGCAGAATAATCGTGGCACGTCGTCCGCAACGTTTTACTGAAGATGATTTTGAATCTTTAGAAGGGCGTGCAAGTAAAACCGAACAGAAAAAAGCTGTACAACGTATGGCTGCTTTAGGTGAACAACTCGCAGAGTTGTCGAAGAAACAAATTGAATCTTTACCTGTTGAAGATCGGTTGATAGAGGCTTTGCTTGATGTGCAATTGATCACATCTTTTGAAGCACGTCGCCGTCAATTTCAACGGATTGGTAAGCTTTTGCGTAATGAAGATGAAGCCATCATTTTGTCTTATTTAACCCCTAAGCAAGGGATTAAAAAGTTGGCGCAATTGGATCGTTGGGTGGATCGAATGATTGAGCAGCGTGACCCTGCAATTAAAGAATTCTGTAAATCTTATAATGCTGCTGAAAGTCATTCTTTACGTCAGCATGTATTGCGTATTCATCGGGATATCACCCGTCAAGCCACCGCTGAAGAATTAGCGGCTTCTAAACTTAAGTTATTAAATTATGCCCAACAAGTGGCTTTGATTTCGGATAATTCCAAGTAAATTATTGTGACAAATAAAAAACGACCCAACAGGGTCGTTTTTTATATTTAGCCAAGATATGAATTAAACTTTTGATGGTATCATGGGAATGTTATCGCCTGATTTAAACTCTGGCTGGAATTTAACAACACATTTACCATCGATGATTTTATCATCCAGTTTTACTTGGATTGCCTTACCATCAGTCTGGCCTGCACATGATTTTTGAATCGCATCCCACTTCGCTTTACGTTCTGCACGTTTTTGGGCAAATTCTTGCTTAATTTGAGCACGTTGTTCTTCGGTCATGTCTTTCATACGGGGTCCGTCATGACGCATCATATGACCACGTTGTTCTCCATCACGACGGAAATCCTGATTCATCTCTTTCATCGCCTTGTGATCAGGCTTGAATACGATATTACATGTACCATTAATATTTTGCTGACCTGCTGTCACCTGAACCGTTTGACCAATTGCTTTGCCATCACAGGCTTTTTGCATTTGTTGGCGTAACGCTTTATGTTGAGCACGTTTCTGTTTCATTTCTTCACGTTGTTCAGGTGACATTTTATGATGCCCACCATGCATCATCGGGTGGCCCTCTTTTGGACCTGGATTAGATTGACAGGCAGTCAAAGCCCCTACAGTTAAAATACTTGCCGATACCAGTGCGATTTTTGTCATAGCTTTCATTGTTACTACTCCAATGAATATTTTGTGTTGTGTTCTGTTGATACCGTAAAGATTAAATAATAATGATGTAGAAACAATGGAGAGAATTTTGAACAACTGTTGGGTACAATGTTGAAATGAGAAGAAAAACGTGAGATCAGTTTTGAAAATACGTCGAGTCCCCATTGCACTGCGCTTATTTCTCACCGTTTTATTGACGACATTAGTCATTACAACGGTGAGCTTAAGTGTTTTGCACTGGACCATGCAAAAGAATTTTGCCAAATATGTCGCAGATGTCGAAATGCAAAAACTTGATCATCTGATAGAAAATTTGGCAGATGTATATGGGGTCTATCAAGACTGGGGTAATGCGGTTCAAGCACAGATTTTACAAATTGAAGGCGATGCTGCTCCTGATGATTATGATAAGTTGTCACGCTGGTGGCTACGTCGTCAATATGATATTGCTTTACAACAGCGCTATTTTAAAGAACATACGATAGTAGCGACTTTGGGACAAACAGATGGTGCAGTTCATAAGTCTCAGCTGGATCAAGAAGAACTAAAAATTCTTGAAGAGAATTTACCCTCAGCTTATCAGCCATTTGAAGGTTTGAAGTTTCCACTGAGCTCAAATCAAAATTTATTTAGACCCTCTGATCGTAAAGGAAAAAAATCATCTATAGACAAAGGACATCTTTCAGCGGGTCGTGAAGAAGCAGCTTCAGCACCTAAAGAAACGTCAACGAGAGATTCAATGCGGACTGTAAATCCACAGAATGGCAAAAAGATATTTGTATCATTGCCTGACCGCTTAGGACTCAGTTCACGCCTTTCATTATATGATGCAAAACAACAGTTTATTTTGGGTGAACCTTCTGATGATCAGGTTTCTTATCGTCCGATTTTGGTCAATGATCAGGTGGTAGGGTATCTAGGTTTAAAACCAGTTTTAGATCAGGATGATGCATTGAGTATTAACTTTTTTAGTAATCAAAAACGTTATTTAGTACTGATCTATATCTTCACATTCTTATCAAGCTTAGTTGCAGCCTTGTTATTGGCGACTTATTTTAAAACACCGATTCAACGTTTATTGAACGCAACTCGTGAATTAACCAAAGGTAACTACCAGCATCAAGTGGTGATTAACCGCAATGATGAATTAGGAGACTTGTCTACTGAGTTAAATCAGTTGGCTGTCATTCTCGACCAGCATGAAACATCACGCCGTCAATGGGTTGCAGATACTTCACATGAGTTAAAAACACCATTGGCAGTATTGCAGGCACAAATTGAAGCCATGCAAGATGGGATTCGAAAGCCCACACCTGAACATTTTGAAGCGATGTTACGTCAAGTCACAAGCTTGAAAAAATTGACACAGGATCTAGCGGATTTAGCCCAAGCTGAAGCACAACAATTGAAATGCTACTTTGCAGAAGTTGATCCTTGGTCCGTCATTTTACAGGAAATAGAGAATTTTAAACCTAAATTTGAACAGGCTGATTTAACAATTTCAGCCAGAGGTGAGGGGGCAAAATTACAATTAGATATAGATCGTTTTAAGCAAATTATGGTCAACTTACTTGGAAATAGTATTCGTTATACTGAAGCAGGCGGTGAAGTTCAAGTCCATACAGAGCAAGATGCAGATTCATGGAGTGTGATCGTAGATGATAGCCCATTGGGTCTGAGTGATGAACAGATTGCACGCTTGGGAGAACGCTTCTATCGTGTGGATAATTCACGTACACGTAGTACAGGTGGTACAGGATTGGGCTTGGCTTTATCAGGTAAAATTGCACAAACACTCGGTGGTCAGCTTACTTTTGATCATTCGCCATTAGGCGGTTTGCGTTGCAAACTGACATTTTCAAAACATACTAAATTTTAAAAGGAATAGTACAACATGAAGCATATCATGCTGGTAGAGGATGAAGTTGAACTTGCGCAATTGGTGCGGGATTATCTAGAAGCAGCGGGCTTTGAAGTCAGTATGTTTCATGATGGTCAAGAAGCTTATGACAGCTTCCTGCAACGTAAGCCGAGTTTAATGGTATTGGATTTGATGGTCCCGCGTATGGATGGTTTGACCATTTGCCGTAAAGTGCGTGAGCAAACCGACTTACCGATTATCATGGTGACTGCACGAACAGAAGAAATCGATCGTGTCTTGGGTTTAAATATGGGAGCAGATGACTATGTCTGTAAACCTTTTAGCCCAAAAGAGTTGGTGGCTCGTGTACAAGCGGTATTACGCCGTTTAGAACGTAAAGCTGAACCTGAAGCCAATGACTTATTTCGTATTGATAAAGCACAACAACGTATCTGGTATCAACAAAAATCGTTGAATTTAACGCCAACTGAATTCCGCCTTTTAGAGCTTTTCCTCGAACATTTGGGACAAGTCTATTCTAGAGCGCAACTTTTAGACCATATCAACCCAGATAGTTTTGATGTTGCTGACCGTGTTATTGATAGTCATATCAAGAACTTACGTCGTAAAATATCTGAGGCTGCTGAAACTGGAAATCGTCATGAATGGGTACAAGCTGTTTATGGCGTAGGCTACCGTTTTGAATATCCAGAAGATTAAGTTTTCAACATTTTAAGTTCACCATTGTGGATAAACACAGGTTTATCCACAGATATTGTGGGTAAATGTTTATAAATGTAAAAATTTATGTTTGAAAAATAAGCATATAACTTATGGTTATCGATAGATTCTGACTTGACTGAATCAGGTATAGACAGGTCTGTTGATCTAAACCTGTAATTCAAAGCTACTATCAAATGCAGTTATCAAAAGACCGCTAATTATTTAATCTGTTGATAAACCGCCAATACCTGCTTTTGAGCTTTGGTTAGACTCTTGGCCACTAGCTCATAAGAGCCTTCAACTAAGTCTTGAATCAAATCAGCACTGATCTGTTCACCTTCATAGACTGAAATCCAATGACGTTTATTCATATGATAGCCCATCTGAATCGAGGGGTAGAGATCTCTTAACATTTCGCCATGATCAGGTTCAACTTTTAAATTAATTAGTTTTTTGCCATGCAGTTCAGAGCCTAACATAAACATTTTTCCCACCACCTTAAAAACAGGAATATCCTCACCAAAAGGGTAGCTAAGTTCGGATTTAGGCAAATCTGATGCAATCTTAAATGCTAAAGTTCGGATTTCTTCACCTGTCATCACTGTCTCTTTTTAAAATATTCTTTATGAATAAATGCTAATCACTGTTCCATCATCGACCAGCTTCCAAATTTCATCCATATCTATATTTCTAACGGCAATACACCCCCATGTCCAGTCATTTCTAGGTAAGTACGTCATTAAACTAGGGAGTTTTTCCATTTGTGAGCGTGTTGCTGAACCATGAATCATAATGTCGCCACCAGGAGAAACGCCGAGTTGGTTGGCTTTAGATTTATCCTGTTGGTTTGGATAGGACACATGCAGCGATTTATAAAATGCACTATTAGGATTACGCCAATCTAAAATATAACGACCTTCAGGGGTTTTTCCATCACCCTCTTTAACCTTATGTCCAATAGGATCAAAACCTAAGCGCATTGGATATGTTCGTATGTCTTGATCATGATGCATGAGTTTAACAATACGATCTGATTTATAAACTTTAACTTCGGTGATTGGCGTGTCTTGACGGAGACGTTGAATGTCTTGCTCAGATAAATTCTGCACGTGTATGGCAGCATTTGCCGTTGGAATAAATTGATTATATTTTTGATAAGTCCAGACACTTGCTATAGCTATAGCCAAAAGAATCAAGCATGGAATGAGGTATTTTTTATTCATTTTAGAATACTAATGTTGTAAAACCCTGTATTGCCTAAATTTTATTCACTCTAAAGACAAAAGCTGTAGTTAATTTGTGATTATGGATTTATCCTGTGGATAAACACAAGTTTATCCACAGAAATTGTGGGTAACTATGATGAGTCAGATCAAAGAAAGTGATTCGGCAATTTATTTGATCAAGACGAACAACTCACCATTACTTCAGGAACATCACTTGGTAAAGGTGCTAAGTCTTTGGCTGTTTCTAAATCCCTTTGTTTGGTAAAGGGCTGACCAAGCAATTTAAATAGACGATCAACCTCAGAAAAATCATCACGTTCAGCCTGTTCAATGGCTGTTTGTAGCATATGATTTCTTAAAATATAGACTGGATTGGCCTTTTTCATTTCCGCATCAAGTACATCAATATCTTGCTGCTCACGAATACTGTGATATTGCGTCAAGAAGCTTTCAAATTGAAAGCGATCTAGGCAATCATCTTTAATAGCTTCATATTCTTTATTCTGTAAGCGAAGAAAACTGTTGGTATAGTCGAGTTGCTCACTTTGTAGAATTCTTAAAAATGCCATACCGCAATCAAAACTATCTTTATGGAAGGCAGGTAGTCCAAGTTTTTGGCATAGCCCATGGGTATAATGTTCTAGAAAGGTCGGTTCAAAATGCTCTAAACATTTGACGAGGTCTTGCTTAAATTGTTCTTTATTTTCTGCTTGTGCTAGTGGAATTAAATTGTTTAACCAATTCCATAAGTTCCAATGTGCAATACTCGGTTGGTTTTGGTAGGTATAACGGCCATTGTAATCACTATGATTGTTGATCCAATTGGGACGGAAACGCTCCATAAAACCATAAGGGCCAAAATCAAGGGTAGAACCTGTAATATTGAGATTATCCGTATTCATAACACCATGAGCAAAACCCACCAATTGCCATTTGGCGATCATGATCGCAGTGTTTTGCATCACTTGCGTTGCAAATGCTAAAACAGTGTCTTCAAACTTTTGTTGTTCAGTACTCAAACATTGTGGATAGTGCCATTCAATACATTTTTGGGTAAATTCAGTGAGTAACTCAGGCTGATATTGATTGATCCATTCAAAATGCCCTAAACGGATGTGGCAATCCGAAGTGCGTAACATCATTGCACCAAGTTCAAGTTTTTCTCGTTGTACGCCTTGGGTTGAAGAGGTAAAGCCTACGGAATTGCTTGAAGGAACCCCCAGTGCATTGAGTGCATGACCCGCTAGATATTCACGAATCACAGAACGTAATACAGCACGTCCGTCTCCCATACGAGAGTAGGGAGTTGAGCCTGCGCCTTTTAAATGGAGGTCAATGGTTTGACCTTGTTGATTTAAAATTTGCGCTATCAATAGGCCACGCCCATCCCCCAATTGACCTGCCCATTGTCCAAATTGATGCCCTGCATAAACCATGGCAAGGGGATGAAATTCAGGAAAGGTTTTTTGCCCGCTACAAATCTTGACCCATTGGGTCTTTTCATCTTCAGACCATTGTAATTCATCCGCAAGTGCAGCATTAAAATGCCCAGCCTTTGCACCTTTCAGTGGGCTAGGCATTTGCTCATGATAGAGCTTTGAATCGAGAAATGGGTAACGTGGGGCAAATTGCATAGCGATCGGTCACAATGGTTTCACTTGTCCTCTCAATATAGCAAAGTTTTAAGCTGTTGAGATAATGTCGACTGTTTTAGTCGACAATAAATAGCTTTGCACCAAATGCGGTGGAAGAACGATGCGCTTCAGCTTGGTCTGCAACTTGATAACTCATCCCTGCTTTTAAGGTAAAGGTACGTCCATCATCGAGTTCAGTGTCCAATTCACCTTCTAAGCAAAACAGGATATGACCTTTAAGACACCAGTGGTCAGCCAAATAATCTACAGAATATTCGACCATTCGCACTCGAATATTATCAAATTGTTGTGTGCGCCAAAGCGCAAAACCTTGCTCACCCTCATGACGCGTTGTTGGAACTTCTGACCAGTTGGTAATGCCAAAGGGGATGTTATTAATTTGCATACTATTTTCTCTCAATATTATCAGTAGGAATGTCTGTAAAAACTGGATAAAAGAAAAGCCCCTTTCGGAGCTTTGCTTTTGATGTGTATTGAGAGTTAAGAAACAACGTTCTTTTTGATTCCACGCATCAATGTTTCTAAACGTTCACGATGGAAAGCAAGTTTCTGTTCGACCAATTGGAAATCAACTTTGAGTTTGACATCCATTTGGTGAATTTTCTCAGCAACAGATGCTTTTTTCGCTTGTAGCTCTTGTTCTTTTAACGCAGCCCAATCATTTAATGTATTGGTGAATGCTTCATATTCTTGCGATACTTTTTGTTTCATCGCGATAATATCTGCATTGACGTTATGACCATAAATCGCTAAATCCTGTTCAGCATATTTAAATCTCATCGCCAATTCCGCTTTTTTGATATTAAAGCTTGGGATACGACGTAGGTTCTTGGCTAAACCGATTTTAGAGCAGGACCAAATCAACCATTTTGTTGGATCATATTGCCACCATTTCACACCATTACGATAATCGTATTGGAAAATATGGTGATAGTTATGATAACCCTCGCCCCATGTTGCAATGGCAAGAACAAAGTTATCTCGTGCAGTATTTTCGTCAGTATAAGGACGTTTGCCCCACATATGACAGAGTGAGTTGATAAAGAATGTTACATGGTGGCTAATAATTAAGCGGAGTAAACCACCTAAGAGTAGTACACCCCACATGTCACCTACAGCCCACCCCAGAGGAACTAAAATCGCAGCATGTACGACAATAACAAGTGGGACATAATACTTGTCTTGGAACATAACCACTTTGTCATTCAACAAATCAGGTGCATTTTTATAATTTGATTCAGAAGCGGGATAGTTACGTAACATCCAGCCAATATGAGCATACCAAAAACCATTGTTAATCGAATACGGATCTTGATCCACATCATCCACATGGCGGTGATGTGTACGGTGACCAGAAGCCCAGAACAAAATACTGTTTTGAACAGCAAAAGTTCCCATGATCATCAAAATGATTTTAAGTGGTAAAGTCGCTTCGTATGCACGATGTGCCCACAAGCGATGATAACCTGCAGTAATACCTAAACTACTGAGACCGAGTAAAACGAATAAACTAATCCAAGCTGCCGCACTAAAATCATGGTGGTAGGCATATAAAGGGATCGCAATTACTGCCACAAGGGGTAAAAACACCAAGGCAAAAACACCGATCCAATTTATTGGGGCTTTGGGTAGGGGAGCATTCATCTCCAACAGCACTCCTAAGAACCTTTATCAGGTAAAGTTAAACGCATAGCTTCAGCATTTTTCTAGGCTATACTTTCACAGATATTATCATGGGCGAACATGTGTTCACTAGTATTAGTGTACATCTGTATTGTATAAAACAGTAACAGAATAAAACATGAATTCTAGCGGTTTGATCGAAAAAAATGAATGGTTAAAACGTCGTATTTAAATGTCAAAATAGTGTAAGAATTTTTCTGTCTTATCCAATTTGATTTTTAAGGGTTTAGACGCTTGATTCTCAAGTTAAATTTTAATTTTTGAAACCCTCTAAAGTTCAAAATAAAATTCTACTTTATTGTGTTATTAAATGGATTTGAGTTATTGAATTTGTGCTAAGGCAAGCTGCATCATTTTGGGGAAATCTGTAATTAATCCATTGATCCCCAAATCTCTTAAATGCTTAGCGCGCTCAATATCATTGACGGTCCAAACACTGATGTCCAAACCTGCACGCTGGGTTGCTTGAATGAGCTCATCTGTTGCCAATTGATTCATCCATCCAATCTGGCAGCATCCCAGTTGTAATGCTTGTTCGATTGCACGTTGTTGGATGTCATCTTCAATCAGTAGACCACGTTTAAAACTTGAGTTTTGCTGTTGTAAGGCTTGATGTATTTTTAAATCAAAACTGGTAATCGCCGCAACATTTTCAAAACTTTGCAGTTGTTTTTGTAATTCGATGATGAGTTTTTCAGCGTGTTGCAATGTTTCTACAGCTTTCACTTCAACTTCAATATGCTCAAAGTCCTGCATAACCTTTAGGCTTTGGCTTAAGGTTGGGGTAATTTGTTTTTCCCAATCCATCCAGATATTGGCTTGGTTATAGGCCGCTAATTCAGCGCTGTTTAAATCATACAGTGCTTGATCTATTCCAGTTGTTCTTAAAAAATTATCATCATGCATGATAATGAGTTCATCATCTTTTAATTGTCGAACATCGAATTCAACTGCACGGATACCTAAATCGTGAATATATTGAAATCCAGCTAAGGTATTTTCAGGTGCTTCACCACGTGCGCCACGATGTCCGATAATTCTCATAATGAACTCACATACTCATTTTCATCTGTCTGGTAATCGTTTAAGTCTTACTTTTAGCAATAACTTGACTTTATCATACTGTTAAAAAATTACTTTTAGACAGTGATTTATCGTTAAATCGTGTCATTAATGTTCTTTTGCCAAAGTACTTCACTACCACCTTCTGCGCGTTGTAAGGTGCGTGAAGCAACAAAAAACCAGTCGGATAATCTGTTGATTAATTGTAGAGTAGTTGCTTGAATATTTTGATCACGACTGTGTACAGTCATTAAGCTACGTTCTGCACGACGACATACAGCACGTGCTTGATGTGCATAACTACATGCTAAAGTTCCAGAGGGTAGAATAAAGTCTTTGAGCATTGGTAAGTCTTCATTCATTTTGTCGATTTCCTTTTCAAGAAATTCAACACAAACAGGTTGGAGTAAGTTGTAGTTGGGAATACAGACTTCACCACCCAAATCAAATAGCCAGTGTTGAATCAAGCTCAGTGATTTATCCCAATGGGCTTTATCAACGATGTTACTCATTGAAATTTGTGAACGTAATACACCAACAATAGAATTTAGTTCATCTACATCACCGAGAGCGGTAATACGTAAGTCATCTTTCGCTACGCGAGAACCGTCTCCTAATCCTGTGGTGCCTGAATCGCCTGTACGGGTATAAATTTTACTTAAACGATGTCCCATAATTTTGTCCTAGATAAAAATGAAAAGATAAACAATAAAAAAGGATAATGTCGGTCAAAACATTATCCATAAACTGCGCTGTTTTAGATATTTTTTTGGGTGTAGCTTTTAGTAGCGGAAAGTTACCCCAGCAGATGCAAGTCGACCACCGTTGATATAGTAAACACCACTACCGTTATATGCTGTCTTATAATTAACATCACCAATGTTTTCAATATTGGTAAAGAGTTTAATCATTGGAGTCGCTTGCCAGTAAGCATTGACATTAGTACTAACATAACCAGGCGTTGTGGTTGGTGTGGTCGATGGATAATCTGCAAAATCTTTTGAATTAGATTTTGCGACGACAGATGCAGAAATACCATATACGCCATCATCCCAACCTGTAGTTAGAGTTAAACTTTGGCGTGGTCGGCGAGTCAAATCTTTTTTAGTTTCATCATCTTTTGCTTGAACATAAGCATAAGTTGTAGTTAAAAAGAGTTTATCTTGTTGCCATTTAAATGAAGCTTCACCACCAGTAAAGTTTGCTTTATTTACGTTAACTAATTTACCCGCCTGATAACTAATCAGGTTGTCTACTTTATTGCGATAGATAGATAAACCTAAATCAATATTATGATTGAGTTTTTGATCGACACCGATTTCATAAGAAAAGCTTTCTTCTGGTTTTAAATCAGGATTTGCTCCCCAAGAAATTGCATATAAATCATTGGTTGTTGGTGCACGAAAAGCTGATCCCACATTTGCATAGATGCTTGTAAGTGGTAAAACTTGATAACGGACAGCACCTTGACCCACTGTGTGTGTACCAAACTTATCGTTGTCTTCTACACGAATACCGACTTGAGTTTCTAGACCATTGTGTTGATATTGATGCTGTGCAAAATAGCCAATAGTATCTACAGATTCTTTGTATTTAACATCTTGTCCGCCAAACAGATTTTTCGAATAAACATCACCTTTAATATCTTTAAAGGTTGAGCCGAATAAAATGTTTTGAGCAGGTGTCATTTGCCATTTTGTATAGAGCTCAGCTTCTTTGGTTGTACTATGTACATAATCTGGAGAACTATTTTGCTCAATATTGTCTTTAAATTGCGAAAGTCGGGCATGAAGTGCGACATTATCTAAAATATCGACTCGACCTTTTACATTAATGATTTCGTTTTTAAAATCTTGAGAAACAAGATTACCGTAATTGTCATAATCGCTATAGCCTTGATTTTCACTATAATCGACTGAGGCTGCATAGCGCTCTTTTTCAACACCTATTTTGGCACTATAACCCTTTTGATCAAAACTTGCTTTCTTGTTGTTTTTTGCATCTGTTACAGGAGTACCATCAGTTTCTAGGCGTTGTCCGCGAACTTGGGCATAGAAACCATCTTGAGCAAGATCAGCCCCAATCACTGCCTTATAGGTGTTATTTTCACCCATTTCACCAGTAACAAAAGCGCCTGTTTTTTCAGGTGTTTTGGAAATCAGCTGAACTACACCACCAATCGCATCGGCACCATATAAAACTGAAGCAGGTCCTTTTAATACTTCAATTTGTTTAATATCTGTCGTATCAATAAAAGGTAAAGATGCTGCACCAGCAGTATTTGAGTTTAAGCGAACGCCATCTCTTAAAAGTAAAGTATGGTTAGAGTTTGTACCACGTAAGAAAATAGCAGCTGTTTGTCCATAGCCACCGCTTTGTACCATATTGATAGAAGCATCGTTCTGTAACAGTTGCGGTAAAGATGCTATTGGTGATTGTTCAAGAATCTTCGGCTCAATAATATTGATTCGAGCAGGAACTTCACTGATTTTTTGCTCAGTACGAGATGCTGTGACAACGATTGTATCGAGTTTCGAATTTGCTTCTGAATTTGAAGAAGTATCTGCAAAAGCAGTAGAAGATAACCCCATCGCAATAGCGACAGTACCTACAAGTGCAGTAGGTTTAAAAATAACAGACATGATATGCTCCATACATTCACTCCCCGTGAATGATTGAGTTTAAGGGCACAACAAGTTGGTATCCGGACTTAAATATAGAACCTAACGTGATTCAGATTATTCCACCTTCCCACAAAACATTGCAGTGGTGTAAGCCTTTTGACTTATAAAGAATAATATTTTCATTTTACCGTTGCGGGGGCAGTGTTGGATTTTCACCAACTTCCCAAAGCCTTAAGCTAGACTTGTTGCATTTGTGTGCAGTATAAAGTTTGTTTAGTGTATAAACAATGTAAAACAGATAATCCTATTGAACTTTAACGCAAGTGAATAAATTTGCTTTACAATGATTTGCTTAAAATACTGAAAAAATCAGTTTGATCTGAACAAATTCGAGTTCAAAGCTATGCGTACCCGTGCCAAAATTTGTGGGATTACACGACCCCAAGATATCCAAGCTGCTGTACAAGCAGGTGTAGATGCGATTGGTTTTGTGTTTTATGAACCTAGTCCACGTTATGTCACGATTGAATTGGCTCAGCAATTGGCACAACTGATCCCACCGTATATCAACATTGTTGGATTATTTGTCAATGCCAGCGCACAAAACATTGCACAAGTATTAGAGCAGGTGCCTTTGGATATCATTCAGTTTCATGGTGATGAAACCGCACAACAATGTCAGCAGATCGCACAGTATAATAAGCGTCGTTGGTATAAAGCGATTCAGATTAAACCCGATGCAAAAAATTCAGATATTATTACGACAATTCAGCAATACCAACAGGCTGGCGCAAGTGCTATGCTTTTAGATGCATGGCATCCTGAACTGAAAGGAGGGACTGGACACAGTTTTGACTGGTCTCAATTCCCTAAACTCGATATTGCTTTAATTTTGGCAGGTGGTTTAAAACCTGAAAATATTGAAGACGCTATACAAACGACTCAAGCGTATGCAGTCGATGTCAGCGGAGGCGTAGAATCCGCAAAAGGTATCAAAGACCAACAACTCGTAGAACGATTTATGCAAGGAGTCCAACGTGGATCAGCAAAGTAATCAACAAAATAGTGTGATTGACTATACCCAATTCCCAGATCAAAACGGGCATTTCGGTATCCATGGCGGACGTTTTGTGTCAGAAACTTTAATGGCAGCTTTAGAGGATTTAGAGAAACTCTATTTCCGTATGAAAGATGATGCGCAGTTTCTGGCAGAATTCGACCGTGATCTCGCTTATTATGTCGGACGTCCTAGTCCGCTTTACTATGCTGAGCGATGGTCGAAAGAGTTGGGTGGTGCGCAAATTTATCTTAAACGTGAAGACTTAAATCATACAGGCTCACATAAGGTCAATAACACCATTGGTCAGGCGCTACTTGCGAAGCTTTCTGGCAAAAAACGTATTATTGCGGAAACGGGTGCAGGTCAACATGGTGTGGCGACTGCAACAATTGCCGCGCGTTTAGGTCTTGAGTGTGTGGTATTCATGGGGGCTGAAGACGTAAAACGTCAGGCCATGAATGTCTACCGTATGCGTTTACTTGGTGCAACAGTTGTACCTGTAGAAAGTGGTTCTAAAACATTAAAAGATGCCATGAACGAAGCAATGCGTGATTGGGTAACCAATGTAGATTCGACTTACTATGTGATTGGTACGGTTGCAGGTCCACATCCATATCCGCAATTGGTACGTGATTTCCAATCGATCATTGGTCGTGAAGCACGTAAACAAATTCAAGAGCAAGCAGGTCGTTTACCAGATGCTTTGGTTGCATGTGTCGGCGGTGGTTCAAATGCAATGGGCTTGTTCTATCCATTCTTAAATGATCAAGACGTCAAAATGTACGGTGTTGAAGCCGCAGGTTTAGGCATTGAAACAGGTAAACATTCAGCACCATTAAATGCAGGCCATGTTGGTGTTTTACATGGCAACCGTACTTATTTAATGTCAGATGAGCAAGGTCAGATTATTGAAACACATTCAATCTCAGCAGGCTTGGATTATCCTGGTGTGGGTCCTGAACATAGTTTCTTAAAAGACATGCATCGTGTGAATTATGTGCCAATTAATGATACAGAGGCTCTTCAAGGCTTCCGTGATTTGACTCATATTGAAGGGATTATTCCTGCATTGGAAAGTTCACATGCAATGGCTTATGTGACTAAACTCGCGCCAACAATGTCGAAGGATCAAATTATTATTGCGACGGTATCGGGTCGTGGTGACAAAGACTTAATGACTGTTGCACGTATTGATGGTGTTGAAATGGTCGAGATGTAATTCATCTTACTCGATCAATTTAAAAGCCTCTTTTATAGAGGCTTTTTTATTTCTGGACTAGACAGGATCATGGGGAAACTCTACAAAAAGCACATGGAAATCATGAGCTAAATTACCCAAAATTTAATGAAAATAATCGGTTAATTTTTTATATGCGTTTTTTACAACGGGTTCGAGCTGAACCTTTTCCTGAAAAAATTGTCTGGGGATGGAAAGACACATTTGCGATTTGTATCATCCCTTTAATTATTTTAAATGGCTTTATTTTAGAAAAAATCTTTGGAATCTCGATAGCTGTTAGTCTGGGTGATACCATTTTAAGAGGCGTGCTATTTATTTTAGTGTGCTACTTATATAAGGATATGTTGCTTACACATTGGCAAAAGTATAAACAGGCCTTTTGGCGCTCAAGTGTCTTGGTGGTGGTTGGTGCAATCGTGTTACAAGTAGTAATCACATTGACACGTCAGCTTTTACCCCTTGGGTCGAGTACACAAGAAAAAGACCTGATTGACCCTGAATATATTCCTTTTCTCAGTCTGTTGATCATTAGCTTGGGTCCACTATTTACTGCGCTTTTAGAAGATATTGTGTTTCGCTATACTTTATTGCAAAAGTTATTTATCCAAGCGTGGTTATGGCGCATTATACTGATTATATTGAACTCTATATTATTTGGTCTGATCCATTATTATAATTTTGATGGAAATTTAATCTCGACAATCAGCTTTATGAGTGCAGGTTTATTTTTAAATCTGATCTATTTGTGGACACGCAATATTTGGCATGTATTACTCATTCATTTTTTGAATAATGCCATATTATCTGTGGGTGGGATTTTATTATTAAAACTTGTTCAAACATTAACTTAGTGACTGAATATGTCTAGTTTATTTATTGTTATGCTGGGTGGCCGTCATGCACGTGCCAATGTTGAGGTTCATGATGTGGTGCTTGCCGTGGGCGATTCGCTTGAAGAGGTTTATCCTCAATTAAAAAATGCGTGGTTTGGTGAGCAACAGGGTTTACACATCGACGCATGGCAAAAATTACAGGCTTTAGTGTTTGAAAATAAAAAATATCAAATACATTTTACTGATGCGCAACCGAATGTATCAGATCAGAAGCTTTGGCTGATTAATTTAGGCGGCTATGATGCAAATGAGTTTGGTGAGTTACACCGCTATATCCTGATTGTTGCTCAAGATGCGATTGAAGCGAAAGCCAAGGGTAAACAGTATTTTGCAGGGCATTGGCAAAAGCCACATACCGATCGAGTTTTAGAGGTAGATGATTGTCTGGCGATAGATCAGGTATATGGCCGTTATGTGCAATTGGTTGAAGTAGATTTGAATGCTGATTTTCATGCAGAGCTTGACCAAAGTGTTTGGGAGAATACCTATTTGACCATCTGAATTGTCATCGTTTGATCTGCTTAAAAGGGCGTTGTATTGCAGCCTTAAAAGATTAAGCGGATCTTAATTTTAAAAAATTGACATCAATCATTGCATTGCTCTCTCATAATCTAGTCAGTGTAACAACAGAATCTTCGCAATGTTTTCAGCAAGTATGCATAGACTTGAAACTCAAACAAAACACTGCGGAGTATGATCAATGAGTGGTTTATTAGACGAGTTAGGTAAAATTGCAGGTGCAGTGATTGCTGAGCAAAGTGTCGATAAGTTAGATCCTGATGCTGGCTTGCTAGAAAAAGCAGCTGGCGCATTTGCAGGTTATGAAGTCGCAAAAATTGCCGAAGATAAATTAGAAAATAGTGATGAGCAGCAGAAACCAGAGTATTAATTCAAAATCGCTAAATTCAGCTTTGGGCATTGATCTTAATCAATCCTGTATAAGATCAATAAACTACAGGGTTGAACAAGTTCAGTATTGGGATGACAGCTGTGATTAAAGAGAGGGCATATTCGATATGCTCTTTTTATTATCTGAAATAAAGATAAGCAATGAAGAAAAACATCCATAACGTAATAAAAGTATGCTTTGCCCGTAAAGCATTGCCAATTCGATCTTTGCACAATGCTTATCAATAAAATCGCTATAAAATATGGAAAAAAAGCATTTCTTTGATAGATCAATACTCGTTATATTGTGCATCGTTATAATGAAACTACTAGCTGTACGCCATGTATTTATATACTGATTTCGATCAGCAACTGATCAATGAACGTGTTGCACAATTCCGTGATCAAACGGAACGTTATTTAGCTGGAAAACTCACTGAAGATGAGTATCGTCCATTACGATTACAAAATGGTTTATACGTACAGCGTTATGCGCCAATGCTACGTATTGCTGTACCTTACGGTTTAATGAACTCTAAACAATTGCGTAAAGTTTCAGAGCTTGCCAAAGAATATGATCGTGGTTATGCACACGTTTCGACACGTCAGAACATTCAGTTTAACTGGCCTGCGCTAGAAAATGTGCCTGATATGTTAGAAGGTTTAGCTTCTGTTCAGATGCATGCGATCCAAACTTCAGGAAACTGTATCCGTAATACCACAACTGACCAATATGCTGGTGTCGTTGCTGGGGAAATTGCAGACCCACGCCCAACATGTGAATTGATTCGTCAGTGGTCTACATTCCATCCTGAGTTTGCATTTTTACCACGTAAGTTCAAAATTGCAGTTTCTGCACTTGAAGAAATTGATCGTGCAGCAACTTCATTCCATGACATTGGGGTGTATTTAACCCGTAATGATGCGGGTGAGTTGGGTTATAAAATCAAAGTAGGTGGTGGTCTAGGTCGTACACCTATCATAGGTTCTATGATTCGTGAGTGGTTGCCACGTGAAGATTTAATTGCTTATTTAGAAGCAGTTCTTCGTGTTTATAACTTGCATGGTCGCCGTGACAATAAATATAAAGCCCGTATTAAAATTTTGGTTAAAGCACTAACACCACAAGTTTTTGCTGAAAAAGTTGAAGCTGAATTTGCTGAAACAATTAAAACCTTGAAAGTTCAACCTGAAATTTTGCAAAAATTAGACGAAGAGTTTATGCCGTTTGATTATCAAAATTATGCAGATGAAGATTTCAGTGGCTTATTTGCTGAATATCCAAAGTTTAAACAGTGGTTCAATATCAATACTAATGCACACAAAGTTGCAGGCTACCGTATTGTCACTATTTCACTGAAACGTGCAGGTATTGCACCAGGTGATATGACTGTTGAAGAAATGAATTTGATTGCAGATCTTGCAGACAAATATACATTTGGTGAATTACGGACCACACACGAACAAAATATTTCCTTGGTCGATGTACCTCAGAAAGATTTATTTGAATTGTGGCAAACGCTTGAAAAGAATAATCTTGCTCGTGCACATATTGGTTTTATTACCGATATCATTTGTTGCCCAGGCGGTGACTTCTGTTCATTGGCAAATGCGAAATCTATTCCAATTTCTGAAGCCATTACACGTCGTTTTGATGACTTAGATACAGTCTATAACTTAGGTCATATCGACTTAAACATTTCAGGTTGTATGAATGCTTGTGGTCATCACCATGTCGGCAATATTGGGATTTTGGGTGTGGATAAAAAAGGCGCTGAATTCTATCAAATTACCTTGGGTGGAAATGCAGACCATGACGCTTCAATTGGTGATATTTTAGGACCATCATTTGCAGCAGAATCTGTACCTGACATTATTGATGAAATTTTAAATACTTATCTTGATCTTCGTAACGAAGGTGAAGAATTTATTGAAACTTATCGCCGAGTGGGTATTCAACCTTTTAAGGAGCGCGCATATGCTTAATACCGCACTTCAAGTCCTCTCTAAAGATGGCACTGTTGCAGACAATACCTATCAAATCATTGCTGAAGATGGAGTATTGCCACAAGGTGATGTGTTGTTGACCGTTGAGCAGCTGGATCAGCTTGCGAATGTGACGGGGAAAAAAGCACTATTTCTTACCGTAGATGCTTCACCTGAAACCAATGCGTTTCCATTAGATCAGTTAGATGCGATCTTTATTGATTTCGCCGGTTTTAATGATGGTCGTGGTTATTCATTTGCTGCGTTGTTACGTCGCCAAGGCTATACAGGCGATCTTCGGGCAACAGGCGATGTGTTTAAAGATGTTTTGAACTATATGAAGCGTTCTGGTTTCGATACTTTTGTTGTGAAAGAAGGTAAAGATATCCATGAGGCAGCAGCAGGTTTAGGTGATTTTACTCATCCTTACCAAGCCTCTACAGCTGTACCAAAAGCACATTATCAAACAGGTGCTTGATTGTATTAAGTACTGATTTTGAAATGAAAGCCGAACGAAAGTTCGGCTTTTTATTGTTCTCAAGTTAAAGCTGGTGTAGCCATTGCTTATTATGAATATGATATGAACGATATAAATTGGTATTCGGCTTTATCTGTATCGTGCCCAAATCAATATTGATTCAACATAAGATCATCTGTTAGTAAAACCTTTCTCTGATTAAAACTATTGATAAAAATTTCATCGTTGCATTTTTGCAATGTTGTAGGCTGGAAAAGTCTATATATCTACAACAATGAACAGCAGATAATTAAACAAAGATGATTCATGGTGGATGAAATGTTAAATCAAACAATGGGTGACTTATCGCTACTCAAAGGCTGGAACGCAACTTTACCCAATACTGAAGTCATGCCTGTACTATTTTTGGGACATGGTTCACCCATGAATGCGATTCAAACCAATGATTTTACCCGTACTTGGAACAGCATTGGTGCAGAAATGGACGTACAGCCCACAGCAATTTTATGTATTTCCGCACATTGGCTTACCCAAGGTGGTACTGCCGTCACTGCAATGCAACAACCGAAAACCATTCATGATTTTGGTCGTTTTCCTCAAGCTTTGTTTGATGTGCAATATCCTGCTACTGGAAATAAAGCTTTGGTTGAGGCAACAACTGAAGCAATTCACAGTATAGAAATTCATCATGATCATAGTTGGGGATTAGATCACGGAACATGGGGCGTGTTATGTCATGTATTCCCACAAGCCAATATTCCTGTTGTTCAATTGAGTGTCGACTATAGTCAAGGTGCCCAATATCATTATGATTTGGCTAAACAATTAGCGCAGTTACGTCGTAAAGGAGTATTGATTGTTGCCAGTGGTAATCTCGTACATAACCTAAGCAAAATTGCCTTTGATAAATTTGATGATCATTATGGTTATGATTGGGCTTTAGAAGCTGATGCAAAGATGAAAAATTTCTTAGCCACGCATAACCATCAAGCTTTAATTGACTGGCAAAAGCAAGGTGCTGAGTTTTTATTGTCGATCCCCACACCTGATCACTATTATCCGATGTTATATGCCTTAGGCTTACAGGAAGAGAAAGATGAGTTACATATTTTTAATGATCAAGCCGTCGCTGGTTCATTAACCATGACCTCATTTCGACTTGATCAACATTAATTTTAAATGTTAAGAATATAAAAGTTGGGTTTAAGAATTCAACTTTTATAGTATTGGTGAAATTGTGTTAGTCGTATTTATTCTCTCAAGATAGAACGCTTTTAAGATCATTGTGCAATTTTCAAATATTGAGGTCTTACTTCCTTACAGAGCAGTTTAGATATCACTGAATCCATATGAAATTTAGAATAAAGGCGAATTAATAAACTTATAGAAAAATGCTGTAGCTAATGATGGTTCTAACAGTAAAGGAAATAAGAAACCATAGATTGCACCGGTAATATGCGCGCGGTGATCGATTAATGGCGAATGTCCTGAACGGATTGCATACAGGCTATAGCATAAATAAATCGTCCCAAAAATAATCGCGGGCACAGGTAAAATATAGATATAAAGCATGCCCCAAGGGTTAAACAGAATCGCACTAAATAATACTGCATTAACGGCACCTGAAGCCCCTAAACTTCGGTAGGAATTTAGGGTTCGATTATGTAAATAGCTGGGAATCGCAGCAATGATGATGGCGCTGCAATAAAATAAGACAAAGCCCATACCACTTAAGTAATCACGGAAAAACCATTCAACATTTCGTCCAAAGAAGTACAAGGTAAACATATTGAAAAATAAATGCATACCATCTTTATGGATAAAACCATGGGTTAAAAAGCGATCATATTGACCATGCTTAATCGCTGAAACATTGAAAATCAAACGATTCATTACATTGCGTTGTTGCCAAGCAATAAAAGAAATCGCAAGTGTGATTAAAATAATCAGAAGGGTATGGGTAAGACCAGTGATCATATTGTTATAAATGACGTTGTTATCGTAACAGCAATATAACCTATATCATTGTCAATCAATAGGCTATCGCAATATTCAGTTCATTATCCTTCACTCAGTTGACAGTTTACCATCCAGCGAATACCAAACTGATCGGTGAAAGCACCATATAAAGCACCCCAAAATGTAGGTTCTAGTGCCATTTCAATATGCCCATTGGCAGAGAGTGCTGTAAATAATCGCTGTGCTTCATCCGCTTCATGAGCTTCTAAGTTGATCGAAATATAATGGTTGGTGCCTTTGCTGAAAGCCGCAGTATTAGGCGCGCAAAACTGTTTGCTGGTGTCTGAACCCATCAACACGGTAAACTCATTAATCGGTAAAGAAACATGTAAAATATAGTTTTTTTCTTGGTCTGGCACTTGGACATCGGGTAGTTCGGAATAACGTTTTAAAAATGAAAATTCACCACCAAAAACAGATTTATAAAAATTAAAAGCGGCTTCAGTCTGGCCTTCAAAGTTTAAATAGTGATTGAGTTGCATTGTGATTGTCCATTTTGTTGTTTTGAAGTGATTAATTTATCAGCTCATGGTTTAAAACTTGATGAATATTTTGTAATTGAAAATAAGAATCCCTCAATCATAAATGAGGGACTCTTATTTTCTAGATTATCGCTTTTGTCTGCTTAAAGTTGTTTATCTTGTTGTTGCTCTAATTTTAATTCCTGTTTATTGGCATAACCGTCAATATCTTCATTTTGAAGAACTTCATTTGGATTTGGACGATCTACAAAGCCAATTTTTGGTACAGGGATTTCAATCTGATTTTCCACAAAACGATTACGGATTAACTCATGAATTTCATCTTTGACTTGTAGATAGTTTGCTTGCATACACCACAGTGCAAATAAAATTTCAATGGAGGATTCTCCAAAGGCAGAAACAGTCACACGTGGTTTTGGATCTGCTAAAACCAACGGGTAATCGTTGGCAACATCAATTAAAACTTCACGAACTTTATTGATGTTCTCATTAAAGTTAATTGCAACTGTAATCGACAATCGCCGTATCGGGAATTTTGATAGATTATGTACAGGGGCGCGAATCAATTGCTCATTGGGGAGGCGCACATAGACATTATCCATGGTCAAAAGCTTCACGGAAAGTAAGTCAATGGAAATCACTTCACCTTCAATGGTATGTCCACGAATCAGGGTGATTTGAATTGTATCACCAACTTCAAATGAACCTTCGCCAATTAAAAATAAACCACTGATTAAATTCGATGCTGAAGTTTGTGAGGCAAAACCCAATGCAACAGTTAAAATCCCTGCTGCACCTAAAAATACGCTGAGTTTAAAGCCCGCTTCTTTTAAGCTGGCGATCACAAACAGTAAGAAAATAAAATAAAAAATACCTCTACGCCAAACCAAACGTTGATGTGCATTAAAGCGTGCACCTATGGTGCGGATAAAGGTATTGGAAATAACACGTGCCAGTACAAAACCAACAAAGCAGAGGATCAGAGCAACAGCAATTTCACTTAAGCGGTCGACATTTACATTGGTAAAGATGCCTTTTAGGCTATTGGCAATGTCTTTGGGAATATTGGATTCAGCCATTTTTACCTCATCCCTTAGAAAAATGAATCAAACATATTGAACAAAGCGCCACCTGGTGAGCGTGGCGGATGTACATAAATCACTTCGCCGGCCAAAGGTGGTGTACGATTTTCAATTCTTACACGGGCAGGGCGGTCATTGCCTTCATACACGACCTTGATTTGTGATGTCCATAAACGTCCTGTGCTTTCACTATAAAATAAAGGTAGCGCAGGAACAGGCACATTCATACGGTCAAATCGAAGCTGATGACTACTGACATTGTGGAAATCAATCGGTGTTACTGCACGAAAGGCACGTGGACGTAATAAATTTAATTCGGTACGACCATCGACTGAGGTGGCATAACACATTTCACCTGTGCGGTGATCAGGGCCAAACCATGTATCCTTAGGTAAAATTACGGGAATATCAAATAAGGGTTCTTTTTGGGCTTGCACAAAACCTGAAATCCACAGGGGTGTACTGATGTAGAGTGTACCGCGTTGGCCTGCTGGAATATAAATTGGATCGACAGGACGAATCACTACAGAGCGATCAGCTAAACGGGGCATGAGTTGAAACGCTTTATGGGTCTCGCGAAACATATAGCGTTCAACATGTACAGGTTCAGGAAAACCAAAATTTACATCATGGATTTTATGCCATTGCTGTTCATAGTCATATTGGAATTTTGGACGATAATATTCCAAGCGCCATTCTTGCAGACCACGAGTAATGCGCATCATCATAGAACCAAATTGCCATGCTTTGGATTGGTTCAATTCAAACAGTTGTTCTCCCCACCACTTTAAATCAGGGAGTTCTGGTTCCAGATGTTCTTTCTTCTTAGACAAAAGTGTTTATCCCATTCATAAAATCATCATCAAATCTTTAACAAACAGACTTCACGCTGTCATGAGCATAGAGTACACTCAAAGCAATTTAAATCATTAATATAAGTTGTAATGCAAGTTCTCAAACAATTACAAATACCATATAGTTTTGCAAAACGGCATGGAGTGCTGTTGCGTTATGAAGGTGATCAAGTTTTTATTGTTCGCCGTCAGGATACCGCACAAATTGCGATTCAGGAAGCCCGCCGCTATCTCGGTCGTACAGCACAACATCAATTATGTAATGAAACTGAGTTTAATCACATGCTCAGTTCAAGCTATGCAGGTGAAACGGGCGAATCACAACAGGTTGCCGCTGGTCTTGAAGATCACCCTGATCTATTGAGTCTGGCCGATCAGATTCCTGAAACTGAAGATTTGATGGATCAGGAAGATGATGCACCAATTGTGCGACTCATCAATGCTTTATTGTCTGAAGCGATTCGAGTCGGGGCTTCAGATATTCATATTGAAGCCTTTGAAAAGAAATTATCTGTTCGCTTAAGGGTAGATGGGCAATTGCGTGAAATCGTACAGCCTCGTCGTGAACTTGCGCCATTGTTGGTATCGCGTATTAAAGTTATGGCAAAACTCGATATTGCAGAAAAACGTATTCCACAAGATGGTCGTATTTCTTTACGTCTTGCAGGACGTGAGGTGGATGTCCGTGTTTCGACCTTGCCATCGTCGCATGGTGAACGTGTCGTTATGCGTTTGTTGGATAAACAAGCGGGTCGACTCAACATGACCCATTTGGGTTTAATGAAGCCTGACTATGAGCGTTTAACCCAATTGGTTCATCGTCCACATGGCATTATTCTAGTCACTGGCCCTACAGGGTCGGGTAAAACGACGACTTTGTATGCCGCGCTTTCTGATTTGAATGATGGTTCTAAAAATATCCTCACTGCTGAAGATCCGATTGAGTATCAACTTGAAGGGATTGGGCAGACTCAAGTGAATACCAAAGTGGATATGACCTTTGCCCGTGCGTTAAAAGCCATGCTTCGTCAAGATCCAGATGTGGTGATGGTGGGGGAGATCCGTGATTTGGAAACGGCTGAAATCGCAGTTCAAGCCTCTTTAACAGGTCACTTAGTTTTGTCTACGCTACATACCAATACTGCAATTGGTGCTGTGACCCGTTTAAAAGATATGGGCATTGAACCCTTCTTATTATCCAGTTCATTGATTGGGGTGATTGCCCAGCGTTTAGTTCGGACATTGTGTTCTCATTGTCATACATGGCGTGAAGCAGATGACTTTGAAAAAGATGTGTTTAAACCTGTGAGTTTAGAATCGAATTTAAAACTACCTGTACCGAATGGTTGTGATTTTTGTTCCCATATGGGCTTTACAGGACGTACTGCGATTTATGAAATTGTGCCGATTGATGAGCAGATGCGCCGTTTGATTCATGGTAATGCAGCAGAATATGAGCTTGAAGAATATGCACGTAAAGATGCAGGTTCAATTCGAGATGATGGTTTACGTAAAGTATTAGCGGGTAAAACCACAATGGAAGAGGTTTTACGTGTTACCAATGAAGCGGCTGAATAATTGAAAATTATTTATCTATCTTTTTAAAATTTTCTCAGAGTATGCTTTAGGCTTTATAATTTAGCTATAAATTCTATAGAGCCTTTAGTTACTTTTATAAGTATAGTTTCTGGTTCGTTCTCAGGTGTTAAAATAATCTGCTTATTTATTAAATTCGAAATACAAATCATGTGGTTGATGATTTTTTCATGGTCTTGTAGTGAATTAATATCATTTGGATTAATATCATTTTCAATTTTTCGACTAAGAAAAAATGATTATTTATCTGAGTTTTGTCTAAATAGAGATTAGCATGTGAACATAGATTATGAGCGTCATTTAAACATTCTTGAAGGACTTCAAAATTAATTTGGCTCTCATTCTTTTGTGTCTGCTGGTTAAGCCATTTGATTGTATAATTTTCATTTACAAAGACAGTCCATTTTTTAGGTCTTTAATATTAGTATCGAATATATAAAGGTCTCTTAGAGTATCATCGCAATAATATATTTTATCTTTTAGTTCTACCCAGTCCATAAAAAACCAACCAGAAAAATAAAAGTAAGCATTACCCCTACCTAAAAATAAATTTATACTTCTAGGTAGGTTTTATCATAGCATTAAACAATCACATTCAATGTCACATCAATATTGCCACGAGTCGCATTTGAATATGGACAAACGATATGTGCAGCATCTACTAATTTCTGTGCTTCTTCTTGCTCTAAACCTTCTAAATGAATATTTAAAGTCACTTGAATACCAAAACCAGTAGTAATTGGACCAATACCAACATCACCTTCGATATAAACATCTGGGGTAATTTTTAAATGATCACGATTTGCAACGAACTTCATCGCACCAAGGAAGCAAGCAGAATAACCTGCTGCAAAAAGTTGTTCAGGATTGGTACCACCACCAACCCCGCCCATTTCTTTAGGCACTGCTAATTTAACATCTAAAATTCCGTCTGATGATGTTGCACGACCATCACGACCGCCAGTTGCTTTTGCATGTGCTGTATAAACCACTTTTTCTAAAGACATCGGAAATCTTCCATTTTTGATTGTGTTCAACTATATCGTATACGATATAATTATTTAAACAAGTAGCGTTTGTGTAAAATTTGATAACTTTAGTTTGAAATATTTTCGCGTAAATTTGAAAGAAGATCTTTCAATTGAGTAATGCTGTCTAAATCACAAGCACTGGCTTGAGCAACTTTTAATGGAATATCCACGGCTTTTAATTTTAGTGCATGACCTTCAGCAGTGAGGCTGATAATCACTTGACGTTCATCTTTCGTAGAACGTTCGCGGTTAACAATACCATTACTTTGTAATTTTTTGAGTAAGGGGGTAAGCGTAGATGATTCTAAAAAGAGTTTTTCACCGATTTCAGACACAGTTAGACCATCTTTTTCCCAAAGCACTAACATAACTAAATACTGTGGATAGGTCAGTCCTAGTGGTGTGAGTAATTTACGATAAAGTTGATTTAATGCTAAGTTTGTAGAGTAAACAAGAAAGCAGAGTTGATGATCAAGATTTAAGTTTGAATAGTCTTGTTGCATGCTTGTCTCGTGAAGATATTACGCCTCACAAGTATAACGTTGTTTTGTCTTGTTCAGGAAATAAAAGTCATTAATGGCAATACGGACTTAGAATGACATCAATTTGCGATGTTGCATTAAAGGCATTGATTCACGAATTGAGCGTTGCTCATTCAAATTAAAAGGAACTGTCATCAATTGCGCACCTTCTGCATCTGTGATCGCTAAAATTTGTCCACGACTATTAGTTGCGCCAGCATGTCCCCAGGTTTGACGTTTTTCACCATGCCAACCTTGTTGTGCTGCACCTAAAACATGACATTGACTGTCCATCGCACGTGCTTGAAGTAATAACTGCCAATGCATTTGGCCTGTGGTATAGGTAAATGCAGCTGGTGCAGTCAAAATATTTGCACCTTGCGCTCTCAAGGTGAGTGCAAGTTCTGGAAAGCGTAAGTCGTAGCAAACCATCAAACCGATTTGTCCAAAAGGTGTTTTCGCGACAACAACATCGCTGCCTGGTTCAAAAAACTGAGATTCTTGATACCCGCCAACAGCGTCACCCACGTGTACATCAAACAAGTGAATTTTGTCATAACGTGCTTCAGTGCCTTCTGGACTGATACATAGGCTGACAGTACGAACTCGACCATCAGCAATAATTGAACCATCTGGACGGAAAGGGCAAGGTAAAGTCCCTGCAACAATCCATATTTGATAATGATGTGCTAAGTTTTCTAAACGCTTTTGAATTTCTTCAAAACGTGCAGCAGTTTCCCGTTGTTTACCTGCGGCAAAGCAGACAAAATTTTCAGGAAACACAATCAAAGAAGCGCCATCAGCTTTACTTTGTTGTATCAACGACTCAATCACACTGAAGTTTGCTTCGATGTCATTTTGAGAGTTCATTTGAACAACGGAAAGTAAAGTCATGGGCTATCCCTGATAAAGCAATCTTGAGATGATTAAGCGTTTTGCTGGTTTGAAGATACACATTCCATTGTATCTTGCTGCTTTTCAAGTTGTTTAACTAATGGCTCGAACATATTTTGATTGTTTTCATTGAGCTTCATTAAAGTTTTATGTGCATCGAGAACGGTACACAGCATTGTGCTGTGATTAACATTATCGTCAATCAAAGCATTGGTGCACACTTGAGGGTCACCACAGTAATTTAAAATGACAAAAACCTGCCCTAAGCCCATGCTATTGGCTAGAGTGGTAATATCTGGATTTGTGGACAGCATCACCGCTTGGATGTGGTGTACTTGTTTCAACTTTAAGCCAAGCTTGGCAAGTATTCCAAGAACTGTACTATCAATAAATGTGGTTTGGGTTAAATCAACAATTGCGCCAATGACGTTTTTTTGTTGTTCAATCCTTGCCAAAAGTTTGTCTAAACTAATACAAGATTGGGCTCGCACTTCACCAATAAGTTTGAAAATATGCGTTCCATTCAAGCTTGCATATTCAACATGACCTGTTGACATATAAATGCCATTTGCAGAGAAGGATAGGAAAATTATCACATAGCGCAAGTCTATACTCAAGCGTTTGCGTATAGGTTATTAGTCTAATTTGTTATATATGTTTGATTATATTGTTAATTCATTCTGCGGAGACTGAGGATTGCTATGTCGTCTGCTACATGTTCTGGTGCACGGAATGATTGATTTTGCAAATGATAGACCAATTGTGAGAACTGTTCATTCAAACCACCCGAGAATGGTTCAAGAGCACCATCAGAACAAATAATAAACCGCGCATGCTTAGTTAAGGTACATTGAAACTCTTCAACCTCTAAGTCTTCGGTGAGTCCTAAAGGAAAACTGCTGGTATTCAAAACACGAGGGGCTTGGTTGGGTTCAAAAATAATGGGGGGAGGGTAATGCCCAGCACTTGACCATTTTAAAGCATGTGTTTCTAGATTTAGAATTCCAGCCAACATTGTGATATGTTTTTCAATATTTTCTTGAACCAGCATACCATTGAGTTTTTTAATCAATTCTCTTGGTGTTTTCGAGCGACCATGAAAGGCAGCCATCCAAGATGTCAGTAAAGAGCTGGTTACCCCATGACCCGATACATCGGCCAAATAGAACATGATTTCTTTATCACTGATTTTCCAGTAATCATACCAGTCACCAGACAAATACGCAGAAGGCTGGAAAAGCGTCTCAACTTTATAGTTTTGTAGTTCAATTGGATTTGGAAGAAGTTTTTTTTGTAGTTCTGCGGCAGAAGGTAAATCACGGCTATCTTGATTACGTTTATATTGCGCATCAATTTTTAATAAAGAATCTTCAAGATTTGCGGGAAGCTTGGTCCAGATCCAACCCGCAAGGGCGCCAAGCTCCCATGCTTGGGAAAGTTCGCTTCCTTCATTTTCTTGCGCAATCACAATGGTAGGCAAAGCCCATTGGTACTGTAAAAAATCGTGGACGTCTGCAATTGCAATAATTGTTGGATCATAACGATGAATGTCTTCAATGGTAATCATCTGCAAGCTAGGAAGCGTATCTAATACTTGTTCTAAGCTTGAAATTTGGCGACTGGGTTGAATGAAATACATAGAAGAAATGAATGATCCTTAATCGGTATAAAAGCATTATCCAGTAGATTTACTATAGATGACACCACAATGCTAGTAAAACCATATGAATTACTAGCAAATAAGTTTAACAAAATATTGTGGTTATTTGTCTGCGTTTGTATCAGCAGGGCTATTGCTATCATCCTCGTCATCATCTACAAACGCCACAGCTTCCTGTCCACGGCCTTTTTTCTCAGCGATTTGGAATGCTAAACGTTGTAAATAGATATCGCGAATTGCTGAGTAACGATCACCTTGCAATACACTTTCCACATCTAGAAGTTTAGAACGAGTATTAATCCCACCTAATGCACGGTTACCCCAGATTAAACCCGTTTGATGGTTGTTATCCATTGGATAGGTAAGCGGATTGGCATAACCTTCAGCAACATAATCAACTGAGTGACGAAGTGTGCTTGGCCCTAAGATAGGCAGCATGACATAAGGACCACTTGGAATACCGTAGTAACCTAATGTGGTACCTAAGCTTTCTTCTTCAGTTGCTAAACCTAAGCGAGTTGCAGGATCAGCTAAACCTAAAGAGCTGACGGTGTTAATGGTAAAACGACCTAGAGACTTGGCTGCACGACTAAAACGCCCTTGAGCAAGTTGGTTGACTGCATTCCATGGTTCACTTAAGTTTTTACGAAATAAACTATATGAAGAACGTACATCACCAGGCACTTTTGCTTTGTACTGAACAGCAATAGGTCGAGCAACATTACGGTCGATCATGTCATTAAACGCATAAATTTCACGGTTCAATGGTTGTAGTGGATCTTTTACAGCATCTGGTTGAGCTGCATTGGCATTCACTTTTAAGTCATTTTTTGTGATGTTTTTAAGCTCTCTAAGGGCTTCAATCCTTGGGTGTTTAGAAGCTGCTTCGTTTTCTAGTACCGAAGAATTCTCTTGAGACGACTTATCATCTGAATCAGAGTTTGTAGAAACAGCATTGTCCGAATTCTCTTGAGCAGATAATTCGTCTTGAGCAAATACATGGCTAGTCAGACCAATGCTAAGTAAACAAGCCCAAAGTACATGATAAGGACGCATAGAATTCCTTGAAATATTCTTAAAGTAAAAGTAGTCGATAATGATATAGCTATATTAAAGACTTCATAATCGTATTCTAACAGTAGTTATTGCATATGTATTAAAGCAAATTTGATTAAAAAGTGTGAATAAATATGATAAACGAACATTATTTGTTCGAACAATTAAAATAATTAAAAAAAGGGGTTGTGTTGAGTTGTTAATGCTGTAGAATGCACATCCATCGGCGGTGATGTTAAATAAAACTTCTGATAAATCAGGCACTTGATTAAGTTGTTAAGATTTCGAATTGAGATTTTAAGATGAGATTAAAGTTGGGTTTGTTAGAAAAAATAATTAACATTATAGATTGACTTTTTAGAGATAGAGAGTAGTATAGCCGACCTAGCTTGATGCTGACGAAGCATTGAGAAGATCATTAAG
>NZ_JBBCMP010000008.1:0-194294 GCF_037152175.1 Acinetobacter sp. AS167
GTGAAACCTCTTAGCGCTGATGGTAGTGTGGGGTTACCCATGTGAGAGTAAGTCATCGCCAGCTTTTAAATCTAAAACACCCCGGTCTCTAACGAGAACGGGGTGTTTTTTATGCGCAGTGCTTATTATCGGAATAAAAGAGATCTAGTCATATTAAGTAAATAGAAATATGCACAAGAATTAAAGTGCATAAACAACTGAAAATTAATACATTTTTGTAAATGCAAAAAGAAAACCCCATCATCCTGATGGGGTTTTCTTCGTATTGGTGTGTTAGATTTGACTCCTGTCGAATCTCACGTCCTGTGTGTTTTCTTGTTCTCAATGAGACTTCCTGTCTCTTTATGCTTTGTATGATAAGCGCAATGTCTAGGTCAGTATATTCGCTAATCACTGCGATTGTTGTAGGTTAAAGCTTACAAGATGATCCAATTAAAAATTAAGACCCAATTCGCTCAGTTACCAATATAAAATGGTGAGATGGATACTTTTGTTTAAAATAAATCGATAAGTCATAACAATATTGAGGGAATTTAAAATGAAGGCTTTTCGACAGTGCTTAATCTATTTGCCCCTATTGCTCAGCTGTAGCTTGTTGAGTGCATGTAATGCTCAAAATAATCAAACCACTACGGCTAATTCTTTAATTAACCAGAGCTATCAGGTCCAAAAAGTAGCGACATTTGGTGAACCTTGGGCAATGGCTGAGTTAGCTGATGGTCGTTTACTGATTACTGAAAGGAGAGGAAAGTTAAAACTGTTTGATCCTTCTACATTGAAAAGTATAGAAATTTTAGGGCTTCCCGAAGTGGCTTATGGTGGGCAAGGGGGCTTAGGCGATATTGTTCTACATCCTGATTTTGCAAACAATCATCAAATTTATTTAAGTTATGCCGAAACAGGAAAAGGGGGATATGGTGCGGTTGTGATTCGTGGTGAATTAAATCTTCAAGAGAAAAATCCCCGAATAATCAATATCAAAAGAATTTGGGAACAAGTTCCTAAAGTTTCAGGGCAAGGGCATTATGCACATCGAATGATTTTTGCAAAGGATGGTAAGCTCTGGATTAGTTCTGGTGAACGCCAGAAATTTGATCCTGCTCAAGATATGAATTCAAACTTAGGCAAAGTTTTAAGACTGAATGATGATGGTACTGTTGTTGCAGATCATCCATTTACTCAACAAGGTGAGATTGCAAAACAAGTATGGTCGTTGGGTCATCGTAATCCATTAGGTATGGCTTTTGATGCCAAGGATCAATTGTGGGTGGTTGAAATGGGGCCTAAAGGAGGAGATGAGTTAAATCTGATTAAGAAGGGCGAAAATTATGGTTATCCGATTGTTTCCAATGGTGATCATTATTCAGGAAAATCCATTCCCGATCATGCGACACGTCCTGAATTTAAAGCGCCAGAAATCAGTTGGACACCAGTGATATCACCCTCCAGTTTGGTCTTTTATCAAGAGGAATTATTTCCGAAATGGAATCATAAAGCCTTGATTGGTGGGTTATCTTCAGAGGCGATTATTGTGGTTGATACTGAATCAAAGCCTGTTCGTGAGGTACAGCGTTTGAACATGCAGCAACGCATTCGAGATATTCATCCCGCGCATAATGGTTCGATTTGGGTTTTGGAAGATGGGAAAAGTGGGGGGCTATTAAGATTGTTGCCTAAGTAAAAAATTAATTTAAATTAAGGAATTATTCAGCCTACTAATGCTTATATGATGAGTGAAGCATGTCTACGTATTATAAAACTGACGCAGTATTGTCATTGAAATGACCTCAAAATGTCATGCTATTGGTTTCTAATAAAGCTCATTTAAATCAATAAAAAAGACCTTTATGAAAAAAATTGCTTACTCTGTTTTAGCGTTAGGCATATTGGCTTTAACCGCATGTAATGATGATGACAAGGATTTCTCATTTGAATCATCTGTCTCCGTACCGACCTTGGTTTCATTTGCCAAACTTGATGTCGAAACTTATGCAGCTGGCCCAAACTCAGGTACCTTTGTAAAGGGCGCCAATGGCATATTCCCGCCTTTTAAAGGTCAGCCAGTTCAAGGTTTCTCGGGTGCTGTAAAGAACGGTGATGGCACTTATATGGTCATGGCAGACAATGGCTTTGGTACACAAGACAATTCATCTGACTTTCTACTACGTATTTATCAAGTAAAACCTGATTTTCGGACGAAATCGGCAGGATCAGCAAAAGTTCAAGTGATGAGCTTTGTTCAGCTTCGTGATCCCAATAAATTAATTCCATTTACAATCATTAATCAAAACAGCACTGATCGTTTGCTTACCGGGGCAGATTTTGATCCTGAATCGATTCAACGTACTGCGGACGGTACCTATTGGATTGGTGATGAATTTGGACCATATTTACTGCATTTTGATAAAGATGGAATACTGCTTGATGCACCGATAGCATTACCTCATCCATTGAAAGCTGGTGTGGAATTACGTTCTCCGCAAAATCAATTCAATAAAGCCAACCTAAACTATGTAGAGCCTTTGGTTCTGCAAAGTGGTGGCTTTGAAGGAATGGCATTGTCTAAGGATGGTCAATATTTATATCCTTTGTTAGAAAAACCGTTAAAAGGCGAGACAGCACAACAGTTGCTTATCTCACAATTTGATGTGAAGAAGAAAGCGTATACTGGTCGATATTATTATTTTACCTTGAATGCCAAGGCGACCAATATTGGTGACTTCCAAATGTTTGATGATAAGTCTGGCATTATCATTGAGCGTGATGCGAGTCAAAACAAGTTAGATGGTTATAAGAAGCTGATTCAAATTGAATTAGGGGATTCTGGTAAAGCGGTAAAACGTTCTGACTTAGTTGATCTTATGAATATTGCCAACCCGAATAATTTATATGGTACAGCGCGAGATGGGGATATTGGTACAGCAACAACTTTTGCTTTTCCATTTGAAACCATTGAAGATGTGATTATTGAAAATAAAAACACTTTAACTGTTTTAAATGACAATAACTTCCCCGGTTCATCAGGACGAAATGCAAAGCGTGCGGATGATAATGAAATTATTCAGATTAAATTGCCTAAAGCGTTGTATTAATAAGCGATAAAATATATTGGTGCTTCACTCTAACAAAGCCAGTCAATTGACTGGCTTTCTTTCTACATCATTCAAGTATGAGGGATTAAGCTAAACAGTCTTGTTTCGAAACTTGATCAGGGCAACCCAATGGATTTAAAGCACATTTTAAATCTTCAATTTGTTCATGGGTGACATAGCCTTTAGATTTTAGGTAATCTGCAACTCGGTCATCACGTAGACTTAAGAATGCTGCATCATAAACACCTAAATCTACAAATAACGCAGCTGCTTCTAAGCTATTAAAACGGTCTAGAAACACATCATTGCCATACATCAGGAAAACATGGTCGTAATCTGCATGTGCATCGATTTTTAAACGAGCTGCTAATGTTGTTGGAGAGGTTTTGATAAAAAGCAAATCTGATAATTCATCAAATTGGGTCATATCTAAGATATTTTCCCCAGTTTTTACTTTACCTAACCATGCTTTAAAGACCAGTACCGCACCGCCACGCAGTAACATGCTCCACACTTGATGGCGAACTTCATCATTTAAGCATTCGCATTCATCTTCGAGACGTTGAACCAGCTTTTCTTCTTGTTTCGCTAATTTATCAAATAGACCTAAGCCTTGAGGATGGTAAGCAACAGGGGTAAACACATCAAATTTTAATTCCTCAAATACTTGAAGTGCTAAAGGCACCGCAGCTTGATAAATCGTGTTGAGTGCTTGGATTTGTGTATCGTGGAGTTTGCTATGTTTAAAAAGATCTTGCCAATCAATTTCAGGCAAGATTGCATTTGCACCATATTGACGATGAAATTGTTGAGCTTGGTGTAGCCCATGTGGAACAGTTTCTGAAATATTCATGGTTAAAAATCCTATTTAAAATTGAATTCAAGCGCTGTTTTTGTTTTCCTAAACATGAGCGTGATTTTGTCTTGTAGTAATTTTTGATTTATCTGAGATGCAATAGGAATACGACTAAAGTTGTAGATGGGGTAAAAAGTGTTTTTTTATTTTTTAAAATCATATAAATAGAAAATTGTAACTAACTATACAAGTGTATATTTGATATTTTGATGTTATTTGCCATAGAAAAGAAGGCTTTGAAGTTTTTAGTCAATAAATGGGTTCGAGTTTTACTTTTTTTTGAATGCTTTTGCACAAAGCTTAAAAAAAATTGCTATTCCACTTAAAAAATTGCGTTACAAAACCTCTAGAATGTAACGATCTAGAGGTTGTAAATGTTTCAAAACATTAAAGAAGAACGTGATCAATAAATTGAAATGAGTTGAAAGTAGTGGAAGATTATTTAGAAATCTTCAAGCCAGATAACCATGCACGTAGAGAAGCAGGTTTCAATGGTTTCTTCAACAACACCACGTTGAGGTCTTTAACACGCTCAGGTAATTCAGGATCAGAATCAGCAGTAATCAGTGCTGACGGAACATTTTCCTGACGGTTTTCGACAATAAAATCTAAGCCAATTTTACCATGATTTAAATGCTGATCAACCAACCAGACTTGAATGTTTTCTTTTTGAATAATTTCCAAAGCTTGTTCAGGTTCAGTGGCTTTAAACACTTGATAACCCCATTTGGTCAGTAGCGTTGCCATACCTTCTAAGATTGTATCGTCATTGTCTAAACATAAGATTTTATAAGCTTTGGCTTTTAATGGTACCGCTTGTATAGGTGTTGAAACGACTTTAGGTGCTGCTACCATTGGCACATCAATCATAAAGCATGAGCCTTTGCCAAGCTCAGAGTAAACATGTACAGGATAATCAAGCAAACTGGTCATACGTTGCACGATTGCTAGCCCAAGTCCAAGCCCTTGTTCACCCCATGGCGAGGTATGTCCACAACGCTCAAATTCTTGAAACAACTTAATGCGTTGCTCTTCTGCAATCCCTGGACCTGTATCCCATACACCGATACGGATATGATTTGGACGATTAGACGCGCGCAATACACCAACAATCACACGTCCACGAGCAGTATAACGTAAGGCATTACTGACAAAATTTTGGATGATACGACGGATCCATTGTGGGTCGGTATCAATCCAGAATTGGGCATCATGGACATGCAATTGGATATTGCGTTGTGCGGCGATTGATTTAAATTGTAGTTCTAAATCACTCAATAAATCATGCAACGGATAAGCTTGGCGTTTCGGTTGGATTGAACCACCTTCCAATCGAGCAATATCCAAAAGGGCAGATAACATGCTCTCGGCACCATGTAAGGCACGATCAAGCTGCTGTAAGGTTTTACGGTCTTCATCTGATTGTACGCTTTGTTCTAAAGCAGTACTGAATAAGCGTGCTGCATGCATTGGTTGAAGCAAATCGTGACTAGCTGCTGCAATAAAGCGACTTTTTGACATATTAGCTTTGTCGGCTTGCTCACGTGCCAGTTGTTGTTCAGATAAGGCATTTGCAAGCTGTTGGGTACGATCAGACACGCGTGCTTCTAGTACCGCTTCATTTTCACGGAATGCGGTAATATCGGCAAAGGTTGTGACAAAACCACCCCCTTCAATGGGGTTACCACGCATTTGAATCACACGGCCATCTTTACGAATCCGTTCAAATTCATGAGCGCTACCGACTTTCATCCAATGTATTCGTTTACGTACATGCTCTTCTACCGAGCCTGGACCACATTCGCCACGTTCAGCGTTGTAACGAATCAAATCGGCAATGGGACAACCGACATAGACTAAATCTTTTGGATAATCAAACAGTTTTAAATATTGGTTGTTCCATGCGACCAAACACATGTTTTCATCAACCACACTCACCCCTTGGGTCATGTGGTCAATCATGGTCATGATGAGATTTTGGTTAAAACGTTGCCATTGTGAAGCTTGGTCGAGAATATTTGCCACTTGACCTAAAGCCAAGCCATTATTGACCATGGCTGTGGTGAGTAGTGTTCGTGCTGAGGCTGCACCGATTGTTCCTGCAAGGTATTGCTCAGTAAACCGCCACCACATCCCATTGGCACTACTATTCTCATTGAGCACCACATTATTCATAGTACAAAACTGTTGAAATGCGTGGGTTGCTGGGCCTTCGCCTGTAATACGCTTAGCAAGTGCAATCAGATCACCGACTTTAAGTTTAGCGACATCATGGTGTAAGTAATTAATATCAGTAGAGGTGTTTTGTGTAGGTAAGGGCTTAGTTTCATAGTAGAAAAAGCTCTCTGCCTGAATTTGTTCAGCAATACTTGGGCGATAAATACGAGAGACCCAAATATATAAGGTAATATTTAAGCCAAGTGCCCAGATGACACCATGTGTAAGCGGGGCAAAAGATTCAAAGCCAAATAAGGCTTCTGGTCTTAACCATTCAATATTTATAGGTCCAAACATCAAAAATTGATGTGCAAATTGGCTATATTCAACAGGTAGGCTACGTAAAATCGTGGGTAATAATAATGTATATGACCAAAGTATGAAGCCAACGACTAAACCTGCATAAACCCCTTGGCGACTTCCTCCACGCCAGTATAAACCGCCAATAAGCGCAGGCGAAAATTGTGCAACCGCACTAAATGCCAATAGCCCAAAGGTGGATAGTTGGTCAATATCATTAAAGAAGTGGAAGAATAAAAAACCGAGTAGCATCACCGCTAAAATACAAACACGACGAGTAAATTTAAGTACTTGTGGTAAGCGTTTGTCATGACGGGAAAGAATGCCAAACTTCCATAGAGAAGGCATAATCAAGTCATTACTGAGCATGATGGACAGTGCCACAGAGGATACTAAAAGCATACCAGTTGACGCTGAAAAGCCGCCTAAAAATGCCAGTAACGATAACCAGTCTTGATTATAACTAATCGGCAATGAGAGTACTGCAACATCAGGAATAGTTAGATATTTGGGTGCTGCATGAAGAGCCCAACTGGCGATTGGAATAATAGCAATAATGGTTAGAATCAAATAGGCAGCAAACCAACGTCTTGCACCACGAATATGTTTTTCATCGCGTAATTCAACCACTGCAACATGAAACTGACGGGGTAAACAGATAATTGCCAATGAGGCTAATAACGTTTGAACCCAGAAGGTGTCTGGCACACCAAACAGTTGTACTTCATGAAAAGTCTTTTGCACATCCTGTGAGATTTGTACAATATTTTGTGGATGATCAAAAATAAAGAAAAATGCCACACAAAGCAGGGCAAATAGTTTTACAAATGATTCAAAAGCGACAGCAAGCATTAAACCGCCATGTTGTTCCGTATTGGCGATTTGTCTTGTTCCAAACATCATCGCTAAAATCGCTAATACAGCAGTAAGACCAAGCACCCCATTGGTGGTGGTGGAAACTACTTGGGTATTGTGATCGAGCATGACGGAAGCGCTAAGCGCAATGGCGCGTAATTGCAGTGCTAAGTAAGGAATGATGGCGATTACAGCCAAGATTGTGACTAAGGATGCTAATGTTCCACTTTTACCATAACGTGCTGCCACAAAGTCGGCAATCGAAGAAATCGCATGATGTTGACGCACACGACCTAAGCGACGCCAGATGTCATAACCCAGCCAGACAAATAATAAAGGTCCTAAATAAATCGGCAGGAAAATAATCCCTTCACGTACTGCAGCACCTGTTGCCCCGTAAAACGTCCAAGATGAGCAATACACGCCCAATGTTAGACTAAAGAGAAGCATCCTGCCGCGCGTACTTAATCGACTCGCATGCCTCTCACCAAAGAAAGCACAAACGAATAGAATGAGGATGTAAAGGGCCAGAACCCCTATAATTAACCAACTGTTCATAAGGACTGCAGTATAAAAATCTGCGCCTATAATAACGCATCCATGAACTGTCTCGTTTATTTTGCTCAAAATTTAACGACCAAAGTCTAAGTTACGAGAACCCCACAATATTGTTAATTTTGACCATGTAAAAAAATATTAAAAAAAGCAACCAGTGTTCTGGTCGCTTATCAAGGAGCATGGTTATGGATGAGAGACAGGTAGAGGCGATTCTACAAAATCCAAAATTCAAGGAAATGGTTGCTAAAAAAAGTAAATTGAGCTGGACATTAACTGCAATTATGTTGTTCGTTTATGTTGGCTTTATGCTTTTAGTAGGCTATAACAAAGAATTTTTAATGAGTTCATTTAGTGGTGGTATAACTACTTGGGGGATTCCTTTAGGTCTGGGAATTATTGTTTTATCTTTCGTTTTGTGTGGTGTGTATTCATATATTGCCAACAATAAATTGGATCAACTGAATGCAGATGCAATGAAAGAAGTAGAAGCAATCACCCACGAAAAAGGACTGCACTAAGATGAAATGGAACTCTTTAAAGACTAAAGCAGCTCTTGCATCTACTGCACTGCTTTCTACTGTTGTACAAGCAGGCCCAGATTTAGGTGAAGCTCAACAGCAAGCAACCAACTGGCATGCAATCATTATGTTTGCAATTTTTGTTGGTTTAACTTTGTTCATTACCAAATGGGCTGCAAAACAAACCACAAATACCGCAGATTTCTATACCGCTGGTGGTGGTATCTCAGGTTTCCAAAATGGCTTAGCGATTGCAGGCGACTATATGTCTGCTGCATCGTTCTTAGGTATTTCTGCATTGGTGTTTAGCTCAGGCTTTGATGGCTTGCTTTATTCACTGGGTTTCATGGTTGGCTGGCCAATCGTATTGTTCTTGGTTGCTGAGCGCCTACGTAACTTAGGTAAATATAACCTGTCTGACGTGGTTTCTTTCCGTTTAGAAGAAAAACCAGTACGTACACTTGCAGCAATCAGTTCGCTTGTTGTTGTGGCTTTCTATTTGATTGCTCAAATGGTGGGTGCAGGTCAGCTGATCAAACTGTTATTTGGTTTGAACTATAACATCGCAGTTGTGATTGTTGGCCTTCTGATGATGGCTTATGTGATCTTCGGTGGCATGTTGGCAACAACTTGGGTACAGATCATTAAAGCAGTGATGTTACTTTCAGGTGCAACATTCATGGCGTTCATGGTGATGCATTCTGTCGGTTATAGCTTCTCTGAAATGTTCAGACAGTCTATTGATGTATTTGCAAAAGTACATGATGTCAGTCTTGATGATGCAACCAAAATTATGGGGCCAGGCAGTTTGGCGAAAAACCCACTCGATGCTTTGTCACTTGGTTTAGCACTCATGTTTGGTACAGCAGGTTTACCACACATTCTTATGCGTTTCTTTACAGTTAAAGATGCCAAAGAAGCGCGTAAATCTGTAGTTGTTGCAACAGGCTTCATTGGTTACTTCTACTTATTAACTTTCATTATCGGTTTCGGTGCGATCCTTTTCGTATCAAACAATCCACAATTTATTGATGTTGCAAAAATGGCTGTAACTGGCAAACTAGAATTAGTTGGCGGTAACAACATGGCAGCGGTACACCTTGCAGATGCAGTAGGTGGCGATCTGTTCATGGGCTTTATTTCAGCAGTTGCTTTCGCAACGATTCTTGCGGTAGTCGCAGGTTTGACACTGTCAGGTGCTTCAGCAATTTCACATGACTTATACGCAAACGTACTGAAAAAGGGTCAAACAACTCCTGAATCTGAATTACGTATGTCGAAGATTGCAACACTTGGTCTTGCGATCTTTGCGATGATTTTAGGTATTTTGTTCGAGAAACAAAACGTTGCCTTCATGGTAGGTTTAGCATTCTCTGTTGCGGCGTGTGCAAACTTCCCAGTATTGGTTCTTTCAATGTTCTGGAAAGGCTTGACTACACGTGGTGCTGTTGTTGGTGGTGTTGTCGGTCTAGTGACAGCGGTGACTTTAATTATCTTGTCTAAAGCGGTTTGGGTAGACACATTAAAAATCTCTGATACTCCGATCAACTCATTCAATGGTCCTGCAATCTTTGCAATGCCATTAGCATTCATCTGCTGTTGGTTGTTCTCTGTGACAGACAAATCTGCACGTGCAGAGGCAGAGCGCAAAGCATTTGATGCACAGTTTGTACGTTCACAAACAGGTATTGGTATCTCTGGTGCTTCAGATCACTAAGTGATTGGAGATCAGCCTAAAAAACACCTTCTCGAAGGTGTTTTTTTATGGAGGATGCAAAGCCAGAGTTCAATCATCCTAGGTTTAGCCTTTAAGCCATATTAAGCTTGTTTTATGCTGATTGATCAGTTGAATGATCACGAAAAATTGAAAGGATTTAAGAAACCCAATGAATATGTTAATTTGAATGTTTAAAAGAACAATCAGAATCAGAAAATATGCGTTCAATGCTCGAATTTTGGAAAGGTTTTAAACAATTACCGTCAGCATGGTTATTGTTGGTCCAGCTGCTTATTTTAGTTTTATCTGTCTATACCAATGCCAGTAGAAGTTATCAAATTTTAACTTGGTTACTGGGTGTCTCTGCATTATTGATTATTGCCAAAGTGATTCGACAAACACCGACATTTACACTGTTGGGCTTAACCTTTGTCACAGGGGCATTTGTACTGTCCTTTCTGATGCTGATCGGTTTTCATTCTGTTACTTTGCAAATCTTTGCACATTCATTTGAAGCAGCCGCTTATTTTTGTGCAGCATATGGCCTAATCCGCTATATGTTTGCAGATCGTTATTTAACCAAAGATGAGTTGTTTGCTGCGGGTGCGGTATTTACCCTGATCGCATGGGGATTTGCCTTTTTATACAGTATCTGCCAATTGATGGTTCCACAGAGCTTTCAAAACCCAAATCATGTTGCAGACTACCAATCTTGGCTGGATTTACTATTCATTAGTTTTAGTCTGCAATCGGCCACAGGATTGTCTGATTTGATTCCTGTTGCACCTGCTGCGCGGGTGATTTCAATGTTGCAAATGTTCTGTGGCGTGATGTATTTTGCCCTGATCGTCTCACGGATGATTGCCCTGCAATATATTGAAAACAAACCAAAATCATGAGTTAATGATCTTGTTACATTTAGTAAATTGTTGAAAATGTTAATTTAAATTATAATGTGGCCTGAATCCAATCGCTGTTCTACAGGATTCGTCTTTTTTCACACCTGTGAATGCCTTTTTTTGACTTTAAAAAGTCTGTCCATTGAGTATAAAAACCTGGGGGAAATATGCCTTCCAAAAAAATCACTTGGTTTGACAATGTCAATCCAAATGTTTTCTTGAGCACTGTTGGAATTATTGCGCTTTTTTTAGCCGTTGTTGTCTTTGCACCAAATGCCTTTGAATTGATTACCCAAAGGATGAATGGATGGATTACTGATTCATTTAGTTGGTTCTATGTTTTATCTGTCGCAATATTTTTAATTGTACTGATTTTTATTGCCTTTTCTGACATGGGTAAAATCAAGCTTGGACCAGATCATAGCCAGCCTGAGTATAGTAATGGGTCATGGTTTGCCATGCTATTTACTGCGGGTATGGGCATCGGGTTGATGTTTTTTAGTGTTGCAGAGCCTGTCATGCATTATGTCAATCCACCTACAGGTGATCCACAAACCATTGAATCTGCCCAAGAAGCAATGAGAATTACCTTTTTTCATTGGGGCTTACATGCTTGGGCTATCTATGCGGTTGTGGGCTTAACGCTGGCTTATTTTGCTTTTCGCTATAACTTGCCACTCAAAGTTCGTTCGGGTTTATTTCCGATTATTGGTCAACGAATTCATGGTCCAATCGGAGATGCGGTAGATACTTTTGCCACCATTGGTACGGTATTTGGTGTGGCTACCACGTTAGGGTTTGGGGTAACTCAAATTAACTCTGGCTTAAATTATTTATTTGGCTGGGAAAGTAATATTAGCACCCAAATCTTTTTGATTATTGTGGTGAGTACGCTGGCTTCATTGTCAGTTTTCTTAGGATTAGACAAAGGAATTAAACGTCTCTCTGAACTGAATCTGATTTTAGCCTTGGTATTGCTAGGTTTTGTATTCCTAGCCAGTTCCAGTATTTATATCCTACAAGCAACCATTCAAAACGCTGGACAGTATATTTCCAATTTGTTTAGCATGACCTTTAATTTATATGCTTATCAATCGAATGGCTGGATTGGTGGTTGGACCATCATGTATTGGGCATGGTGGATATCTTGGTCACCATTTGTTGGTATGTTTATTGCGCGTGTTTCAAAAGGTCGAACTATTCGAGAGTTTATTGTTGGTGTACTGCTTATTCCGACAGGCTTTACCTTGATCTGGATGGGTTTTATTGGCAATGCTGCCTTGTTCAGTATTATGGAACAAGGGCAGGTTGGGCTAATTTCTGCGGTACAAAAAGATTCATCAGTTGCATTGTTTGAATTTTTAACCCATTTGCCTTTTTCAGGTGTATTTAGTCTTATTGCGACACTGCTGGTGGTCTTGTTCTTTGTTACCTCTGCGGATTCTGGTGCATTGGTGACCGATTATCTCACTGCGAAAACAGAAAATTCGCCGATATGGCAACGCTTGTTCTGGACTGTTTTAATGGCGGTGTTGTCGATCATTTTATTAATGGTCGGTGGGCTAGGCGCATTACAATCGGCTACCATGATGAGTGCCTTACCGTTCACCTTTATCATGCTGCTGTTGTGTTGGGGCTTAGTCAAAGCATTGCGCTTAGATGTCACCAAAATGCAGGCTTTACAAGTGGCAAGAATCACGCCAAGAGCTGTACAAAATCCACGTAGTTGGCAGCAACGTTTAGGCTTAATCATGCACTATCCGCATACGTTGGCCGAAGTACAACATTATATTCAGGTTGATGTGATTAAGGCTTTTGAAAGTATTCGTTTTGAGTTTAAACGCCGTGATTTAAATGTGGTGATTAAAGAAACTGAAGACGGTATTCAACTCAGTGTGGATCATCATGATGAGTTCAATTTTATCTATAAAGTGATTGCACGCAAAATGGTTGCGCCAAGCTTTATGATGAATGAAGAACATCAGGAAACAGATGATTTTTATCAAGCAGAAATATTTTTAAGAGAAGGTGGTCAAAATTATGATGTGATGGAGTGGACGCAAGAAGACTTGATTCAAGACATCATTGACCAATATGAACGTCATCTACATTTCTTAAATGTATTGAGAAACTAAGTTATTTATTTAAAAGCAAAGGCAATAAAAAAGGACTCGTATGAGTCCTTTTTTTGATTCAATTTCTAAGCAAATTAGAAACGGAATTTAGCGTTTAAGCCAACAGTTTGCGTATCACCAACATACGAAATTGCTTGACCTTTATTCGCTTCGTAGTTTGCATTTACGTAGCTAGCACCAACTGCAATAGCAGGAGTGATGAAGTAGTTTACGTTTGCACCCCAAGCTGAATCAGGTGTACCTTCGTAGCTAGACGCTGCGTAAGAAGCACCAACGCTTAATTGTGGGTTCAAATAGAAATCAGTTTTGAACTGGTATGCAGTTGCATCACCATAGATAATGCCTGATTCAAACGCTAAAGACATATTTGTACCGTCAATACCGCCAACGTATTTAGCACGTGCAGTAATTGCGTCTTGGTCTTCACCAATTGTTGCAGCTTCAGCAGTCGCTTTAGCAACGCCGTTACCCATAACATTGAATGCATCCAAAGCAACTTGGTCAGCAACGTTAGTATAACCAACAGCGACTAAGAAGTTTTGAGTAGGAAGAGCACCCACTTCTAATGCAAAACGATCGCCTTGATCGTTTGACAAGCCATTTTTACCGTCAAGGATTGTGTGGCTATAAGAAGCACTCGCGTATGCAGGTACATATGGAGTAGGAACATAAAGTTCAGCTTTAGCGCCGTAGTTATGTACAACTACATCAGCGTCTAATTCGCCATAGTTATATGCTAAAGAAACATTTGATGCTTGGTTTAAGAACGCCGCTTCAGCCAATGGACCTTTTGAAGAGTCAACATTTTTGAAGTAGTAAGTACCTTGCAAACCACCAGTGAAATCTTTGTCATTTTCAGTCGTATCGATATACTCTGATTGACCTTGAATTTCGAATTGGTATGCTTGAGCGCCGGTCATGGCTAATAATAAAGCAGTGGCTAAACCGAGTTTTTTCATAATCTTTTCCAATAGGAGAAATTGGTGAAACAGACGGCATTGTATTGTAACAAGATATTAAGTCAATGATGTTTAAGGCCAATGTTTACAAAGTAGATACATGAAATTCACATTGTTCAAAAAACGCACATCTGAGTGGCTTTGCGTCAACCTAGAAAAAAACTGAATCAGAACAACAAACTAAATTCAGACAAAAGTTTTATTTCATATAAAACTGAGATCAAATTGTTAAATTAATGCATTTGTTTTATTGTTTATTTGTATATTTTAATCGATATTACCGATGGTTGTTTTACGATCAATGTCAAGAAAATGTCATTAAATTCTGCTTATTTTTAGAATTAATTTGTGACTTTATAATCATTTTATATTTAAATTGTATTTTTATTCTCATTTATTTGTAAAAACGATAAATAATTTATATCCGATCAATTTAATTGGTTTTACAAAGTAAAAGATATTTTGGATAATGAGTCAATAAAGTTCATTTATTTAAATGAATTTTTTTGAAATTTTGAGTTTATATGCCCAGCTTTCCCCAAAGTTGGGCTTTTTTTTATTTTAGATTCAAAACAAAATGCATTAAACAGAGAATAAAATATTGCACCAATATAGAGCATAATTATGCAAAATATAAATTAGCTTGGCATGATTCTTGCCAAAAAAAATCCCAATTTTCAAAGAAAACTGGGATTTTTCGCCAAAATCTGGAGCAAATCAATAAATTCTGCTGAGGAATATTAATAAATTGCCCTAATGAGGTGCATTATGCACCAATACATTGCATCTGTAAATATTTTCTTACATTCAATTTAAAAAATAATTTATAGGCTCATCTACACTATTTCAGATGTAATCGATACCTAAGTAAATTTTATGAGTAATCACATATTTAAAGTCAAAATAAAAACCAGTCTATGGATTCTCCTGATTAGCGTGGCATTTTCAGGGTGTGCCTCCGATCTTAAATTGCGTGATTCAGTTTCATCACAAAGAAAAAATGAAATCCCTTTATTGTTTAATTATGCTCAAACTCAAGCTGTCTTTGTGACCTATGACGGAACTCACCTTAAACGCTATGGAAATGATTTAAATCGAGCTAAGACCTCGTATATCCCAGCTTCTACTTTTAAAATGTTGAATGCTTTGATTGGCTTGCAACATGGTAAAGCCACAAATACTGAAATATTTAAATGGAACGGGGAAAAAAGATCTTTTCCTACATGGGAAAAAGATATGACCTTGGCAGAAGCAATGCAGGTTTCAGCTGTACCTGTATATCAGGAGCTAGCGCGACGTATTGGTTTGGACTTGATGAGTCAAGAAGTCAAGCGTGTTGGTTTTGGCAATACACAAATTGGTCAACAGGTCGATAATTTCTGGTTGGTTGGACCATTGAAAATCACCCCAGAACAAGAAGCTAAATTTGCTTATCAATTGGCAAAGAAAACATTGCCTTTTGATGATGCTGTACAACAGCAAGTCAAAGATATGCTTTATGTCGAAAGACGTGGTGATTCCAAGCTTTATGCTAAAAGTGGTTGGGGAATGGATGTTGAGCCACAAGTAGGTTGGTACACAGGATGGGTGGAGCAGCCGAATGGTCAGATCACCGCTTTTGCTTTAAATATGCATATGCAGACAGGGGATGACCCTGCTGAACGCAAGCAAATGACATTAAGTATCTTGGATAAATTAGGTTTATTCTTTTATTTGAGATAACCGCAGTAGATAAAAAAATGCCCAGTTTATTGGGGGAAACTGGGCAATAAAAAAGATATATTTTCAAATCGTGAGAATTTCTATCTAAGTCTGATTTTATGCAAATTCTATTGATATGTAAAATGTGAATTTTGAATATTACTCATCTATTAAAACGATAATATAAAGGAGCTGAACGCTGTAGATTAAACTTGATTATGTGGAGTAGTTTATGTGTATATATTCTATAATATAAACAAAATTTCTTTAGCTTTATTACGATATAATTTCCCACAGGACCATGGTGATGGTGCATGAACTCAGATCAGAACAAATAAGCACCCGTTTGCTTATCCTCATGTCAGTCATCATTTTGTCTGTTTTATTAATTGCTGTTCCACAAATCATCAGTAATTATCGAGAGTATAGCCGAGCAAATCGAGCTTTAGTCAATATTCAAGCCTTGCAAGTTTTTGCTGAAACATCCAATAAAATTTCACGGGAAAGAGCGCCAACAAATAAAGCAATGTCGAGCTCGACAGCAAATTTTCCAGACAGAATAAAAGAATTGCAGGACTTTCGTAAGGATGTAGATCAGCAGATTAATTTAACCGTCGAGACCTTAAACAAAGCAGGGTTTACCAGTTTGGCGGATCAAGTTAATGTTCAGTTAAGATATGATTTGAACATCGCCCGTAAACAAGTTGATGCATATTTAGCCTTACCGTTAAAAGAACGTAATTCAGTGCAAATGGATCAAGTGATTCAGGGAATGTTTCGGGCGTGGGACAGTTGTAGAGTCATGTTGCAGCAATTAATCAATCATTCAAAAAAGAATAATAGCGATGTGACTGACTATGCTTCAATTGTGCTGATATTGGCTGATTTGCGTGATCAATCTGGACGGGTCGCGTCTAACATCATGGCACCCCTGAGCTTTTCCGAACCCCTGCCTGAATATAACAAAGCACGCTCGTTACAAACGCAAGAACAGGTTAAATATTTATGGCGTTTGATGGATACCATGCAAATAGAGTCTTTAAAAACCCCTGAGTATCTTTATTTATATGGTCAGGTGAAAACTCAATTTATTGACCAAGGTTTACCCATCGTAAATCGTTTGGTGCAAGAGAGTAGAAATCAGCAGCCGTATTTTTTAACGGCAAACCAACTCACAGATGCAATCGTGGATAAGTTTACCACGGTGGTAAATTTACAAAAATATCTACTTGAAACGCATGCCTTAAGTGCGCGCCATCGAATGGAATCGGAGCAACGTCAATTTTTTATTACGCTATTTATTTCTCTTTTGTCATTGTCGGTAGCAGTTTTTACGATGTTATATACACGTAAAAAGTTATTTGAACCTTTGATATATGCAAGAAATATGATTTTGGAACTATCACAAGTTCAACAACGTGATTATTTAGGGGATGCTTCGATACAAACCAAAGAGGTGCATACCTTAACCGATGCGCTTGATAAATTAAAAGAAATGCTCAAACAACGCGATGCTTTTGAATTTCAATTACAAAATAGTGCCAACACCGATAGCTTAACGGGTGTTTCAAATCGATTGGCTTTAGACGTTTATTTAAAAAATATTGCGACACAAATGGAGCGATTTCAAGAGTTGACCTTGATCATGGTGGATATTGATAATTTTAAATATGTGAATGATCGCTTTGGACATATTTTAGGTGATTCGGTTATTGTTGAGATTGCTCGGTGTTTAAAAGCAAATATTGCGCAATCTGATTTAATTGTACGTTTTGGTGGTGATGAGTTTTTAATTTTGATTGATCGCATCCAATGGGATTGGGCATTACAAATTTCTGAAAGTATTTTGGCTGATGTATCTAGGTTAAGTTTTAATAGTTCTATGTCTACAGAGCAGTTGAATGTTTCTGTCAGTATTGGCGTTGCGACAGGGGCTGAAAGTTGGGAAGCATTGTTTACACGAGCAGATGCATCATTATTTAAGGCCAAAGCACAAGGTCGAAACAAAGTTGTGGGCTGATTGGCTGATTTTACAGTCTATAGTGATATAAATATAAAATAAAAGCATCTAAGAGAGGCTTTGAAAATAAAGATTAAATGAAGTGGGTATTGAACAAGAGCATATGGCTCGTGATGACGATTAAGCAGTTTGGACGTATTGATTTAACATCATCATTCAATGGTGATAACGCTAAATTATTTTGAACTGACTTTAAGCAACTCTGCATACAATTGATTTAAAAATTTTTGCTGTTCTGTATTCTCTTGAAAGTGACGTTGATACAGCACACTACAGCTTTCTACATCGACAATATTATTTAGATTAAATGACCAATCATTGGTATTTTTAATACTAATCCCCAGATTATCGCCACAGCGTTGCCATTGTTTGGAGAAGCCAGAGTTTTGATTGGGAGCAAGCTGCTTAAATTCTGCTTTAAGGCTAAAGCCGCGCATTTCTGAGTTGGTGAATTTGTTGATCGTACTGATGGGTACGCCGCCCCAAGTAATGGTTTGTCCACTCGGCATGGAGATGCCTTGTAGTTCACTTTCATTCATTAACTGACTTTGTCTGCCAGTTTTAAAGCCCTGTTTTTCGTAGGTTAAAGTAGAGCCCACAGGAAGCTGTATTTTTTTAATCAGTAAGGGCTGGGTGGTGATAAAATAAGGATTGTCGGGTCTGCCATTACCACCTGCAATGTTTATGCTACAACTGCTGAGCAAACAGATACTTGGGACTAAAAGGCATGAGTAAAGAAGCTTCATAAGGAAAATATCCTGTGCTATGTATTGATCTTGCCTTGTTTGAATGAGAAATGCAAAATTTGCTTTAGAAAATCCCCAAATTACGCAGATGATTATTGAAATATATGAAGAAAAAGGCTGATAATCTGAGTTTTATAAAAATTATATGAGCTATTTAATTTGGAGCTCAGATGATTAATCTCTCCCTAAGTCCTGTGAGAGAAAGAGGGAAACACCCTCCTTATTTAAAGGAGGGTGTGGAAGATGTAGTGAATTACTTCAACAGCGGTTTTAAGAACTTCGCTGTATGTGAAACTTTAGATTTCACCACTTGTTCTGGGGTGCCTTCCGCAATAATCTGACCACCACCTGCGCCACCTTCAGGGCCTAAATCAATCACCCAGTCCGCCGTCTTAATCACATCGAGATTATGCTCAATCACCACAATGGTATTTCCTTTATTGCGTAGTTCATGAAGAATATCGAGCAGTTTGGCAATATCGTGGAAATGCAAACCAGTGGTTGGTTCATCCAGTACATACAAGGTTTTACCTGTATCACGTTTTGCCAGCTCACGTGCCAGTTTGACCCGTTGCGCTTCACCACCCGATAGCGTTGTTGCAGACTGACCTAAGCGGATATAACCTAGCCCGACTTGGTTTAATGTTTCCAAACGACGGTGAATCACTGGGATTGCATCAAAGAAATGCATCGCATCTTCGACTGTCATTTCCAATACGTCAGAAATATTCTTGCCTTTATAACCAACTTCCAAGGTTTCGCGGTTATAACGCTGACCATGACAGTTGTCACAAGGCACATACATATCGGGTAAGAAGTGCATGGCAACTTTGATCATACCATCCCCCTCACACACCTCACAGCGTCCACCTTTAACGTTAAACGAGAAACGACCTGCAGCATAACCACGGGCTTTGGCTTCAGGGGTTTGTGCAAACAATTCACGAATCGGGGTAAACAAACCGGTATACGTCGCTGGGTTGGAACGTGGAGTACGTCCAATCGGACTTTGGTCAATGTCTACCACTTTATCAAGGAACTGTAAGCCATCAATCGAATCAAACTTTTCAGCAGTTAAGGTGGTTGCACCATTTAATTGCGTCGCTGCAAGTGGTAATAGGGTACGGTTAATTAAGGTGGATTTACCTGAACCTGAAACACCAGTCACACAAGTCATCACACCTAAAGGAATCGTCAAATCAACATTTTGTAAGTTATGCCCAGATGCACCCATCAGTTTAATTTGTTCTTCAGGTTTCGGTGGTTTAACACGCTCTTTGGGTACAGCAATTTTTAACTTACCAGATAGGTATTTTCCTGTTAGTGAGTTCTCATTGGCTGCGAGTTCATCATAGGTGCCTTCGGCAATGATATGACCGCCATGTACACCAGCGCCTGGACCGATATCAATAATATGGTCAGCTGCACGGATTGCATCTTCATCATGTTCAACCACTAAAACCGTATTACCAAGATCACGCAAACGAACTAGTGTTTCCAATAAACGATCATTATCACGTTGATGTAAACCAATGGATGGCTCATCTAAAACGTACATTACCCCCATTAGACCAGCACCAATTTGTGAGGCTAGGCGGATACGTTGTGCTTCCCCACCTGAAAGTGTTTCAGCAGAGCGAGACAGACTTAAATAGTTCAAACCGACTGATACAAGGAAGTGCAAACGCTCGCGAATTTCTTTAAAAATTTTATCGGCAATTTCACCTTTGGCACCTTCAAGATTTAAATCTTGATAGTAGCTTTCAGCATCCCCAATCGACATTTTGGTAATTTGGGCAATGGTTTTATCTTTAACACGGACATGACGTGAAATTTCATTTAAACGTGAACCGCCACAAGCATCACAAGCGGCATTAGATAAATACTGCGCCAGATCATCACGGACATAATTAGATTCAGTTTCACGATAACGACGTTCTAAATGAGGCAAAATTCCTTCAAAAGGTTGTACCCGATTATGTTTACGACCACGCTCATCGATATAACTAAGATCAATTTTTTCTTTGCCTGTACCATAGAGAAATTTCTTTTTCGTATCAGCATCGAGTTCATTCCAAGGGGTGTCTAAAGAAAACCCAAAATGATCTGCAACTTTCTGAATCATGCTGTAATAGTATGGACGTTGTCTGTCCCAGCCACGGATTGCACCTTGGCTAATAGAAACATCTGGGCTTGGAATCAGTTTTTCAGCACTGAAATGACTACGGGTACCTAAACCGTCACAGACAGGGCATGCACCAAATGGGTTATTGAACGAGAACAGACGTGGCTCTAGTTCAGCAACAGCACGGTCGCATTCAGGGCAGGAATGTTTTGCTGAAAATACACGGTCAGGATGTTCACCACCCATCCACGATAAAATCGCCAGATCACTGCCTAAACGTAATGCTGTTTCAAAGCTTTCGGCAATTCGGTTACCCAAGTCATCACGGACTTTAAAACGGTCAACCACAACTTCAATGGTGTGCTTTTTCTTTTTATCAAGTTCTGGGGGTGTATCGATATCAATCACTTCACCATCCACGCGCGCGCGGACAAAACCTTGGCTCTGTAATTGCTCAAACAGGTTGCTGTATTCACCTTTACGTTCACGAACAACTGGTGCAAGGAGCATCAATGCTGTGCCTTCCTCCAGTCCTTTCACGGCATCGACCATTTCAGAAACAGTCTGTGCAACCATCGGCAAGTCATGCTCTGGGCAGTAGGGTGTGCCAACACGCGCATACAGTAAACGTAAATAGTCGTAGATTTCAGTAATGGTTCCTACGGTTGAACGGGGGTTATGGCTGGTAGATTTCTGTTCAATCGCAATCGCAGGGCTTAAACCTTCAATTGAATCAACTTCAGGCTTTTCCATTTGTGAAAGAAACTGACGTGCATACGCAGATAAAGATTCGACATAACGGCGCTGACCCTCAGCATATAAGGTATCGAAAGCCAGAGATGATTTCCCTGAGCCTGAGAGTCCTGTGATGACCACAAACTTGTCACGTGGAATATCGAGTGACACATTTTTTAAATTATGGGTACGTGCGCCTCGAATACGGATATGACTTTGACTCATAAAAGCTTTCTCGAAATTATGCGAATTAAAGGGGTATATGATAGCGATTTAATTTTGTTCAAGCTGTAAAAAATAGTTTTTAAACGACAAATTGTGTCATGTAACTGACCATTTAAAACTGTGATGGAGTTTGAGTTTTTGAATAAAATAATAATATTCATATGTTTATGATAGTTTTCAATAATTTTTAGGGTCGCATTCAGCTAATTTAAAATCAAAGCTATAATTTATTTAAAATAAGTCATTGAAGAAAAATGAGATATGCAGTCAGTTTTTTGATGCTGTGCTGATTTCTGAATACTTATTTCGATATTGCATAAGTTAGAACGAATAAACCAGATCAGCTTTAAGATTGGTCATGTGATGTAATCAATAATCACTTATCTAAAAAAGAGAATTGTTAGACAAAAATTCTGTGATTAACTATTGTTTTTATTATAAAATGTGTGAAATATATCGCACTTGTGGGGGCTTGAAAATGAATATACGAAAAATTATATCAGTTGTTTGTTTTGCATTTTCTTGCAATGTCTTGGCAGGCGAGACTTCACAAGTTTTATTTGATCAAGCGTTCAATTTAAAACCCAATCAATTATACGAATTAGAATTAGAAAATGTACAAGCGGGGGATCAGATTTGGACAGCGGTTTATTTGGTTGGACGACAAAATTATCCAGGACTTACTGCAAAAGTTGAGTTTATCATGGACAATCATGGCCTGTTAAATAAAGCCAATCCCAGTGAGCATGCTGTATATCAAACACTGATCGCAGAAAATTTGACGCAAACCAATCAATATTCACTCAAGCAATTCAAAGGCTTAAACACATTCATCGAAGATACGTCAGAACAGCTGATTACAGATCCGATATTGGAAAAAACTGATAGCATACGTATTTATAGTCAAGTAAATGACTGGATCCCTGAATACAACACTTATGAACCCACCAAAGTGAAATTTGGCATTCAAAATCCTTTGGATTTTGACATTGTTGCGGCTTATGTTTTGGTGGGCAAAGGTGAAAAGCCTGCTGAACTCAGTGAATTAAATTTTAAAAATATTCAAGCTACTTATGCCTCACCTTTGCCTCCAGTACCAGCCGATTTTACTCAAGCGGAAGTGAATAAATCTGAGATGCACTTGAGTAGAGGTGAGCTAAAATTTATCTTTTTTATTGTGATGGCGATTGTCATGGGTTTGGTTGCGTTTATTAACCGAGGCAAATTAAAACGCGCTTTTTAAAGGTTTAACTTATAGCGCATTAAATTTCTAATATTTTAGATTTCAAATTTACATGCTTGGCGTAAACTCTTGCACTGATCATGTGTTCGAGTAATTTTAGATGTTGTCTTTATTTTTGAAATGTATTCTGGGTGCAGCAGTGGTTTTGTTGATTTCAATTCTTTCAAAAAGTAAGGCATTTTATATTGCAGGTTTAGTTCCACTTTTTCCAACATTTGCATTGATCGCACATGTGATTGTGGCGCAGGAAAAAGGTGCTGAAGCCTTAAAGCAAACAGCCTTATTCGGGCTGTGGTCGTTGATACCGTATTTCATTTATTTGTTCATGGTTTATTTACTGGCAACTAAGCTTTCGATGTGGTCTTGTTTAGGGATTGCAACGTTATGCTGGATTGTAGCTGCTGCTGTGTTGATTTATGCATGGCAATTATTTCAGAATGGATCGGTTTTATGATTTATTGAATCAAGAAAAAGAGTTGCAATGAATACTTTTGAGTTGATTGTAAAGTTCATGAGCCTTTGATCAAGGCTCATTTTTTAGGGATGAATTTTAATAATGAGATATTTAAACAATAAACTGTTTTGGGCTTTCTAGGTTCTTAATGGCATTGTAAATTTCATCTGCATGATTACACACAATCAGTTTTGCCCGATGTTGAGGCGGTAAAAAGCCTTCAATAACAGCATGGTCTAATTGCGCAATCAAATGGTCATAGAAACCATTGACGTTATATAACATCATCGGTTTTTGATGTTGATTCAATTGTCCCCATGTCGCGACTTCTAGAATTTCTTCAAAGGTACCAAAGCCACCTGGTAGAGCGACAAAAGCACTCGCGCGTTCAGCCATCATAGCCTTACGTTCATGCATGTTTTGTACAATATGTAATTCTGTTAATTGGTTATGGGCAATTTCATAATCCAGCATAAATTCGGGAATAACACCCACAACATCACCACCATGTTCCGTGACCGTATCTGCAACTTGGCCCATTAAGCCAATACTTGCACCGCCATAGACGATCCCAAAACCTTGTTCTGCGATACCTTGGGCAAGTTGGATGGCTTTTTCTCGATAGGTGGGGTTATTTCCGGGTCGGGAACCACAATAGAGTGCGATTAAACATTGTGTGGCTTTATGTTGTTGTTGATCTAATTCGAAAGGTTTATTCATCATTACAGGCAATACACTATTCATAATTTATTTTTTCACCTTAACTTATCATGTTCTTATACATTTCTACTACTTTAAGTAAGAAATGTGACAAAAACATGTTGTATTATCGGCGCTTTTGCAATGATTTGTATCACTTTGATTTTGTATTTAATTTTAGATAAATCAGTAAAAATCCTGATAAATGAGATGAAATTCCTATCTGGATTGCCTATAATTAACGCTTATTTATCAACAAATGAATCATCATGGGTAGTGGTTGTAGTCGCTCCGAAAATGCACAATCTTTAGACAAAATAATAGTTCAAAATACACTAAAGTTTTCTTATCAATTCCAAAATTTACAGTTCTCACATGCTGAAAATAGCTATTGCACATTTTCAATGGAGCAAGATCAATGATACTTGAGTGGATGTCTGATCCTTCTGCATGGATTGGTCTTGCAACTTTAGTTGTTTTAGAAATCGTTTTGGGTATTGATAACCTTGTGTTTATTGCAATTTTGGCAGAAAAACTTCCGCCTGAACAACGTGATAAAGCAAGGATTATTGGGCTTTTACTTGCCCTCTGTATGCGAATGGTGTTACTGGCATCCATTGCATGGGTGGTGACATTAACCGAACCATTATTCCATCTCTTTGAGCATGCTTTTTCTGGGCGTGATTTGATCTTGCTGTTTGGTGGTGTGTTCTTATTGTTCAAAGGCACAATGGAACTACATGAACGCCTTGAAGGTGGTCAGGATCTTAAAGAAGAAAATCCTGTTCATGCTGTATTTTGGATGGTCATTGTCCAAATTGTTGTTTTAGACGCCGTATTTTCCCTAGATAGTGTGATCACCGCTGTGGGAATGGTGAAAGAACTCTCAGTGATGATGATCGCTGTGGTGATTGCCGTAGCTATTATGCTGTGGGCATCAAAAGCCTTGATGGACTTTGTCAATAAGCACCCGACAGTCGTGATTCTATGTCTTGGCTTTTTGATGATGATTGGTTTTTCATTGATCGTCGAAGGTTTTGGTTATCACATTCCAAAAGGTTACTTATATGCAGCGATTGGTTTCTCGGTACTGATCGAGTTTATGAACCAAACCATGCGTAAAAACCAAGAGAAAATGGTGACAACGACCGACTTACGTTTCCGTACAGCTTCAGCAGTCTTGAAAATGTTAGGTGGAAAAAGTGCCGATAGTCAAAATGGTAAAGCGGATGATGTGATCGCAACACAAGCACTGGCAGATGAAATTTTTGATGATGAAAATGGCGCTTACCATAGTGTTATGGTTCAAGGGGTCTTGGGACTATCAGAACGTCCTGTAAAATCGGTCATGACACCGCGCCCTGAATTAGAATGGTTAGATTTGGATGAAGACGAAGCCAGCATTAAAGAAAATTTGATGGCAATGTCACATTCTCGTTTAATTTTGGCCCATGGTGAATTGGATAATATCGCGGGTATTGTTTTAACCCATAAAGTCTTGAATGATTATATCGAAACGGGTGTTTTAAATTTTGAAAAACACTTACGCGAGCCTGTGATTGTGCATGAAAATGCACAAGTATTGATGGTGATGGAGCAACTTCGTCAGGCACCCTTACAAATGGCGATTGTATTAAATGAATATGGGTCAATTGAAGGGATTGCAACGCCGATTGATGTGCTTGAAGCAATCGCAGGCGAGTTCCCTGATGAAGATGAACTAGAAGCTGCTGCGGAAAGTCTTGAAGATGGTTCGTTGATCCTTGAAGGTTCAACCGATATTCGTCATGTTTCTTTGCTGTTAGGTCGTGATTTAGTCGATGAGTCAGAACAATACTCAACCCTTTCGGGTTATATCTTGTTCCATCTCGGGCGTTTGCCTGAAAATGGTCAAAAGCTTCAAGTCGATGGTTATGAGTTTGAAGTGGTAACGATGGATGGGCATAAGATTGAGAAGGTGCATATTATGGCATTAACAAAATCTAAAGATGCTGAGTCCTAATGGATTTGTTGTAATGAAGCCAGTCGAAAGACTGGCTTCTTTTTATTTTGTTTTTGAAAATAATGATTTAAACCATATCGTTAAAATGATGTCTGAATGGCATCATTCATATAGAAAGAATAGGTTTCGATTTCCAGCTGGGTTGGATTATCATTGAGCCTATTCAGATTTTGAGTATTTTCATGTCCAATCTATCCTGCCCATGTGGTTCAGCGCTTTATGCTGAATGTTGTCAGCCGCTACACTTGGGACAGAACAAAGCCAAGACAGCAGCACAATTGATGCGTTCGCGTTATAGCGCTTTTGCCAAACATGAGATTGATTATATTGTTCAGACCACTGCGCTTGGGCAGCAACAAGCTTTGGATGTTAAAGCGATTTCAGATTGGAGCAAAGCCAATCAATGGCTCAGTCTCGAAGTGGTACAAGCCCAAGAAAAGCTGGATAAAAATCATGCTCAAGTTGAATTTAAAGCACATTTTCATGATGGTCAGCAGGCTCAAATACACCATGAAGTTTCACACTTTGTCCAGCATGATGATGTATGGTATTTCTTAGATCCAACCACAGATCAGCCAATCACTATGAAACAGCCATGTATTTGTGGATCCGCCAAAAAATTTAAGCAATGTTGCGCACAATTTTTATAACTATTAGTTCGTTTTTGACTTAAAATAGCGCGCATCTTTTCCCATCAGTGGATGAAGGGCAATGTTACTGACGATTATTTATATTATAGCCATTACAGCAGAAGCCATGACTGGAGCGTTGTCCGCAGGACGACGTAGTATGGACTGGTTTGGGGTGATACTGATTGCCTGTGTCACTGCACTCGGTGGCGGTTCTGTGCGAGATGTTTTACTCGGACATTATCCACTGACTTGGGTCAAACATCCTGAATACCTTGTCCTGACGTGCTGTGCTGCCTTTGTCACCATTATTATTGCCAAATGGATGAAGCACTTACATTCCATTTTCTTATTATTGGATGCTTTAGGCTTAATTGGTTTTACCATTATTGGCTGTCAAATTGCCTTGCAAATGGGCCATGGTTTTGTGGTTTCCGCCGTTGCTGGAGTATTAACAGGGGTATCTGGTGGTATTCTACGAGATATTCTGTGTAATGATGTTCCATTGGTATTCCGTCGTGAATTGTATGCGTCGATTTCCTTTGTTGCAGTGATTTTCTATTGGTTCTGTATTGATTTTGGTTTATCGCTTGAAATTACTGTGGTTTCTACTTTAGTTTTTGGTTTTGCATTACGTTGTGTGGCGATTTATTTTGGTTTGGAAATGCCGAAATTTATCTATAAAGATGATGATGAACAATCGGCATCTTCTAAAGATGAGTCCTAAGGATGAATGCTTGAAGAGCAACTATTGATTGTGAATTCCTGCATTTAACTTTGAGCTTGGTATGTCATATCGGATTCATCAAAATATTAAACTTGAAAAATTTACAGACATAGATTTTGCTGTGTATTTTGAATTGGTCAAAAATATTAAAGTCATGCAAATGATTACCGAAAGAGCATTAACGCTTGAGGAAGCACATTCAGAATTTAGTAAGATTTTATCTAAGAATGCCTATGATGTGGCATTGGGAAATTATAAAATTCTTGATGCTCAAACACATGAATTTATGGGTTTAGCCAAAATTGAATTGGATCAACCAATAGCACGAACAGCGGAATTGGGCTATATGCTTTTACCCGAATACTGGGGGAAAGGCATTGCCAGTCAGGTTGTAGCATTTTTAATTGACCATGCAAAAAAACAACCCCATTTAACACATCTCATGGCTATTATTGATCCTGAAAATATACCTTCAAGAAAAATATTGATAAATAATGGTTTCCATTCTAAAGAATTTAAAGATTTTGACGGACTAGCAGGAGAAATTCTCCTGTTAAGTCTTTAAAGTTAAACAGCGTGCCAAAGTTATTTCTGCTTTTACATATTTGTTGAGTGCATTATGGATTTAGTATCACGTGTACAACGCTTACCCATAGGGAAATTTCACTATACCTTACTCTGGGTAATTGGACTGGGCTGGATGTTTGATGCCATGGATACAGGACTCATTTCCTTTATTCTCACCAAAATGGCAGAAGAATGGCAAATGACCCCTACTGAAAAAGGTTGGGTGGTCTCCATAGGCTTTGTGGGTATGGCAATTGGTGCTGTATTTTCAGGTGGGTTGGCCGATCGAATTGGTCGTAGAACAGTCTTTGCGATTACCTTAGTGACCTATAGCATTGCAACCGCATTATGTGCTTTTGCGCCGAATCTGACTTGGTTATTGGTATTCCGTTTTATTGTCGGATTAGGGCTGGGTGGCCAACTTCCTGTGGCTGTGACTTTGGTCAGTGAATATATCCCCGCTCAAGTACGTGGTCGATTTATTGTACTTTTAGAAAGTTTCTGGGGACTTGGCTGGCTTGTTGCTGCACTTATTTCTTATTTTGTGATTCCTGAGTATGGTTGGCATATTGCATTTTTGATTGGTGGTTTACCTGCCATTTATGTTTTTATGATTCTCAAAAAAGTGCCAGAGTCTGTTCCCTATCTGATTAATCGTGGACGAATTGAAGAAGCTCATGCATTGGTACAGAAACTGGAACGGCAATGTGATGTGGAAGTGATTGAAACCATTGAAGTCAAATCTGTTTCAGCAAAACAAACAATTACATTTTCACAACTTTGGTCTGGTAGTTTTGCTCGCCGAACTTTGATGTTGTGGTTGATTTGGTTTGGGATTGTTTATTCTTATTATGGTATTTTTACATGGTTACCAAGTCTGCTGGTCAAGCAGGGTTATACCATTGTGCAGTCTTTTGAATATGTACTCGGGATGATTTTGGCGCAATTACCCGGTTATGTGGCTGCGGCTTGGTTGGTGGAAAAGCTTGGACGTAAAGCAACCCTCGCTGGTTTTATTGGTCTGTGTGCGCTTTCTGCTTACTTCTTTGGCCAAGCGACCTCAGTCAATATGATTATGTTGTGGGGATGCTTAATGTCGTTCTTTAATTTGGGTGCATGGGGGGTTTTATATACTTATACGCCTGAACAATATCCAACCAATATTCGTGCTTTTGGCTCAGGCTGGGCATCTGCAATCGGTCGTATGGGGGGGATTGTCGCACCGTTGGTGGTGACCCATATGATGGTGGCAAGTGATGGGTTTAGTTCAGTCTTTATGATGTTTACGATTGTACTTTTCGCTGTTGCCGCTGTGGTTTTGATCTTGGGTGAAGAAACCAAAGGTAAGACCTTAGAAGAGATTGGGTTATAGTTGTTTATTGAAATATATAAAAGAAAAGAGCAGAAAAAAACTATAGTAAAAAAAATTATAGAATGGCTGATATAGGGTTAATCTTACCTCTCAGCCATTTTAATTTCTCTAACGTTAAAATTAAAAAAACCAATCATTTATAGAGATATTATCAAATAGATCAGACCAGTATTGAGGGCGGAATAATGAAAAGTAAAATAGGATTAAGCTTTTGTATTGTTTATCTTTTACTTACCGCATTTTGTCTTTATATCGCGTTAGATCCAATGACGGATAACAAAGGAAACTTTGTTTTCTTACAATTACCCATAGGTTTTCAAGTGTCAGCACTTAATGCAATTGGCTTAGGCCCTTTATTCGAACGGCTGTCTTGGACGCAAGCGTACAGTTTTGTAGTTCCTGTTACTTTGCTGCTTCTATATGGGATCGGGTGGTTGTTGAGTTCGAGCATCCATTCTATAAAAACGCGAAATGGGTCACTTCAATAAGTTTGAGCATTTATAAATTTCATTGGAAATAAACTGCATATCCAAATTTTAAAATACCAATTTAAATAAAAGTTGCTCATTTGTTAAAAAATGGATAATTTTACCTCATTAGAAAGATCTAAAGACGCAATTTGTCGTTGTAGGGTACACTTGCACTTGTGTAGTCAGACCCTGCGACTTAGCATAAGAACGTAGATACATAAACATTTATTTAGAACGAACTTATTTAGGATAAAAGGTTGTTATGACAAGCCTTGCGCATCATGCGACAGAAAACCGTTCCGTAGCAGAATTTACAGAACAAGCTTACCTTAACTATGCCATGTACGTGATTATGGATCGTGCATTGCCACACATCAGTGACGGTTTAAAACCTGTACAACGCCGTATCGTTTATGCGATGAGCGAATTGGGATTAAAACCAAGCGGTAAGCCGAAAAAATCTGCACGTACAGTCGGTGATGTATTGGGTAAATACCATCCGCATGGTGACTCAGCGTGTTATGAGGCCATGGTCTTGATGGCACAGCCGTTTAGTTATCGTTACCCGTTTATTGAAGGGCAAGGTAACTGGGGTTCACCTGATGATCCTAAATCATTCGCAGCCATGCGTTATACCGAAGCCAAACTTTCACCCTATAGTGATCTGTTACTTTCTGAATTAGGTCAAGGCACTTGTGATTGGCAAGATAACTTTGATGGCTCAATGAAAGAACCAGTTAGTTTACCTGCGCGTGTACCGAATATTTTACTGAATGGTACGACAGGTATTGCGGTAGGTATGGCAACCGATATTCCACCCCACAATTTACGTGAAGTCGTTAAAGGTACGATTGCTTTAATCCGTAATCCAAACTTAACGGATGAAAAAATTGCAGAATATATCCCTGCACCTGACTTACCGACCAAAGCAGAGATTATTACGCCACGTGATGAATTATTAAAAATTCAAATGACTGGACGCGGTAGTTATCGAACCCGTGCAGTATATACTATTGAAAAAAATGAAATTATTATCACTGAGCTACCATATCAAGTTTCTGGCTCGAAAGTCATCACCCAAATTGCTGATCAGATGCAAGCTAAAAAACTGCCATTGGTCAGTGATTTACGCGATGAGTCAGACCATAAAAATCCAACCCGTTTGGTAATTGTATTACGTTCAAACCGCATTGATGCCGATGCAGTAATGAGTCATTTGTTCGCGACAACCGATTTAGAATCGAGTTATCGTGTCAATATGAACATGATTGGTGCAGATGGGCGCCCACAAGTCAAATCAATTCGTAGAATTTTATTAGAATGGATTGAAATTCGTAAGAGTACTGTCACACGTCGTCTGCAATATCATTTGAATAAAATTGAAAAGCGGCTACATATTCTCGGTGGTTTGATCATTGCTTATTTGAACATTGATGAAGTGATCAAGATTATTCGTGAAGAAGATCAGCCTAAACCGGTGTTGATGCTGCGTTTTAATATTGATGAAGTTCAAGCAGAAGCAATTTTAGAGCTCAAGTTACGCCATTTGGCAAAACTTGAAGAAATGGAAATGCGCCGTGAACAAGAAGAACTTGAGGCGAGAGCAGCTGTGATTCGTGAACAACTTGCAAATCCTGAGTCATTAAAATCTTTGATTATCGAAGAGCTCAAAGATGATGCGAAAAAGTTTGGTGATGATCGCCGTTCACCAATTGTACAGCGTGAGGAATCACAAGCAATTAGTGAACAAGATTTAATGCCTGCTGAAGCGGTAACAGTGATCCTTTCTGAAGCGGGTTGGGTTCGTGCAGCAAAAGGTCATGATATTGATATTGAAAAATTAAGCTTCCGGGCTGGTGACCGGTACCTAAGTTCAGCACAAGGTAAGTCTAACCAGAAAGTATATATTTTAGATGAAAAAGGACGAAGTTACGCTTTGGCCATTAATAGTTTGCCATCGGCTCGTGGTTTAGGAGAACCGTTGAGTTCAAAACTTTCTCCTGCCAATGGTGTGGGCTTTATGCAAGTTCTCATTGAAAATGAAGAAAAGGAAATAGTTGCTGTAAGTTCAAAGGGTTATGGCTTTAAATCACACGCTAAACAATTGGATACAAACGCTAAAGCGGGTAAAACATTCCTGACCGTTGCTGAAAATGCGACAGTAATGCCAATCGAAGTCATTGAAAATCATACTCATTTGGCTATACTCAGTTCAGCAGGACGCCTACTTTTAATTGAGTTATCAGAGTTGCCAACGCTCAATAAAGGTAAAGGAAATAAGTTGATACAACTTGAAACCAAAGAGTCTATTCAGTTTATGTTAACTTTGAATTTAGATGAGGTAATACAAGTGCTTGCAGGGCAGCAACAATTAAAATTAAAAGGGGATGATTTGCAGAAATATATCGGTAAACGCGCCTCAAAAGGTCAATTGTTACCGCGTGGATATCAAAAAGCAAATAAACTGTTGATTCAAAGATAAAACTAGCATCCTGGGATTGAAATACGTTATATATGCAAAGTGTTCGTGAAAATGGATGCAATATTGAGCACAAAGAAGCCAAAAAATTATGTTCAATATTGAGAAAAACAGTTTAAAACTAAGGATTACTGATTGGAGATTATGGCATTATGGAAAAAATTTGGTTCACTGAATATCAAAAGACTGGAATTCCAGAAACAGTAGAATTGCCACAGGAAAATAGCTCTCTTATTGATATTTTTGAGCGTAATTTCCAAAAGTTTGGTTCACGTGATGCCTTTATCTTCATGGATAAAGTGATGTCATTCAGTGACCTTGAATTGGCAAGCCGTAAATTTGCAACGTATCTGCAAAGCTTAGGTTTGGCAAAAGGTTCACGTGTTGCTGTGATGATGCCTAACGTCCTTCAGTATCCAGTTGTCGCTTTAGGTGTATTCCGTGCAGGTTTGGTACTTGTGAATGTGAATCCACTTTATACAGCACGAGAATTAGAACACCAACTTAATGATTCAGGTGCTGAAGCATTGGTCATTGTTGAAAACTTTGCGACTGTTTATCAAGCGATTATTGGCAAAACACCTGTAAAACATGTTGTTGTTGCATCCGTTGGCGATATGTTGGGTACTTTAAAAGGTACTTTGGTGAATTTTGTTTTACGTAAAGTGCGTAAACAAATTCCAGACTGGAATATTCCAGGACATATTAAGTTTAATGCAGCATTGGCAAAAGTAAGCCCAAGCAATTATAAACGTCCAACCATGACCCTCAGTGATACTGCTGTACTTCAATACACAGGTGGTACTACGGGTGTTTCCAAAGGGGCGGAGCTGACGCACCGTAACTTAGTTGCAAACTTGTTGCAATGTGATGGTATTTTCCAAAGTAAATTTGGTCAAGGTGATGGTGCGAAAGACGATCGTATCTTCTGTGCTTTACCGCTTTATCACATCTTCGCATTCATGGTGTGTGCGATGTATGGTATGTATAAAGGTCAGGCAAATATTCTGATTCCAAATCCACGTGATTTACCAGCGGTGATTAAAGAATTACGTAAATACCAACCGGGTTTCTTCCCTGCGGTAAATACCTTGTTCAATGCACTGGTACATAATGAAGAATTTAGACAGCTTGACTTCAGTAAGTTAAAAATGGCGATGGGCGGCGGTATGGCCGTGTTACCGTCAACTGCTGAAGAATGGAAAAAAGTTACTGGAACCATCATTATTGAAGGTTATGGGTTATCTGAAACTTCTCCAGTCGCAACTGCGAACCCGCCTGCAACGACTGAGTTTAGTGGCACAATTGGTATTCCGTTACCATTGACTGATGTCGCAATTTTAGATGATGATGGCAATCATTTGTCACAAGGTGAGCAGGGTGAAATTTCGATTCGTGGTCCTCAAGTGATGAAAGGTTATTGGAATCGTCCAGATGAAACTGAAAAAGTTATGACAGCTGACGGTTATTTCCGTACAGGTGATATTGGTTTCATGGACACACGTGGTTATTTTAAAATTGTAGATCGTAAGAAAGATATGATTTTAGTATCTGGCTTTAACGTTTATCCTTCTGAAATTGAAGAAGTGATAGCTCAACATCCGAAAGTTCTTGAAGTGGCAGCAATTGGTGTACCTGATGAAAAATCTGGTGAAGTGCCAAAATTATTTGTGGTGAAAAAAGATCCATCTTTAACCACAGAAGAAGTGCTCGAATATGCAAAAGAAAACTTAACAGGGTATAAACGCCCGCGTTATGTTGAGTTTATGGATGATTTACCAAAATCTAATGTAGGTAAAATTCTCCGTAAAGATTTACGTAAGTAATTGAAAAATTAAACATAAAAAAGCGCCAATCGTGGCGCTTTTTTATGTTCTATCGAAAATAATAGCTAGGTATATTTGTTCAATTCAAAATCTAATTTTTATGAGAACGAATATACCAACCATCGATATAGGGGCGGCTTAAGCCAACAATCCCTGTAAATGTCAGCATGGTTCCCATTTGACGACCTAGTGCTGAGGGGTTAATACTGCCATAGCTAAAATAGATATCAATTAAACAGTACACGATAATAATGGCTAACCAAAAATATAGATTCATACGCTTTATGCCGACGGCAAAAAAGGCCGCCACCAGAACGACGAGCGTTCCCAAGGTAGATTGCCAATTATAATTTGCACAAATCACGCATAATAGAAAAGCCAAAATTGGCAATACAATTTTAAGAATACGATCAATCTCAGCTTGTTGATGGCGCTGCTTTTCTAAAACCTCAAACAATTCATTTTGATCTGGTTGCACGTTATTGTCCTCACTACACAATTTTGCAAAACTCTGCATTTAACAAAAAATATTCTGTTCATGCCATGCTATGATAACTCGCATTAACACTTCATGAGAAAAAATCATGTCTGGGATAGATGGCATCATATATTTAATTCTAATTGCCTGTTTACTTCCTTATGTTTTTACCATTATTGCGAAAGCATCTGGTGGCTTTAAAGCTGCTGATAATCAGAATCCGCGTGAATTTTTAGCAAAAACCACGGGTTTAGCTGCACGTGCCAATGCAGTACAGCAGAATAGTTTTGAGAGCCTACCTTTATTTATTGCTGCGATTCTGATGGCTGAATACATGGTGGTCTCACAACATTTGATTATGATGTTAGGGATCGCCTATATTGTTTTACGCATTATTTATGGGATTTGCTATCTTGCTAATATTTCAGCACTACGGACCATCATTTGGGCTTTGTCCGTAGCTTGCCCAATTATTTTATTGTTATTGGTTATTCGAATGGTCTAAGTAGTTTTCGATAAAATTCATTCATTTTGATGATGCAAAATGTATAATCCGCATCTGTTTGCGCAATTTAGCGTTATAATCGACAAGATTTTAAATAAGACCTCACTTGAAAGAGTATCCTATGAGCTATAGCAATATTCCTGCTGGTAAAGATGCACCAAATGACATCTATGTAATTATCGAAATCCCAGCAAATGCTGCACCGATTAAATATGAAGTAGATAAAGATTCAGACGCTTTATTTGTAGATCGTTTCATGGGTACAGCGATGTTCTACCCAGCGAACTATGGTTATGTACCAAATACTTTGTCTGAAGATGGTGACCCATTAGACGTATTGGTTGTAACTCCACACCCATTGGTACATGGTTCAGTGATTCGTTGTCGTCCTGTTGGTAAATTAAATATGGAAGATGATGGTGGTATTGATGCGAAGCTTATCGCAGTTCCACATGACAAATTGACTCCACTTTATAAAGATGTGAAAGAATATTCAGATCTTCCAGCTTTGTTAATTAACCAAATTGAGCATTTCTTTGCACATTATAAAGATTTAGAGCCTGGTAAATGGGTTAAATTGACAGGTTGGGAAGGTTCAGAAGTTGCAAAAGCTGAAGTATTGAAAGCAATTGAAGCTGCGAAATAATCCTGATTTAAGCGAAGTTTAAAGATAAAATAATCTTTAAACCCATAAAAAACCTGCATTATTAAATGCAGGTTTTTTGTTTCTTTGGATTTATTCTAAATTAGAAAAATTTCACAGGAATATCTAAGAAAATACGCCATTCATTGGTATCACCAATGTAGACAGGATTATACGCTTCACTTGCACGGTAGTAAGAGTGACGTAGACGTAAGCTCGCATCTTTTGCAAAACCACTTTGCATGGTGTATTTCACCTGATTAAAGAATTCACGTTCTTGTGCATCATCAGTGACATTGCGGACTTTAATATCCCAACCATACACAAATGCTGTGGTCCAATTTAAGCCAGGAACACCATAATTGCTAAAATCTAGGTTGTATTGAACTTGAGCTGATTTTTCATGATTACCAATAAAATCAGACATATAAGAGTTTGGTAGATAAATACTTTGGAAACCATCAGCATTTTGACCATAGTCATAACCGACATCACCTGTATTTTGTTGATAAGCCAACATAACAGTATGTGGACCTTGGTTATAAGTAGAAGACAATGCCCAAATATTATTGGTTTTTTCTACGCCTGCTTTACCTGTGCTTGAGTAATCAACATCGACAGGACCAGTTGCAGAATAGGTGTTGGCATTTTTATCAAACTTGGTGTGATAACCACTGAAATCAAAAGTTAAAGAACTTTGATTTGCTAATGGGTATTTATAATTGGCATTAATATAATGACGTTCTAAGGCATTTTTAGAGTCTAAACCATAATAAGATGCAGTAAGCTGGTCATCAAATTTGTATTTGGCACCCCAAACAATCGCATCATCCAATTTATTACCATCTGTTTTGATCTGATCAGACATTTGGTCTTTGGTGAATTTACCCGCAACTAGTTCTAAATTTTTAATTTCATGGCTGGTTAATAATGTCCCTGTGAAATATTCAGGGACAAGACGTGTTGTATTACTTGCAAGTACAGGGAGGTCTAAAACTTGAGTACCATAACGTACAGTCGTATTTGAGAAACGAGCTTTTACATTTGCTCCACCACGTGCCCAATGATCATATGGATCAACTCGTCCATTTGCATCTCTTGCACCATTATTTTTGAGTGCAATCATGTTATTGCCAGCATGGTTGTTCGGACCGATTTTAAAAGAACCATCGCCAACCACACCAACACCGAAACCGACGATACCTTGAGTGAAGCCTGAATCTAAGTCGACAATTGCAGTTTGTGCAAATGAGCTTTGATCGTCAATACCATGTTTTTTATCACGAAGGATATAGCCTGTACGAAACAATACAGAACCTTTGGCATCTTCAACGAACCCTTTTGCATCACTTTGTTCGCTAGCAAATGTAGGGGATATTAGAACCGCGTTAATTAATACAGCTAAAGTAAGTTTTGGAGCATTCAACATGAATTGCCTCGTGAACGAGAATAGATTGCACTGACTGATCGAATTCAGAACAGATTGTGGATGAATTGTATATTTAATCTATAAAAAGGGAATCTCTTTTGCTTAAAAATATTACATTTCTGTAATCTTTTACACAATATTAATTTCTTTTCTTATGAAAAAAATTTCTAAAGAGTTATTAAAATACTAATTTTGTGTGAAATATGAAATAAATTGGAAAATATGCTGAATTTATCTCCATGTTTTTTACCAAAAATTTAAAAACACAGTAAAATTCGCCTTTATTTATACGCCCACCCATTTGTTATCATGAATTCACTTATTTCTAAACTATTACGGGCAATGCCTATCTGTATAGCGTCGTGCCCAGCATTTGCTGAACAAGCAAATGTTTTGGTTAAAAATGGCATGATTTCTGGAAATGTGGGATTGGTATCTAAGTATATCTATCGAGGAGGAATTGAAAATGATGATATCGCTGTTCAAGGTGGTTTAAGTTATGCACATAAAAGTGGCATCACGTTTGGCTATTGGGGTTCTACACTGAGCTATAATCCTACAGATGTTATGCAAGATCATGGTTTTGAAAATAATTTTTATTTGGCTTATGCTCAGGAAGTTGCGCAAAATTGGAGCTATAGCTTAAGAACCACCGCATATGTTTATCATAAAGGCGGTACTATTTATGCAGATCAAGCAGATCATCGTAAAACTACATATACAGATCTATCTGCTGAACTGAGTTATAAAAATTTAACCGCAGGTGCTTCAGTGATGTTAGCTGATGCATCCTCTGCCAATGCTGGTGATATTTATCTAAGCATTGCGTATCGTCATGCTTTGGCTCAAGATTTTATTTTTAACACTTCTATTGGTGCATCTCTTTATAACAGTCATCGTGATGACAGTATTGTGCAGACAGAACAGGATTTTACATTGAGCGAAATGCGCTTGGGGCTCAGTAAAACCATTGCCAATACAGGTGTTACTGCTTCATTAGACTATGTGATCGGTGGTAAAGATCGTTTGGGTGAAGGTTGTAAGGACAATATGTTATTTGGTTTGGCTTATAGTTTTTAAGATTAACTTATAGTTTTTAATAAGAAGAATATGCCTGAGAATTAGCCTTTCTTATTTTATCAAAGTGTATGACCGAAGATAGGAAATGCACTTTTTTTAGGCGTTTTTAAAACTGTGTGCTTTTTTTGAGCAAAAGAACAATATGCACCATTACAATAAACTGATATGAAAAGCATAAAGTAATATTTATACGTTTTTTATGACAACAATAAAGCACCTTATAGAAAATTTACGCTCAGATTTTTCATACTATTTTGCATTAAAACCATGCTTAAAGTAGGTCAATATGAATCAGCTCCATCAAGTGATGCTTGAAATAGCATATGTTCAACAGCTGAAGAATAAAAAAAATTATCCACAATATTTTAATTCTAAAACATTGATTATAAAAATATTAATATGTATTTCTGAATTTTATAAAAAGCTTGAGTTTCATTTTGGCATGGCAATTGCTAATTGCTTAGGGAGTTCATCAAATTTTAGCATAACAAATAAACATCGTATGATGGGGGAGCACTCAAGATGAAATTCTCAACTAAAGCACTAACATTGGCAGTTCTATCGTCTACAGCAACAATGGCAATGGCGGAAGACAACGCACTGTCAAAATTAGGTTTAAGCTTTGCAGGTAGTGCTGCCGTAACGAGTGACTATCGTTTCCGCGGTATGACTCAAACATTAAGCGACCCAGCAGTACAAGCGGGTTTTACCTTATCGCATAGTTCTGGTTTATATGCGGGTCTTTGGGGTTCAAATGTGAATTTTGGTTCATCTGATCCACATTTAGAATTAGATCCTTCTATTGGTTATACAACAGCCTTGGCGCTATCTCCAACCTTTAAACCAACTTTGGATGTTGGTGTTGTTGAATATAATTATCCAAGTGCAAGCAGTGATTTTAACTGGACTGAGTTTTATGCAAAATTAATATTTGCAGACGTCTTGATTAAAGGCAGTAGTCTATTGACCAATGTGAACTATACCAATGACTGGGCAGCAGTCGGTGGCAACAGTTGGAATTTTAACGTTGGCTATTCAGCTCCATTTGGTGATACTGGTTTCGGTGGGCTTGCTAATGTTGGCTATACTACAATGGATGAAAAAGCATTACCTGATGGTAAAGACAATTATGTCGACTGGAAAGTTGGGGTGAATTATGCGGTTAGATCTATTCCTGGGGTAACTGCGGAACTTGCTGCAGTCGGAACCAATATTGATACTGATGGATTCACTAATTCTGTGAAACGTGGTGTTGAAACAGGTGCCGTGTTTACTTTAACTAAAGCTTTCTAAGAGCAAATTAAAATAAATAAAGGTGACCATGAGTCACCTTTATTTTTTGCGATTTTGAAATCAGTTAGGCTTTCACTTCAAATGCTGGATGATATTTTACCGTTCCATGTGGAATGCTTTGGTTAAAAGCAAGGACTTGAAAATATTCAGCAGGCACATCGTCAAGAATCAAACTGGCGTGTGGCTGAAAGCCAAATTTGGAATAATAGGCAGGATCTCCAAGCACAACACATCCTGCTGCATTGAGTTGTTGTAACTGCTGTAATGCGTGTTGGATTAAAGCTTTACCAACACCTTGTTGTTGATATTCTGGTGCAATTGAAATTGGGCCTAAGCCATACCAATGTTGTGCGCCAGAAGAAATTTCAACAGGTGAAATCGCCACATGCCCAATAATCTGTCGATCCAATTCAGCAACAACTGAAATAGTTAATTGATTTGCATCCCTGAGTGCATTGACGATCAAGTGTTCAGTATGGTCGGTATGCGTTGCATTTAGAAAAACCAGTTGAGTGAGATTGAAAATATTTTCAATGTCGTCTGCATGTTCGTTGCGTAGGCTTAAATTTAGCATGCTATGTATTTTCTATATGTCATAGGTTAGATTCTAAGATTGAGTTCCACGATATGACAAGGCTTCAGTTAAATGCGCACTTTGGATTTGCTCACTTTGAGACAAATCTGCAATAGTTCTTGAGACACGTAAAATACGATGATACGCCCGCGCAGATAAATTTAAACGTTGTTGTGCCATTTCGAGCATTTGCTTAGATGTTTCATCTAAAACCACATATTTTTCTAAGTCTTTTGGCGATAAGCTGTGATTTAAATGGCCTTGTCTTTTGATTTGGAAGTCAAAAGCATCAATCACCCGTTCCCGTACTGTTGCTGAATCTTCGACAGGTGTTTGATCCTGTAATTCTTGGGCTTTTAATGGTGGTACATCGATATGTAAATCAATACGATCTAATAATGGACCTGAGATTCTATTTTGATAGCGTTTAATTGCTTCAGCAGAACACTGGCATCGACTGTCCTGATTAAAAGCATAACCACAAGGACAGGGATTCATTGCTGCAATCAATTGAAAGTTTGCAGGAAATGTAATTTGGCGTGATGCTCTAGAAATAACAATTTCTTTAGATTCAAGTGGTTGTCTTAAAACTTCGAGTACTTTTTTATCAAACTCAGGCAACTCATCTAAAAATAGCACACCTAAATGCGCTAGGGTAATCTCTCCTGGTTTTGGATTTGAACCACCACCGACGAGGGCGATCGCTGATGCAGTATGGTGAGGGGTGCGAAATGGACGTTGTCCAAAATGATGTTTTGCCTTTGCAATTGAATAAATACTGGCAACCTCAAGATTTTCTTGTGGATTTAAGGCTGGCAAAATACTCGGTAAGCGAGAAGCTAAAAGGGTTTTACCGGTACCTGGCGGGCCTTTAAATAAAATAGAATGTCCACCTGCGGCTGAGATTTCTAAAGCACGCCGTGGGCGTAATTGCCCTTTAACATCCGATAAATCAAATTTGTAGGCATTATTTTGCTGTATTTTTTGTGTAGCAGTGACCTCAATTTTGTGTAGATTTAAGAAATGCTCACACACCTGTTTTAAGTGCTGAGCAGCAAAAACTTGAAATTCAGGCAATTGCGCTGCTTCAGCGGCATTTTCCTGTGGCAGCATCAATTGATGTTTGGCCATCTGACATGCCATTGCAATGGTTAAGGTCCCTGTGATTGGTCTTAAGTGTCCATCTAGTGCTAATTCACCAATAAACTCAAAATGATCTGTGACATTTTCAGGAAGTTGTCCCGTGGCAATTAAGATACCCAGTGCAATGGGTAGATCTAGACGAGAGCCATCTTTGGGAAGATCCGCAGGTGCGAGATTGATGGTCAAGCGCTTGGTTGGGAATTGATAGCCACTGTTAATGATGGCTGATCGAACGCGATCCTTACTTTCACGAACTGCTGCTTCAGCTAAGCCAACAATTGTTAAAGAAGGAAGCCCTGCACTAACATGGACCTCAACTTCAATTAAAGGTGCATGCAGCCCGAGCAAGCCTCGGGTATAAATTTTGGCTAAAGACATTGTTGTTTTCCACTGGTGCTTTATTTTTAATCATTATTATATTTTTTGCACCAACAAAGTGCAAATTTAGTTTATTTTTTATCCTGAATCAGCACCTCAAGTGCTTTGACCTGTTCTTGTAAATCGGTCAATCGTAAATTGGCATTATTTAGTGCAGTCTTTTGGCGTTCAATTTCGTCTTTTGAAACGATATCCATTTTAGAAATGGCTTCGTTTAGCAAAGCGCGCAAATTATGTTCTATATCTTTTTTAGGCTGATCGACCTGTTCTAAAATTGCTTGTAATAATGTTTCAATCATGAGGAATCCAAATTAGTAAAGCTCTTCGCCTAGTGTAACATCGCGTATTCATTTTATTTAAGTAATTTTTTATCCGCTGCTTAAAGCATAATGTCTCCTATAATTTAGCAATGAAATCTAAAAAAACACGCAATATTATGTGTTTTTTAAAGTTGCAACTTCACCTAAGTATATACAATAGGTTATAAAGGCAATGCATGTTGATTGAATTAATCACCCCAACCATTAATAAGATTGGCATGAAAATTGAACATAAAACCTTACTGGTGAAATAAGCCGAAGGAAAACAATATGAAGCTCGTAACTGCAATTGTAAAACCGTTTAAATTAGATGACGTGCGTGAAGCACTGTCTGATATAGGCGTTCAAGGGATTACCGTAACTGAAGTTAAAGGTTTTGGTCGTCAAAAGGGGCATACTGAACTTTATCGTGGCGCTGAGTATGTTGTTGATTTTCTGCCTAAAGTGAAAATCGAAATCGCAATCAGTGATGACATGGTAGATTCAGTGATTGAATCTATTACACGCGTTGCTAGCACTGGCAAAATTGGTGATGGAAAAATTTTCGTGACTAATTTAGAGCAAGTAATTCGTATTCGTACAGGTGAAACAGGTCCAGACGCTGTTTAATTTGGCACGAAGATTGCTGGTTATGTATATCAATACATAACTCACAAAATTAGGTTGGGGGATACGAATGAAAAAAATGCTATTAGCGCTCAGCCTGTCTGGCGCACTTCTTGGCGGATCAGTTGCGTGGGCAGAAGAAAACGTAGCTGAGCCTGCATCTACAGCTGTTGCAACGGCAAGTGATGTGACTGCGACAGTCGCCGATACATCGGCAACCGTTGCGCCTGAAACGGTGGCTGCCACAGCTGCGCCAGCAGCAGAAGTAGAAAAACCAACTTTAAATACAGGTGATACAGCGTGGATTCTTGTATCTACAGCACTTGTATTGCTGATGACAATTCCCGGTTTAGCATTATTCTACGGCGGTATGGTGCGTAAGAAAAATGTGCTTGCTACTATGGCGCAAAGCTTTACTGCTGCAGCAGTGGTCAGCATCGTATGGGTGGTCATTGGTTATTCACTTGCATTTGGTTCTGGTAATGCTTTTATTGGTGGTTTCGATAAAATCATGTTATCTGGGATTACAACAGATGCGCTGAGTGGCACAATTCCAGAAATTCTTTTCGTTATTTTCCAAATGACTTTTGCGATCATTACCGTTGCCATCATCAGTGGTTCTGTGGCTGATCGTATGAAATTTAGTGCTTGGATCACGTTCATTACAATTTGGGTCATTATTGTTTATGCACCAATTGCTCATTGGGTATGGGGCGGTGGCTGGTTAATGAATGATGGTGCGCTTGATTTCGCGGGTGGTACTGTTGTTCATATTAACTCTGGTGTTGCAGGTTTAGTTGCTGCGTATTTGCTGGGTAAACGTATGGGCTTGGGCAAAGAATCTATGGCGCCACACAACTTAACCTTAACTGTATTGGGTGCAAGCTTGGTATGGGTCGGTTGGTTTGGTTTCAATGGTGGTTCTGCTTTGGGTGCAAATGGTTCAGCAGCGTATGCTTTAGTAACGACTCAAATTGCAGCAGCAGCTGCAGCAATTGCTTGGTTAGTGGTTGAAAAAATTGTTCGTGGTAAAGGTTCAGTATTGGGTGCGGCATCGGGTGCAGTTGCTGGTCTGGTTGTGATTACGCCAGCGGCAGGTTTTGTGACTGTAAGTGGTGCGTTGATCATGGGCTTAATCGGTGGTGTAGTATGCTTCTGGGGGATCTCTGGTCTTAAACGTATCCTTAAAGCAGACGACTCATTGGATGCGTTTGGTTTACACGGTGTAGGCGGTATTGTTGGTGCGATTTTAACAGCTGTATTTGCAAGCTCATTCATTATGGGTGATAAAGCACCAACGGATGTAATGCATCAATTATGGGTGCAAGTTGAAGGTGTGTTAGCAACCATCGCATACTCAGCAATTGTGACTTTTATCTTGCTTAAAATCATCGATGTTGTGATTGGGATCCGTGTTGAATCTGATGATGAACGTATGGGGCTCGATTTAAGCCAACATGGCGAACGTATCGAATAATTAATAAGATCTGAATAATAACTATATATAGTATAAAACAGTCCGTAAGGGCTGTTTTTTTTCCATATCTTGCGAAAGGCTCAACAAAATCAGGTTTTTTTGCTACACTAGCTGAAATCATGAATTTTGTTCAATAAAACCACTATGCACTGTCCATTTTGCAATGCTGCAGATAGTAAAGTAATCGACTCTCGTTTGGCTGCTGAAGGTAGCCAGATTCGTCGACGTCGTGAATGTATCAGCTGTGGCGAACGTTTTACGACATTTGAGAGTTATGAGGTGGTGATGCCACGTGTGACCAAGTCAGATGGTAAAAATGAACCATTTGACGAAGCAAAATTACGACGTTCTTTAATGCACGCCTTACAAAAAAGACCTGTGACTCAAGAACAGATTGAAACCGTCATTAGTGATATTCAATTACAAATTCGCCGTTTGGGTGAACGTGATGTACGTTCACGCACCATTGGTGAAATCGTCATGAAATCTTTGTTTGCATTGGATCATGTGGCTTATGTGCGTTTTGCATCGGTGTATCAGGATTTCCAAGATATCGATGCTTTTCGTCATCAAATTGAACAAATGCAAGATCGTGGGCAAGACCACTAATTTTATTTTTTGAACGTTATTGATTAGGAATTTTATGTCTGAGTTTGATTCAAACTCTAAACCCGAAGATTGTTTAAACATAGATCAGGTTTGGATGCAGAAAGCAATTGAGCTTGCGAAGCTTGGACAATATTCCACACGACCAAACCCGAACGTCGGTTGTGTCATTGTAAAAGATGGACAATGGGTGGGAGAGGGTTATCATCCTCGAGCTGGGCAACCACACGCAGAAGTTTTTGCAATGCGTCAAGCAGGCGAGTCTGCGAAAGGTGCAACTGCTTATGTTACATTGGAACCTTGTGCGCATTATGGCCGTACACCACCTTGTGCCAAAGGGCTGGTTGAAGCGGGTGTAAGTAAGGTTGTTGTTGCATGTGCTGATCCAAATCCTTTGGTGGCTGGTAAAGGTGTTGATATCTTACGTCAGGCAGGGATTAAGGTTGAAACAGGGATCTGTGAGCAACAAGCGGCACAACTCAATAAAGGCTTTTTAAAGGCAATGGCAACAGGGTTGCCTTATGTTCGTTTAAAAGTTGCTTCCAGTTTAGATGGCCGTACTGCAATGGCATCTGGTGAGTCTAAATGGATTACTGGGGCCGAATCACGTCAAGATGTTCAGCATTGGCGGGCCATTTCAGGTGCAGTGATTACTGGGATTGATACTATTTTGGCAGATGACCCACAATTAAATGTACGTTCATTGGGCGATATTGATATTGCAAAGATTGTACAGCCTAAGCGCGTGATTTTAGACCGACAAGGTCGCTTGCCACTCAATGCTCAAATTCTTAACACACCTGAAACAGTGGTGGTCATGGGGCCATTTCGTCAAGAACTTGCTAAGCTGGGCGTGGTACAATTAGAAGTTCAATCTTTAAAAGATTTGCTTGCTACTTTAAAAGATTTCCAAATTTACGATGTGTTGGTTGAAGCTGGTGCGACATTATCCACTGCATTTTTGCAGGGAAATCTGGTGGATGAATTAATCAGTTATGTTGCCCCGACCTTTTTAGGACAATCAGCACGTGCCATGTTCAATGCCGAATTTGAAACGATGGCACAACAATTACGTTTTAAGTTACAAGATGTTCATCAGTTTGGTGATGACATTCGCTTAAGACTTATCCCTTCACAAGAGTCAGTATGAATCCAGAGTCAACATCATCGGTTTACCATAAACGTCGTCATGCTGCGCGTACAACAGATGAATATCTTTTTCATCAGTTAGTTCCCTATTTAGGAAACAAACGCCGTTTGTTGCATCTGATTCTTGAAGCGCTTGAAATCACAGGAACTTTGAATCCTAAGGGTAAACGCGCCCCAATTTTTGCCGATTTTTTTGCTGGCAGTGGTGTGGTTTCGCGCTTAGCTCGTCAAAATGGCTATAGGGTGATTGCCAATGACTGGGAACCTTATAGTCATGCATTAAATCATGCCATTTTGGCATGCACAGATGCACCTGCATTTAAAGAATTGGGTGGATATCAGAAAGCCATCGATTATTTAAACCGCTTGCCTGAAGTGAAAGGGTGGGTTACCCATAACCTTTGTCCGCGCAATGATGAAATTTATGACCCTGCACGAGACCGTTTATTTTTTAAACGCCGCAATGGGATGCGCATAGATGCAATTCGCCAGCAAATTGCTACTTGGCAAGCACAGGGTGCAATTGACGATGTAGAAATGAGTGCGTTATTGGCACCTTTGCTCTATTCGGCAAGTTTTGTCAGCAACACCAGCGGTGTATTTAAAAGCTTCCATCATGGTTGGGGTGGAAAAACCCAAACTGCGTTAGAACGTATTGAATCTTTATTATGGCTAACACCCAGCCGCTTTAGTGAAGTAGGACATAATCAACAGAAAACCCCTATGGCAGAAGTGTGGTGTGTGGATGCACAGCATTTGGCGAATCAGATGAGTGGTTTTGAAGTTGATGTGGCTTATCTAGATCCACCGTATAACCAACATGCCTATAGTAGCAATTATCATGTGCTCAACTCGCTAACACTTTGGGATCAAACTGATTTACCTACACCGGATACAAAAGGTTTTAAAAGCGGGATTGACCGTGCATGGCGTAAAGAACGTCCAAGTCCTTATAATTCCTCTAAGTATGCACAAGAAGCCTATGAGAATTTACTGGAAACCATTAATGCGCGTTATATTCTCACCAGTTACTCCACTGATGGCAATATTGAAGCCAAAGACTTATTGGCAGCTAATCTGAAACGTGGCAAAGTCACCTTATTGACTCAGGATGTGCCTCGCTATCGTGTCAGTAAACAACGTCAGTCTGAGCGCGCACGTGTTCTTGAGTTTATTGTGATCACCGATACCCATGCCAAATCCGGACCACCATTGCGTCAGCTGTTGGGTCAACTCTATCATTTTGCAGAATTGGGTGGTGTGGATACATCAGGTGTCAGTACGCAATTGGCCTTATGGTAACAACTCGCCTTTGCCTTTAAAATATGTAGCAAGTGCAAAATAAACAAGATTGAACTTCATCAGTTTCTCTCACTGCAGCAGTAGGTAGAATTATGTTCACAGGTATCATTGAAAGTTTGGGTAAAGTCGAAAGTTTACAAAATGTAGGTGGTGATGTGCGCTTACGTATTCAGACTGACTTGGATATGTCAGATGTGCATTTGGGCGACTCTATTGCGACCAATGGGATCTGCTTAACTGTGATCGACTGGGGTAACAACTGGTATGCTGCTGATGTATCCCGTGAAAGTTTAAATCGTTCGACTTTAGCAAGTTGGAAAGCGGGGCAGGCGGTCAATGTAGAAAAAGCAATGTTGCCAACAACACGCTTCGGTGGACATATCGTCAGTGGGCATGTCGATGCTGTGGGTGAAATCACCGTAGTACGTTCAGATGCTCGCTCACTGTATTTCGAAGTCACTGCACCTGTTGAAATTGCTAAATATTTGGCTGAAAAAGGTTCTGTGACTGTAGATGGAATTAGCCTTACTATCAACCATTTACGTGGAAATATATTAAGTTTAAATTTAATTCCACATACTGCTGAACGGACCAATATTGGAACGTGGAAAGTGGGTTCTCAAGTGAATTTAGAAGTGGATGTATTGGCACGTTATATAGAAAGATTGTTACTTGGTGATAAAGCTGCTGAGCCAAAAGCAGAGTCTAAACTCAGTATGGAATTTCTGGCAGCCAATGGTTTTTTAAAATAAATAAAAACAAAACCCGATTAAAAAAGCCTAATTTATTTAGGCCTTTTAATATATACATGATTAAATTAGGCTAATATATCGTGAATTCTTCTGTAAGAGAGTTGAGTATTGCTTGAATTTTTATTGCATTTAGAACAATTATTGCCCACTTTTTTAGAGAATTACGGGTTGTGGATTTATGCCATTTTGTTTCTAATCATTTTTGCAGAAACTGGCTCAGTCTTTATGTTTTTTCTCCCTGGCGATAGTTTATTGATTGCTGTCGGTGCTTTATGTTCTACCGCTGAATCTGTGCATTTGCACTATATGGGTGTGTTGCTGATTATTGCTTCAATTTTGGGTTATATGGTTAACTATTATACTGGGCGTGCGCTAGGTTTTAAGTTTTTCCATGCGCATTCACGTTGGTTTAAGCCTGAATATATTAAAAAGACCAATCATTATTTTGAAAAGCATGGCGGGAAAACCATTCTCGTTGCCCGTTTTGTGCCTTTTGTTCGTTCTTTTGCTCCTTTTGCAGCAGGTGCAGGGCATATGAAAATGCCTGTATTCATGTTGTATAACATTTTAGGCGGATGGATTTGGATTGCGCTATTGCTTGGTGCGGGTTATGGCGCGGGTAATTTATTATCTTTACTGCTCGATTCATTTTAATCAGATTTAGACAGTCGTAAACTGCCCCGATGAATAAGCCGAATATGGATCCTCAACATTCGGCTTATTCATGTTGAGAATAGAATAAAATCACGAGGGGTTTTATTTAAAAAATCAGATGTATTTATCAAAATAATTTGCTGCTATTTTTACGCACTGACACAAAAAAATATCTAGAAAGTGCAAACAGAAAAAGCTTTCAAATCGCCAAAGTGCTAACATTTTGCAAGTTTTAAAATCTTAATGCTGGTGAGCAAAAATGTTAATACAACGTGGTGGGTTAAAAGTTGTGGCTGGGCTTGGAATTTCAGGCGTTTCAGCAGTAAATTTTCTTCATGAAAATGGCTACCGTGTTGCAGTCACAGATTCTCGTGAAGTTCCACCAGGACATGAGCAAATTCCAGCAGCAGTTCAAACCAGCTTTGGTCAACTCGATCAAGATTTACTTTTGCAAGCTGAAGAGATCGTCATTAGTCCCGGGTTAGATCCTCAGTTACCAGCAATTCAAGCTGCGATTGCAAAAGGCATTCCAGTCATCAGTGAAATTCAAATTCTCCGCCGTGCTACAGATAAACCGATTGTGGCGATTACTGGCTCAAATGCAAAAAGTACCGTGACCACTTTGATTGGCCTAATGGCGCAAGAAGCAGGAGTAAAGGTTGCGGTAGGGGGTAACTTGGGTCGCCCAGCTTTAGATTTAACCCATGATGATCCAGATGTTTATATCCTTGAGCTTTCCAGCTTTCAATTGGAAGCAACCTCGAGTTTAAATGCCGAAGTGGCTGTGGTCTTGAACATGAGTGAAGACCACTTGGACCGTCATGGGGATATGGCAGGTTACCATGCGGCAAAACATCGTATTTTCCAAGGTGTGAAAAAAGTCGTATATAACCGTGACGATTCATTGACGCGTCCATTGGTGCCAGATGTTACACCGATGCAAAGCTTTGGGCTCAATGCACCTGATTTAAAACAATACGGTATCCTAAGAGAAGATAACGGTACGATTTGGTTAGCGCGAGGTCGTGAACGTCTACTCAAAAGTTCAGAGATGTATATTCAAGGGACACATAATGTTGCCAATGCTTTGGCATGTTTAGCTCTAGGTGAAGCGATTGGTTTGCCTATAGACAAAATGCTTGAAACCTTAAAAACATTTAAAGGTTTAGAGCATCGTTGCGAATTCGTTAAAGAAGTCGATGGTGTGCGTTATTATAATGATTCTAAAGGCACCAATATCGGTGCAACTTTGGCTGCATTGGATGGCTTAGGTGCTGCAATTGAAGCACAAGATGGTCAGGTTGCGATTATTCTGGGTGGTCAGGGCAAAGGACAGGATTTTACTGCACTACGTGAGTCTCTGCAAAAATATGCCAAAGTTGCAGTACTGATTGGTGAAGACAGCTCAATTATTGAAAACGCCATTACAGGGACAACAGAACTTCTACATGCAGCATCTTTGCAACAAGCTGTAGAACTTTGTCAACAACATACGCATGCGCAAGATGTAGTGCTATTATCACCTGCATGTGCAAGCTTTGATATGTTTACAGGCTATCCTGAGCGTGGTCATCGCTTTGTTGAATATGTAAATGCTCTAAACTAAAAAGAATCATAAGGAAATAAAGTATGGCTGGGTTAGCTCAGACGACTATAAGTAAGATTAACCAAGTGTATGATCGTTGGATGCCAAAATTTCCGGCAGAGATTACACCACGTAATGTACTGATATTTTGCGTCATATCATTGTTATGTATTGGAACGGTGATGGTGGCTTCGGCTTCAATGCCTTACGCAGAAAGAATGCATGAAAACGAATTTCACTATGTGATTCGCCATGCAATTTCGATTGTGGTGGCTTTTGTTGCGGCCGCAATTACCTATCGAGTTTCACTCAACCTTTGGTTTAAAAATACCTTTCCATTGTGGTTGATCACCATTGCTTTATTGCTCGCCGTTTTAGTTGTGGGTACTGAGGTTAATGGCTCAACACGATGGATTCGTGTTGGGGGATTTACCTTGCAGGCAACCGAAGTCGCCAAGGTGATGATGGCGATATTCACGGCGGACTATGTGGTCCGCCGTGCTGAAGAAGTCCGTAATAATATTAAGGGCTTGGTACGTCTTGGTGTGGTGATGTTGCTGACGGTCGGACTGATTATTGCAGAACCTGATTTAGGTGCAACTGTGGTTATTGCAGTTTCGATGCTGGGTGTATTCTTCTTGGCTGGTGCGCCTATGATCCAGTTTGGCTTTGCATTTGGTGCGATTCTAGTGGCATTTGTATCATTGATCGTGTTTGAACCTTATCGTTATGAGCGCTTAATGTCATTCTCAAACCCTTGGGCTGATCCTTTGGGCTCAGGTTATCAATTGTCGAATGCATTGATGGCGTTTGGTCGTGGTGAATGGTTTGGGGTAGGCTTAGGACATAGTATTCAAAAAATGTCTTATCTACCAGAAGCACATACCGACTTTATGTTGGCAATTTTAGGTGAAGAGTTCGGTTTCTTTGGTATTTCGACTGTTTTGTTGCTCTCGTTTGTGATGTTGATTTGCTGTATTCGTATTGGTCAACGTGCGCTCAATCATCAATATTTGCGAGCAGGTTATTTGGCTTATGGGATTAGCATTATTTTCTTATTACAGATCTTAGTGAATGCAGGCATGAATATGGGAATGTTACCAACCAAGGGGCTGACGCTTCCATTTATTAGTTATGGTGGTTCATCTTTAATTATGTGTGCGGTGATGATCAGTTTAATTCTTAAAATTGATGCAACCACCAAAGATGCTAATCCAGCGCGAGAAGAGTCCAGTTTTTAGCAATTTATTTAATTTGAATAAAAAAGCCATTTGATCAAAAGTGGCTTTTTTATTGGTAAATGGCTTTTATCTCTGTTCCTTTGGGAATACTTGTAATATCCCACTGAGTGATGGCTTGAACCAACATTTTATCTGGCTGATCTAAGTCCACTGGCGCTTGTCCAAGCGCTATAATCGCCTCTAAAAGCAATTCAGACGCATGTTTGACATCAAGGGCTTGAGCATGGTTCTGTTTAGAGAGTTTTTGCCCTAGATGATTCATTGCAAGCGGCAAGTGCATATATTCAAGAGCGGGATAGCCTAAAAGCTGCCCTAGCCAAATTTGACGTTCAGTATTATCCAATAAATCCGCACCACGTACCACATGGCTGATCTCTTGTAAATAATCATCGACAACGACTGCCAATTGATAGTTGATAATGCCGTCACGACGTGTGAGAACAAAATCACCTAAATCGTGGTGTAAATTAGCGCAATGTTGCCCTTGTAATCGATCATTGAAACAAATATTTTGATCAGACACTTTTAAACGAATGGCTTGGTTTTCGAAGTCGAGCTGTTTGTCTCGGCAAGTTCCAGCGTAGATATGATTTGACCCTAATATTTTTCGGGTACATTCACAAGCATAAACTAAATTGTTTTGTTTGAGTTGTTCGATTACTGACTGGTAAATGTCTAAGCGATGTCTTTGATAAACGATTTCAACATCAGATTGGAAACCAAAAGCGTCTAGACACTTTAAAATGTGCTGTTCACTATCTGGATAAATACGTGGAATATCCGTATCTTCTATTCGGACGATCCATTGCCCATGATGAGCTTTAGCATCGCAATAACTCGCAACAGCAGTCACCAAGGAGCCAAAATGTAACGGCCCTGTGGGTGAAGGTGCAAACCGTCCTTTGTATACAGTATTCTTCCTCCCTCCCTTTGGAAAAGAGAGGGGTGGGGAGGAATTTGACACAGCGTTAACCGTTATTTTGCTTCTCTTTGATCTCAGCAAGGGTTTTGCAATCGATACATAAAGTTGCGGTTGGTCGTGCTTCTAAACGGCGTAAACCAATTTCGATACCACACGTTTCACAGAAACCATAGTCGTCATTTTTAATCGCTTCAATAGATTGCTCTATTTTGCGAATAAGTTTACGTTCACGGTCACGGGTACGTAACTCAATGGCAAACTCTTCTTCTTGCGTAGCACGGTCATTTACATCAGGTAAAGAAGAAGATTCATCTTGCATTGTATTTAGGGTGCGATCCACTTCCGACATCAATTCAGCTTTCCATGCCAGCAAAATTTTACGAAAATGTTCGAGCTGCCCCTCAGACATGTATTCTTCATTTTTCTTTGGCTGATAAGGCTCGATACCGAATAGACTTGCTGTAGTACCGTTTTCATTGGTCTTCGGCTTGGTTTTACGCACTCGCTTTACAGACTTATCATCTGCTGCTGTTTGTTCTTCCAAGACTTGATTTTGGTTGTCATTCGCCATAAAGGGCATTCCTCATCATATACGTATTATCTATACGCAAAAAATATGGTGATATGCAAGTATTTTTTATCACTACCAACAGAATGAATCTATCGGGGGCGTCATCATATAGATTTTTTTACCAAGATGAAAGTCACCTAACCCTGAATTAGACTTTCTGCATATCTCGTTGGACGAATAACTTAATAGAAAAAAACAAAAATGAAAAGCTAGTAACCTGAAATTTCTTCATTAATTGTAACTTTGAAGTGATCCAAGCGGTGTACAAAGGTCTCAAATTCACCATTGGCTTTTAAATGTAAGCAACGGTAACCAGGTGCAATTGGATCAAATGAAAACTCTTGGCTGAGTGGTTTAAATTGCACACAAGTCGCAGGCGTAGAAATAAAATGTATTCCATTCCATATATTATAGGACTCTTGATGAACATGACCATGTAAAACAGCTTTGATGTTATCAAATGGTTCAAGTACAGCTTTTAATTCATCTGCATTTTTTAACTTGTGCTGATCGAGCCATTTCGAATGCATATCAAAAGGATTATGATGACAAGCGATGAGTATGAATTTGTCGCTCATTTTTTCCAATAACAGTTTTAGATGTGCCAATTGTTCTGTTTGAATGTTTCCATCAGTACGCCCGCTCACAGCACTATTCAGCAAAATGATACGCCATTGATCTAACTCAATAACTGCGGGAATCGGTTCTGGCGCATGGAAGGGAAACAAGTTCAGATTGTCGTGATTTCCTGGAATTTGATAAAAATTGATACCAAAACGCTGCATATAATCTAAATAGCGCGCATAGGTTTCTGGAAACGCAGCTTGAGCCAAATCACCTGTATGTAAAATTAAATCGATATTTTTATAGCGTTGCTGAATATCATTCATAACGGCATGAAAGCTTTCTTCAGGATTAATCCCGACAAATTCAGCCTCAGGTCTATCCATCAGATGTGTATCTGTGATTTGGATAATTACTCTATCTTTATCAGTTTGCGGCAATATCTCTGATTGCATGCCTTTCCCCTAGACATTTTCAAATGTATGCAAGTGCTGTTGTAGCCATTGCAAAGCCATAATCACAGGCGCATTTTTTAAACGATTACTTTGTAATAAGATGCACAGATCTGAATAATCAATGATATGAAGTTTGATATTTTCACTTTCATCAGGCATACCAAACACCCCACCTTCAGCGGGTAACGCTGCTTGAGCAACATAGAGATGGAAGATTTCATCACATGCACCAGCAGATGGATAGAAGCTAAACAAGTGTCTGATTTGATTTAATTCACATCCAGATTCTTCAACGCTTTCTCGCCGAATGCAACTTTCTGGAGATTCATCTCCATCGAGTACACCTGCGATGATTTCAAGTTGCCAAGGTGAAACAACATCATCAATCGCCCCCACACGAAACTGTTCAATCAATGCAAATTTCTGTTGCTGATCATTATAAATCAGTACGCCAGCAGCCTCTTTACGGCGAATCAATTCACGTTGGATGGTTGTGGTATATTCAGTTTGATTAAATAATCGGTGTCGCAAGCTCACTTTTTCGACTTGAACAAAACCTTTAAAGGCATATTCACGAGATTGTATTTCTACATCATTATGTGTGTAGGTTGCTTGCTGAATGATGTTCATGTGCACAGTTAGGATGAAACATATTCATTTCATCCTAACTGAGAAATAGTGAAAGACAAAAGTTTTTTTTAAACTTTACACTTTATGGTACAACTTTTGCCCTTGTTCCTGATAAACGGATTTCATGGTTTTGAGACCATCTTCTATAACCGTTTTGTTATTTACAGAGTGTGCTGCATTTTGTTGATTTTGTGCATAATCTCGCACGTTTTGAGTGATTTTCATCGAGCAGAACTTAGGTCCGCACATTGAACAGAAGTGTGCGGACTTATGTGCCTCTTTAGGCATAGTCTCATCATGCATCGATCTTGCTGTATCTGGATCGAGGCTGAGATTGAACTGATCTTCCCAACGGAATTCAAAGCGTGCCTTAGATAAAGCATTGTCACGGACTTGTGCACCCGGATGTCCTTTAGCTAAATCAGCAGCATGTGCTGCGATTTTATAGGTGATAATCCCGTCTTTAACATCTTTCTTATTGGGCAGGCCCAAATGCTCTTTTGGGGTCACATAACACAGCATGGCCGTGCCATACCAACCAATCATTGCTGCGCCAATCGCAGAAGTAATGTGGTCATAGCCTGGAGCAATATCTGTGGTGAGTGGCCCAAGGGTATAGAACGGTGCTTCTTGACAGACTTCAAGTTGCAGGTCCATATTTTCTTTCACCATATGCATTGGAACATGGCCTGGCCCTTCGATCATGACTTGAACATCATGTTTCCATGCTCGATGGGTCAGTTCACCTAAAGTGCGTAATTCTGAAAATTGCGCTTCATCATTGGCATCTTGAATACAACCTGGGCGTAAACCATCACCTAAGCTGAAAGACACATCATAGGCTTTCATGATTTCGCAGATTTCATCAAAATGTGTATAGAGGAAATTTTCTTCATGATGTGCCAAACACCATTGCGCCATGATCGAACCGCCACGTGATACGATCCCAGTCAAACGATTGGCTGTCATTGGCACATATCGCAATAAGACCCCAGCATGAATGGTGAAATAATCGACACCTTGTTCAGCTTGTTCAATTAAAGTATCTTTAAAAATTTCCCATGTGAGGTTTTCTGCAACACCATCGACTTTTTCAAGTGCTTGATAAATAGGAACTGTACCAATTGGAACAGGCGAGTTACGGATAATCCATTCACGAGTTTCGTGGATATTTTTACCTGTCGATAAGTCCATGATGGTGTCTGCACCCCAACGGGTTGCCCATGTCATTTTCGACACTTCTTCATCTATTGATGAACCCAAAGCTGAGTTTCCGATATTGGCATTAATTTTCACCAAGAAATTACGTCCAATAATCATGGGTTCGCATTCAGGATGGTTAATATTGGCTGGAATGATGGCACGCCCTTCAGCGACTTCCTTACGCACAAATTCAGGGGTGATTTGCATAAGATTGTGGGCGCCAAAATTTTGTCCTGCATGTTGGCGCATATCTACACCCTCATGCTGGCGTTGATTTTCACGAATGGCAATGTATTCCATTTCAGGCGTAATAATACCTTGCTTGGCATAATGCATTTGAGTGACATTATTGCCTGTTTTTGCACGACGTGGTTTTTGAATATGGGCAAAACGTATTTCAGCAGTACGAATATCTTTCAGACGTTCTTGACCAAATTTAGAGGTTAAGCTGGCTAAATGCTCAGTATCCGCACGTTCTTCAATCCAAGATTCACGTACATTGGGTAAGCCTTTATTCAAATCAATGTGTACGTTGGGATCGGTATAAACACCTGAAGTGTCGTAGACCATAATTGGTGGATTTTTTTCACCACCAAGGCCTGTTGGGGTATCCGTGAGTTCAATTTCACGCATCGGTACTTGAATATCTGGGCGTGAACCTTGAATATAAACTTTTTTAGATGCGGGTAAAATTCGAGTCAGATCTTTGGCTTCTTGCTCGTGTTGAGCCAATTGATCAGCAGGGGATAGATTCGTTAATTGGTTCATTACAATGATCCTTATGAATGACATCAACGAATCAAGCACGACCAAAAACGGTGGCAAATCTAGTCTATTTTATCTGCTAAATTCATCATCAGAATAAAGCGCTATTGCGACAAAAATAGATAAACTATGGGCTGTCAGTTTTTAGATGCTTGATTCCTACGCAGGTCTTAACCTGATCAGGTTCAACGGTACTTTAGTTTAAGTTTTGGCAAGGAGATGCAAAACTGACTAAATCTCAGCGAGGTATTACTCGCGCTCCGTCAAGCGATGTTCAAATCTTAGCATGTTCTTATTGAAAATATGCTGGCATACAGATATCAATTTCAATTATTTTCTTGAGCCAGAATTACCTCGACAGATTTTCTAATTTTTTGTTCAAATGCTTCACGTTGTGCTCGGATGTCTTGCTGTTCAGCTGAATTATCTTCAGGATACTGGCTAGATGGTTTTGGCATTTGTTGCCAAAGCGTTTCACTTGCATTGATTAAATTCACAAATTTCTGTGCAGTTGGGCTACTTGCAGTTTTACTTCCTGCAATTTTTTCAATCGCTTTGATTGCTTGTTCATCTGCAATTTTATCGTCATCGAACCAGAGCGTGCGAGTGTTGTCCTCGCCTTGAAAAAGTGCACTACGGTATTGTTCAATGTTCTCTACGACTTGATGTTTAAAATGGTTGTTGGGGTAGTCTTTATTGAATTTTTCCCAATATAACAGTCGATTGGCCACTTCATCAAAACTAATTGCTAACCCTGCGTCCATAATATAGTTGGCACCTGTATACTCTTTACGGATCTGTTTAAAGTAGACCTGATCTGATTTTTCTAAATAGGGTGCAAAAGTATCCAGATCATATTGTGGATGCTGTACAAAGGTGTACTCACCTTCGCCGATATAAAATTTTGCTAAATATAAGTCTTTTGCGTGATCAACTAAATATTTCTCACGTGGTTTTAACTTTTTATACAGTTCTTGTTTTTGTTGAGCTGTCATCGACTGACTGTCTGCAAGTGTGTCGGTCATATATTGAAATACTTCAGGCGAGGCATCTGCGATGAGTTTTTGATAAATGTTTTCAATTTTTGCTTGCCATTGATAGCGTGTTTTTAATGGAGTAGATGCGAGACATTTTTTAAATAATTGATTGAGGTCATTTAAATCTTCAACGATAACCTTTTTTTCTAATTTTTTGATGCTTGTATCTATCTCGTTACAGTTTTGTGGAACAGCTGGAATTTCAATTGTACGGGTCTGAGCCACTTCAGAAGCAGCTGCTTCGGTTGTTTCATTTTTTTGATTATTCTCATGTTTTTGGCAAGCGCTGAATAGGACACAAATGAAAAGTGTTGTGAGTGACAAATGTTGTTTTAAAACTTTCATAGAATGACTGTTGTTGTGAGTTATTGAATGCCACAAGAATAATAAAAATTGAACTGAAATAACATCTAACTGTCAGAACAAATCGCATCGCTAAAGCAATCTTTTTTAACACGCTTAAAGTCGATTGGGCTTAGATTTAGATATTGATTGAGTTGGGAAAGTGCCAATAATTGAGGAATATTTTCTAGTTTAGTGCGTTCTTTTTCACTAATTTGAATTTTTTGCTGTCTTTGCTCTTTGCTCATATTTAAAAAATGAACAAACTTTTTCGCCTGTGCTGAAAGCTCACCATCATTAGATTTTGCCAATCGTTCAATCACCAACCAACTTAAGGCATCTATATCGGTTTGATTTTCAAAACTTATCGAAATAGGCGCTTCTTCAGTACCTAAAAATAATAGACTGCTATATGCATTTTTTAGGAACTGCGCATCATTTAAAAAAGGGCTATTGGGGTAGGTTTGCAGGTAATCTTGCCAAAATTTAGCTCTTTTGGCAGTTTCTTCAGCATCAATATCGAGTTTATGATTTTTAAAAAGTGGGTGAGTATTTTGTTCTGCAAGATTTTCGATAAAAACTTGTTCAGGCGCAGTTAGATACGGCGCGAAAACTTTTGCTAGATATTGCGGGCTTCTACGATACACAATTTTATCATCTGTTTGTTCGGTCAGCTCAATATAAGCTTGCCCTTTGTGACGTAATAAATATTGATCACGAAGATTAAGTTGTTCAAATTTACTTTGTTGAATGGTGGGGTATGCAGCTTGATCTAAAGCATAATTTTCAAATGCTTGCTGTTGTTCTGAAGTACGTTCGATCTGTAAAAATTGTTGATACATACGTTTTGACTGATGCATCAATACCATTTGTTCCGCAGGTTTCATCAATGGCAAACACATACGAATATCTTGATTGACTTGCTCTATTGCAAGTGTGGTTCTTTTTTCGTTGATTGCAAGCATTTCATTTTTGAGATTTTGACAAATTTGAGTTAAATCAGGTATTGGATTTTCTTTTGGTGGAGTCTCTTTAGACTCTTTAACAATGTCAGTCGTTGGTTTTTGGCATGCGATAACCATCATGCAACTCAATATAACGAGTATGCCTGAAATGAGAAAATGAAGGATATTGCGAGGAAATTTCATTCGACCAGCATTTAAAAGAAGCTCAATTTTGTTCGGTGCCATTGTCGCTGAATCGAGGCTAAATAAATGAAATATTTTGTAGTTTTGTGATAATAAAACGTTAATTTTTGCAAGAAACTGAGGCGTGTGTCTAACTTAAGGTTGGTAAAAATTAGCATTCGATAAATAATCAAGAATTGGGTTTATATGGATTTTCATAGCAAAGTTACATATTTAAATTCAGTAGATTGTAGTAGTATATTTACTCTAATCACTTTGATTGGAAGCAAAATGAGCTATATTGAGAAATTTATTTGAAAGAAAAATACTTGTCATAAAATATTCATGATGAATGTGCTTTAATATTAATCCATAAAAATAGTTTTGTTGCGTGTGGAGCATCTAACCTTGAGCCCAAGTAATCCTGTATTAAACCATCACATATCTTCTCAATTTAATGAGGACTTACAGGATGTGAATACCAAATTTATGACCATGGGTGGTTTGGTAGAACAACAAGTCGCAAATGCAGTGCACGCTTTATTAGACACCAATGCCAATATGGCGATTGATGTTCAATTTCAAGACAATACAGTCAATCGTTATGAACGAGAAATTGATGAAGCACTGACTTTGATTCTGGCGCGTCGTCATCCAGCTGCAATCGACTTACGCATGGTAATTGCCATGAGTAAAGCCAATACCGATTTAGAGCGTATTGGTGATGAAGCTGCAAAAATTGCCCGCATAGCACAGACTTTATGTGAAGAGGGTGAATCGCCGCGTGGTTATATGGAAACACGGCATATTGGTAATCAAGTGCGTGTAATGATTCATGATGCTTTAGATGCTTTTGCGCGTGTAGATGCAGAACAGGCTTTAAAAGTTTTGTTGGCAGATGCAGATATTGACCGTGAATACCAATCTGCGACGCGCACACTAATGACCTACATGATCGAAGATCCACGTCATATTAGCCGTGTAATCAATGTGATGTGGGTATTGCGTTCACTTGAGCGGATTGGTGATCATGCGCGTAATATCTCAGAACAAGTCATTTATATTGCAAAAGGTTTTGATGTTCGTCATACCAGCGTTGAAGAAATTGAGCAAAAAGTACAAGGCAAGTAATTGAATTTATGATCAATAAAAAGACCTGAATCATTCAGGTCTTTTTATTTGTAATATTTAAGATTACAAAAATAAAATTACACCTGAGCAAGTGCTTGTTCTAAGTCCGCAATCAAATCCTCGATATGTTCAATACCCACAGATAAACGCACCATATCAATACTCACACCAGCTGCTTTTAGCTCTGTTTCATTAAGTTGACGATGAGTGGTGGTTGCTGGATGACAGGCTAAACTTTTTGCATCACCAATATTCACTAGGCGAGTAAACAGCTGTAGTGCGTCGATAAAACGGGTACCACCTTCACGTCCATCTTTTACCCCAAAAGACAGAATTGCAGAGGGTTTACCTTTAACATACTTTTGTGCCAAAGCATGCTGTGGATGATCTTTTAAACCTGCATAGTTAACCCATTGCACTTTTGGATGCGCCTGTAAATATTCAGCGACTTTTTGTGCATTTTCAGTATGGCGTTCCATACGCAAATTTAGTGTTTCTAAACCTTGTAAAATTAAGAATACGCTGAGTGGGCTAATCGCTGCGCCTGTATTTCTTAATGGGACAACACGTGCACGGGCAATATATGCTGCAGCACCCAAAGCTTCTACATAGTTCACCCCATGATAACTTGGATCGGGGGTATTTAAGACTTTGAAGCGCTCGGGATATTTGCCCCAAGGAAATTTACCACTATCGACAATCGCACCACCAATCGAGTTGCCATGACCTCCAATATATTTAGTCAATGAATGCACCACGATATCTGCACCATGTTCAAAAGGTTTCAGTAGGGCAGGTGTTGCAACAGTATTATCCACAATGACGGGTACACCATATTCATGTGCGATTTTAGCAATGGCATCTAGGTCAATAATATTACCCAACGGATTGCCAATCGACTCAACGAAAACCAATTTGGTTTTTTCATCAATCAAGCCGCGCAATGCTTCAGGATCTTGGTAATCAAAGAAACGTACTTCAATGCCTTGTTTAGGTAACGTATGGGCAAATAAATTATAGGTGCCGCCATACAGCGTTGAAACCGATGCAATATTGTCACCTGCTTCTGCAATAGTCTGGATTGAGTAAGTAATCGCAGACATACCAGAAGCCAATGCTAAAGCACCGATACCGCCCTCAAGTGCGCTCAGGCGTTGCTCAAGCACAGCTGTGGTTGGGTTCATGATACGTGTATAAATATTCCCTTGAACTTTAAGATCAAATAGATCTGCGCCGTGCTGCGTATTATCAAAGGCATAAGAGGTTGTTTGATAAATGGGAACGGCTACGGCTTTAGTCGTTGCTTCTGGTTCATAGCCTGCATGTATCGCAAGAGTTTCATCTTTATATGTCATGTTCTTCCGTCAACTTTTTATTAAATTTCAATAGAGTGTATCAAATAAATATATGAAGTAAACAAGGGTTTATATATTTTAAAATCATAAAAATAGATAAAGCCAACATTGTAGCCCGAGTTGAATTCAGTTTGAACGAGTAAATAGAGACCGAATATCGCTGAGTTCATTAAGCTGTCATTTGCTCAAACTAGCATAGACACTTCTATAAATTCTGTTATTAAAAAACACAATAAATAAGCAGTAATAAATAAACTAACTCGCCATAAAACAACTTTAACTTTAGTACGCTCTAGTTTACTGGGTTTGACCGCATGTTCTGATGATGAACAAAATTCAACAACACAGATGACCTTAACCAAAAATATAACATTGGCGTTTGGTGCTGACGCTTGTGTAATCATTGTCAAACTACAATGCACCAAGTTCAACTCAGACCAAGACACAATTTGTATATCATTATCAGTCGAATTTTTGTTGGTGATAATGTTTGAGATTGCAATTTGATTGAGATTATTGGTGTTGAAAATGTTTTCTTGATGCTTTTAAAATATCTCAATCAATTGGACAAATCTGAACAAAAATAGATAAATTCAGCGTATAATTGACGGTATTTATTTATTCGCATTTTGCGAATTTCTATTCATTATAGAGGAGTCCTACGTGGCCCAATATATTTACACGATGAACCGTGTGTCGAAGATGGTTCCGCCTAAACGCGAAATCTTAAAAGACATCTCTTTATCATTTTTCCCAGGTGCAAAAATTGGTGTACTTGGTTTAAACGGTGCAGGTAAATCTACCCTACTCCGTATTATGGCTGGCGTAGATAAAGATTTCTCAGGTGAAGCTCGTGCGCAACCAGGTATTAAAATCGGTTATCTTGAGCAAGAACCACCATTAGATCCAAATAAAGATGTTCGTGGTAACGTTGAAGATGGTTTACGGGAACCATTGGATGCATTGGCACGTTTAGATGAAGTTTTTGCTGAATATGCAGCTGAAGATGCTGACTTTGATGCGCTTGCAAAAGAGCAAGAGAAATTAGAAGCAATTATCCATGCTTGGGATGCGCATAACCTAAGTAACCAAATGGATCAGGCTGCGGCAGCATTGAATCTCCCAGCATGGGATTCTGACGTAAGCTTACTTTCAGGTGGTGAACGTCGTCGTGTTGCATTATGTCGTTTGTTATTGTCTAAACCAGATATGCTACTGCTTGACGAACCGACTAACCATTTGGATGCAGAATCTGTATCTTGGTTAGAACGCTTCTTGAAAGACTTTGCCGGTACAATTGTTGCAATTACCCATGACCGTTATTTCTTGGATAACGTTGCGGAGTGGATTCTTGAGCTTGACCGTGGACATGGTATTCCTTATCAAGGTAACTATTCTTCTTGGTTGGAACAAAAGAATGCTCGTTTAGAGCAGGAAAATAAACAAGAAGAATCTTTTGCTAAAGCATTGAAAAAAGAATTGGAATGGGTTCGTTCAAATGCTAAAGGTCAGCAAAAGAAAAACAAAGCACGTATGGAGCGCTTTGAAGAGCTTAACTCACGTGAGTTCCAACAACGTAATGAAACGTCTGAAATCTATATTCCACCTGGTCCACGCCTAGGGAATAAGGTTGTAGAAGTTGAGGGCATCAGTAAATCGTTTGATGGTCGTCTACTTTATGAAAACCTATCTTTCACGGTGCCACCAACGGCAATTGTTGGTATTGTTGGTCCAAACGGTGCGGGTAAAACTACATTATTCCGTATGATGACAGGCGAACAGCAACCGGATACGGGTAGCGTTGTATTAGGTGAATCTGTAAAAGTTGCTTATGTTGGTCAGATTCGTGACACTTTAGATAACAATAAAACCGTTTGGGAAGAAGTTTCTGGCGGTTTAGATATCTTAAGAATTGGCGAATATGAGATCGCATCTCGTGCCTATATCGGTCGTTTTAACTTCAAAGGTCAAGATCAGCAAAAGCGTGTAGGTGAATTGTCTGGTGGTGAACGTAACCGTTTACAACTTGCAAAGATTCTTCAGATGGGCGCAAACGTGATTTTGCTCGATGAACCGTCGAATGATTTGGATATTGAAACATTACGTGCACTAGAGGATGCAATTCTTGTATTCCCTGGTACTGTTATGGTGGTATCGCATGACCGTTGGTTCCTCGACCGTATTGCGACACATATCTTGTCATTTGAAAATGAACAGCCTGAATTTTACGAAGGTAACTATGCTGAATATGAAGCATATCGCTTAGCTCGTTTGGGTGATGCTGCTGTGCAAAAACGGACCAAATACAAAAAAATTGGGGGTTAACTCCTCATTTTGTTGATAAAAAACCAGCTTTCGAGCTGGTTTTTTATTGCTGATAGAAATGACATAGTTGGTCTCGTGCTTCGAGATGACCCTGATTTGCAGCAAGTAATAACCATTTGTATGCATTGACTTTATCTGGAGATAATCCAAGTTGCCCCTGTAAGTAAATCATGCCTAATTTATATTGTGCTGAGCTATACCCTTTGAGTGCTGAATGTAAAAAATACCAAATCGCATTACGTTGATATTTATATATTTTTTCATTGTGATGGTAATCAATATCAAGTTTATACTGCTGATTCAGCGCTAAATGTTCATAACTGGTTGCGCGATGGTAAATGTGCATTGATTCAGAGATATTAAATGATTGATATGGGGTGGAATAATGGTATTTATAACTGAAGATTTCCTTTAATTTTCGTATTGTTTTTATTAAATCCATAATGACTCATGCTTATTTTTTATAAAGTTCCTATCATAAGATTAAAGGAAATAAATAGAATAAGAAATACCCAGTGATCAGGATTTTTCCATATAAAAGTATTTAAAAAGTGATTCAAGATAAATAAATAGTTTATTCAGTTTTAATTCTTATTCAGTTTGATATCAGTGAGTTTAATAATTGATAATTTATATAAAATGAGTTGTTAGTCGTTATTTAAAATAATACCTATTATTTATGTATTCTATCTAGGTGTTTTAATAGGGCTTAATAAATAATATATAAAAGAATGCAAAATAACATTCTTCTATATATGTACTCATTATCAATTAAAGACGCATTTCAATTCCTTGCTCAGCAAGATATTTTTTCGCCTCAGGGATAGAGTATTGACCAAAATGGAATATAGAGGCTGCCAATACAGCATCGGCACCACCTTTTAAAATACCATCTGCTAAATGTTGTAAATTACCCACACCACCTGATGCAATGGTCGGAATGGTGACACGATCATTAATTTGACGCATTAAACCAATGTCATAACCCGCTTTAGTCCCATCTGCATCCATAGAGGTAACCAATAACTCACCTGCACCGAATTGTGCCATTTTCACAGCCCATTCAATCGCATCTATGCCTGTCGGTTTGCGGCCGCCATGGGTGAAAATTTCCCATTTATTTTCACCAGTTCTTTTTGCATCGATTGCTACAACAATACATTGTGCACCAAAGCGCTGAGAAGCTTCTTGAACGAATTCAGGATTAAATACTGCAGCAGAGTTGATGCTGACTTTATCTGCACCTGCATTTAATAACAAACGGATATCTTCAACTTTACGAACACCACCACCAACTGTAAGGGGGACAAACACACTTTCAGCCATACGTTCAACAGTACGATAAGTGGTATCACGGCCATTCGATGTTGCGGTAATGTCTAAAAAGGTGATTTCATCTGCACCTTGCTCATTATAACGACGGGCAACTTCTACAGGATCTCCTGCGTCACGGATATCTAAAAACTGGACACCTTTCACCACACGACCATTATCTACGTCCAGGCAAGGAATAATACGTTTAGCGAGCATAATTTTTTCCAAAAATAACAGGCGATTATGAAAGTTCGTGACTTAGGTGCTACACCTCGATAGTCGAAGCGGTTATTCTATCAAACTTATGTAAGTTTTTTCGCAGGTTTTCTATGTCGGTTTATACCACTTTGAGTTTAAAAGAAGTTCAACACTTTGCAGCACCTTATGGATTAGAGGTGGTTGAACTTAAACCAATTCAAGGCGGTGTGCAAAATACCAACTATTTTATCATTTGTGCTGATGGAACACAGTTCGTATTAACATTATTTGAAAATATGGATGCGCAAGCAGCAGGGGAATTAATTCCTGTTTTAGAACACTTGGGTCAACAAGGTTTGCCAGTTCCTGTTCCGTTAAAACATAGCGGTCAGTCGATTCATAGTTTAAAAGATAAACCTGCACAAATTGCGCCACGGATGTCAGGTAAACATCCGATGCCCTCTACAATCGCTCAAGTTGAGCAAATTGCTGTGGCACAGGCCAAAATGCATGTGGCGTTACAAGACTTCCCATTACAGCGTCAAGTGGTGCGTGATCATGCTTATTGGTACAACGTTGCTCAACAAATTAAACCGACTTTAGATGTAGCTGATAGTGCTTTGCTGAATAATCTTTTAGGTTTGTATGAAGCACTGACAATGATGTATCCAAATCGACCTAAAGGTTTTATTCATTCGGATTTGTTCTGTGACAATACTTTGTTTGAAGGCGATGAGTTAAAAGGCATTCTTGATTTTTATGAAATGAATCAAGATGAATTGCTTTTTGATATTGCGATTACGTTAAATGATTTTTGTACAGAATATCCGAGTGTTACTTTGAATGAAGCCAAAGCAATGGCTTTCTTAAATGCATATACCTCGATTCGTCCTTTGACTGAAGATGAAAGAGCTTGTTTAGAGTTATATTTGGCTATGGCCGCAGGTCGCTTTTGGATGATGCGTTTACAAATTGCTCAGATGAATGCTGCTGAAGCACGTACAGGTGATGATATTTTGCAGAAAAATCCGCAAGAAATGCGTAATATGTTGATCGAAAGATTAAAGTTTGTTACTGCTTAATAGTTTTTTAGGAAATAAAATGCGTGATCAAGGTCGTTTAGTTGAATGGTTTGATGATAAAGGCTATGGCTTTATTCAACCAAATGATGGTGTAAAAGATCGCGTATTTTTACACATCAAAGATTTTGCACAAAAAGGGCCACGCCCAATCGTTGGCTGTGCACTTGAATATGTGGTGCAATTAGATGGTCAAGGGCGTTATAAAGCAAAACAAGTCACGTATTTAAAAGCTACACAAATGGCGAAAGTGACAAGCCCGCAAGCGGCTAAAGCCAAACATTTACATGCAACAAAGCAGGCTAAATTACAGCCGATGCAAATTCTTTGCGCTGTTTATATTATTGTTTTGGCAATCTTGAGCATAAGTGGTTTGCTAAATGGCATGTTTATTCTTTTTGTCAGTATCATCAATGTGATGACCTATTGGTTTTATGCACAAGATAAAGAAGCTGCGCAGAGCAATCAGCGTCGTGTTCCTGAAAATACCCTGCATATTTTAGCTTTTTTAGGCGGTTGGCCCGCAGCTTGGCTAGCCCAGCAACGCTTACGACATAAAACACAAAAACAACCCTTTAAAAAGATTTATTTGTGTACCATATTCTTTAATATTTTATTGATTTTATGGTTAATTTCGCCTTTGAATATGTTTAAGATTTAAACGGGCGTTAGCAAATTTAAAAGGGCTTACAATGAATAATTATGTTGATCCAAATAATAGTAAATCTCTGACTTTAATTTTATATATCCTTTATATTGTTGCAATTTTTTCTGCGGGAATTCTTGCAATCATTGCATTGATTATCAATTATGTAAAATTGAATTCGGTCCGTGGTACGATTTTCGAAAGTCATTTTAGATGGCAAATCCGCACTTTTTGGTGGTATTTAGTCTGGACGGTAATTGCATTTATTCCGTTTATTTTTCTATTTTTTACCATGGATAATGTCAATGCCTTTGCTGGTGTTGCGGTGGGTGCTACGATCTTTTGTGCTGCCACTTTATTTATTTCTTGGATATGGATTGTCTATCGGGCCATTCGAGGCATTATTGCGCTGAATGATGATCAAGCCTTACCGATATAACTGAATGAACAATATTTGGTAAGTCTTGTTCTTGAGCAATACAGCTTGATCAAACAGTAATTTTAGTAAAAACAGCGTTCTGATTAAGAACGCTGTTTTTCTATCTCAGCCGAATTTTCTTCAAGCTGTCGTTTGTATAAAAATTTGGGTTTCCATTCACTGATGATAACCCCCAATACTACAAGTAAACCGCCAAAAAGAGCCAGCAATGGTAAGCGCTCACCTGCAATTCTCCCAAATAAAGCTGCCCAAACTGGTTCGCCAGCATAAATCAAGGCAGCTTGAGAAGGATCGACAGAACGTTGTGCCCAATTCATTGTCAATTGTAATAGAGCACTGGTTAAGCCTAGCCCAACTGAAAGCATCACCAATTGCCACGAGAAGGGTGGAATATGCAACTCGTCCACAAAAGGCATACTGGCAAATGAAATCAATGAAGCAAAGGCAAGCTGAATCACCGTTACACGCTGAATATTGACGCTTCCAGCAAAGTACCCGATGAGAATGATCTCCATAGCAATTGCAAATGAGCCAACTAATGTGACGATTTGCCCTGTATTTAAATCAATTTGATCAAAACCATTTCCTGTCAGAAAAATTAAACCGATAAATGCTAAAAAAATACCAAGCCAGATCATGATATGTGGTCTTTTACGAAAAATCACCCAGATAAGAATCGGAACAAGTGGTACATACAAAGCAGTTAAAAATGCAGACTCACTGCTACTAATAGTTTGCATACCTACCGTTTGTGAGCCATAACCTGCAGCAATCATGCCACCAATGAGCGCACCTGCGATTAGCTCTTTTAGATTTATACCTTTTAGATATTTATAAGATAATAATCCAACAGCAATGGTGGCCGCAGCAAAACGACAACCGACAAAAAACATAGGGGAACTATAGTTTAGGGCACAATGTACAATGACAAATGTACCACCCCAAATCATGGTCATGAGTATCAACGCAATTTGAGGTGTTCTGGACTTTAAAAATAAAGCGAGGGGAGAGGAAGACATAAAATAGAGTAATGTGGAAGAGCAGGGCTATTTTACGTGAAAGCACAGGATTGTGCAGATGTTAAGCTGAGTAATCGGGTATTTAAATCATTCAATTGTCATGCAATAGTGATAGCCTATTGAATCAAAATTTTGATAAAGAGAAATAAATCATGGTGATCGAACAGGCTTTATTTCATATTGTTGATGGTCAACAAATGGCTTTTGAAAAGAAATTTTATGAACTATCGGATACCTTTAGAAGTGCTCAAGGTTGTGAAAAATTTAAATTGATCCGATGTATAGAAGACAATCAAAAATATATTCTACAAATTCATTGGATTGACCTTCAAACCCATACAGATATTTTTATGAAAACGGATGAATTCAAACAGTGGTTTATGTCAATGAAACCCTTTTTAGCCAGTAAAATTGAAATGCAACATTTTGAAAATACATTGGTTTAAATAAAAATATAGCAATTCAAACACTATTTTTCACATATAAAAAAAGAGAACCTCTTAGGTTCTCTTTTTTAATCAGATCTTGATTTGGACATTAAAACCCTTGTTCATCCAATAACAATTGAGCTTCACGTAGGTTGAGTGTGCCTTCGTAAATTGCACGACCTGTGATCGCACCTAAAATACCTGGTTTCCCTTTTAAATTACGTACATCGTCTAGATTGGTTACACCGCCTGACGCGATCACTGGAAGACCTGAGTATTGCGCAAGATTTACAGTCTGTTCAACATTTACGCCTTGCATCATACCATCACGCGCGATATCGGTATAAACAATGCTCGAAACCCCAGCATCTGCAAAACGTTTTGCAAGATCAGTGGCTTTTACATCTGTGACATTTGCCCAACCATCTGTTGCAACCATACCATTTATTGCATCAATACCAACGATTATGTGTCCTGCAAACTTATTGCATGCTTCTTCAACAAATTCAGGATTTTGAACTGCTTTAGTTCCAATGATTACAAAAGAAACACCTGCATCTAGGTAATGTTCAATTGTTTCCAAAGAGCGAATACCACCACCAATTTGAATAGGAAGTTCAGGTTGTGCTCTAGCAATTGCCTCAACTACTGGTTTATGAATTGGTGTTCCCGCAAAAGCCCCATTCAAATCAACCAAATGTAAACGACGAGCGCCTTCATTCACCCAATGCTGTGCTGTTGCGACAGGATCATCAGAAAATACGGTATCGTCTTCCATACGACCTTGTTTTAAACGAACACATTTACCATCTTTCAGATCAATTGCCGGGATGATCAGCATGCTTTCGCTCCTTGCTTAATCTCAATTAAGAATTTATTGATCTTCATATTAGCAAAAACTTGATCAATTTCTAAGTGTCAGTTTAGGCTTTTATTGGGCTGAATGCTCAATTTAAGCTGAGTATGCGCGATCGTGTCAGGTATTAAGCCTAAATCCAGTAAGGCTTTGAAAATTAATATAGCAGCATAAGCATCGGCTGCCGCATATTCAATTTGAGGTGTTGTGAGGATTTTACGTGACCAATTTGAAGTGCTAATTGATTTACTTTTAGGGAAGTTGACCTTGAATAACAATGCCATCGCATTTTTAATCCCCAAAGGATTGTTGAAACCAAAACTCGAAAAGCATTTTGAAAGTTCGATAACACTGTTGAGTTGTATGCCTTTTTTACGAAATAGATGTGCATCATTTTTTAAGCCAAAACCGACTTTAATTTGATCAGGATTTTCAAAAAAAGGGGTTAAAAAATGAAGAACATCAGGTGAAACTTGAAATAAATAGGCTTTTTCAAAAGTCGCGAGTTGAATAAGGTGTGGACCTGTTTGTATTTCACCTTTATTAAATGTAGGTTTAGACTCGGTATCGAAACCAAAAAGGCGCGCCGTTTTTAATTCTTCTGCAATCGCGTGGCATTGTTGCAAGTCATTGATCACCATAATTTTATTCAAAAGTAAATTTTGAAAACGGGGAAAGCTCTGAATTTGCTCTTTACTTGGAAGTTGCTGAGTTTGAATATTCACAAATTTAAGCTCACAAATTTTAGTCGACCGGTTTAAGCATTAAAAATATTAATCATATTGTGTTATAACAAACTTTGAATAAAAGATGATAGTTTTATGGGTCGAAAACACAGGAATAAAGTGTATGGTTGAAAAAGATGATGATCTTTTTATCGAAGGTGCAAAGCGTTTAAAACAATTGATTCAGGATAAAAATATAAAAGCCAGTGATATTGTTAACGTACTTGAAACTTCTAAAGGGACCATGACCAAATGGTTGCAGAACTCTACACCCTCGAGTGCGCAAAGTCTAATTGAATTGGCCCGTTTAGTCGGAATGACTGAACGTTGGAATATGGAGTCTAAACACCAAGATAAAGCTGATCTTGTAACTAAAGCTTATGCTGAGTCTGAATTGGATTTAAGTCATGTCACAATGGAACAATTGATCAATGAAATTAAAGACCGGTACGCAGCTTTAAATTTAAAGGCGGATATTAAAATTAGTGTTGAACCGTTGGAAGGTGGTTTTGTCACCAAAGAGTAAAATAACCACCTTATAAACATAGGGTGGTTATTCCAGATGCTTTATTCAGATTGATTAATTTGCTGTTGATATTGTTGTAGTTGTTGTGCTTGCTCTATATAACTTTGATATGCTGGAATTGCTGTAATTGCAAGAATTAGAATACTGATTGGTAATACTACAATATAAATCCAGCCGAGTACTTTTTCCCAACCCTGAGTAATACGAGGTGCGCCATAGTTATTTGCCCCTGTATCTCCTTTTGCACAACTTAAATAAATAAAAAAGAATAAGTTAACCAAAGGTATAAACATGAGAAGAGATAGCCATCCACTTTGATTTTTGTCATGTAAGCGGCGGATTATAAAAATAAAACTGAAGTAAATCAGAGCAATGTAGATAATAATCGCAACTGCACCTAATATAAATAAGAGTGCAATAGAAGGTGAATTACTTAAAGCAGGGATGAATAATGCAGCGATAATACCCACTACGCACATAGATAGGCCCAATAGCATATTCCATCCTAAATAGGATAATCTGCCGAAACGGCCACCGGCGCTTAGAGCTGAATCATGGGTTTGAAAATTAGAGGGCATTTTTGTTTTCCTAGAATGAATTAAGGTTTAAATCAGTTTTTAAAATGAATTGTTGGATTTTTATTCAATTTGAATGAATCATAATAAACAGAGGATAAAAAATAAAGTCTTAATAGAATAAAAAATCAAGCCAACTGCAATTGGCTTGATTTTTAGAGATATAAATCAGGATGAAACTGACGAATGAATTAGATTTTCCATTCCACAAAGTTTTTCAGTAACTGCAAACCTGCTGTATGGCTCTTTTCTGGATGGAATTGTGTCGCAAACAAATTTTCTTTATGAATGGCTGTGCAGAACTGCAAACCATAATCACATGTTGCAGCAACAAGAGACTGCTCTTGTGGTTCGACATAATAGCTATGTACAAAGTAGAAACGGGTATCTTGATTAATATCTTTCCACATAGGATGATTCGGATCTATTTGATGAACTTGGTTCCATCCCATATGTGGGACTTTTAAGTCTTTCATATCTGGGAAATGTTTTACAACTCCATCAAAAATCCCCAGTGCTGGAGTACCTGCATTTTCCTCTGATGATTCAAGCAAAGCTTGCATACCGACACAAATCGCAAGTACAGGTTTATTAAACGCCGCATGGCGTACAACTTCATCAATACCAGCTTCATGCATACCCTGCATACAATCACGCATTGCACCTACACCAGGAAATACGATTTTATCTGCTTGAGCGATTAATTTTGGATCATTTGTGACATCTACAGTTGCGCCAACATGTTCGAGTGCTTTGGCTGCTGAATGAAGATTTCCCATGCCATAGTCAAGAAGGGCAATACGGGTCATTACAAGGTTCCTTTGGTCGATGCAACAGTATTTTCTGCACGAGGATCAACTTCACATGCCATACGAAGTGCGCGTGCAAATGCTTTGAACACACTTTCAATTTGATGATGGCTATTTTTGCCTTTTAAATTGTCAATATGCAAAGTCATTAAAGCGTGATTTACAAAGCCCTGAAAAAACTCGGAAAATAAATCCACATCAAAGCTGCCGATACGAGCACGTGTAAAAGGGATATCCATCCATAAGCCCGGACGACCTGATAAATCCACTACGACACGGCTTAAAGCTTCATCAAGCGGCGCATAGAAGTGACCATAACGTTTTAAGCCTTTTTTATCACCTAGTGCTTGCGCAAATGCTTGGCCTAGTGTGATTCCACAGTCTTCTACAGTATGGTGATCATCGATTTCTAAGTCACCATCACAATGAATATCGATGTCAAATAAACCATGACGCTTGATTTGATCAACCATATGGTCTAAAAAGGGAACACCTGTATTGAGCGTGCCTTGACCAGTACCATCAAGATTCACACGAACTCGAATTTTAGTTTCGTTGGTGTTTCTTACCACTTCACTGATACGTTGCGCCATAGACACGTTCCTCAAAAAACGTCAAAAATTAAAAGTTTGATGTAAAGATATTTCGCTGTGACGAAAGTCACAGCATATTAGATTGCTCAGGAGGGTTAATCAATGCCTATTACCGTACATGCTAAAACTTCACTCGAAAATGAAGAAGTTCGCGATCAGCTTGAGCGATTATATGACACCAGTCCTGAATTTGGGGATGGTCATGATGCCATAGAACAACTTGAGCAAAACTTGGCTCATTATACCTTACTTTATGTCGCAGAATTTAATACAAAGATTATTGGTGCATTATGGTGTACAGGGCAAGGTGAAAGTCGGACTCTAGAAAATATTGTGGTGCATCCTGCTAACCGAGGACGAGGCGTTGCAGAACGTTTAGTCGAAGAAGTTTGTCGGATCGAGGAAGAAAAGGGCGTTAAAAATTTTGAACCGGGCTGTGGAGCAATCCACCGTTGTTTAGCTCACTTAGGCAAAATCTAAGATGATCAAGAGTCTTTAATCAATTGAAGCAACCTGATTAGGTTGCTTTTTTTATTTGGATATTTTAGGAAAAATAAGTTTGGGCTAATCTTGAAGCAGAATATTCTAGTTTTCAGAGAAACACTTTAGACAAATTAAATTTTGGATGAATACCTTGGTCTCTAAATAGAAAATGCAGAAATTGGCACCCCATCACTTAAAAGTGTATGGAAAACAACCTTATTCAGCGTGAATGAGTGGTTTTTGTTGTAAAAATAAACTATTGAATGATTTTTGTGATTTCAATGCTTGACGGCTAAACCATTAAATTGTTTAATACGCCCCATCGGCGTGATAGCTCAGTAGGTAGAGCAACGGATTGAAAATCCGTGTGTCCCCAGTTCGATCCTGGGTCTCGCCACCATATTTAAAAATCTTTGAGATTTCAATCCCTGATCCCATCAGGGATTTTTTTTGGATGAAAAATATTCGGTTGAATAAAAAAGTCATGATTTTTATTGACTATTGAACTGAGATACGGCTTAATACACCGCATCGGCGTGATAGCTCAGTAGGTAGAGCAACGGATTGAAAATCCGTGTGTCCCCAGTTCGATCCTGGGTCTCGCCACCATATTTGAAAAACCTCAAACCTTGTTTGAGGTTTTTTATTGCCTGTTTACTTTTTGGGAATTCAAAAATTGATTCTCATCATTAAAAAATGTCACTGAGAAGTTGTAAATTGAAGCCATTGTCTTACAAAATATCTTGTCATGACTTATAAATGTCGTAAGATAAATCTTAGGTAAGTGAAATAGATTGTTATAAGAACAATGAAAGATTTATTTTCATCAGGTAGCCAGCTTTATCAGCAAGCCCGACCGAGTTATCCTCCTGAAGTGGTTCAGGAAATTTTAAATCATGTTCCAGAACGTGGTTTTGCTTGGGATTGTGGTGCAGGTTCAGGCCAATTTACTCAACTGCTCAGCCCTTATTTCGATCATATTGTTGCAACAGATATGAGCGAAAAACAATTAAGTCTTGCACCTTATTTTGATAATGTGAGCTATCAAGTCCAATCTGCCGAAAAAACCTCATTTATAGCACAGAGTTTTGATTTGATTTCTGTTGCTCAGGCCATTCATTGGTTTGATTTTGTAGAATTTTATAAAGAAGTTGAACGCACACTAAAACCCCAAGGTATTCTTGCGGTGATCGGTTACGGCTTAATTCATGTCGAAAATTCAGCCATCAATACAATGATTCAAAACTTATATACTGAAAAACTAGAAGGCTATTGGGATACAGAGCGCCGTTATATCGATGAAGAATATAAAACCATTCCATTTCCTTTTGAAGAAATAAATGTTGCTGAGTTTAAGATGCAGTACCAGTGGTCGTCTGCGCAATTATTAAAGTATTTATCCACTTGGTCTGCAATTAAACACTATTGCGAAAGAAATCAGGATCATCCATTACTTGATTTAGCTGAAGCATTAACCAACGAGCTTGCAGATTTGACCATCACATTCCCGGTTTTTTTAAGAGTGGGCAAAATTAAAAAATCAAAGAAAAAATGCTTTATGCACAAATAAAATAAGGATCGCATTTTATCTTTGATTACAACAAATATTGCTAACAATATGCTTACTTATATATTATTTAAAAGTAAGATAATTAATGAAAACTCCTGTTAAAATATTATCCCTTACTGTATGGGTATCGGTATTCAGCTCTACATCTTTTGCAACGACAGGTTATTTTATGCATGGCTATGGGGTAAAGGCCCAAGGCAATGCAGGAACTTCCATTGCTCAATTTCAAGATGCATTAACGATTGCTAATAACCCAGCAGGGTTAAGCTGGGTTGGTGATCGTATTGATGTTGGTGCAACTGTGTTTTCACCTGATCGTTCAGCTGAGTTTGTGGCTAATCAAATACCACAAGATTATCCTAATGCCAATGGTACATACGACGGCAATGGACGCAAATATTTTGTACTACCAGAGCTTGCCTTCAATCACCAAATTAGTCACCAAGTAGCTTTAGGTTTAGCAATATATGGGAATGGCGGAATGAATACGGGGTATAAAAATAATCCATTTGCAGCATTTGGCAACACTGGAACAGCAGGAGTGGATTTAACACAGGTTTTCATTACTCCAGCAGTTGCTTGGAAATATTCAGAAAATCAATCTATTGGAATTGCAACCAATATTCTCTATCAACGTTTTGAAGCGCGGGGAATTGGTGGGTTTAGCGCATTTTCAGCCGATAGTTTAAATTTAAGCAATCGTGGTAAGGATTCTGCGACTGGCTTTGGTGCACGTATTGGTTGGGCTGGAAAATTCTTTGATCAACGCTTAACTTTTGGTGCAAATTATTCTTCAAAAATTAATGCAGATCGCTTTGATCGATATCGTGGGTTATTTGCTGAACGAGGTGACTTTGATGTTCCTGAAAGTTATGGTGTTGGTGTAGCTGTCAAAATCACACCTTTATTAACAGTAGCTGCGGATGTGCAACGGATTAACTATTCGGATGTGAAATCGGTAGGAAATCCTTTTGATCTTGCACAATTACAACAAGGTCATGCTTTTGGTACACTACAAGGGCCTGGATTTGGCTGGAACGATATCAATATCTATAAACTGGGTGTGTCTTATCAAGCACATCCAAAGCTCACACTAAGAGCCGGTTATAGTCATAATGATCAACCGATTCCAGACAGTGAAGTCTTTTTAAATATTCTTGCTCCAGGGGTGATTCAAGACCACCTCAGCGTAGGTGCAACTTGGAATTTCGATCAACATCAAGAAATCAATATTGCCTATACACGTGCTTTAGAAGATGAGGTAAAAGGAAAAATTTCCCCTGCGTTTGGTAGTGGTGAAGCGAAACTCAAAATGAGTCAGGATATTCTAGGTCTATCATATGGCTATAAATTCTAAAATTTTTTGTAAATAACTATGAGATTAATTCTATTGGGCTTATTTTAATCTGGGATAAGGCGTTTACCTAAACACACGACTTCAATTTCTTCATAGCCAAGTTGCTCATAAAAGCTTTGTACATCAATGTTATCTTTGCGGATCAGGAGTTGCAGTTTTGGGCAGCCTAATGCAACTAAGCGCTTTTCAAGTTGTTGTATCAGTGCGGTCGCAACACCATTACGTTGATCATGAGGGTGCACGGCAAGATAGTTGACCCAGCCCCGATGCCCATCATACCCCCCCATAACCGTAGCGATCAATTGTTCATCTTTGACCGCCAATAGAAACAATCCGTCTTTTTGTGCGACTTTACGGAAGATATCAATTTCTGGGTTGTTCCAAGGACGGGTTAAATCGCAGACTTCCCACAGTGCGATGACTTCGTCTAAATCGGTTTCCTGAAACTGTCTGATAATAAACATAGAATTTTTATCTCTTGTTTTTTAAAACAATCTTTACAGCAGATTAATATAAAAAACCGCAGTTGATAAGTTTATTTTTTAGACAATGCGTAAATACTTTTTGCTGAGTTTGTTAACTTATAAAAACGTTATAGGCTGAGAATAGTGATTTTTTATTGATTGAAAGTGTGCATAATAATGGAGGCATAATTTAAAACAAAAAAGGAACTTCACGTGAATAAACAGGAATTTGATTATATTATTATCGGTGGCGGAAGCTCGGGCTGTGTGTTGGCTGGGCGTTTATCAGAAAACCCGCAAGTTTCTGTTTGTCTACTTGAAGCAGGAGGGGCTGGAGAGGGCTGGAAAGTAGAAGTTCCTTGTGCAGCGGTGATTAGTATTCCAACCAAGATCAATAACTGGGCCTTTGAAACTGTACCGCAAAAGGGCTTAAATGGTCGTAAAGGCTACCAGCCTCGTGGAAAATGCTTGGGTGGCTCATCGGCAATTAATGCCATGGTGTATATCCGTGGACATCGACAAGATTATGACGATTGGGCAGCCTTAGGCAATACCGGTTGGTCATATGATGAGGTCTTGCCTTATTTTATTAAATCTGAAAATAACCAAAGAATTAAAAACAAATATCATGGTAATGCTGGCCCACTTTCAGTTATTGATTTACGCAGTGATAACCCATTACAGCAAAAATATATCGCAGCCGCTAAAGAACAAGGTTATCGAATTCTGGATGACTTCAATGGTGAAGAGCAGGAAGGTTTAGGGGTTTATCAAGTGACCCATATCAATGGGGAGCGGTGCAGCTCCGCGCGGGCTTATTTGTTTCCACATCGAGATCGTAAAAATTTAACGGTCGAAACCCATGCACAGACTCAGCGGATTTTGATTGAAAATGGGGTGGCTGTGGGGGTGGAATATAAGCAGAGTGGGCAGCTCAAACAAATTTTTGCACGTCGAGAAGTGTTATTGAGTGCGGGAGCGATGCAGTCGCCACAGATTCTGATGCTCTCAGGTATTGGTGACCAACAAGAACTTGCTGAACATGGAATTGCAGTGAAACAGCATTTACCTGGTGTGGGTAAAAATTTTCATGATCATCCTGATTTTATTTTTGGTTATAAAGTCAGTGAAATTCAAGGGACATTTGGATTATCCTTGCCAGGTTCGATTGATCTATTTAAACAAATTGGGCGTTACCGTAAAGAACGCCGTGGTTTAATGACTACGAATTTTGCTGAATGTGGCGGATTTATTAAAAGTTCAAACGAACAAAGCCTACCGAATTTACAGTTACATTTCGTCATTGCGCTCGTGGATAATCATGCACGAACAATGCATACAGGACATGGTATTTCCTGTCATGTCTGCCTGCTCAATCCAATCAGTCGTGGTTCCATTAAGATGAGTGGACCAAGTATCGATGATCCTTTATTGATTGACCCTAATTTCTATGGGGAAGAGTCTGATTTAGAGGAAATGGTCAAAGGCTTTAAACTCACTCAGAAATTAATGCAATCTGATGCTTTTAAAAGCATGATTAAAGAAGATTTATTTACAGCCACTGTAAAAACAGATGAGGAGATTCGACAAGTTTTAAGAGATCGCTCAGATACCGTTTATCACCCTGTAGGAAGCTGTAAAATGGGAGTGGATGAGATGGCTGTGGTTGATCCACGTTTGCGAGTTTATGGTATTCAAAACTTGCGTGTGGTCGATGCGTCAATCATGCCAAAAGTGGTGAATGGCAATACCAATGCCCCTGCAATTATGATTGCAGAGAAAGCGGTTGAGATGATTAATCAGGATCAAGCCAGTGTGGCGTTTATTCAAAAGAAAGACAAAGTGCGTGTCGCAATTTAAGTCTTTAGATATTTAAAAATGAAGAGAACTCATTATTGAAATTTCAAATCAACTTAAAGATACTTTTTATAGAACAGTAGATATAGCGTGAATTTAAAAATGGGGAAATGAGCATTCAAGCAAAAATAGCTCAATAAAAAACGCCCCTCATTCAGGGCGTTTTTATTTTTACATCAGGTTTAAAATCTTATGCAGATTTTTTAGCTTGATCTACAGAAGCAAGCATATGGCCTGTTTCTTCAAAGTTATAGTGCCAAGAAAGTGCTTCACGAAGAATATGAGGTGTTTGACCACCCTTTTCACATGCACGATCAAAGTAATCATTCAATGCATCACGATACATTGGGTGAGCACAGTTGTTGATGACTGCACGAGCACGTTCACGGGGTGCTAATCCACGTAAGTCAGCAAGACCTTGCTCAGTCACAAGAATATCTACATCATGCTCAGCATGGTCGATATGTGAAGCAAATGGGACAACAGAAGAGATGTCGCCACCTTTTGCAATCGATTTGGTCACGAAGATTGCTAAATGTGCATTACGTGCGAAATCACCAGAACCCCCAATACCATTCATCATCTTGGTACCGCAAACATGTGTCGAATTTACGTTGCCATAAATATCGAACTCAAGCGCGGTATTGATACCAATGATGCCTAAGCGACGAACCAATTCAGGATGGTTTGAAATTTCTTGTGGACGGAGAACCAATTTGTCTTTGTACTGTTCAAGGTTGTTAAATACTTTTTCACCATATTTAGCAGAAAGAGTAATTGAAGAACCTGAAGCAAACTTCATTTTACCCGCATCAATCAACTCGAAAGTACAGTCTTGAAGTACTTCTGAATACATCACTAAATCTTCAAAGTTAGAATCTTTAAGACCTGTCAATACAGCATTGGCGATTGAACCGATGCCTGCTTGTAAAGGACCAAGATTCGAAGGTAAGCGGCCTTCTTCAACTTCTTTTTCGAAGAATGCGATTAAGTGGTTCGCAATACCCTGAGTTTCGTCATCTGGTAGTGTTACAGTTGATGGAGAGTCATGATATTCGCTATTAATCACGATACCCACGATTTTTGCAGGATCAATATTGATTGCAGGTGTACCAATACGTTGCTCAACATGCGTCAATGGAATAGCTTGACGTGTTGGGCGATAGGTTGGGATGTAAATATCATGTAAGCCTTCAAAAGCAGGGCTTAAGTTGGTGTTGATTTCAACAATCACTTTTTCAGCGAAAATTGCAAAGCTTGCAGAATTACCCACAGATGTTGTTGGAATGATGCCACCATCTTCAGTAATCGCAATCGCTTCAATCACCGCAACATCAGGTTTTTTCAACTGAAGGTTACGCATTTGCTCAACAGTTTCAGACAAATGTTGATCAATGAACATCACTTCACCATTATTGATGGCTTTACGTAAAGTGTTATCGACTTGGAATGGTAAACGACGCGCAAGGACACCAGCTTCAGTTAATTGTTTGTCTAGGTCATTACCTAAACTTGCACCTGTGATTAAAGTAATCTTCAACGGATTCACTTTGGCTTGTTTTACCAGCGCTAAAGGTACAGCTTTTGCTTCACCTGCACGAGTAAATCCACTCATCCCCACAGTCATCCCATCTTGGATAAAAGTTGCAGCTTGTTCTGCGCTCATGACTTTGTCATGGAGAGATGCTAAACGAATACGATCTAAAGACATGGTTTACGCTCAATTCTTGTTCAAAACTAGACGGATTGTACCGCCCTCAAACTGAATTGTGCATGCCTCTAATGCTAAGGTCTAATTTTTTCAATAAATGCAGGTATAAATTTTGGTGATGGTTTTTAAGTTATTATTTATTAATAAAATAATGATAGCTGTTTGTTAAATAAACAAAGTTAAGTGTTGGTTTATTGAGCAATCACTAAAAGTGATCACTCAAACTTTGTTTGATTTTTTGAATTGGATTTGTAGGTATCGGTTCTTCCTCAACTTTTATTGACGTTGGTAGTGAAATGATGGCTTGTAGCCCGCCTTCAGGACGGTTGGAAATCAACAGTTCACCTTGATGAATATCGACAATTCGTTTGACAATGGCCAAACCTAAACCACTCCCTTGCACCGTACGTGCAGCATCACCACGCACAAAAGGTTGCATAAGCCCTTCAATTTGGTCTTCGGGAATTCCTTCCCCATTGTCTGCTACACAGATTTTAATATGCTCATCTTCTACAAAAGCACTGAGTTCAATTGGTTCTGCACCATAGCGTTTTGAATTGTTGATGAGATTACCAATCAAACGTTTTAACGACAGTGAGCGAGCAGTAATGACAGGTAGTTCTTGCGGCGTGAACTGAATATCTAAAGGTTTAAACTGAATGATCAGTTCTTGTAGCAAAGCATTGATATTGGTGTCTTGAAGCTCTTCATCTGAGCCATCACGCATATATGAAATAAACTGGCTTAAAATGGCATCCATATCATCGACATCATAAATCAAACCTTCTTTTAAAAAGTCATCATCAGACATCATTTCTGCGCTTAAACGGATCCGTGTCAGCGGTGTTCTTAAATCATGAGAGATACCTGCCAACATGATTTGACGATCACGTTCAGTTTGTTCCAGTGTATAGACCATATGGTTAAAGGCTTGGTTCACCTCACGAATTTCTTGAGGACCATGATTGGTTTCTAAATAAGGCGCTTTTCCTGTTTTACTGTAGTTATTTGCTGCATGTTGTAAACGACGCAATGGACGATTGAGCTGCCTTACCAATGTCAAGATGATCACTGCGGCAATCAGTGGAATACCGAGTAACCAACCTAAAATCAGTTCAGGGCTATAGTTGGCATAAGTATTCAGAGGTTCACGCACCCAATTGCCATTCATTTCAGGTGTTTGAACCCAAATACGTGGACTGGGTTTAAACTGGAAATAAACCGTCACGTCTTTGATTTTTAATTCTTCTGCAAGCTGGTTCTCAATACGATTGGTAAAAAAATCGGCAATAATTTTATCTTTTACATTTGGATATTCTTTGGGATCAGTAACATATTCTACACCTACCCGTTGCTTTAACCACTCGTCAATATCAAGTTGTATTTCGTCATGATAAATCTGCAAACGTGGATTGTTAACCATTTCAAGTTCAACTGCTAAAAAACGTGCATGTTGCTGAATTTCAGGTAAATAAAGCGTTTTCCAGAAAAACCATAATGACATAAACAGGCTAAAGAACACTACAAATACGACCAATACGGTGGTCCGCATGGCTGCCGAGCGAGGTTTGACTTTATCGAGGAAGCGTTCCCAATGTGTACGTTTCCGTTCTTTGTAGGTAACAAAGTCGGTAAATTCTTGTGGATCTATGGGTTCTAATTTCACAGGAGCATTCCAATCTGTGCGATATTCTTAATCTATTGATTTCAGTTTAAAGGATGGTAGATTTATAGCAATATTATAAGTGTTAGGCTGTCTTGGTTTAACTTGTTAGTCAATATAAATATTTGATATTTATACTTAATACGATAAGGATTATTACTATGTTGAGATCACATATCTTTTTGCAGGATATCCAAACAATAAAACAGTAGCCAAGTCATAAGTAAAGCTCAGGTCTATGGAAAAGCTATCACGGCTGTAATTCTATAAAAATGGATAAAAAAATACTGGCACATTTAAAACCGAGCATGTGACCAGTATTTTTCAAGCTAGATTCATTCTATCGAATCAAAATCTATTATTCGGCACCATCTGGAACGAACACATAACCTACGCCCCAAACTGTTTGAATATAACGTGCACGTGCAGGGTTTTCTTCAATCAAACGACGTAAGCGAGACACTTGAACATCGATTGAACGCTCCATAGCACCCCATTCACGACCACGTGCTAGGTTCATTAACTTGTCACGTGTCAATGGTTCACGTGGATGCTGGACTAATGCTTTTAAGACTGCAAACTCACCTGTGGTTAATGTGACCACTTGCCCTTCACGTGTCAGGGTGCGTGTTGATAAATCTAGAGACCAAGGCCCGAAAGATACAACTTCTACATTTTGACTTGGCGCACCTGGCACTTCACGAACCTGACGACGCAGTACAGCACGAATACGTGCTAATAACTCATTTGGATTAAATGGTTTTGGCAAATAATCATCCGCACCAGCTTCTAAACCAGCAATACGGTCAGAGTCACTGCCTCGTGCAGTGAGCATGATGACAGGTGTATCTATATTTGATGAGCGTAAACGTCTACAAATACTTAAACCATCTTCTACAGGAAGCATAAAGTCTAAAACGATGAGTGAGAATAACTCACGTTGTAATAGGCGATCCATCTGCGTTGCGTCGTGGGCCGTTTTTACCACAAAGCCTTTATCTTCAAGGAAACGCTGTAAAAGGGTACGTAAACGCACATCATCATCGACCACTAAAATGCGTTCGACACGGTCAGTTTCGTTTTGTACGATATCTGTATTTTCAGCAGGTACAACCAAACTCATGATGTACTCCCTTAATGTTGTAAATTATAAATATTCGTCAATCTCAGTATACTGCCTAAGCTCTTGTTAAGACTATGTATCAAATTGCTCAAAAATACAATTTTCAGGCTGTTTTGAAACCAAAAAACAACATCTATAACGAATTGAGATGATTCTATGTTTATAAATAAAAAGATATACCATATGCAAATGAAAGTTTTATGTATTTTGGCAATATGTTTTATTTTAAGTGCATGTATTAGCCGACTTTCCAGACCTGAAATCTTAGGACAAGTGATTGACGAATTTGACCAACCAATTGCTCTAGTCCAGGTCGGTGAAGCCCAAACGGATATGCAAGGCAACTTTCGACTCAAAGAACGGCGCTATTCTGCATTTTTATTGAAAGAAATCATGTATATGGAAGCGCCACCGATATGGGTGCAAGAACGACTCAATAAACAGGGCTATCAGCAATGCTATTTAAAATATTTCAATTCACATGGCGGTGGGCAACGTAAAGGTGCGCAGTGGGACGTTGGAAAAATTATTTTACAAAGCAATTTAAATACAGCTAAGCAGGATGAAATACACGATTGCACTGTAAAAACTCAAGAAAAATGATCTTTTATCACTTTTTTCACTGCTAATTTGCAAAACAATTGTGGATTTTATGGTCTTGGTCTTTATAATCACTAACTTTTAGTCCTTATCCTTGTGGAATTAAACACGATGACTGACTTAGTTCAGCAGTTGGCAAGTGAACTTGCCGTACGTCCAAACCAAGTAGAAGCTGCCATTAAACTGATAGATGAAGGCTCTAGTGTTCCATTTATTGCACGTTACCGTAAAGAAGTAACGCAAGGCTTAGACGACATCCAATTACGCCAACTTGATACACGCCTTGTTTATCTACGTGATTTATTTGAACGCCGTGAAAAAGTAATCGAATCATTAAAAGAACAAAATAAGCTCTCTGATGACTTACTTGCTCGGGTAAATGCCGCTGAAACAAAAAATGCATTAGAAGAACTTTACGCACCGTATCGTCCAAAACGTACCAGTAAATCATTTAAAGCTAGAGAAGCGGGATTAGGGGAGTTTGCTGAGAAAATTATCGCAGAGCAAATTGATCCGACTGAAGCTTTGGCTGGTTTTAGCCATGAAGAATACCCAGATGTTGAAAGTCAATTAGACGCGATTCAACACATCATCATTGATGACTGGGCACAAAATATTTCATTAACCACAGAACTTAAATCAACATTTGCCAAAACAGCAGTGTTAAAAAGTCTGGTGGCATCTGATGAGAAAAAAGAAGTCGGTAAGAAATTCCGTGATTACTTTGATTTCTCTGAAAATTTAAATAAAGTTCCTTCACACCGTTTATTGGCAATGTTACGCGGCCGCCAAGAAAATGTATTGGGTCTTAAAGTTGATGGTGATGATCATGCACCACTTGCACGTATTGAAACTGAATACGCGCTTGAAAGTGTTCAACCACAAGCACGTCAAGATTTCTTAAAGCAAATCGCAAAACTGTTTTGGTTAGGTAAAATTCGCCCAACGATTGAACATTCTTTGTTGACTGAAAAACGCCTTGTAGCTGAATCAGAAGCAATGGACGTGTTTGCAGAAAACTTACGTCATTTATTGCTCTCTGCCCCTGCTGGTTCACGTACAACTTTAGGTGTTGACCCTGGTATTCGTACAGGGGTAAAACTGGCGGTTGTTTCTGATTCAGGTGATGTGCTTGCACATAGCACGATTTACCCATTTGCACCAAAAGAAGATAAAGCTGGCTCGATTGCTGAACTTGCACGTCTTTGTCGTGAATTTAATGTCGATTTAATTGCGATTGGCAATGGTACTGCGAGTCGTGAAACAGAAGCTGTTGTTGCAGAAATGATGGCTGCAAATGCGGATCTTACATTAACGCGTGTTTCAGTAAGTGAAGCGGGCGCATCTGTTTATTCAGCATCAGAATTGGCTTCTGCTGAACTGCCTGAGCTTGATGTTGCGATTCGTGGTGCTGTTTCAATTGCCCGCCGTTTACAAGATCCATTGGCTGAACTGGTTAAAATTGACCCTAAATCTATCGGTGTAGGTCAATATCAGCATGATGTGAATCAAACCAATTTGGCAAAAACACTGGATGCTGTTGTTGAAGATTGTGTGAATGCGGTAGGTGTAGATGTAAATACGGCCTCTCCAGCAATCTTGGGCTATATCGCAGGTTTAAATAAAGCCATTGCACAGCAAATTGTAGATTACCGGAAAGAAAATGGTCGTTTTGATAATCGTCAAGCATTGAAAAATGTACCACGTTTAGGTGAGCGCACGTTTGAGCAAGCTGCGGGTTTCTTACGTATTCAAGATGGCTCAGAACCTCTAGATGCTTCCTCTGTTCACCCTGAATCGTATGGTTTGGTCAACAAGATTGTTGAAGCAAAAGCGACTACAGTGAAAGATATCATTGGTAATACTGAAATTATTCGTCAAGTGAAAGCAGAAGATTTTGCCGACGACAAATTTGGTCTACCGACGATTCAAGATGTGTTAAGCGAGTTGGAAAAACCGGGTCGTGACCCTCGTCCAGAATTCCGTACAGCAAAATTCCGTGAAGATATCACTGAAGTCAGTCAATTGACTGAAGGGATGCAGCTTGAGGGCGTGATTACCAATGTGACTAACTTCGGTGCATTCGTCGATGTTGGTGTGCATCAAGATGGTCTAATACATATTTCAGAGCTTGCCAATGAATTTGTTTCTGACCCACATAAAGTTGTGAAACCAGGGCAAATCGTACAAGTACGTGTGTTGACTGTAGATGCTGAGCGAAATCGTGTGAATTTATCGATGCGCCCAGAAGGTTCAGAAGCACCAGCTAAAGCACCACGTCAAAAGCGTGAGTTCAATAACAATGACCAACGTGGTGAGCGTAAGCCTCAGGGTAAACGTCCACAGCAAGGTCGTCCAAACCATGATAATAAAGACAAAGCACCACGTCATGACAAGAAACCGCAAGCAACTAAACCTCAAGAGAACAAAATTGGTGGTTTAGGTGCATTGTTATTACAAGCAGGGATTAAAGGGTCTAAATAAGCTATAATTTCTCAATAAAGAAACCGCCGTTAGGCGGTTTTTTTATGGATTAGACAATTGCGGAAAGATCACAATCTTTTTTAAATGGACATGCTTCCCCAACCACAAGATTTTCAAGTAGGTTCTGAATATTCTGTAATTGGATAATTTTTTCACGAATGACATTGAGTTTGTCTTTTAAAATCATATGAAATTGTTCTGCTGGAATTTCATTGATGTTGACCAAGTCTAAAATCTGTTTAATTTCAGCCAAAGTAAAGCCTAAATTTTTAGCGACCTGAATCAGTTGTAATTGCTGTAAGTCTTGTTTTGAATAATCCTTATAACCATTATTTCGTGTCAATGGGCGGATAAGATCAAGCTTTTCATAAAAACGAATCGTATCCCGACTGAGATTTAATTGCTCTGATAATTCACCGATTAACATCACTTGCTCCAAATTTTATGTATTTGCAAGAAATACTTGACTGTGGAGTGTACTCCATCCTTTAGCTTAAGTGTGAACATATAAAGGGTGTATAAAGTGATGCAAAAGAATCAAAGCGTAGAAAAAATTGCCTTGGTGGTTGGTGCAACAGGGTTTATTGGTAAATTTCTTGTTGCACGATTACTTCAAAGCAATGATCAAGTTTTTGCCTTGTGTCGTAACCTTGATCAGCAAGAGTCAAATTTGAGAAATTGGCTAGAAAAACAAGAAATAAGTCATCAAAAATTATTCTGTATACAAGGTGATGTTACTTTACCTGCATTAGGTATTTCAGCTGAAGATTGGCAAGGGCTTGCTAAGGTGAATTATTTATTTAATACCAGTGCCTTATTTGCATGGAATCTTTCGACTCAACAGGCAAGAGAAGTCAATGTTAAGGGATTAATCAATTTGCTTGAATGCGTAAACGAACATTGCCAATTGAAACGTGCAATTCATCTTTCTGGCTATATGTTAACACTCACTCAGCACTTACAAGATGTTGGAGTCTGTTTGGAAAATATTGAGAAAACAAATTGGAAACGGGTGTACCAACAACTGGGTGCTTACGAGGCTTCTAAAATTGAAGCTCATTTTACTTGGGTGAAATATGCTCAACAGTTGAAAGTTGACTGGACAGTGATCCATCCTGCAACAGTGTTAGGGGATGAAAACTCTGGTGAGATTGCTGAAAATCAACCGATTGCTCATCTGATTACCCAGCTTAAACAGGGGAAGTTGACCGCTATTCCTGCAACTCCTCAGCATTATTTACCTTTGGTTTCTGTGACAATGTTGGTCAATGCGATATGCAACGCATCACAGGATCAACTTACAATTTATCAAGATATATTGATTGCCAATCCTACTCAGATTTCTTTACAAACTCTTATTCACAATGCGGCTCACAGATTAAATCTAAAAGCACCGCAATACTTCGTCTCGCTGAACATTTTAAAATTGATTTTAAAATGGAAGTGGCTTGCTCAAAAGCTAGATCTATCTGCTGAGATGTTGGATTTCATCCGAACTGAGCAATTAAATATAGATCAGTTTTTAACATTAAATCAAAAATGGAAAATACCAGAAACCAATCTTAAGCAGACCATTGAGTTGACTGCTAAATGGGTGAGCCAGAATCATTAGATCTAGCGATAAAAATGCCCATTTCAATAAATGGGCATTCAATATTATCGTGTTGTATAACCGCCATTGGCAAAAATAGTCTGACCAGTAATCCACCAACCCTCTGTTACCAAAAAGCGCACTAAAGGCTCAATATCTTCAATCTTGGTTAAACCACCTAGTGCAGATGCAGATTTATGATAGGCCACTGCTTCAGGCGCTTCTTGACCATAAAAAAATGGCGTATCCATTGGACCCGGTGCAACAGCCGTGACGGAAATACCACGATCGCCATACTCTTTCGATGCTGCACGGGTATAGTGCTCCACAGGCGCTTTTAAGCCTTCATAGGTTGAATACAATCCTGTGTAGGCTGCTAAAAGACTGGTCACGATAGAACAAATTTTTCCACCATTATTAAGATGTTTACCCGCAGATTGGATGAAGAAATAGGCAATTTTATTGTTAATGTCATTCATTGAATCAAACTCTTGTTCAGTTGTTTCAATCAACGGTTTTTTAAGTACTCGCCCTACGGTATTAATCGCAATATCGACGCCACCGAAGATTTCTTTGGCTTTGATGAACAATGTTTCGATATTTTGAATATTGGAGAGGTCTGCTTGTATCAAAGTTGCATTAACACCTAATTGTTCAATGGCTTTGAGTGTTTCTTCTGCATCTTTTTGGGTTTCTAAGCTGTTATAGTGAATGACAAGATTTGCACCTTGTTCTGCAAACTTACGTGCGATCAGACCACCTAAATTTTTTGCTCCACCTGTAATAATGACGGTTTTATCTTTTAAACTATGCTGTTTCATTTTTATTTTCCCATCTTGATAAGTGATTATGGAATGTTAAATGCTATTTTTTATTCTAGATAGTGATTAGAATCGAATAGATTGTTTGAAAAAATTGAATAATAGATGGATAAAATTGAACGTCTCAAAATTTTTTGCTTAGTTGCGGAAAAGCATTCATTTGCTCAGGTTGCTAAAGCGCTGGATTTACCACGTTCAACAATTACCTATGCAATAAAAGGCTTAGAAACAGAATATCAAGTATTGTTATTTAATCGAACAACACGAAAGGTCAATTTAACCAATGAAGGGGCTCAATTTTTTCAAGAGGTTAAACAACTGATTCTTCAGGCTGAAGGGTTGGATAAATTCAAATTAAAAAACCGTGAGTATACGGGTCAAATCAAAATTGGATTACCGTTAAGAATAGCCACAGGATATCTGATCCCTTATTTGCATGAATTTTATGAGAAGTATCCCAATATTAAAATTTCAATTCATAGTCATGATCATTATTCAGATTTAATCGAACAGCGACTAGATTGTGTGGTTCGTGTTGGAAATGTGACGAATGAAAATTTAATTGTGAGACCAATTACAAAAGTTGATTTATATACACTTGCCTCTCCAGAATATTTGCATAAATTGACTAGCAATTTAGAAATAGGGCATTCAAATCACCATATTATGATTGGTTATCAAATGAAAAATATGGATTCAGATTTTGCAAGTCTAGTATTTGAAGATACTCAGATAAAACTTCCTTACCAACTTTTAGTTGAGGATACAGAAAGTTATTTACATGCGGGGTTGCAAGGATTGGGGGTTATTCAGATTCCAGCATTTGATGCAATTCCTTTTATAGAAAGCAAAAGATTAACTAAAATATTTGAGCAAGAATCATGCTTAAAAATACCAATCAATTTTCTTTTTTTAGAAAGGAAATATCGACCAGTATATTTTCAATTCTTTATTGATTGGCTAGAAAGTCTACTCAAACGTAAACTTTCTATTAGCTCTTAAACTTACCAATGCTCACCTGGGAACAAACGAGCATATGCTCTTTGAACAAGGTTCAATTTTTGTTGCTCACCGACAGATGCAGTTGAGCTTGGGAACAGATTGAAGCCAATTGACATTAATTTGTTATTGATTCCAGGTGCAATTGAGTAAGTAATAGAGGCTAAACGACCTAAATTTGTAGCAACTTTCTTAGGACGTTTTACAATTGCATATGCAACTAAATCAGCGGCTTGTTCTGGCGAGAGTGTTGGTACATATTTATAGATCTTAGTTGGTGCAATCATCGGGGTGCGTACTAAAGGCATATAGACTGAAGTAATGGCAATTTTATGCGAATGTACTTCCGCTGATAAGCAGCGGCTAAATGCATCCAATGCGGCTTTTGATGCAACATAAGCGGAGAAGCGAGTTGCATTTGCCAATACACCAATTGAACTGATATTAATGATGTGGCCGTCTTTACGAACCATCATTTCTGGCAAAATATTCAATACTAAACGAACTGCACCAAAGTAATTGAGTTGCATAGTACGTTCAAAATCATGGAAACGATCAACAGACTCATGCACAGCGCGCCGAATCGAACGGCCAGCGTTATTAATCAAAATATCAATATGATCAACAGAAGCAACGATCTGTTTAGATACTTCATCAATTGCGTTCATGTCATTTAAATCACAAGGGAAAATATCAGCTCGACCACCTTCAGCTTGAATTTCAGCTTGAACCTCTTTCAGTGTTTCTTCAGTACGAGAGACTAAAAGTACATGCGCACCTGCTGCTGCAAGCTTTTTTGCAACTGTTAAACCAATGCCACTAGAGGCACCTGTGATGAGTGCAATTTTACCTTGAACCTTTTTTTGAAAAAGTTGCTCTAATTTTTGATTCATAGCTATTTTCCTGAGCCTACCGACATGAACAGATGCTGTATTTTTTTGTTTCGGGTGATTGGATCTTTGTTTAAAAGATGATCACTTTTGTTGGAAGGCAATAATATACAAAAAAAATAAAAATACTAGCATTAAGTGGCTGAATTTATAAAATATTTTTAGAGTAAATACTCTATTATATTTTTACTTATTTCGTGATTTTTACCATATATAACTGAGTTTTGAAAGCAAAAAAACAAATCTATTGCATAAAATATAATCAAGTGAATTTACTTGAAAATTAAATATATTTTTAAGTAAACAGAGCTGCTTTACAACTCTGTTTATAAGGGGGATATATACAATATATTTAACCTACTTTAAGAAAAAGCAAGTTCATCATATGCTTTTTTTAATTGTTCTTTGGCTGGGGTATGACCTTGGTGAGCAGCTTGTTCAAGCCATTTTTCTGCATGGCTATAACTTCGGTCTAAACCAAGTTGTCCATTCAAGTAGCTGAGACCCATTTTATACTGAGCTTCTTGATCTCCACGTAAAGCAGCCCTTAAATAGCACCACATTGCATTACGATTTGCGATTTCATCTAAGCTTAGATTTTTGTCTTCAAAATCATGTGCTTGAGCCTTTTCGAGAGCAGCTTCAGAAGCATTCTGTTCGAATGCCCGACGAGATGTTGAATCTCCTAAAAAACGGTTAAAAATATGTACCAACATATACAACCTCCTTGCTAATCCATTAACAAAGTAAAAGAGACTGCTAATCACAAAAAAATGATTAGATATAATTAATCTAGCTGATTTTTTAGAGTTTGCAAATAGTTAAATGTAATTTGTCAATTGCGATTTTTACATATTTGTTAAAAAACACATTATTTAACAAATTATCAATTCTATTTAAAGCATAAAATTACTCACTGTAATTTTATTACATGAAGAAAACTTGCTATATTTAGGTTGTTTTGGATTTCGGATAGAATCTGTGAAACGCTCAAGTGTTTTCATCACAGTCTTGCTTAGTTTGTTTATGTTCCAAAGTCTTTGGAATGTAGCGGCGGCTTTTTGTGATCATGAAAGCACTAAGCTTCCATCACAACGTATAATTAGTCAGCATTTTGGACACCATAATGCGCCTGATTGTACCCAGGATCAACAGCAACATCCGCAGCTGTTAGATATATATGGGATAGATAAACCGATTTCTGATCAGTCAGTATCAAAACAATTACCAGCACACCAAGATGTGCGTTCCAATGATTTCCTCAATCATATAAATGATGATCATCGTGATCATTTGCCTTCTTTTGCGCATTTCATTGTGGTTGATAATCAGCAACACACAGCACAGCCTAAATTTGTAGGCTATCCTGAATCTATCTTTATTGGCTGGAATAATTTGTATCAGTCCCCTGATCTATATTTGCCCAATCCTCCCCCTCTTTCATCCCCGCTATAAGGTGGGGTAGCCGAAAATCTTGCCCACCGCTAATGGTTTAATTTAGTGGGGCATTTTCATGTCAAAAGTAATACGTAATTTAGTACAAAAAACTGCATTCGGTTTTAGGCCGTCTTTGCTCGGTGCACTGATGTTCAGTGTGATGTCATCTGTTACTTGGGCAGACAACACATCTCAAGCATTAACGTTACAACAGGCAATTGCAAAAACTGAGCAATATCAGCAGACGCAGAAGGTCTGGCAAACGCAGCAGCAAATTGCAACAGCGAACATTAAACAAGCAAAACTGTGGACAAATCCAGAGTTATCCGTATCGCAAACGGGTTTTGGTTCCAATCAAGATCAAGAGCTTTCAATTGGTGTTTCTCAACGATTGGATATTTTTGGTGAACGTAAGTCAGCACAGAGGTTGGCACAACTTTCAAAAGATCAAAGTGACTTAAATCAGCGAATTTATCAGGCTCAACTTGAATTGGCTGTGAAATACCAATGGTCACAGCTGGCGATTTTTGAATTAGAACGCAACGTGGTCCAAGAGCAGCTCAACGTCAGTGAAGAAAATCTGAATGCGATTCAGAAGCGCTATCAAGCGGGGAGTGTCGCGCAGGTTGATGTAGATCGTGCCAGACTGAGTCATGCAGAAAATGCTCGCTTATATCGTCAAGCCGATTTGCAGGTGCAAGTTGCCAAGCAGCAATTGTCCAACCTTTGGGGCGATGCTGATAAATCGATTCGTATCGGTTTAAATCCTCAATCTTTATGGCCGTCTTCGACACACCAACAGGTACAAGAATATCTCGCGGACAATCTTTTTGAAAAATCACGTCAGTTACAGGTGTTGCAAGCAAAAGCGACAGTGGCGCAATTAAAAGCTTCGGCACGGCCTAATCCGACTGTGAATTTAGGCGTGAATCGTACTCGATCACCTGAAACCTCGACTGACAATGCTTTAGTTGTGGGGGTCTCTATCCCATTGAATATTTTCAACCGCCAGCAATACGGTGTGCAAATTGCGCAAGCAAAGCAGGATTTACTCAGTAGACAACAGGAGTTTTATCTCCGCCAAAATGCTTTGCAGGTGGGAACATTATTGACTGAATTGCAAGGACTGGAAGTACAGTTTAAAGCAGTCGATGAGTCTCAGATTCCGCTTGCAGCTCAGGTTCAACGTAAAACTTTGCAGGGGTTTACTGTCGGTAAATTTGCCGTTAACGATGTGCAACTCGCAACATTACAGTTGCAAGAAGTGCGTTTGAGAAAAGTGCAATTATTGAAAGATGGCTGGCAACGTGCCATTGAAGCGGAAAGTTTGAGCCTCGGTATTGAACCAAGTCAAATCATGGCAAAAGATGCTTTAGCGCAGATCAATCAGAGTTTATGGCAGGACACACAAGCTTTACCAATTGTGGGCGGGGGAAATTAATATGCTGAATCAATTTAAATCTTTTAAACTTCAGAAAGGCAAAATTTCTCAACGCCTAATGATCATCATTACGCTTGTAATGACTGCTCTTATTGCCATGGGATTGTTCTTTTCAACCAAAAAAGGCACGAGCAAAGAAGGTGGCGAGAAAGAAGCAGAGCATGCTGAAGAAGGACATTCACATGATGAAAATGCTAAGGGAACCACCAAAGATGGTTCCGAAGAAGCGAAGCACAGTGAAGAAGAGGGTGGCGAGAAAGAGAATGCTGAAGCCATTAGTTTGACTGCTCAGCAGATCACAGAACAAGGGATTAAACTAGCTAAAGTAGAGATGGGTACTGTTACCAAATCAGCTTCTTATCCTGCAAAAGTCACAGTCAATACAGATCGTCAAGCACATGTATCACCTGCATTTAGTGGGCAGGTAGTTGCCGTGAATGTTGAATTGGGACAGCGTGTGCAAAAAGGGCAAGCGCTGGCCACTATAGTAGTGCCTGATTTGGTCGATCAGCAGGCAAACTTACAGGTTGCACAGACAAGTCTAGAGCTGGCACGTCAGGACTATGAACGAGAGCGCCAGTTATGGTCACAAGGTATTTCTGCCAAGCAGGATTATCAACGGGCTTATAATGCCTACAAACAAGCACAGATTCAGGTGCAAGCCACCAGATCACGTTTATCTGCTTTTGGTGCCTCATCAAGCAGTAATGGTCGTTATGTTATCACAGCACCAATTGCAGGCATTATCAGTAAAAAAGACTTGGTTATGGGTGAAAATGTGCAGCTTGCTAGCCAGCTATTTATCATTGATCAACTGGATCAGCTATGGCTTGAATTTATTGTACCAAGTTCAGAGTTTTCAGCGATTGCTCCAAATCAACAGCTTGAATTTAAGTCACTGCAGACGGGGAATATGTTTAAAGCACAGATTCAAAGTTTAAACAGTGAAGCTGATGTGCAGACAGGACGTTTACAAGTCCGTGCCAAAGTGTTGTCGAATGCGGCTGAATTGCGTCCGAATTTGATGGTCAACGTTCAACTACAACAGCAAGGCACTTCTCAAGCATTGCGTGTACTCAAAAGTGCTATACAGAAAGTTGAAGGAAAAGACGTAGTGTTTATTTCCAGCGAACATGATAAGAAAATCGAGTTTACTGCGCAGCCTGTTGTGTTGGGTCAGGTGTCAGGAGATGGTCTGTGGGTTGAAGTGAAAACTGGTCTGACCCAAGGCCAGCAATATGCTGGTCAGGGTAGCTTCTTGCTGAAATCTGAATTGGAAAAAGGAGAGGCGAGCCATGGGCATTAATGATTCTTCTGATTCTAAGTTAGACAGAGATGCGGATTCAGCATTACCTCAACCTGAAGGGGTGTTTGATCGACTGATTCAATTTTCGATTAAAAATGCCATTTGGGTTATGCTGTTTATTGTGGCGTGGATTGGCGTGGGGATTTACGGCTATCAAAAATTACCAATTGATGCTGTACCCGATATCACCAATACCCAAGTACAAGTGAACACACAAGCTGCTGGTTTTACCGCATTAGAAGTTGAGCAAAGGATTACCTATCCTATTGAAACTGCGATGGCAGGTTTACCCAAGCTAGAGTTGACTCGTTCCATTTCCCGTTATGGTTTATCCCAAGTGACCATTATTTTTAAAGATGGGACGGATATTTATTGGGCACGACAACAGATTAATCAACGCTTACAAGAAGCCCAAACCGAACTGCCAGATGATATTGCACCGACAATGTCTCCTGTATCGACAGGATTGGGTGAGATTTATCAGTGGGTGATCAAGGCAGAGCCGAATGCAAAAAAACCTGATGATACGCCCTATACCGCGATGGATTTACGTGAAATTCAGGACTGGATTGTACGACCGCAGTTACAACGTGTTCCTGGTGTTGCAGAGGTCAACTCGATTGGTGGCTTTAATAAAACTTATGTGGTCACGCCTGATTTAAATCGTTTGCAACAATTACAAATCCCTGTCAGTGACCTACAAAATGCTTTAACTGGAAACAATGAAAACCGTGGTGCTGGTTTTATTGAAACCAATGGGCAGCAATTGACAGTACGTGTTCCAGGAACTTTGAACAATATTGAAGATATTCAAAATGTAAGTATAGGCAATAAAAATGGTTTTCCGATCCGAGTTGCAGATGTAGCGACTGTATCGATTGGACATGATTTACGTACAGGTGGTGCAACTTACAATGGCGAGGAAACTGTACTTGGTATCGCCATGATGATGATGGGTGAAAATAGTCGTACTGTGGCGAAATCAGTGGATGCCAAAATCAAGGAAGTTCAGCAATCTTTACCGAAAGGTATTGTGATTCAAACCGTATATGACCGGACAGCTTTGGTTGAGCGTGCGATTAGTACAGTACAGAAGAACCTTGTAGAAGGGGCGATTCTGGTTATTGTTATTCTGTTCCTATTTCTTGGTAATTTCCGTGCAGCGTTGATTACTGCATGTGTGATTCCATTATCGATGCTATTTACTTTGGCGGGTATGGCTGAGCAGAAAATTAGTGCCAATCTAATGAGCTTAGGCGCACTGGATTTCGGGATCATTGTAGATGGTGCGGTCGTTATTGTTGAAAACTGTATTCGGCGACTGGCAGAGGCACAACATGCAAAAGGCAGATTACTTTCACGGGTAGAGCGTTTTAAAGAAGTTTTTCTTGCGGCTAAACAGGCACGTCGCCCTTTAATCTTTGGTCAATTAATTATTTTGGTGGTGTACTTACCTATTTTCGCCTTGTCTGGTGTTGAAGCAAAGCTTTTTCACCCGATGGCTATGACAGTGGTATTGGCACTGGTGGGTGCAATCATTCTTTCAGTTACTTTTGTTCCTGCTGCAGTGGCTTTATTTGTTAATGGTGAAGTTAAAGAAACAGAAAGTCGCTGGATGCTGTGGTTAAAGCAAAAATATGAAAAGCTACTCAATTTAGCCTATAACTTCCGAATGTTAGTCGTCACCCTTGCGGTGAGTATTCTGTTTTTAACGGGCGTGCTTGCCACACAAATTGGTAGTGAGTTTGCACCCACCTTGAGTGAGGGCGATTTTGCAGTGCAACAAATGCGTTCGCCAAGTACTGGCCTAGAGCAGTCTTTACGTATGCAGGAGAATACTGAAAAGTTATTGCTCAAAGCGTTTCCAGAAATCAAAGCTATATTTGCCCGTACAGGGACGGCAGAGGTGGCAACAGATGTCATGCCGCCTAATATTTCCGATGCTGTGGTGCTGTTAAAGCCACGTGATGAATGGAAGAATCCAAAGCAAACAATTGATGAGCTACGTCAACGTATGATTGTATTTCTTGGTACATTACCTGGAAATAATAGTGAATTTTCTCAACCGATTGAACTTCGTTTCAACGAATTGATTTCTGGTGTACGAAGCGATGTGGGAATCAAGATTTTTGGCGATGATATGGAGGTGTTGAATCAACAAGCCACTAAAATTGCACAACAAATCAAAGGTATTATTGGCGCAACCGCCGTCAATGTGGAACAGACTTCAGGCCTACCGCTTTTAAATGTTGAAGTGAACAAAGCTGCGGCAGCGCAGTATGGTTTGTCAGTGAGGGCGATTCAAGACTTGGTGGCGACTAGCGTTGGTGGTCAGAATGTTGGGCAAATACTACAAGGTGACCGCCGTTTCGACTTTGTGATTCGTCTGGATGATGCTCAACGTACACCTGAGCATTTGGCCGTTTTACCTATTCAAACACCAAACGGTGGTCTAATCCAACTTCAGGATGTGGCTAAAGTTGAAAATATCTTGGGTATTAATCAGGTCAGTCGTGAAAATGGTAAACGTCGTGTAGTCGTGACAGCCAATGTTGAAGGGCGTGATTTGGGCTCATTTGTCACCGAATTACAATCGACTCTGGCAAAAGAGCAAATGCCAGCGGGTTATTGGTTGAGCTATGGTGGACAGTTTGAAAACCTAACCTCTGCGAAAGCCCGTATGCAACTGGTCGTTCCTCTGGCACTGATGACTATTTTTGTGCTGTTAATGGCCGTTTTCCATAACTTTAAGGAAAGTTTGTTGGTGTTTACAGGTGTGCCATTTGCGTTGTGTGGTGGTTTGATTGCACTGTGGCTTCGGGGTATACCATTGTCGATGTCTGCAGGTGTCGGCTTTATCGCGCTCTCGGGTGTAGCGGTATTAAATGGTTTGGTGATGTTGACCTTTATCAAGGAATTACGTCAACAACTCGATATTTATCAGGCCACATGGCAAGGTGCAATTTTACGATTAAGACCTGTATTGATGACTGCTTGTGTAGCATCGTTAGGTTTTGTGCCGATGGCACTGGCTACGGGGACAGGCGCTGAAGTTCAGCGCCCACTGGCAACTGTCGTGATTGGCGGCATCATGTCATCCACCTTATTGACTTTGGTGATTTTACCGGTGATTTATCGCTGGATGAATGAACGTAAAGTTAAAGCACAAACTGATGCTTGATCGTTAATTTAAAAATAACCTCACCGTTCTTCGCTTAGAACGGTGAGGTATTGAAACTCTATTTGCAGTTTATTACTAACTGGTAGGCAATACACCTAGACTGATGATGGTGTAATTTTGATTCACAGGTTGAATGGTTTTGTTAAATGCTTCACTGACTTCAACCAGATATTGCCCTGAATAAGGAAAAGTGACTGTCGCTGAACCATCTTGAGCAACTGGAACTTTTTGTGCTTGTTTATCGGTTTGCCCTTGAGCCCGGATAAGTAGTTCAGCATTTTTGAGCGCTTGTCCTGATTTTTTAATCAAGATTTGCACAGGTTGCTGCGCAGTAATGCTGTTGGGATGCGTTTTAAATTCAACTTGTATTGCTGCATCAGTGTTGTTTTGGGCTGGTGAAGTTCTTTCTTTAGAAATATAGCTTTGGATTGACCATTCTCGGTTAATGGTGATCGGTACAGGCGGTTTCTTAAAGTCAGCAGGAATCACATATTCGCGTTCAGCGATCTTACCTGCTTTTTCAGCAGGTACATCAAAAAGCATTTTCCATTCTTTATTATGTTGGACATATTTGAGTGGGAAAGACGCTTTACTGAAGATGAGATAGGTCCCAGCTTGTGGTAAGGCTAAGTCAAACACCGTCGCCGATTTTAATGTGCTTGCAGCTTCAACTTGTAACTTGCTCTGATCTGGTTGAATTACGTTGAGAGCGGTTTGTTTCATGGCATGTTCTGCATTCAGTGCTTCTTCAGCATAGGATGCAATCACTGGGATTTGTGTATTTGTGGTGTTATAGCCCAGAGGTGCAACATAGGGTTCATGCGCATAACTATAAGAGCAAAGAAGTACAGAAAGGTAGAGGTATTTTTTCATTGTCGATATTCCATTAACAGGGGTATTTTAACTGTGGAAAATAGAGTCGCCATTATATAGAAGAATTTTACTATTGATAATAATTATTATTATCAATAGTAAATAGAAAGAATATTCAATATTTTGATAAAACAAAATCAGAGGTATGAACATGAGTGAACAACAAGGGCATGATCATAGTCATGCTGTCGTCACAGAAGGAAATGTAAAAAAACTAACTTTTGCATTGGCATTAACCAGTACCTTTTTAATTGTTGAAGTGATTGCCGGTTTCATAACACAAAGCTTGGCTTTGTTGTCCGATGCAGCACATATGTTTACTGATGCAGCAGCATTGGCAATTGCATTGGTTGCCATCAAAATTGGTAAATTACCCGCAGATGATAAACGGACTTTTGGCTATCAGCGTTTTGAAATTTTAGCAGCACTGTTTAATGCCATGATGCTGTTTGTCGTTGCAATTTATATTCTCTACGAGGCGTATCGGCGCTTTAGCCAACCCCCTGAAATTCAGAGTGTCGGTATGATGATTGTGGCGGTTGTTGGGTTGGTGATTAACCTTATTTCAATGAAGATTTTATTCTCCAGTTCAAAGCAAAGCCTTAATATAAAAGGTGCTTATCTGGAAGTATTGAGTGATGCACTGGGTTCTGTGGGGGTGATCATCGGGGGCGCAATTATTTATTTCACTGGCTGGATGTGGGTGGATACGATTATTGCTGTACTCATCGGCTTTTGGGTCTTACCAAGAACATGGATTTTGCTAAAACAAAGTATCAATATTTTACTGGAAGGTGTGCCTGAGGAAATTGATATTGAAAAATTACGTAATGATCTTTTATCCGTTAAAGGTGTAGAAAGTATTCATCAACTTAAGGTTTGGGCCATTACATCTAAAAATGTGCATCTGACAGTACATTTATTTGCACCAGAAGCGGATCGAAATCAACTGTATCAACAGGTTATGGAAATGCTTAGCCATCAACATGGGATTACTGAGATGACGCTACAAATTGAAGATAATGAGTGTATGGTACACTCGCATGATGAATCAGATGGGAATGATTACAGTAACGCTGATGAAACACATACAGATGAAGCAAAAAACCATTCACATTAAGGTGAATGGTTTAATTTGAACATGAGGCAAAGCTGAAGGATTAGATTTGCCACTCATGATTGCAGTCACGGCACTTCCAGCTTTTATTGGCTTGCATAAATGATTGCATTGATATTTTAAAATCGGGCAGATCACGCCAAAACACTACCCCTGCAATCACAGCTGCAATGAAGATCACGACGGTTGCAATTTGCAATGTTTGACCTGCGCCGTTGCTGAAAATCCACATCACAATACTAATGACAACCAATAACAACAAAATAAAAAGTAACGGAATCAAAAATACCAAGCTTTTTGGAACAACAGGACGTACAGCAGGTGTATTCCCATGGGTAACAGGCAAGATTTTTCGACTTTGGCACTTTGGGCATTGGTATTGCATGGTGGCTCCACATTTATAATCTAAGCATATTCTAATCGTTCTATTTTAGAATGCAAAAAAGACTGAATTGCAGCTTAAATCAAAATTTAGACAATAAAAAACCCAAGTCACTATGCTTGGGTTTTTTACAAAGATGTCGCCATCTTGAATATGGCGTCCCTACGGGGATTCGAACCCCGGTTACCGCCGTGAAAGGGCGATGTCCTAGGCCTCTAGACGATAGGGACAAGTGAGGCAACACAGGTAAAACTTTTGGTGGAGTCAAGGAGGATCGAACTCCTGACCTCTACAATGCCATTGTAGCGCTCTACCAACTGAGCTATAACCCCCAGTCTGTGTGAGCGCAATATTAGGGATATTGCACTCACACGTCAACAGAAAATTTAATTAAGCTTCATCAACTGCATCATTTTTCGGCAATTTGATGCTTTCGTTCAGTTTTTCCCAAACTTTTGCTTCTTTTTTGCTCGGACCGCCCACGATTTCAAGTGCATGACGTAAACGGGCAAAGGTTAAATCAGGGCCAATGGTGACCATCGATTGCATCACAGGAGTAGATGATGTTGAACCTGCAATTGCGATAAAGAATGCTGGCATGAAATCACGGAGTTTGATTTCCATTTGATTCGCCAAATCCATCAAGGTTTGGCTCACAGTATCGTTGTTCCATGTAAATAAGCTTTCTAAACGCCAAATTGCAAATTGTAAGCTTTGACGAACTTGTTCTTCAGTCAGCTTTTTGCTGTCAAATTGTTCTTTGGTCAATGTTGGGAATTGGTTGAAGTAAAAACCAGCCCAATTTACCGCTTCAGACAGTAAGTTAATACGTGGCTGAATGGCAGCAGCAATATCTTCTAGCGTTTGGCGATCAGATTTCCAAGCCAGAAGTGTATTTAACAGTTCAGCAGGGCTGAGTGCCTTAATCCATTGTCCATTTAGCCAGTTTAATTTTTCAACATCAAAAATTGGACCACCCAAAGACACACGCTGGATATCAAAGTGTTCAATCATTTCAGCCAAAGAGAATTTCTCTCTTTCATCTGGCATTGACCAACCCATACGGCCTAAATAGTTCAGTAAGGCTTCAGGTAGCACACCGATGTCTTTGTAGTAGTTGATTGAGGTTGGATTTTTACGTTTAGACAATTTTGACTTGTCTGGGTTACGCAACAATGGCATATGGCACAATGTTGGCATGTCCCAACCAAAATATTGGTAGAGCAACTGGTGTTTTGGTGCAGATGGAATCCATTCTTCACCACGAATCACATGGGTGATTTCCATTAAATGGTCATCGACTACATTGGCTAAATGATAAGTTGGCAAACCATCTGTTTTGAGTAGAATTTGCATGTCGACTTGCGCCCAAGGAATCTCCACTTCACCACGAAGTAAGTCATTGAATTGGCAAACGCCTTCTTCAGGGACTTTCATACGGATCACATGGGCTTCACCCGCAGCCAAACGCTGTTGTACCTCTTCTGGAGAAAGCTTTAAGCCACGACCGTCATAACCAGGGGTTTCACCACGGGCTTGTTGTTCAGCACGCATTTGATCAAGCTCTTCCGCTGTTGCGAAACAGTAAAAGGCATGCCCTTTTTCAACAAGTTCTAATGCATATTGTTTATAGATTCCCATTCGCTCAGATTGGCGATAAGGAGCATGAGGTCCGCCGATATCAGGCCCTTCTGACCAGTTTAAACCTAACCAACGCAGTGAATCTAAAATCATTTTTTCAGATTCAGGTGTTGAACGGAGTTGGTCGGTATCTTCAATACGAAGAATAAATTCGCCACCATGTTGTTGTGCAAAACATAAGTTAAACAAGGCAATATAGGCAGTGCCCACATGTGGAAAACCAGTTGGAGAGGGTGCGATACGAGTACGGACTTTCATAACTAAATATTATTCAGAATGTAAATTGAAACTATTATAACGAAAAAGCCCAACTGCTTAAGGGTTAATTCACCAATAAACGATTGGGCTTCTAAATTCTTTTGAGGAGCGTAGAATTTATTTTTCTAAATCAAATTTTTACAAAGTATGTGGTTGGAATAAAGCTTGTACAAAACAGGAGAATTTCTGATGTTGTTCAGCTAAAAAGTTTTGTGAGGCTGTGGTTTTAATTGAGGTTAAAACTTTAAGCTGATCTTTATCTGAGATCAATTTATTCTCGCCACGCTTTTGCTGATTAAGCGCTTTTTCAATCGGTGATTGTTTGTCTACCACAACAATTAATGATTGTATTGGCTTGGTTGTATCTTTAATTGCAGCAGTATGGCCTGTCTGTGCCATCACTGCGAGTCCTAGACTTAAGCCCAAGATCTTTAAATAAGAATCATTCATTCCATCGGCTCCCCTTGATGGTCAAATTTTTGTTCTTGAACATGTTTATTGTAGCAAAACAACTTACAAAAAGCATAACTACGTCACATTTTTTAATAATACTACACAAAAAATGTTTAAAAAACAATCATTGAAACGAAATGTAATATTTTAATTGATAACATATAAATGTGGATGAATCGTGAAGAATTCAAGTTTAGGTTAATTTGTGTAAAAAACATACTAAATAATTTACATGAGTAATACACATTTTTAGATATATTAAATTATGAATAAGTTAGTTTAAATATTTATAAGTAATTGATTGTTAAATCAAAATAATAAAAATATAGTGCTTCTAAATCATTAGAAACTGAGAAAGAAATGAAAAAACTACTGCTTTTAAGTGCGATCAGTTTAATCGTCACAGGGAATACTTATGCAGCGAAAGAATTTTTAAATGTATCCTACGATCCTACCCGAGAATTTTATCAAGAATATAACAAAAGTTTTGGTCAATTTTGGAAATCAAAAACAGGCCAAGATATTGAATTTAAACAGTCTCATGGTGGTTCTGGCAAGCAAGCACGTTCAGTAGTAGATGGTTTGCAAGCAGATGTGGTGACACTGGCTTTGGCTAATGATATTGATGAAATTGTCAATGCAGGTTTGATTGAAAAAGGCTGGCAAAAAGAATTTCCGAATAATTCTGCACCCTACACATCTACTGTTGTTTTTTTAGTGCGTAAGGGCAATCCGAAAGCAATTAAGGATTGGAATGATCTGGTAAAACCAGGAGTTGAAATTATTACACCAAACCCTAAAACAGGCGGTGCACCACGCTGGATTTATTTATCAGCATGGGGTTACGCACTAAAACAACCGGGTGGTAATGATGCAAAAGCGCGTGAATTAGTCAAACAAATATATAAAAATGTCAAAGTGTTAGATTCAGGCGCTCGTGGCTCGCTCACAACATTTGCGGATCGTGGTATTGGCGATGTTTTGTTGTCTTGGGAAAATGAAGCAATTTTGGCGACGTCTGGTCCAGATAAAGATAAATATCAAATTATTTATCCATCGATTTCAATTCTAGCCGAGCCTTCAGTCGCAATCGTCGATAAAGTGGTTGATAAAGATGGCAATCGTAATTTAGCAAAAGGCTATTTAAATTATCTTTATTCACCAGTAGGGCAGGACTTGGCAGCAAAATATAATTTCCGTCCGCGTAATGCCAAAGCTGCGGGCAAATATTCGGCAAAATTTCCAAAAATTAAACTCTTTACCATAGATCAAGTTTTTGGCGGCTGGGCAAAAGCGCAAAAAACCCATTTTGCCAATGGGGGGATTTACGATCAATTTACGGCTGAAAAGTAATTTGAATCAAATACAAACAAGTCCTCTTTGATCAAAGGGGGGCTTTTTTAGCTTGAAATATTTGTGATAAAACAAATAAAACAGACAAAATATAAGCCACAGTGATGTTGAGCGCTTTCATCAATTAAAACCATAGATGGATTTTTAATCTGTTCTAAGTTTGCGGGTATTTCGCTTTTTGATTGAAGTTTATTCGCTTATTTCATATATTTAGAATAATTTTAGCGATGTTAGCACTCATAATATGAAAACTAATTTTAAAGCACTGATGAGTGCTGTGGTTATGGTGACGGGATTAACTGTTGCAACGACAGCAAGTTATGCTGCTGACCGTGAATTTTTAAATGTGTCTTATGATGCAACGCGTGAGTTTTATGATGAGTTTAATAAATCATTTGGTGCTTACTGGAAATCTCGTACAGGTAAGACTGTTGATTTTAAACAATCGCATGGTGGTTCGGGAAAACAAGCGCGTGCCGTGGTTGATGGCTTAAAAGGTGATGTGGTGACCTTAGCTTTGGCGAATGATATCAACGAAATTGTGAAATCAGGTCAAATTAACCCAGGATGGGAAAAAGAATTTCCAAATAACTCAGCACCGTATACGTCTACCGTTGTGTTTTTGGTACGCAAAGGTAATCCCAAAGGTATCAAGGATTGGACAGATTTGACCAGACCTGGGGTACAAATCATTACGCCTAACCCTAAAACAGGTGGTTTACCTCGCTGGATCTATCTCTCAGCTTGGGGCTATGCACTTAAACAACCAGGTGGTAATGATGCTAAAGCACGTGATTTTGTTTCTAAGATGTACCATAACGTAAAAGTTATGGATCCAGCTGCACGTGCATCGATGACCACATTTGCTGAACGTGGGATTGGTGATGTTTTACTGACGTGGGAAAATGAAGCTATGGTGAGTAAGAAAGCATCTGGCAATAAGTTTGATATTGTCTACCCCTCGATGTCAATTTTGACTGAACCATCAGTGGCAATTGTTGATAAAACAGTAGAGAAGAATGGCAATAAATGGTTAGCAACGGGTTATATTAACTATTTGTATTCTCCAATAGGTCAAGATATGGCAGCACGCCATTTCTATCGCCCGCGCAATGCAAAAATCTTAGCTAAATATTCCAATCAATTCCCTGAACTGAAAACTTTTACGATTGATGAAGTCTTTGGTGGTTGGGCAAAAGCGCAACAAACTCACTTTGCCAATGGCGGTGTTTTTGATCAGATTTATAATAGCAAGCGCTAAACATCAACTATTTTGATTGAATCAACCTCCTTTTTAGGAGGTTTTTTCATTCTGTTATGAATCATTTAGACTAATATTAAACTGAGTAATCAATTTAACTATGGATATTGTACTAAGGCTCGCAACTGAAGATGATATTGAGATTATTTTTGATATACGAACGTCAGTCAAAGACAACCATTTGTCAAAACAACAACTGACTGAACTTGGTATCACTGAGTTGGTAATATTAGATTTGATTCAAAATACTTCGACTGTCTAGCTTACAGAGCTACAGCATCAAGCGTGTGGTTTTTCGATCGCAGATTTAACTGAGAGCAGTGTATTTGCCATGTTTGTCCAGCCCGATTTTGAAGCCAAAGGTGTCGAAACTGCGCTTTTGAAAAAATCAGAAGATTTATTATTTGAATCTTTTCACGAAATTTGCTTAGAAACTGATCAAAAAAGTCGTACTTTTGAATTTTATCTCCGACAGGATTGGCGTGTTTCAGAGTATTTTGACAAGGGTGATGTGAAAATGGTCAAGACACAATAACGCTTTGTAGCAGAATGAATGAGCCATTTTTTGTACTGAACTTTTATAAAATGCACTTTAAAACGGTTTTCTCTATAAAAAGTAATATTTCCCTACAAAAAGTCGTTTGGAGCTTTGGCAAAACAAGGTAATAATGTGCAGTTACTTTTTTTGCTTAAACTGAAACCATAATTATGTCTCATATTTCTGTATTACTACATGAAACTGTCGATGCTTTACTTGCAGATCGCAATACAGGAATTTACGTGGATGGGACATTTGGACGTGGTGGACACACGCGTTTATTGTTATCTAAATTAGATGAACATTCAAAAGTTTATGCTTTTGATAAAGATCCACAAGCGTTAGAAGTAGCATATCAGTTAGAAAAAGAAGATCCTCGTTTTAAAATTATTCATGCCAGTTTTGCAGATTTACAACAAGAATTAAATCAATTGGATATTTATCAAGTCGATGGGGTTATGGCAGATTTAGGGGTGTCATCACCACAGCTAGATCAAGCAGATCGTGGTTTTAGTTTTATGAAAGATGGACCACTTGATATGCGTATGGATAATTCTCAAGGACAAACAGCCGCAGATTGGCTACTGGATGTCGATGAAGAACATTTGGCCAATGTGATTTTTCAATATGGTGAGGAACGTTATAGTCGTCGTATTGCACGTGCGATTAAGCAAGCAGGTTATATCGAAACCACTGGAAAATTAGCGGAAATTGTTAAAGTTGCGCATCCAAAGTGGGAAAAGAATAAACATGCTGCGACACGGACGTTCCAAGCTATTCGTATTGAAATTAATAAAGAACTCGATGACGTACATACCTTTTTACCTCAAGCCGTAGATTTGTTAAAATCAAATGCACGTTTGGCTGTCATTAGTTTCCACTCACTTGAAGACCGGATTATTAAACAATTTATTCAAAAAGAATCAACGTTGCCAGAAGATAATGGTTGGGGATTACCTCAAAAAGTACAAGATACTCGTCGACTGAAAAAAGTAGACAGAATTCGTGCCAGCGAGGAAGAAGTCAAAGCCAATCCTCGTTCACGTAGTGCATGGCTTCGAGTTGCAGAACGCTTAGAACAAAAAGGCGCAGAATGAAACAAGAAATTATAGAAGAATCAAGTCATAAGCTGGCCATTAAAAAAACCATTGTTTATGGTGTATTGGTTGCTGCTGTGTTGATCAGTGCCTTTATGGTGGTGTTGCAAGTCTTTGCCTATCGTCATGATTTCCGTGATCTAAATAGCTACATGCGTGAACGTGAAGATATCAATGCAGAATGGGGACGTTTGCTCATTGAACAACAAACATTTGGTGCAACTGCACAAATTGGAACGCGTGCAGTGACACAATTGAGAATGTATTCACCGCCAGCTGCGCAAACAGTTGTCATTTCATTACCAACTGAATCAGAGCAGAAGAAGTAAGGCATCTGTATGGCAGATAAGCAAACTAAACCAACCCGGCAGCCGCGTAAAAAGCAGCCTTCAATTACCCAGAAAAGTACTGTATCGATAGATATGTGGCGTTTCTATTTAATGTGGGGCGTGGTTCTTTTATGTTTTGTGGGTTTGGTCGGTCGCGCATTTTATGTGCAAGTGATTAACAAAGACTTTTTACAAAATAAAGCCAATGCCAATATCCTACGTTCTGAAACATTAAAAGCCATGCGTGGTGTGATTAGTGATCGTCATGGCGTGCCTCTGGCAATCAGTTCCCCAATCATGAAAGTAGTGATTGATCCACGGGAGTATTTTGAGACTAAAAAACAGTTTGATACTATTACGGCTGAATTACAAAAAACACCCAATAGTCGCAAGCTTAAACGTCAACTGCCTGATGAAAATTTAAATCTAGATGAGTTAGCAGATGCAGTTGGTCTTGATCGCGCAGATTTAAAAAAGCGATTAAGTGAACGTCCTCGTTCTCGTTATTTGGTACTCAAAAAAGAAGTTCCACCACCTCAGGCTGATTTTATTACACAGCATAAATTTGCTGGTGTTTATGCAGAGAAAACCTACAAACGTTACTATCCTCAGCCACAACCCAATGCGCAAATTATTGGTCTCACCAATAGTGAAGGAACGGGGATTGAGGGTTTAGAGATGCAATTGAACACACGTCTGGCGGGTGAAGATGGTGAGCAAAAGATTTCTCGTGATAAACATGGTAACCGTATTACCACGCCTGAAGTGGTGAAAGAAGTTAAAGCAGGGGAGAACATCACCTTAAGTATCGATTCACGTTTGCAATATATTATGTATCGTGAGTTGACTGCGGTGGGTGTTGCCAATAATGCACGTTCCGCTTCTGCAATTGCTGTGGATGTAAAAACGGGCGAAATTCTGGCTATGGCGAGTTGGCCTTCTTATAATCCCAATGATAAAAATGGCTTAAGTAATAAAGATGCTATGCGGAACCGTGGTGCAATTGACATGTTTGAACCTGGTTCAACCATGAAACCTTTTACTATTGCCGCAGGCTTAGAAAGTGGCAAATATACGCCTAACTCTGTGGTTAGTACTAGTCCTGGTTCGATGCGTTTAGGCTCCCATACTATTCGTGATACGCATAATTATGGTTCGTTGACCGTCACTGGTGTGATTATCAAATCTTCGAACGTGGGATCGGCAAAGATTGCCTTGTCTTTACCAAAAGAAACTTTACCAAGTTTCTTTAGAAAAGTGGGTTTTGGTCAGCGTTCTGCAGTTAAATTCCCAGGTGAGAGTGGAGGTTTAGTACTTCCACCTGAAAAGTTAAATTCTTCACAAATTGGCACAATGGCCTATGGTTATGGTTTAAATGCTACTATTTTACAGTTGGCGCAAGGCTATGCAATGTTGGCCAATCATGGTGTGGAATATCCTTTAAGTCTCTATAAATTAAATGATCAGCCCAAAGGTAAACAGGTTTTAGCTCCTAAAATTGCTGATGAAGTTTTGTTGATGTTAGAGCAAGTCACGATGCCCGGTGGTACTGCAAAACAAGCCAATATTCCTGGTTATCGCGTGGGTGGTAAAACAGGTACAGCACATAAGTTGCGTCCTGACCACAGAGGCTATTCGAATACTGAATACCGTGCTTTATTTGCTGGTGTGGCACCGATTAGCGATCCTCGTTTAGCCGTTATTGTTGTAGTCGAAAATCCGCGGGGACAATATTATGGTGGTTTGGTTGCAGCCCCAGTATTTGCTCGAATTATGCAAGAATCTTTACGTTTAATGAATGTGCCTTTAGATAAACCTCTTGAAACGGCTAAGGCCAAGCCATAGGTAAACCATAATGATTAATTTTCAAGATATTTATAAAGTTGATAATACAAAGACGTGGATGTCTGAGTCATTTAATGGCTTTTCTCTAGATAGTCGTTATGTACAACAAGGACAAATTTTTATTGCTTTAACCAGTTATTCGCAACCAGAAAAAACAGCACAATTCGCTCAAATTGCTTTAGACAAAGGCGCATTGGCGATTATTAGTGAAACAGATTTAGGTTTTGAATCTGCATTGATCTGCCCAGATGTTCGTCAGTTAATGGGTCAATGGCAAAAACAATATTTACAAGCAACATCCCCTGTAAAAGCTGCGCGAATTCTTGCAGTCACAGGAACCAATGGTAAAACTACGATTTCACGCCTCGTTGCTGAATTACTGGCATTGCAAAATAAAAAATGTGCAGTAATGGGAACCACAGGTAATGGGATTTTGCCAAACCTAGAAGCGTCTTCACATACCACTTTAGATGCTTTACATTTACAAAGTCTTTTGCATGAATTTTCTATGCAAGGTGCTGAATTCGCTTCTATTGAGGCAAGTTCACATGGTTTGGCACAAGGTCGTTTAAATGGTTGTGATATTGAGATTGCTGCATATAGTAATCTGAGTCGAGATCACTTGGATTATCACGGGACGCTTGAAGCCTATGCTGAAGCAAAAGCGTTACTGTTTAAATTTGCTACGCTAAAAGTTGCGGTAATTAATATAGACGATGCGCATGCAGATCTAATGATGAATGCGGCAAGTAGCAATCTGTCACATCCAAAAGTATTGACCTATTCAACCTCTAAAGCGGCTGATTACCAAGTATTTGGGATTAAATATAGCCTAGATGGAGCAACATTCCATCTAAAAACAGCCAAAGCTGAATTTACTGTGAATAGCCCATTACTTGGGCATTTTAATATTGAAAATTTGGTGGCCAGTTTAATTGTTGCTGAGCAAGCAGGTTTTGATTTAAAGCAACTTATCGCAGTTGTACCTAACCTAAAAGGTGCACCTGGACGTATGCAAGTGATTCGTGATCAAGATCGTCTGTTTGTGGTGGATTATGCACATACACCAGACGCTTTAACTCAGGTTTTAAAAACCTTAAAACGTCATGTTGAAAATCAGCTTTGGGCTGTCTTTGGTTGTGGTGGCGATCGAGATCGCGGTAAACGCCCATTGATGACCAAAGCAGCTTTGGAACAAGCCAATCCTGTGATCATCACATCAGATAATCCGCGTACAGAAAATCCTGAGCAAATTTTTGCCGATATGAAGCATGAAATTGATTTTAGCCAGCATGAGGTTCACGAAATCCGTGATCGCCGTGAAGCAATCAAATATGCAGTAAAGCATGCACAATCAGGTGATATTGTTGTGATTGCCGGAAAAGGGCATGAAAATTATCAAGAAATTGATGGTGTCCGTCATTGGTTTGACGATATCGTTGAAGTGCAATCGGCAATAGATACACAACACAATAAACCCAATTCAGCTTATCCAGCTCATTAGGACTAAGAGATGCACACCTCTACCACCAGTACTGTGCCTTTGGAGCCATGGTCAGCAGCACAACTTGCTGAAGCAACTCAAGGTTATTGGTATTTAGATCAAGCACCACAAGGTGAAATTAAACGTATTTTGACTGATTCACGTCATGCTGAATTAGGTGATGCTTTTTTGGCGCTCAAAGGTGAGCGTTTTGATGCACATGATTTTGTTGCCCAAGTGGCTGCGAATGGCTGCCAAATTGCCATTGTTAGCCATCCAATTGAAGCAAATATCTGCCAACTTGTCGTGGCGGATACTCGTTTGGCATTGGGGCATTTAGGCGCGTATCGTCGGGCTCAACATCCACAATTAAAAGTGATTGCACTTACAGGTAGTAGTGGTAAGACCACCACCAAAGAGATGTTGGGGAGTATTCTTTCACGTTTAGCCCCGACCTTGATTACACGTGGCAATTTAAATAATGATCTTGGTGTGCCAATGATGTTATTGGAGCTACGTTCAGAGCATCAATATGCGGTGATGGAACTTGGTGCAAGCCATCAAGGTGAAATTGATTACACCTCAAATCTTGTACAGCCACATGTTGCTGGTATTCTAAATATTGGAACTGCACATTTAGGCGAATTTGGTGGACGTGATGGAATTTGCCGTGCTAAATCTGAAATTTACCGTCATATTGATCCAGCTGGAATAGCAATTGTTCCTGCTCAGGATGATTTTACGAATGCGATTCGCCAAGTGGTACATACTGAGCAAGTGTTAAGTTTTGGTCAGGGTGGCGAAGTCTTTGCGACGGATGTTCAGTTACACGCACAGTCTACAATCTTTACACTTAATACGCATCAAGGTGTAAGAACGGTCAATCTGCCTTTTGCAGGCGAACATAATGTTCATAATGCAGAAGCAGCGACAGTATTTGCTTTGGCGATTGGTGTTGAGTTAGACGATATTGTGATTGGCTTGGAGTCGGCACAAGGTGCAAAAGGGCGTTTGAATTTTATTCATAAGCGCAAGCACTTATTTATTGATGATACCTATAATGCCAATCCGACTTCAATGCGTGCAGCAGCTGAAGTACTTGCGCAACAGCAAGGGATCAAAGTGATGGTGATTGGCGATATTGGCGAACTGGGCGATACTGCTGCTCAGCAACACTATATGTTGGGTCGTGATCTGGTTTCAGTGGATGGGATCGACTTTGTTGTCGCGGTAGGGGAGTTTGCGCCTGCCACACAAGAAGGTGCGCGAAGTACTCAATATGGTAAAAAATTACAAGCTTTTCTTAACCAAGAACAAGCTTTACCTTTATTGTTAAGTTTAATTGCAACACATCAACCACAGTCCATGAGTTTCTTGTTTAAAGGTTCTCGCTATACCCATATGGAAACGTTGATGGCTGATTTGATGGAGAAAGTTTAATGCTGTATTGGTTATTTCAACACTTGGCGGGTTATGAAAACGCGTTCCAAGTTGTTCGATACTTATCGTTACGAGCATTGCTCAGTGTACTCACTGCACTTGCGATTGGTTGGGCCTTGGGACCAGTAATGATCCGTAAATTACAAGCGCTCAAATATGGTCAGGCGGTTAGTTCATATGCACCTGAAAATCATGCCAAAAAAATGGGTACGCCCACTATGGGTGGGATTTTAATTCTGCTTTCAATTGGGATTAGTACTTTACTGTGGGCAGATTTATCCAATCCTTATGTATGGATTGTCTTGGCTGTTATGGTGATCTTTGGTGCTGTAGGATGGGCGGATGATTGGATTAAAGTACGCTATAAAGACAATGCGGGCTTACCTGCTAAGAAGAAGTTCTTTTGGACTTCAGTTGGTTCTTTAGGTGCGGGTATTGCTTTGTATATAATCGCCACTCAGCAAGACAGTCCTGTACATACTGCGAATATGTTGGATTTATTGATTCCATTTTTTAAAAATCTGAGCATTCCATTGTCGTCCATTCCGTTGGGTATTGGATTTATTATTTTTACCTATCTGGTGATTAATGGTGGATCAAATGCAGTAAATTTGACAGATGGCTTAGATGGCTTAGCGATTATGCCGATTGTCTTGGTTGCTGCAGGTTTAGGTGTTTTTGCATATTTGGCAGGTGATATCCGCTTTGCCAATTATTTACATATTCCTTATGTAAAATATACGTCTGAGCTGGTGATTATTTGTGCTGCAATGATTGGGGCTGGTTTAGCATTTCTTTGGTACAACGCGCATCCTGCCCAAGTCTTTATGGGGGATGTAGGGGCGTTATCATTGGGGGCAATGTTAGGTACAATCGCGGTAATGGTTCGTCAAGAAATCGTCTTTGCTATTATGGGTGGTGTATTTGTTGTAGAAGCAATCTCCGTATTCTTGCAAATCGGATCGTTGCGTATGCGGAATAAGCGTGTATTTCTTATGGCGCCGTTACATCATCATTATGAGAAAAAAGGCTGGCGTGAGACTCAAGTGGTGATTCGTTTTTGGATTATCACAATTATGCTGGTAGTTTTGGGTCTAATGACATTAAAATTACGTTAAGCCAGAGTGATTTGAAAAAGTCGGCATTTGCCGGCTTTTTTATGGCCAAAAAATATCTTTTTGGAGAATGCAATGAATTTGTTGATGTGCCCCGTATGTCGTGAGGTATTGAGCCTATCGGATCGGACTTGGCGCTGTGTAAACAATCATAGTTATGATGTAGCAAAACAAGGCTATGTAAATTTACATGTAGTACAACATAAGCATAGTAAAAATCCTGGAGATACGCCTGAATCTGTACAAGCACGACGTGGATTTTTAAGTGGTGGATTTTATGCACCTTTACAACAAGCCGTTGTTGAGAAAATTCGTGGGTTGCGTGTTGAAAACCTACTGGATATCGGTTGTGGTGAGGGCTACTATACCGATGCTATGCAGCAAGAAGTGATGCAATGTATTGGTGTTGATATTGCAAAAAATGCGGTTCAAGTTGCTGCAAAACTCAATAAAGACGTGACATGGATTGTGGGTACAGGTGCAACCTTACCTGTATTGGATCATTCTATTGATTTGTGTACCAGCTTATTTAGTCCGATCCCTGAAGAAGAAATACTCAGAGTTCTTAAGCCTAAGGCTTATTTGATGGTGGTGACACCTGCTCCTGAGCATTTATATGCAATGCGTGAGGGTTTGTTTGATGAAGTTAAAGCGCATGAACCACAAAAATTTGTAGAGCAATTACAATCCTCTTTTGAGTTAATTGAGCAGCCTATTGTTGAAACAACGTTTGAGTTGGATCAAGCACAATTAAAAAACTTGATTGCGATGACCCCCTATGCTTATAAAGCAAAACCTGAAAAGCGTTTGGCTTTAGAGGCACACATTAAAACCACATTAAAAGCTGCATTCCAAATTTATATTTTTCAAAAAAAATAACAGAAATCTTAGCCATAAAAAATGCCATCAATTGATGGCATTTTTTATTTGAAAAGTTAATTATTGAACTTCATTAATCAAGTTTTCAAGAGAATCGCTTTCTCGTTTCGCACTCCCTTGATTCATTGCAGGAGGGGCTACTTTGTTCGGTTTTAGCGGTTGATCTGAACCCTCATCAGGTAGGTCTTCAAAGTCATTTGATGAATTACGTGATGGTGTAACAGGTGCAGGTTTGAAGATTGGACGGGCTAAAGGTGGTGATGAACCATAGCCTTCGTTTTGAGTAGCGCCTTCAACTTGTGTTTGGTTGCGTTCTTCACGAGAAATTGGTGCTTTGGCATTTTTATCAAAATGTACCCAAGCAGATGGCGTGTCTTTTAAGGCTTTACCCATAAAGCCAGTCCAGACTGGAAGTGCTGCGATCCCACCGAACTCACGACGACCAAGTGTTGAAGGTTGGTCAAAACCGACCCAAGCAATCGCGACTAATTTGCCGTTGAAGCCAGCAAACCAAGCATCTTTAGCATCATTGGTTGTACCCGTTTTACCGCCAATGTCATCGCGACCAATTTTAAGCGCTGCACGACCTGTACCATGTACAATGACATCACGAAGAATATTTGCCATATCAAAAGCAGATTGTGATTTTAAAATCCGTTGCGCTTGGCGATATTTACTTTGCTCTTCCTTACTTAGTGGGGGTTGAGTCTCATCTACTGTAAGGTTTGCACCTTTAATAACTTCATCATCAGGAGTGATTGCTTCTGCATCTGCAACAGTTTCTTTTTGATTGATACATGGAATACACGCATATTCAGGCGCTGCTTCGTAAATGGTTTTTCCATAAGCATCTTCAATACGACTGATGAAATGTGGTTGAATCCGATATCCACCATTGGCAATTGCGGCATATCCTGTAGCCATTTGAACAGGAAGTACTTGCGGAGTACCAAGAGCGATGGTGAAGTTTCGTGGAATTTGATCTTCTTGTAGGCCAAAATCCATCAATAATTGACGAGCACGTTCTACACCGACGCTTTGTAATAAACGTACAGATACTGTATTACGAGATAAGTACAACGCACGTCGTAAAGGAATCATACCCAAATAACGACCATCTGAGTTTCTCGGTGACCAACGACCAATCGTAATTGGGCTATCGTTCACCATGGTATAAGGGGTCATCCCGCGTTCAAGTGCAAGGGCATATACGAATGGCTTAATGGTTGAACCAGGTTGACGCCAGCCTTGTATTGCGCGGTTAAATTTAGATTGGTAAAAGTTGTATCCACCCACCACAGCTTCAATTGAACCATCGTTCGGGTTGATAGCGATGAGTTGACCCTGTGCTTTCGGCGTTTGAACCAATGACCACGCTGTTTTACTATCATTGGGACGTAAACGAATAATATCTTTGACGTTTACAATCTGTGAAGCACGGCTTGGTGCTCCACCCACTGCATTGGCATTGATATATTTTCTTGCCCAAGACATACCAGACCAAGGTACTGTCACTGTTGAACCATCTTGCATTTTGGCATCAAAACTATTGCTGCCTACTTTGATGACTTCAGCAGGGTAGGTATTGGCATAAGGAATAAATTCTTTTAACGGTTTGTCATGAGCTTCAGCACCGCGCCATCCATGACGCCGATCATAATCTTCCAAGCCTTTTTGTACAGCATCTTCCGCATATTGTTGGCGTTGGCTGTTTACAGTTGTATAAACTTTATAACCTGAATCAATTGCTTGATCGCCAAATTTTTCTACCAGTTCTGACCGAACCATTTCTCCTACATAGGGAAATCGATTACTTAGGCCTCGATCAGGCATACTCAAATTAATTGGTTCAGCTACGGCTTTTTCATATTCTACTTGTTTGAGATAGCCGAGTTGTAACATACGACCTAGAATCCAGTTACGACGTTCTAATGCACGTTCAGGATTGACCACAGGATTATATTTTGACGGTGCTTTAGGTAGACCTGCAATCATGGCCATTTGAGCAACACTGAGTTGATCTAAACTTTTGTCATAGTAAATTTTTGCAGCAGCAGCAATACCATACGCATTTTTACCTAAAAAGATTTTATTGACATATAAAGACAAAATTTCTTCTTTCGATAGATTTTGTTCTATTTTACGTGCCAAAAATACTTCTGTAAGTTTGCGTTTTAGCGTCCGTTCAGGTGATAAATAATAATTTTTAGCAACCTGCATGGTAATTGTTGAGCCACCTGTTTGTACATTTGACCCAGTTACACTTTCACTCACTGCTCGACCTAAGCCTTTAAAGCTAATCCCGCTATGTTCGAAGAAAGAAGAGTCTTCGGCAGCAAGGAAGGCGTGAATGAAATGAGGAGGGATCTGATTGTACTCAACAGGGACCGAAAGCTTGCCACCATATTCAGCGATCAGCTGATTATCTGCTGAATAAACTTGCAAAGGTTTAAGCAATGGCGCCTTTTTTAAAGAGCTCATTTCTGGTAGTGATGGCGCGATATATAGATACATTCCATAAAAGCCCATCGGAATTGCGACTAAAATAATGATAATCAGCAAAAAAAAGGGATGAATATAACCTGAACAAGATAGCTTTTTCATAACAAGTAAGTTTTAATAATAGCTAATGGCAAACTAATTGCGTTCAGTATAGCTTCTCATGTGACGGATTGTTAGATGGGATATTGTATCTGTAAAAAATTAAGACCAAATGCAGTCAGTTTGTGTTATTTATTGGGGATAAAAAAATAATAGGAATTCAATCGTGCTTAGACTATATCGTAAGCCAAATAAGGGGTTAATAGGAGTAGATATTAGTTCTACTACTGTAAAGATTTTAGAGCTCTCTGTTAAGAACGGTCGTTACTGGGTTGAAAGTTATGGGTTAAGCCCTCTGCTGGATGGGAGTGTTGTTGAAAAAAACATTCTTAATCCTGAAGCAGTGGCTGATGCGTTGGAAAGGGCAGTCAATATTGCCAATCCTCAATCACAAAATGTCGCGGTTGCTGTACCTACTTCTATGGTGATTCACAAAATCATTGAAATGGATGCAGATATGTCGGATGAGGAGAGAGAAGTTCAGATCCGAATGGATGCTGAACAATATATTCCTTTTCCATTAGATGAAGTCAGTTTAGATTTTGAAGTTTTAAAAGATAAGCTAGCAAATCCAAATCGAGTCAATGTATTACTCGTTGCAACACGTGCAGAAAATATCGATTCTCGTGTTGAAGTTTTAGAAATCGCAGGCTTGTCACCCAAAATCGCAGATGTAGAAAGCTATGCAATTGAGCGTGCTTTTGATGTCTTTTCTGATACCTTGCCAATTGGTGTAAATCTTGTGGGTATTCTAGATATTGGTCATACCATGACGACTTTGTCTGTGATGCAAAATGGCAAGATCATTTATACCCGAGAACAAGTTTTTGGTGGCAAGCAGCTGACTCAAGATGTACAGAACCGTTATGGTTTGTCTTATGACGAAGCTGGTCGTGCCAAAAAAGATCGGACTTTACCTGATGATTTTGAAACAGAAGTTTTAATGCCGTTTTTAGAAGCAGTTGTACAACAAGCTGCTCGTTCATTACAGTTTTTCTTTTCATCTTCTCAGTTTAATGAGATTGATCATATTTTACTGGCTGGTGGGAATGCTAATATTCCTGGTTTGGCAAAATTATTACAACAAAAACTAGGCTATCGCGTCACGATTGCAAATCCTTTCTTGCAGATGGGATTTTCACCACAAATTGACTTAAGAAAAATAGAAAATGATGCACCTTCTCTAATGGTTGCGTGTGGTTTGGCGTTAAGGAGTTTTGATTAATGGCAAAGATTAACTTACTCCCTTGGCGTGATGAGCTAAGAGAACAGAAGAAAAAGCAATTTGTTGCGATATGTGTTGGGGTTGCACTGATTGGTTTAGTTTCCGTGTTATTGGCATGGTTCTATTTTGATCATAAGTTACAAGATCAAGAGCAGGCTAATCAATTGGTGACCAGTACCAATCAAAATTTAGATACGCAACTCAAAACTTTAGATGGTTTGCAAGAGCGCCGTAATGCAATTATTGAGCGTATGAAACTTATTCAAGGCTTACAGGGTCAGCGTCCTGTGATTGTTCGCTTAGTTGATGAATTAGTCCGTATTGTTCCTGCACAAATGTACATCACAAAATTTAGTCGTGTAGGTGATAAGTTTACGATTGAAGGAAAAGCAGAGAGCCCAAACACAGTTGCTGAATTGCTACGTGGCTTAGAAGCTTCTGAATGGTATCGAAATGCGTTTATGAACTCGTTCTTAGCCGCAGATGAAAATAAAAATAAAGGGCAAACTTCGGTTATTCCTCGTGTGGAAGAATCATATGGAAGTTTTGTTGTGACTGTAGATATCGGTGAAATAGCTGCAACTACAGATGCAGATACAACTAAAGCTGAACAAGTTCCAGCTGCTGGGGGGGCAAAATGAGTCGAGAAGATTTTGAGCAATTAGATTCATCTGTAAATGATGCTCCAAAAAAGAACAAGATGACTTTTGAGAAATTTTTACAACAATTCAATACTTTGGATATGAATAACTATGGCACTTGGCCCTTATCCGTTAAAGTAACATGTTGGGTCTTCTTATTTTTCTTGGTTTGTGCAATTGGTTATTTTTTAGCAATTAGACCTAAATTAGAGGCAATTGACCAAGCACGTACAGTTGAACAAAACTTATTAAATGAGTTTAAAGAAAAAGATTCCAAATTACGAAATTTGCAGCAATATCAAGCGCAATTACAACAAATGGAAGCGAACTTCAATCAGCAATTAGAACAGCTTCCCAAAGAAACTGAAATTCCAAGTCTGGTTGAAGATATTAACGTGACAGGGGTGAGTTCTGGTTTGAAATTTAAAAATATCAAATTAGAACCAGAAGTGAAGCAGGAGTTCTTTATTGAGCAGCCGATTTCGATTGATGCAACAGGGGATTATCATTCATTTGGCAGTTTTGTAAGTAGTCTGGCGGCATTACCTCGTATTGTGACTTTGCATGATTTCACAATTACAGGAACACCAAGTCAAGATAATAAATCTGATGTGCCGGTGATTGACTATACCATTAAAGCAAAAACGTATCGTTATATTGGAGCCGATGAGCAGAAAACAAATAAATCTTCGAATGCTGTTGCACAGAAGACAACGACACCTCAGCAAGGAGGGAAGCCACAATGAAGCAGCTCATTAAAATAGTTTGTGGAATCTCATGTGCGGTGCTGTTGGTGGGGTGTGATTCTCGAATTGATGCCGTAAATCAAGAGATGGCAAATATTCGAAATCAGCAACCATTACCGATTGAGCCTGCGCCAGTATTTAATCCGGTACCAAGTTTTAATTATTCAGCTCAACAATTACGTAGCCCATTTTTACCGAACTCATTGGCAAATGAGTTGAAAGTTAAGTCAGGTAAGCAAGTCTACCCTAATTTTTCAAGACAGCCACAACCACTTGAAAGTTATCCTTTAGAGTCATTAACACTAAAAGGAAGTATGAAAGGAACAGTTGGGCAGACAGTGGGTTTGATTAAAACACCTGATGGCGAGGTTGAGCGGGTACAACGTGGGAATTACATGGGGATGAATCAGGGGCGAATTATTGAAATTACGCCTACCCGTATTGATTTATTGGAAATTGTTCCAGATGGTCGAGACGGTTATATAGAAAGACCACGAAGTCTAGTTCTAATCGGTCCAATAGATTAAAAACGGAATAAAGGAATAAAAATGAAAAAGAGTTTGAAAAATATCTTTAACGGGGATGGTAAGTTTATGAATAGTCAACTTCGTCAATTTACTATGGCGGCAGTGTCAATTGCGATTATGCAGGTTGCAATAGCGCAAACAACTATGACCAATATTGTACCAATGAAAATACCAGGGCAAGGTACAGAAATTCGTGTCATGTTTAATGGTTTACCTCCACAGCCTCAAGCCTATCAATTGGACAATCCATCTCGACTGATTTTGGACTTTGATCAGGCGAAGCAAACGATCAATCAATCATCCATTGCTGTGGCAAGTGAAGAAGCGTCTACGGTGGATGTTGCGGCCGATGATCAACGTTCACGCTTAACCGTAAATTTAAAAAATAGTGGTTCTTTTACAACGCGTGTTGAAGGGAATACTTTTATTTTAAAAATTAATAATAATGCTAATCAAGCGACTGCATTACCCACTTATGCTGCATCTTCGCTGAATAAGCAAAATCAAGGCATTGCAGATATCGGTTTTCAGCGTGGGGCTTCTGGAGAAGGACAGGTTATTGTGAATCTCTCAGGTGCAAATACGCCTGTAGATGTACAACAACAAGGCAGTAAAGTTGTTATTCGAACTTTGGGAAATAAAATCCCAGCGCATTTAATCCGTCGTTTAAATGTGAATGATTTTGCAACGCCAGTTTCTTCTGTAGATGCTTATAATGACGGTTCAAATGGCGTCATTACCATTCAATCAAGTGGTAGCTATGAATATATGGCTTTCCAAGCTGAAAACAAATTGACAGTGAGTTTAAAGCGTCCCGCAGAAAGCAAAACAAATCGTCCAAATTCAAGTCAGTCTTATACGGGTAAGAAAATCTCGCTTGATTTTCAAGATATAGAAGTACGACGTGTTCTACAGCTACTTGCTGATTTTACTAGTATCAATATGGTGGCAGCAGATTCAGTTCAAGGTAATATTACTTTGCGTCTAAAAGACGTACCTTGGGATCAGGCCTTAGATATCATTTTGAAAACAAAAAACTTGGATAAGCGTCGCAATGGCAGCGTAATTTGGATTGCACCTGTAACTGAGCTAATTAAGGCAGAAGAAGATGAAGCAAAGGCTTTAGCTCAAAGTGTTAAATTAGCACCAATCCAAACTGAATATATTCAGTTGAATTATGCTAAAGCTACGGATATCGAGAAATTAATCACAGAAGGTAAAAATTCTAAAAATACAAATAATTCAAATACAAATAGTTCTAATAGTTTGGATTTAAATAATTTAGATCCATATGGAAATAATGTAGGAAGTTTATTAAGTCCTCGAGGTACGGTTACTGTAGATGCTAGGACAAATACACTGATTATTACAGATACAGCCGTAAAAATTGACCAAATCCGTAAAATGGTTGATTTACTAGATATTTCCGTAAAACAAGTCATGGTTGAAGCGCGAATTGTTCGGGCAACAACAGATTTTACTAAAGAAATGGGGGTAAAGTGGGGGATTTTATCTCAAGGGGTTACCAAGAATAATGACTTACTTGTTGGGGGAAGTGATCAAACACTTTGGGATTTAAAAACCCCAGATAGTAATGGCAAATATACTATTACACGCCCTGATAATTTAAATGTAGATCTTGGCGTGACGACTCCCGGTGCAAGTAAAATTGCATTTGGTCTAATTAGTCTTTCTGATTTTATGTTGGATCTAGAGTTATCAGCATTACAGGCTGATGGTTATGGTGAAGTGATTTCAACGCCAAAAGTAATGACTGCGGATAAACAAAAGGCCAAAGTGGCATCTGGTCAACAAATTCCGTATCAATCAACTCAAACAGCAGGGGGGAGTGCAGTTGCAACGACTGAATTTAAAGATGCTTTGTTAAGTCTAGATGTGACACCGAGTATTACCCCGGATGGAAAAATCCAAATGCAGCTCAACGTCACAAGCGATTCAGCAGGTCAAGTAGTAAATGGAAATGTTGCAATTAATAAAAATGAAATTAATACCAATGTATTGGTTGATAATGGCGAAACAGTGGTGCTAGGGGGGATTTTTGAACAAGAAACTAAAAATAGCCAAACCAAAGTTCCATTTTTAGGAGATATTCCATATCTTGGTCGATTATTTAGAAAAGATGTTAAGTCTGATAATAAACGAGAATTACTAATCTTTGTGACACCAAGAATTGTTAATGACAGTCGTACGAGAAATCATTAATATACTTTCAATGAAAGCAATTCAATAGGTGACTCCTTGCCAAGCAAAGAGTTGGAAACCCTACCGAATATTTATTTGGTAGGGCCCATGGGAGCAGGAAAAACAACAGTTGGTCGGCATCTAGCGGAACTGTTAAGTCGTGAGTTTTTAGACAGCGATCATGAAATAGAAAGAAAAACTGGGGCATCTATTCCTTGGATTTTTGAAAAAGAAGGCGAACAAGGTTTCCGTACAAGAGAAACTATCGTGATTGATGAACTCACATCAAAAAAAAACTTAGTGGTTGCAACAGGTGGCGGTGCAGTGACTCAAGCCATGAATCGGGAATATCTCAAACATAGAGGTATTGTGATTTATTTATATACGCCTGTAGAAATCCAATTATTACGTACGCATCGAGATAAAAATCGCCCCTTATTACAAGTTGAGAATCCTGAGCAAAAGTTAAAGGATCTACTTAAAGCACGAGATCCACTGTATAGAGATGTCGCGCATTATATTATTGAAACGAATCAGGGAGCTGCGCGAGATTTAGCGCTGAGAATATTGCAGTTAATCGTTTCAAAAGAAATTATTTAGTCAGTAAATTATCATTCATTGTTATTTGGCAGAATCATGCAAACTTTACATGTTGAACTGGGTGAACGTCGTTATCCAATTTTTATTGGTAGTCATTTGAATCCGCAAGAATTGCTTGAACCTTATATTAAGGGACATCAAGTTATGATTGTTACAAATACCACAGTTCAGCCCTTATATTTATCGCACTATGTTGATGCAATTCAACAACTGGGTAAGCAGGTTACAACATGTGTTTTGCCTGATGGTGAAAAATATAAAGATATTCAGCACCTCAATTTGATTTTTGATGCTTTGCTTCAAGCTGGTTTTAATCGTGATTGTACGGTTTTAGCTCTAGGTGGTGGAGTGATTGGTGACATGGCAGGTTTTGCATCAGCTTGTTTCCAGCGAGGCGTATATTTTATTCAAGTTCCGACCACATTATTATCTCAAGTTGATTCGAGTGTTGGTGGAAAAACAGGAATTAATCACCCATTAGGTAAGAATATGATTGGTGCATTTCAGCAACCTCAAGTGGTTTTGGCTGATATGGCACAACTCAGAACACTGCCTGAACGTGAGCTTTCAGCTGGTTTGGCAGAGGTGATTAAATATGCGCTATTGGGTGATTTAGAATTTTTAACATGGTTAGAAGATCATATGGATGGGCTGATTGCCCAAGATCCAGAATTCTTGGCTGAAGCGGTTTATCGTTCTTGTGCACATAAAGCAAGAATTGTGGCTAATGATGAGAAAGAACAAGGCGAACGCGCTTTATTGAATTTAGGTCATACTTTTGGGCATGCTATTGAATCGTATCTAGGCTATGGAGTTTGGTTGCATGGAGAAGCGATTGCAACGGGTATGGTGATGGCTGCTGATTTATCTTATCGTATGGGGTGGATTTCACACGATGATCTGGAACGTACAAAAAAAATCATACAACGTGCCCAATTACCTGTAGCATGTCCTAAAATTCCGCTTGATGAATTTTTGGCATATATGTCACATGATAAAAAAGTATTAAATGGTCAACTTCGTTTAATATTGATAAAACAACTCGGACAAGCCATCATAACCAAAGATTTTGATGTCGAGTTGATGAAACAAGCGATTCTCGCGAATCAGATATAGAAAAGGTTAGTTCCAAATGGCAGCAATTCGTACAAATTGGCAAAATATTCGACAATATATTTGGTTGGTTGGTGGATTAATCTGTCTTTTGGTAGCACTGATTTTTTGGGTAGTGACTGACACGAAAGATCTAGTCACTGTCGTCAATCCTATCGAAGAGGCACAAGTTCAAATTCAGCCTGAAAAAGTTGCTGCGACATCGCACTTAGGTGCTTTGATGGATGAGGTGCGCCCACTTGAAATGACCACACGTATCGTGACTGCAGGTAACCATGATGTAGAGTTTCGTGGTACAAAATTTTTTCAAGAAAATAAGAAAGCTTGGATGATAGAACTATTTAAAACCTCAGATGAAGATGTCATTCTTGGGTTTTTACAAAAACAAGCGGATCGTAAAAATTTTATTTATTTTCGTTTAAGTGGTGAAGATCAAACAGAGCAATATGTTTTAGCCTATGGCGTATTTAAAAGTGATGAGCAGGCGAAAAATCAGTTACGACAGTTAAATTTAAAATTACCAGCATCTATACATCCGCAGGCCATTCAGTTTGAAAAATACATTCCTTTAGTCAATGATCTAGGCTCAGATGAAATGGCAGGTACAAATAAACTCTATCAAGTGAAGTTAAAGTCTGCACCTTTGCCTGTTGTTGATGAAACACTACTGGCGCAAGCAAAATCGGCATTGTCATCTTTAACAGGTTCAACTCCTACGAACCAGACCACCAAAACTACAATCACTCGTCGTGATGCATCTGGCAATGTAGTGGATGTACAAAAGTCGCAATCTCATGCACAGACTTCAGGCAATACAAAAGAGCCAGCAGGCAATTCTTCTGATAAAAAGCCAACTGAGCATGAGGTAAGTGACCCTTTTAATTAAAATAAGCTCTAAAATGAAGCGAAATTAATTATTTAATTTTATATTTGCACAAAAATGGTGCTATATATGCCTTTATAAGAAGCTTAGAATTTTAAAGAATATCTTTATTTCACTATCTTTTAGTGATTTGGTGAACAAAAATAAAATTTGGCATATTTTTTGCTTTATTGTTGCGCTAATTGAGTTGATTGTCCCTGTTTTGGAGCGAAATGATTCAGTTGGTGTGCGATTTAAGTCTGGTTGAGTGCTTTATTTCAGTGCGGAAGTTGTAAAACAATCTTGCAATTAAAGTAAAAACAGACTGGTATTCGATTCTGTCTAAGTGGTTTACTTGGGATAAGAAAATACTTAAAAATCGTAATTTAGTGTTCGAATGTTTTTCGCCCTCCCATGGGCCTATGTAGAAAGAAGGGTACGCTATGCACATGCCATCGCCTAACACTGTAGCTCCCGCTCAAGGTTTATACCAACCGGATGAGTTTAAAGATAACTGTGGTTTCGGCTTGATTGCCCATATGCAGGGTGATGCGAGTCATGACTTAGTCAAGACCGCAATTCATAGTCTAAGCTGTATGACGCACCGTGGTGGTATTGCCGCAGATGGTAAGACCGGTGATGGTTGTGGTTTGCTCTTGGCTATGCCTAAAGCATTTTTCCGTGAAGAAGCAAAAAAAATCAGTGACATTACACTGAGTGAAATTTTTGCAGTAGGGACTATATTTTTAAATTTAGATCCAGCACTTGCGGCCCATGCAAAGCAAATTCTAACCCATGAAATTGAAGAAGAAGGTTGTCGAGTCATTGGTTGGCGTGTAGTTCCTACCAATAATGATGCATTGGGTTCAATCGCAATGCAGTCTTTACCTGCATTTGAACAAATTTTTGTAAATTGCCCAATGGGTGTGACTGAGGTTGAATTTAACCGTAAGTTACTTATGGCACGTCGTCGTGCAGAACAACAATTAACAACAGATCCATATTTTTATGTGACAACACTGTGCTCTACAGTGATTACATATAAAGGCTTAATGATGCCTGCATATATTGCAGAATTCTATACAGATCTTGCCGATGAACGTTTAGATTCACACATTGTGGTATTCCATCAGCGTTTCTCGACCAATACTTTACCACGTTGGCCATTGGCACAGCCTTTCCGTTATTTGGCACATAATGGTGAAATTAATACCATTACTGCAAACCGTAACTGGGCAGTAGCACGTACACCAAAATTTGAAAACCCATTATTACCAGGCATTACTGAGTTGAATCCGATTGTAAATCGTACTGGTTCAGATTCATCAAGTATGGACAATATGCTTGAGCTACTTGTGGGTGGTGGCATGGATCTATTCCGTGCATTACGTATGCTTGTTCCACCAGCGTGGCAAAACGTTGAAACATTAGATGCGGATTTACGTGCATTTTATGAATTTAACTCTAAGCATATGGAAGCTTGGGATGGTCCAGCAGGTCTGGTGATCCAAGATGGTCGTCATGCAATTTGTATGCTAGACCGTAATGGCTTACGCCCTGCACGTTGGGTGATTACTAAAAATGGTTATATCACTTTGGCATCAGAAATTGGTGTGTGGGGTTATGAACCTGAAGATGTGATCTCTAAAGGCCGTGTGGGCCCTGGTCAAATTCTTGTAATTGATACGTTGACTGGAAAATTGCTGGATACCAAAGATGTGAGTAATCATCTGAAAAAAATGCGTCCTTACCGTGAATGGTTACGTGAAAACTCAGTTCGCTTGCAAGGTAGTCCAGAGCTTGAAGAATATTTATGTGATCAAGGCTTAAAAGGCGATGACCTAAAAGCAGCTCAAAAAATGTTCATGGTCACATTTGAAGAGCGTGATCAACTGCTTCGTCCAATCGCTGAAAGTGGACAGGAAGCGGTAGGTTCAATGGGTGATGATACACCAATGGCGGTATTGTCTCGTCAAGTACGTCATGTGACAGATTATTTCCGTCAGCAATTTGCGCAAGTGACTAATCCACCGATTGACCCATTACGTGAATCAATAGTCATGTCATTGGAAACATGTTTTGGGCGTGAGCAAAATGTATTTGAACAAGGCCCAGAGCACGCAGATCGTTTAATTGTATCGAGCCCAGTCCTTTCAAATTCTAAAATGCATCAGATTCGTACCCTTGGCCGTAAAGGTTACGAAATTGCAGATATCGATTTGAATTACCCTGTGGCTGAAGGTCTTGAAGCCGCAATCTCACGTATTTGTGAAGAAGCAGCACAGGCGATTCGCGATGGCAAAACCTTATTGGTCATTTCAGATCGTAAAATCCGTGAAGGCTTTTTACCCGCAAATGCTGCAATGGTGACTGGTGCAATTCATCACTTCTTGATTAATGCTGGTTTACGTACCGATGCAAACATCATTGTTGAAACAGCACTTGCCCGTGATGCGCATCAGTTTGCCGTAATCTTAGGTTTTGGTGCAACTGCGATTTATCCATATTTGGCTTACGATGTGATCAATGATTTGATTGCTAAAGGTGAATTATTAGGTGATCCAATTCATGCCCAAGCGAACTTCCGTAAAGGTATTGATAAAGGTTTACTTAAAGTCCTTTCAAAAATGGGGATTTCAACAGTCGCATCTTATCGTGGTGGGCAGTTATTTGAAGCAGTAGGTTTATCTGAAGAAGTTGTTAGTAAGTGCTTTACAGGGGTGCCAAGCCGTATTAAAGGTGCAACATTTATTGACCTTGAAAATGACTTGAAAAAACTAGCAGACATTGCTTGGAAAGCACGTAAGCCAATTGAACAAGGTGGTTTGCTCAAGTTTGTGTTTGATAAGGAATACCATGCATTTAATCCTGATGTGATCAATGCGTTGCATAAATCTGTACGTTCAGGTAATTATGCTGACTTTAAAGAATACGCAGAATTGGTGAATACACGTCCAATTGCGACGATTCGTGACTTATTGAAACTAAAAACTGATCATTCTATTCCTTTAGAAGCAGTTGAATCAGTTGAAGAAATCCTGCCACGTTTTGACTCTGCTGGTATGTCTTTAGGTGCATTGTCACCAGAGGCACATGAAGCCATTGCGATCGCAATGAATACGATCGGTGGTCGTTCGAACTCAGGTGAGGGCGGTGAAGATCCTGCACGTTATGGTACCATCCGTAACTCTAAAATTAAGCAAATTGCTTCAGGTCGTTTTGGTGTAACACCAGCATATTTAACCTCTGCTGAAGTGTTACAGATCAAAGTAGCGCAAGGTGCAAAACCTGGTGAAGGCGGTCAGTTACCTGGCGGTAAAGTGAATGGATTAATTGCACGTTTACGCTACTCGGTTCCAGGGGTGACTTTGATTTCACCACCACCGCACCATGATATTTATTCTATTGAAGATTTATCGCAGCTGATCTTTGACTTAAAGCAAGTCAATCCACAAGCCATGGTATCTGTAAAACTAGTATCGGAGCCAGGAGTGGGGACAATTGCAGCAGGTGTTGCAAAAGCCTATGCAGACTTCATTACCATTTCTGGATATGACGGTGGTACAGCTGCTTCACCTTTATCGTCTATTCACCATGCTGGTTCGCCATGGGAATTGGGTCTTTCAGAAGCGCATCAAGCACTTCGTGTTAATGACCTGCGCGGTAAAGTACGTGTACAAACCGATGGTGGCTTGAAAACCGGTTTAGATGTAGTAAAAGCTGCGATTCTGGGTGCGGAGAGCTTTGGTTTTGGTTCTACCCCAATGATCGCGCTTGGATGTAAATATCTGCGTATTTGTCACTTAAATAACTGTGCAACAGGTGTGGCAACTCAGCAAGATCATTTACGTCAAGAACATTATATTGGCGAGCCAGAAATGCTGATTAATTTCTTCCACTTTATTGCGGAAGAAACACGTGAATGGTTGGCGGCTTTAGGTGTTGCATCATTGAAAGATTTGATCGGTCGTACTGATCTACTTGAGATGTTGCCGGGTGAAACGGATAAACATGCGCATTTAGATTTAAGTGCATTGTTAGAATCACACCCATCTGCGGAAGGCAAAGCGCAATATTGCCAAGTACAAGGCAATGAACCATTTGATAAGGGTATTCTTGCCGAAAAAATGGTGGCAGAAATGCTACCAGCGATTGAAGCAAGTACTGGTGGTGAGTTCCATTTTACCGTGGGTAACTGTGACCGTTCAATTGGTGCGCGTCTCTCAGGTGAAATTGCCAAACGTTATGGCAACCTCAGTATGGAAGCACATCCTGTTAAAGTGAATTTAAAAGGAACTGCGGGTCAGTCATTGGGTGTATGGAATGCTGGTGGTTTGCATATCAGCCTTGAAGGTGATGCAAACGACTATGTGGGCAAAGGTATGGCAGGTGGTCGAGTATCGATCTTCCCACCAAAAGGTTCACCATTCCAAACTCAAGAAACGGCAATTATCGGCAATACCTGTTTGTATGGTGCAACAGGCGGTAAATTATTTGCTGCGGGTACAGCGGGCGAGCGTTTTGCTGTACGTAACTCTGGCGCGTTTGCCGTCATTGAAGGTGCAGGCGACCATTGCTGTGAATATATGACAGGCGGTATCGTGACTGTACTGGGTAAAGTTGGACACAATTTTGGTGCAGGTATGACCGGTGGTTTTGCTTATGTACTTGACTTGGATAACGACTTTGTTGATTACTACAACCACGAATTGATTGAATTAAACCGTATTTCTACAGAAGCGATGGAAGAACATCAAGAATTCTTACTTCGTATCTTAGATGAACACATTGCTGAAACAGGTAGTGCTTGGGCGTACAAGATTCGCAACGAGTTTGATTTCTATAGCCGTAAATTCTGGCTTGTGAAACCAAAAGCGGCTAATTTACAAACGCTTTTGAAAACAACTCAAGCAGATCCACAATAATTCCACTACTCAAATTTTAGGTAGGTGTGGATAACTTCGCAGATATACACAAGCGAATGAAGTTATCCACGCTCACCCACGGAGAGAGACATGGCTGAACGCCTGAATAATGACTTTCAATTTCTGGATGTAGCACGCCAAGATCCAGAGAAAAAAGATATTAATGTCCGCAAAGCAGAGTTTGTGGAAATTTATAAACCTTTTACAGCGGAAGTTGCAGCAAACCAGACCCACCGTTGTTTAGGCTGTGGTAACCCATATTGTGAATGGAAATGTCCTGTACATAATTATATTCCAAACTGGTTAAAACTGATTGCAGAAGGACGTATTTTCCAAGCGGCTGAGCTTTGCCATCAAACCAATACCTTGCCAGAAGTATGTGGTCGGGTATGTCCACAAGACCGTTTATGTGAGGGTGCTTGTACCCTGAATGATGGTTTTGGTGCTGTGACCATTGGTAATGCAGAAAAATATATCAATGATACCGCCTTTGCTTTGGGCTGGCGTCCAGATATGTCATCGGTAAAATGGACCAACAAAAAAGTTGCCATTATCGGTGCAGGTCCAGCAGGCTTAGGGTGTGCAGATATTTTAGTGCGTAATGGGGTAAAACCTGTTGTATTTGACAAGCGTCCTGAAATTGGTGGATTGCTTACTTTTGGTATTCCAGAATTTAAAATGGAAAAAGACGTGATGAAACGCCGCCGTGAAATTTTCACAGGTATGGGGGTTGAATTCCGCTTAAATACTGAAATTGGTACAGATATTACGATTGACCAACTGCTTGCAGACTATGATGCTGTATTCATGGGTATGGGAACTTATACCTATATGAAAGGTGGTTTTGCAGGTGAAGATTTTGATGGTGTTTATGATGCACTTGATTTCTTAATTGCAAATGTTAACCGCACACAAGGATGGGAAAAAGACCCGTCTGAATACATCAGTGTTCAGGGCAAAAAAGTCATCGTTCTAGGCGGTGGTGATACGGCAATGGACTGTAACCGTACTTCAATCCGTCAGGGCGCAGAATCAGTAACCTGTGCTTACCGTCGTGATGAAGAAAATATGCCAGGCTCACGTCGAGAAGTGAAGAATGCGCGTGAAGAAGGGGTGGACTTCCAGTTCAACCGTCAGCCGATCGAAATCGTCGGTGAAAATGGTAAAGTGACGGGTGTAAAAGTTGTGACTACCCAGTTGGGTGACCCAGATAGCCGTGGTCGTCGTAGTCCTGAGCCGATTCCAGGATCTGAAGAAGTTTTACCCGCAGATGCGGTATTACTGGCTTTTGGTTTCCGTACTAGCCCAGCAGAATGGTTTGCTGGTGCAAATATTGGGCTAGATGGTTCTGGCCGAGTCATTGCTGCTGAAAAACAACAATTCAAATTCCAAACCTCTAATCCAAAAATCTTTGCGGGTGGAGATATGGTACGTGGTTCTGATTTGGTGGTGACTGCAATCTGGGAAGGTCGTGAAGCTGCTGAAGGGATTTTGGATTATCTTGATGTTTAATTTTTAGATACTAAATAACAGCTATTTAAGAGCCCGCAGTCATGCGGGCTTTTTAATGCAGCAAACTCAAAAAATTAATTTGAGTCAATCATTTGCAGATAATGATTTAACTTTAAGCTATGTTGTTTTGCTCGAGTTCTTATTTCAGCATGTGTATGCCCTAAAACAGTTGAAATATTATATAAGAACACGGGTTTTAAATATTCCATTCCGGTATAAAGCGCTGATTTTTGAATTGGAGATAAAAAGTCCTCCAATAATGAATGCTGTTGTTCCGTATTAAAATTCTGCTCAGGTTGACCAATGGTCATACTCAGCAAAAGCTTTTTATGTTTAAGCTTGTCTCCTTTAGAACCATAGGCAAATTGATGTGTAAATACCTGATCAAACCAAATTTTTAAAATGGCAGGTATACTGAACCAGTACATAGGACATTGTAAAATAATCAGCTCATGTCTTAATAGCGCGCTTTGTTCAGCAGCAATATCAATTTGATAATCTGGATATAAATCATGAATATGACGAATTTCTAAATCAGTTTGAGTTCTTGATAATTCATCGACAATGGTTTTATTTGCGACAGATTCAGTAAAACTGGGATGCGCTAAAATCAGTAATGCCATCTTGGTTTTTCCAACTATAAAAATTATAGTGAATATAAATATTATAGTTTTTATGTACAATAACTATCCATTTTGATAGCTGGATGAAAAAATGAATACTGAGCAAAATACATGTGAAGTGACCTTTCACGATAAGACTTATCACTGTCCGATTAGCATGGTGATGGATTTAATCGGTGGGAAATGGAAAACCGTGATTCTCTATTACTTAAAAGAGCAATCAAAACGCTTTAATCAACTTAAGCGTGATATGCCAGATATCACAGAAATGACCTTAAGTTTGCAACTTAAGCAACTGGAAAAGAATGGTTTTATTTCCAGAACCGTATTTGGTGACAAGCCTCCAGTCAAAGTGGTGTATGAATTAACTGCATTTGGTCAAACATTTATTCCTGTACTGGATGCTTTATCTGCTTGGGCACATGGTTTTTCAGCGCAAAGCTAATTCAAAGTGATGGCGTTAAAAGAAGCAGTTTTAAAGATTAAATCAGCTATAAAAGGCGATGAGTAGAGTGGTTTGGTCATAAAATTTGCCAATCACACTAAAGCAACAATTTGTTTTTTATACAAAAAATTCCTAGACGAATCCTGTTTGTTTGAGTTCTATAAAACACATGCTTTTTTGAATGTTTATATGACGTTGCAAGCATAAATATTTATAAATTGAGTTCTAATTTTGAATGGATCCTATGTGATTGTTTTAAAAATTAAAACATAATTCAATCTGATTGAAAAATGTCATTTAAGTCAATAAAAGCATGCTTATAAATCTCGATTTTAGGCTTTGTGTAAACGATAAAGCACTTTTTGTGAAGATAATAAATATATTTATTTTTAATAAATTTAATTTTATCAATATCTTATATTTTTAATTTTTTTGGATTTTTAATTGAGCCATGTGTTTTCTTGAAAATGATATTTTAGGTCAACTGTGTGGATGATTCTGCAATATACAAATATTGAGATTGTGCCAATATAGCTTAAATTCAGACAAATGTAGGATTATCCTTATGTCAACAGTTCAAGCGACGGCAGAAAAATCATATTTAAATCGTCCTAAAGCTATTGGTATCAAAGTCCGTAAACCAAGCTTTAACCCAAAAGCAATTCGCAGACATTTTTTTGCCAATTCTCCTGTGATGTCACATTTATTGACTGCGCTTTCTTCAACATTTCCGATTGGTGAGCAGTTCTTTGTACATAGTGTGCGTAATGTACGTGACAAAATCACGGATGAAAAATTGCAAGCGCAAATTGCAGCATTTATTGGTCAAGAGGCCATGCACTCCAAAGCCCATACGGAATTCAATGATGCATGGCGCCGTGATGATTATAACTTAGACAGTTTCCAAGCATGGTTGGCGCGTCGAGATACACTGATTAAAAGTGTACATCCGAAATTACAACTTGCTGTTACCGCAGCTTTTGAACATTTTACTGCATTATTGGGCGGCTATATTCTTCGTCACCCTGAAGTTTTAAGCACTCTAGATGATGATGCCGTTAAGCTTTGGGTATGGCATGCAATCGAAGAAATTGAGCATCGTGCAGTGGCATTTGATGTATATCAGGCGATTTATAAAGATGATCGTACTCGTCGTACAGTAATGCGTAATGTGACTACGGGTTTTGCAAGTTTAACGTTTTATTCGGCTACCCGTTTGTTTATGCAAGACTGGAGAAAAAGTCTACCAAAAGTGCCGCAAAATATCTTTGGAGTATATATGATTTCTAAAATGTTGATTTCACTGATTCCTGAATATTTATCTTATTACAAATCTGACTTTCATCCTGATGAAATTGATTATTCGAAGATTGTGGCGTACTGGAAAGAAAAGCTGGCAGATGATTATGGAATGGAAAGTTTCCAAGAAGAAGTTCATCTGCCGTTATATAGTTAAGACAATGCTTTAGATCAAAGGGCTAATTTATATGATTGGCTCTTTTAGTTTTCTTGCTGACGTTGATGGATACTTTCTAAAGTATCGACCATAGTGCGGGTCATTTGGTCAATTTCATAATTGAGTTTGCCACCAATTTGGACATGTTTAAATGTCGTCAAACGTAAGGTTTCTGGGATTAAATCCACTGAAATTTCATTGGTTTTCCGATCCACACGATTGACTGTTAAACTACAACCTTGCAGTCCAATAAAGCCTTTTTTAAAGAAGTATTTGATATTGTCATCTGGAATAACGATATCAATGTGTAGTGTTTCACCGGTATGAACCACATCTTTAATGGTTGCCATACCTTCGATATGCCCAAAAATATTGTGCCCACCGTTTTCCATGCCAGCTTTGATAGATCTTTCGATATTGACTTCATCACCAATTTTTAAAAATTGTAATGTGGTGAGAGACGTGGTCAATGCTGAAACATCGAATGAGGCTATATTTGCAACAGCATCAAAACTTGTTGCGGTTAGGCATGTACCATCGATTGCGACACTGGCGCCAATAAAAACATCATTTAAAAAGCCATTTTCATTGGAAATATAAAGGGTTGTAAAATTATCACCTTGTTGGATGTTTACAACTTTTTCTAAGCCTTGAACGATACCTGTATACATCGCTGATCTCTTTTATTTAGCTGATTTTTATTGTACAGATTTCATTGAAGAGGACTAGGGCTGAATTTTAGATTTATGTTGTATAGAAGAGTCTAACATCATACTTAGATGACTTTTTAAAAGAGAATGAATATAGCAGTAAGGATTGCAAAGACTTATTTTATAGTGAAAAGTTTATATAGTTTGATGATAATGTATTTCAGACGATCTAAGCTTGATTGTGGCTTAAATTGGACTAAGTCAGTATGTACCTAGACTCAGTCCAATTTAATTTAGCCAACCAACCAATCAACAATCAGTCAGAAAATGAATTAAATCTTATCTTTAAACTGTTTTATGATTTTTTGACGTTGCCATGGTAAAGGACGATTAATCGCTTCAGGTACATCACCAGAGGTTGAACGTAGACGTAAATGAATTGCCGCCTGCGCAATCAAATTTGCCGATACGGGAGCTGTAATAAAGGCAAGCAGTGTGATCAATAACTCTGCAAAACCTAAACGACTGTTAAATGCTGCGTAAATCATTCCTGCAATTAAAAAACTGCCTAAACCCAAGGTACTGGATTTGGTCGGTGCATGTAGACGCATAAATAAGTCTGGTAATTTGACCATACCTATGCCACCCACCAAAGTAAAAAACGCACCAACAATCAAGAAGAATGAAACGATGATTTCCATGACAATTTGCATATTATTTTCCATGTACTTTCTCCTTAATCAACCACATGACCCGTTGTAAAATAACGAGCCAGTGCAGCAGTTGAAACAAAGCCCAGCATTGCAACCAATAATGCGCCTTCAAACATTGAGGTACTTGCCCAATAAATGCCAAGAATGACAACTAAGCAGGTTGCATTTAAAAACAATGTATCCAATGCCAGTAATCGATCTACGATAGAAGGGCCCATCACCAAACGGACCAAACATAACAACATGGAGATGGTCACTGCGAGCAGGCAAATACCAAGTGCATAAGGTAAAATACTCATGAACGTGCTCCTCGTTGCAGGTCAAAGATTTCGATTAAAGGAACTTCATAGCGGGCTTTAATCGCTTGAATTTCTGCGTCTACATCATCACAACTTAGTGCATGAACCAAAATATCACCACGTTCTTGATCAATCCCAGCACTGACTGTACCTGGGGTCGTGGTAATGATCATCGCCAATAAAGTATTAACATGTTCATGGTCGGTTTCCAAAGGAACTCGAAACCATTTCGGGGTGAGATTTTTGGTTGGACCTAAGACTTGTTTAGCAACTTTGATATTACTGATGACGATGTCCCATAGCACCACAAAAAATAATTGAATGGCGCTTTTCCAATGAATATTGGGCGTATGAATGATAAAAGGTTGAATCAGTTTAGGGATGAGTAATCCCAAGCTAATCGCTACAACAATATCAAAACTTTCAGCGCTATGATTCAACATGAGCCAACTCATTGCCACAATTACCGACACAAAAGGATGGGGCAAAATACGAGCGAATAATGATTTATTTTGCATTTATTGCTCCATTGGCTTAAGTTGAGTATTTTCAACATGTTGTTGCTGTTCTTGTCCCTGAATTTGACGTTGTTTAAATTCAGAAATATGTTCACCTTTTAAGGTTTCAGGGCTAATAATATACGGAATATAGTGTGCATTTTGATCAATCATTTCACCGTTGTATTTTGTTTCAGGGACATAGTTTGGATCGAAGGGCTGTACACTAATGGTTTCCCCATGCCCATCCATTTTTAAAATACTGTGTTGATAAATAGATGTATCAGAAATTTGCAACGCTGTTTTTTCAATATAATTTAAAATCGGAGCTGCACAAACCACATAGGCAATCAGTCCTGCCAGTAATAGGTAAACGCTTTTGTCGTTACGTACAGGGGCTTGCTCGGGTAAAGCTTGATAGGCTTTATAAGCATCTTCTTTCGGATTGTCTTCAGGTGTTGTTGCTCGCCAAAATAAGATAAATCCGACGCGTGTAAATGCAACAATACTTAAAAAACTCACAATCAAGATAATTGCAATAATCCAACCTTGCGCAGCCAAATTTGCAGTTGCCTGTAAGATTAAGACTTTACCTAAAAAACCGCTAAATGGTGGTAAACCTGCCATTATCAAAGCGATGAGGAAGAACGTTATGGCAATGACTTTATCTTGCTTCATCTTCGGCGCCACTTTGAGATGATCTTTGAATGCGCCACGCTGTGAGGTAATCCAACCACAAAGCAAATAGAATGAGGCCGCAATGATGGTACTGTGAACGAGGTAATATAACCCAGCCGTCCATGCTTTTATGTTAAACATGGCAATGGCAACTAAAATAGTTCCGACTGAGGATAACACCATAAAGCCAACAAAGCGGCGTAAGCGTTCAGCTGCAAGCGCACCAATCACACCATATAATGAAGTTACTAAACCAATTGGTAATAAGTAATTGCTAAAGATCGTTTGACCAAGTTCATCATTAAAGACAGTGCCATTGACCCGTAAAATTGCATACACACCTACTTTGGTCATAATAGTGAAAATAGCAGCAACGGGTGTCGCGGCAACAGCATAGGTTTTTGGTAACCAGAAACCCACAGGTAACATCGCTGCTTTGATGCCAAATACAACAAATAGAAGCAAACCACCTGCTATAGCAAGACGATGTTGATCATGTTCCAAGGTTGGTAATAAACGGCCGACATCCGCCATATTCAAACTGCCCACACTGCCATAAATCATGCCTAAACCGATGAGGAATAGGGCAGAAGCCAGTAAGTTGATGGTGACGTAGTGAATACCTAATTGAAAACGGGCTTTACCTTGACCATGTAACAGTAAGACATAAGATGCCATTAGTAATATTTCAAAAAATACAAAGAGGTTAAATAAGTCACCTGTTAAGAATGCACCACTCAACCCCATTAACAGAAGATGAAACATGGCATGAAAATAACGACCACGTTCGTCCCATTCTTTGCTGGCAAACCATAATACAGGCGCTGCAAGAGTGTAGGTGAGCACCAACATTAACGCGGATAAGCGATCCAGTACCAAGACAATCCCAAAAGGTGCCGACCACTCAGCGAGTTGATAAACAAAGATTTTCCCTGTATTGGCTTGAATAAGATAAGCAATAGCAGTGGCAAGTCCAAGGATAACCGAAATTAAGCTAATGCCACGACGCCAAGGTTGGCGCCAATCATGTTTTAAAGCACCAGAACCAGGATTGCCTAATAAAATCAGCAAAAAGCCTGTAAATGCAGGAATCAAAATACTCAGGATTGGAGAGTGAGCATACCAAAAATCTAAAAAGCTGGTCATTATGGCTCATCCTCACGTGGGTCAAAATTACTCGGTTCCTCTTTGGTATCGACATGGTCTGTTCCTGACTCATAACGACTGCGTAATGCTAACTGAACAATAAAAGCAGTTGTCGCAAAGCCAATAACAATTGCAGTTAATACCAAGGCTTGGGGCAAAGGGTCAGTGACTTTGGTCGCTTGAGTTAAAATTGCAGGTGAACTGATTTGTATTCTTCCCATTGCAAACAGGAAAATATTGACTGCATAGCCAATCATTGCCAATCCAAGAACAACAGGAAAGGTACGGGCACGAAGAATGAGATAAATTCCTGAGGCAACCAATAATCCAATCGCAGATGCAATTAAAAATTCTAAACTGATCATGCATTACTCCTTGGGTACTGGACCAGACATACTTGAATGTCTGGAGTCGCCTAAAACAGAAATGAGAAGCATTGCTGCACCAACAACCGTGACGTATACGCCAAGATCAAAACCAGCAGCAGAGGCAAAATGGAATTTGCCAAACAGTCCTGATTCCACATAAACATGTGCACTGGTGAGAAATGGACGTGCCCAGAACCAAGATGCAAGGCCTGAAATTCCAGCAATGATCAGCCCTAAACCAATCCAGATTTCATATAAACGACCCGATTGAGCACGTAGCATTTTTTCAGCATGATCTTGTCCCATCGCAATATATTGAATGACCAATGCCATAGAGGTAATCAAGCCTGCAATGAAACCACCACCAGGATAATTATGTCCTCGTAGGAAGATATACAGACTTACCACAAGCGCAACCGGTAGTACCCATGAAGCCGTCATACGGAACATCAACGGAGATGGATTGAAGCGATAGCTCAGACCTTGAGTGATGGTGGTGCCATGTGCCCGCATTCCATCCATCATACATAGTGCACCAATGGCTGCGATGCCCAATACAGCAATTTCACCAAATGTATCAAAACCACGGAAATCAACCAAAATGACATTGACGATGTTTGAGCCGCCACCTAAAGGAATGGACTGCTGAACAAAGAACCATGAAATCGAATTATGATCACGTGTCATGATCAACCATGTAATCCAACCGATACCAATACCACCACCAATTGCAATGATTGCGTCACGCCAACGACGTGTTTGGCTGGACTCATAAGGGGTTAATTGAGGAAGTAGTGATAAACTCATCAATAGCAGAACTGTTGTGACAACATCCACGGTAATTTGTGTCAGTGCTAAGTCTGGCGCAGAGAGAGTGATGAAAATCATTGTCACGACCAAACCAATTGCACCACTAATCAGAACCGCTTTGATACGTTCATGGTGAAACCACAGCATCATCCAGCAGGCAGAGAACAATAACAACCACAGCACGATTGCAGTAAAGGGTGCATGTGTGAGTTCACGTGTTCCTGTCGTTAAATTTTGGTTGATCAATGGTGTGGCAACCACGGCAATACTTAAGGCCAAAATCCACAATAAATAGTTCTGTAATGAGCCAGTTTCAGTTTTTTTCTTAATTTTGCGTGAAATCAGCAGGAGATTTTTAAGGAAATCTTCAAATAATAATTTGCCTTGGAAACGACCTAAGCGTGGATCAAGATCAATTTCACGAATTCGCCCGCCTTTGGCCATGGCGAAATAGAAAATTACGCCACCAATTAAGGCAATTGCGCTCATCAGTAACGGTAAATTAAAGCCATGCCAGATGGCTAAATGAACCCCTTCAAAACTTGCAATTTGTGTTGATGCGCGTGTTCCGGCATTGACAATGTTTTCAACCAACAGCGCAGGAATGATCCCCACTAAAATACATAAAGTTGCCAATATGATTGCTGGAATTCGCATACCGATTGGCGGCTCATGGGCATTTTTATTGGGAACATCACGCCCCACATCACCATCAAAAAACACACCATGTACCAAACGAACTGAATAAGCAACCGCAAATAAACCTGCCAATGTAGCGATAATCGCTGCCAACACAACATAGCCACCAGATAAGTTTGCCAATAGCTCAGTAAAGAACATTTCTTTCGAGATAAAGCCATTGGTCAAAGGTACACCGGCCATACTTGCAGCGGTAATCATGGTTAATGTTGCTGTAAATGGAAGAAATTGCCATAGTCCACTTAACTTTCTTAAATCACGTGTACCAGACTCATGGTCAATGATCCCCGCCAGCATAAATAATGCCGCTTTAAAGGTTGCATGATTGATGATATGGAAAACTGCAGCAGCCACGGCTAAAGGTGAACCTATACCCAAAAGGCACATGATCAAGCCTAAATGACTGATGGTTGAATAAGCCAGTAAGCCTTTTAAATCTTCTTTAAAGATGGCAAAAAATGCCGCCATACATAAGGTCAGCAGACCAATTGTGGTGACAAGATTATGGAACAATGCCGAGCCAACAAAGATTGGCAATAAGCGTGCAACCAGAAAAATCCCTGCTTTTACCATAGTTGCTGAATGCAGATAGGCGGATACAGGGGTTGGTGCTGCCATGGCATTGGGGAGCCAGAAATGGAAGGGAAATTGCGCACTTTTAGTAAACGCACCCAATAAAATCAACAATAAAGCGGGAACAAATAAACCACTATTTTGAATTGTACTCGCCATCATGGTGAGTTGGTCAATTTGATAGGTTCCTGCGATTTGACCAATCAGAATAAAGCCACCCAGCATGGCTAAGCCACCCATACCAGTGATGGTCAGCGCCATCCGTGCACCACGTTGCGCAGCGTCGTAGTTACTCCAATAGCCCACCAGCAAGAACGATGAAATACTGGTCAATTCCCAAAAAACCAATAAAATAATTAAATTATTCGACAAAGAAATGCCCAACATTGCGGCCATAAACAGCATCAACAATGCATAGAGCTTACTCAGAGAATTTTTCGGGTTTAGATAATAATAGGCATAGATATAAATCAGTGTACCGATCCCCGTGATCAGCAATGAAAAAATTAAACTTAAAGCATCTAATCGGAAACTAAAATCAATACCAATTTGAGGTAGCCATTGCCACTGCTCTAAAACGGCTTGTCCACTTAATACTGTTTTCGCTTGAGTCAGTAGCAGGATAAAACTGCTTAAACTGACCCCGATTGCCCCTAAAGCTGTTACCCCGCGAGAGAATTGCTTCAGCCACAGAACAACGATAGTGCCAAGTATTAATGGTAAAAGAATAATAATCGGAAGCACACGCGTATCCATTGTCGTGAATAGGTCGTGAAACCTATGTGAATCTTATCTTTCAAGGATTTGAGGAATGCAAGGAACAGTCCAATAACTTAAATCTTGAAAGCCGAATTAAATTAGTAATTAAAAAATGAGTTGTGTTGCGCAACTTGAGAAAGCGATTAGAAAATCAATTTGCATTGAAAAATCTAATTTAAATTGATTTTTTCATCTTATTACATGAGTAGAATAACATCAATTTATTTTGTCGTTTTTTACGCAAACATTTGTAATTATACGCTTCATATGACTTTTTGCTGCTTGAAAATCATGCTGTAACAATCAATCTATGTTGTATTGAATTTTATACAACAATGAATATGAACGTGAATATATTCATGATTTGAGAAAGGAGTATAAAAGACAGTGTCATGCGATTAATGATCATTCATTGTCTGATATTGACGTCTTTAGGCTGAGTTATTTCTTATAATAAGAACTTATGTGAAGCTTGGTCATCACCAGATTGGATTAAACGTTTTAATTCGGTTTTTTGTTCTTCAGTAAGGTGTTTAAACTGCTCAAAAAGTTGTTGAACATTGACTGGCAGATTGGGTTCGGGTTCAAGTAAATCTTGTTCAGAGGTTTCTGGGATTTCTTTGAGCAAGTTTGCATAAATATCTTGGTATTCTTGCCATACTTTATTGTTCTGAATTTCATAAAGCTTTTTATTGTCCAATTTAAAACATTGATATTCGTCGGCTTGCTCAAGCAGTTCTTCATGACTGGCTGTGGCAATGATCTGTAAACGAGGAAAGGCTTGATTTAAACGATCGAGAATTAACTGAAGGCCAAATTGGTCTAAATCAACATCAATTTGATCAATCAGTAAGATGCCTTCACCTTCTTCACAAGGATAAAGACTTAAAGGATTGAGTATGCACATACGACGCACCAAATCACCGACTAAGGCCAGCCAATTTTTAACCGTATTCGACAGTTGTGAGTAAGTCAGACTTTGATTTTTATAAGTGACCATCAGTTGTAATTTGGGCTGATACTCTAAATAGAGATCTGTGACTTCAGGAAGGACAATACTCAAGCTTTGCTTTAAGGCTTTTAAGCTGGGTGCATGTAACTGAGCACGGGCTTGAAATAAAATACTTTGAAAATCCTCATCGCTTTGATTTGAAGATTCTTTTTGCGCTAAAACACTTTGAAAAAGTTGTGCGATTTGTGCATTTTCAATATCACTGATTTCGCGAAACCATTCGAAAAATCGTGCAAAGGTGGTATATGGAATCGGTACTAATTCATAGGCATAGTGCGCTTGTAAAATAATAGGATTATTTTTATTGAGAATATTCACTTCATTTACAAATCGTTCAGCAGGGTAGTAGGCAATTAAAGGTAAGCCTTGAACAGGATCTTTTTTGAGTACTAGATTATAACGTTCTACCAGCTGTTCGAGTTGTGCTAAGTCAACTTTACTCAGACCAACACCAGAACTATTTAAGGTTTTATATAGTTGCCAATGACAAGTTTGCGGATCTTGTTCTGCTGTTGCAGTGCTTTCTGCAAGTTGACCAAACTCTATTGGGAATTTGATTTTAACATCTATTTTGGATTGTACTCGATCTTGCATAATGTCTTGGTCGAGCATTACCACACCAGGGGTGCGCAAATCTTTTAGACGTGCAGGAAACCAAGTCAAAGCTTGGTAAATATTTTTAATAATTGCCGTTTTACCACTGGCTTGTTCGCCAACAATTAAACTGATTGGTTTGTTTTTATAATTAAAGTCTATTTTTAAATCAGCAAAATGGTATGTGTGGCGAAAATGAATTGCTGCTAGTTTCATAGGATACCTGAAAATTGACTGACAGCATAAAAAGCTGTTGATATTTTCACCTTGCGATTTTTTTCGCTGATACAGATGAGTGAGTCAAAAACCTTATGCTGTTGCTTTATTTTTAAATGGCGCTTTTACTTTCAATTGTTGCACGAGATCATAGATGTGATGAATATTTAAGCTGACCTTTGCCCGTGTACAGGCGACATATAACAGCCTTAATTCTTCATCGCTGATTTTATGTTCTAAACCGTTTATTTTAAATTGGTAATCATCTTCGATATGTACACGATTCCATTCTAGCCCTTTGGCCTTATGTGCAGTTGAAATCACATAATCAGCTTGCTCTATTGGGGTTATTTTAGCAAGTGCTTTTTTGAGAGGTTCCGTACCGTGATCGTCAACCAATTTGACTAAGGGTTTGATATCACTGCCATCGTTGGTTTCACAGTATTCATGTACATCATGCCAAGAGTTAAACCAAGCCAGTTCAGGCACATCAACAACACGTTTGCCTTGTTTAAGCAAACTTGCCGCATCAACAAAACGGTTGAGTTTTGCATGATCGGCTTGTAATCCAACCTTATCGCCTTGCACGAGACCAGAAAGTAGTAACTCCATTGCGCGTGCATTGGTACGACATAAAATCGCATCACGCATTTTGGTATGTGGTTTATTGACCACACTCGATTTCATTTCAGGGTTGCCCAATAAAGGCACAGTTTCATCCAATGCACCGAGCAAATGATTGGCCACATCTGCAATCGCATCACCAAAACGGAATGAAGTGGTTAAACGAGATTCAGGAAGTGGCATTTGTTGCATGGCATTGACCGCACCACGCCACGCATAAATTTGTTGATGTGCATCACCCACATAAATCACTTGAGTATTACGCTGGCGCAATAAAATACCAAGCATTAATGGATCGGCATCTTGTGCTTCATCAAAGAGTACATAATCTGCTGGAATAAATGGGTCTGATAATGCCCAGAGTTTTAAATAAATATCATGACCTATGCCTGCTTGATGATTGGTATCAATCGACTCTAACCAACGTCTTTCTACAGCAGGGTAAAGGTGTTTTTGTAAAGACTCGATATCATCTGCATGCAGCCAACTTGGTGCTTGGATATGACGTGGTGCTGGATATTGTGAGCTGGTCGAGCAGAAATAACTTACAGCATTGGCCACTAAACTCGCTAAACGACTGGGCATTAGCACATATTTTTCATAACGCCCGCCCATTAAACGTCTAAGTGTGATGGGTTCGAGGCGATATTCTTTGGCAATAAAACTGGGACTTAAACGCGGCAGGCGTAATTTATCGGTGACTCCACGCGACACACTACGAAACGCCAAAGAGTGGAAGGTGCGGCAATCTACATTTTGATGAAATTTATTCTGTGCTTCTGTGGCAATTGCCTTATTAAAGGCCAAATACATCCCACGGCGCTCCGTCATCGCATCACTGATTAACTGCAAAGTCGTGGTTTTACCTGTGCCAGCATAGGCAATCACTTTAAATGATTGTCCTTTTTTCGCTTCTGCGATTGCAAAGCTTTGCTCAGATGTGGGTGTAAAAGAATAAGGCACAGTATTTATAAAATCTTATTAGCTTGAAAATTCAATATGGGACAGAGTATAGCAAAAATTGCTCAGCACTAGGGTGAAATCTAACAAGATGTTATTTAAACGACTGTGCTAAGAATCTGTGGAGCGTATCCTGATCATTTTTATCATAATATGAGGTATTGGGGCTTTTGTCTTTAAAATGACTTAAAAGTGAAACTAGATTGTCATAACTGCTTTCTAAACTGAGCAGGGGAAAATTCTAAAACATATTCGGATAAAGTTATGACAAATTCAGCCAGCCGACATACACGCCGTGAAGTGCTTACTTGGTTAGCCAGCATTCCATTTCTTCCACTTGGGGCAATGGCAACTTCAGCCACACTAGCAGGATGTAACGATGATGATAAAAATACTGCAGTTAAACCGCCGATCAATCCAGCTAAATTAAAATCTGCAACATTTACGCCGATGGATGCACCAACATTGGCAAATGCAGCAGCAATGGCAACAACAACAGTTGCTTCAGGCTTGGCTGTAACTTGGGATGACAATACCAAGACTGACTACAAACTTGCCTATAAAACCTTCTTCCAAACAGGCGATATGATCAATGATGGAAAAGGTGGGAAGATCTTGGCTGGTGGTTATTATGATATCAAAAACCAACCAATTATGGATAAATCTGTAGCAGGCAAAGAACGTCAATTCTTTTCAGATTGCCCAGATGGTACTTCATTATTGACAGTCAAAGATGCCAAGGTTGATGGTGTAAAAGGCAACCCTGTATTTGCGGTGGTGCAATTTGAATATACGACTCGTGATTTAGCTGGCAATGATATGTATGGTAAATTGCCATCACCGATTGGGGTAATTTCACTGGATCAAGATCCGAAAACAGGTCATTTAACTTTAGTTAAATATCATAATGTCGATATGTCTAAAGCACATGGTTTATGGATTACGTGTGGTGCGAGTTTATCACCTTGGGGAACACACCTTTCAAGTGAAGAATACGAGCCAGATGCATTTGGTCAGGGCTTAGGCACGGATATGGCAACAATGAAAGCCTATAGTAAAAACGTCTATGGTGATGAAACCTCTGCAAAACCTTATAACTATGGACATTTGCCTGAAATTACAGTGAACAAAGATGGTACAGGTACTGCAAAAAAACATTATTGTTTAGGTCGTATCTCACATGAACTAATCCAAGTTATGCCAGATAATCGTACTGCGTTAATGGGTGATGACTATACCAATGGTGGCTTGTTTATGTTTGTTGCAGATAAAGAAAAAGACTTATCTGCGGGAACATTGTATGTGGCGAAGTATTTGAATGAGTTAAATGAAACCTCAACAGCACAAATTCAATGGATTAAGTTGGGTCATGCAACTAGCCAAGAAATTGAAGATTTGGTGAATGTTAGAAATATTCAACCAACAGAGATCATGGAAAGCTTGGACAAAGATCCACAAGATGTAAGCTATACTAAAATTATTCTGCAAAAGAAAACCATTTGGGTGAAAGTTAAACCTGGAATGGAAAAAGCAGCAGCATTCTTAGAAACCCATCGTTACGCTGCTTTGATGGGCGGTAGTATGGCATTTACAAAAATGGAAGGCACAACAGTCAATGCCAAAGACAAAGTTGCTTATTCTGCTTTAGCCAATATTCAAGATTCAATGATCAAAGGCAATGCGGCTTGGGTCGATACGCATAACGTGTCATTCGCTAAGAAAATTTCAGCAGGTGGAATTGTTGCACATGATCTAGCAGGGTCTAAGAGTGATAAATCAGGTAGTCCAATCGTCAGTGAGTGGGTACCTTATCAATCGCATATGCTGTTAATCGGGAAGGATATTGATGCAGCTGCTGATCCACTAGGTATTGGTAACACTTCTGATCCAAACACGATTGCAAGTGCGGATAACTTAAAGTTCTCTGAAACATTCCGTACCTTATTCATTGGTGAAGACAGTGGTAACCATGTGAATAACTACTTATGGGCGTATAATGTAGATACCAAGAAATTAGATCGTATTCTTTCTTGCCCAGCAGGTGCTGAATCTACAGGTTTACATGCAGTCGATTCAATCAATGGTTGGACTTATATTATGAGTAACTTCCAGCATGCAGGGGATTGGGGTTCTTTACATAGTAAGGTTCAAGCAACTTTAGATCCTTTGATTCGAGCGAATTATAAAGATCGTTTTGCAGCAGCAGTGGGTTATTTAACAGCAGACCCAGTTGCACCTTCGGTTGAGAAAAAATCTTCATAATTTTAGTTTTAAATAAAAAAGCAGCGATATTTCGCTGCTTTTTTTATAAATACCCAATTAATGATCTCGATTGGCTTTTTCAACTAGGCCAGAAAGCCCTTGACGGCGTGCAAGTTCGTTGAGTACCAATTGCACATCCAACTCAAAATAACCAAGCATCACAATGGTATGGAACCATAGATCTGCAACTTCATAGATCAGATCATTTTTATGATCTTCACACGCTTCAGATTTAAAATCTTTTGCAGCAATGATGGTTTCGATACTTTCTTCACCAATTTTCTCTAAGATTTTATTTAAACCTTTGTGGTAAAGCTTTGCCACATAAGAAGAATCTGGATCAGCTGCTTTACGTTCAGCCATCATTTTGCCTAAATAACCCAAGACTTCTAGCTGTTCAGCCTGCGCATTGGAGCTATTCATGGCAATGCTATGTGGATTTGATGAAAGTTTTTCACCGTATATTGCATTTGGATCTTTTAATTGTGCATCGACAGTTTCCCAACCAGTTGCAGTGAGCTTACGATAGAAGCAAGACTCTCGACCTGTATGGCAGGAGATTCCACCATGCTGTTCAATTTGTAAGACGATGACATCGGCATCACAGTCTAAACGGATTTCATAAACGGTTTGAAAATGGCCTGACTCTTCGCCTTTGAACCATAACTTATTTCGTGAACGAGAAAAATAAACGCCCTGCATTTTTTCAGCAGTCAGTTGTAATGCTTCACGGTTCATCCATGCCACCATCAAAATACGTCCAGTTTGATGATGTTGTGCAATAGCAGGAATAAGTCCTTGTTCGTTAAATTTTACTTCATCGAGCCATTGCAGATTGTTCATAGGATTTCACCAAGTTATAAAAAGAAAGAGTGCTACGTTGACATGCTAGCGGTTGTATAGTGTACGTTATTTCTAGCATTTTAGGAAAATATTGATTATGGATTGAGTCGAGATAAAAACGCTTGTTCACACTTTAAAATTACAGAATTGGCAACTTGAGTGCACATTATTTTCCTCTTACCAAAGACGATCGAGCAATATCCTCATACTTCATTTGACTAAACATACCCGATTTTAATCCCGACACGGTGATTGCCATTTCTTTACGAAAATAAGGGATACGATACATCCACGAGAAGCTTAGATCTCGTAAACCACCTGCCCACCAAAGATCAGATTGATATAAAGGCGTCAGTAAACGGCTTAAAAATTGATAAAATGCGGATGAGCTTTTGCGATGTTGATGATAGTTTTGCCACAGCTTCGAATAATCGATCGTTTCATTGTTCCGTGCCACATGGACTGCTTGTCCTAAAGCCCATGCATCTAAAAGTGCCATATTTGCACCTTGCCCAAGCTGTGGGCTCATAGCATGTGCAGCATCTCCAATAATGCCTATACGTCTTTCACCAAACTTAGATAAAACCACATCACGATAATGGGCAGAAAACCATTGCTGTTTTTGTTCAGGATTGACAATGACTTGCTCTAACCATTCTGCAGCGGGCTTCCAGCGTTTAGATACTTCTTTTAACCATTCTAAGCGGGCCTGTTGATGAGGTAAAAAATTTCCAAGCTGATCTGTTGGAAGACTCCAGAAGATACTGGAAAGTCGTTGATCTGATTGGGATGGAATCGCACCTGTCGGTAATATTCCCATCATGATCTTGGAGCGGTCATAAAATTGATGCAGAATTTGAGTGTTGAGCTGTAAGCATTCGGGAACAATGGTCCATTTGGCGCCCCAAGGATAGGCTTGATCGACTTTAACCCATGCGTTTGGTCTCAGTTGGCTTCGCGCGCCGTTGGCAATAATAACGCTATCAAAGACCTCATCAAAAGACTCAGCATTGACCGTACCCAAAACTCTAATTTCATAAATAGATTCTTCAAGCTTTTGAATATCGGCATTCATTTGCCAAGTGATCAGATCAGGGTATTCATGACATTTCTTTGCCAAGACATGGCATAAGCTGGCTCGATGGATACCTAAACCATAAAAATCAGGATCGGCTTGAGCATAATGACTATCTACCAATTTAAAACCATTGGCGAGTTGTCCCTCTAAGCCTGTGACCATTGCACCGAGTTTAACCGCATCATCAAGCACATCTAAGTGCTCAAAAACTGCAAGTCCAGACGGTTGAAGTAATAAGCCCGCACCGACAGGTTTAAGCTCAGATACTTTCTCAAAAATGGTGACCTGAATATCTTGTTGTGCGAGTAAAATTGCTGCAGCAAGCCCTGCTGTTCCTGCACCGACGATGGCAAATTTTGGAATTTTAGTTTGATTCATTATTAGAGTAAGTGCTTTGAATAATTTAAATTTAACAAAAAGCAAGAAATTAACAAGGGATAATTTGAATCAAGCTCTTTATTCCTTGATTGGGCTTAGCCAAAAATCAACGCATATAGACGAGGCCAGACACTGATTAAATTCAGTGAAAAATACATGATGTAAAGCTTGAGCTATGACTGGCTCATGTCTCAGACTTATATCTCACGTCATTTATCCCAAGTCATCAAGAATGCTGTTTTGGTAAATTTAAATTATTGAAAATCATATTAATTGAACGCTGGATGAGGTGAATAATGCGGTTTAATAATTATAAATCTAGCATCACTTCAGTAAAATTTTGTTTCTCCAGCATTTCTAAAAATTCATCACCCAGCCGCTGACTTTCTGCTACAGACTGCTTCCACAATTGTTTTCGCTTCTGATCATCCAGACCTTTCATCACAAAATCTTTACGATCTGGTAAACGTCCTAAAGGTAAAGATTTTAAATAGTCTTGAGAAGGCGAGATCAGTAAAGTCCGTGCTTGGTTTTCAGGATTGGCAGTGCGAGATTTAAACATTTTGTCAAACCAGCCTGGAATGATGCTGTCGGAAAAATGTGGATATAAAACAATCCCTTTACTCTCAAAAGGCAAATCGATGTGATAGTCGATCAAACCACCATCTCGATACGCGCCTTGTGGCGCATCGGAAATATTTCTTACCGCAGGTGTAATTGCTGGAATCGAACCTGAGGCCATCAGCCAATCCGCAACATTGTGCTGATTAAAATTTAAATAATGGGTTTTAAAAGCGTCATCTTGAATTTTAAATTGAGGGAACTGGGCTGGCTGACAGATGACCCGTTGCATAAATTTATTCAGATGGTTTCTTGAAATTGCATTACTGCCGATAATGCCGAGTAAGGAGCTATACAGTGCAAGCTTTTGGTCACTTTGAAATAAATGTTCTGCTTTTGCAGCGATAATTGTGAGGTGATACTCGGGATGTTCGACCAGTTTTTGGCTGTGTTGGTCTAAAATGTTGGACAACATGTCGCGAGATATTTTCTCAATCTCTGCAATGTTCATCTTTTTATGAAAGGGTAAGTTAATATATAACTCTGCCAAACGCTCAGGACCGACTTGTTCACCTTGCGCTAAAATTCCAGCAAAGCGCCATGCACCGACGGATGAACCGATTAAAAAGCGTCTTTGTTTTGCCCGTTGGAGAAAATCCCCGAAAATTGCTTGATCTAGCCCCATTAAACCAATACCTTTGGGGCCGCCAGCTGCACCAGGAATCATATCTACTTGATGTGCAGATAATCCTTCTTGTTGTATGCGTTGTTTGGCAAGTGAGCCTGCACGTAAGACAATTCCTGCAGGGCGTTTTTGTAGAATTTGGGTCATGATTTCACTCACTCAAACGGATATTTTTATTGTAGAGTGAGTGATATATTGAACAATGGCGAGAGATGTCACTCAGTGACTTAGCAGTCATAGACAAAAAAGCCTATTCATTGAATAGGCTGAATTGCGTTATTTGGCAATCCGCCAAACTGCTAAAACAGTGGACAAGATAATCAAAACAATTGAAATATACCACGGTGCAATGATCGCAATAGAAAGTAAAATCGCCATGATACTTCCGAAAATCCAGCTACGTTTTTGTTGTTGTTCCACTTCCAAACGCATCATTTGCAATTCATGTAATTGTTTAGCATGCCATGCAGATTGATTTTTTAAACCATTTAAACTATCAACCATTAAAGTTGGAAAATCCTGTGCACCTAAAAGTAAATCAGGAATTTTTTGTCCTAACTCTTTTAAGTTTTTCTGAGGATTCATTTGCGCTTTTACCCATTCAGTGAGAATCGGTTTTGCCAGCTTCCAAATGTCAAGTTCAGGATATAAATCAGTACCTAAACCTTCCACATGTACCAACGTTTTGAGTAATAACATCAATTGTGGTGGAATTTCTAAATGGAAACGACGTGCAATGTCCATGACTTGAATCAAAATACCCGCAAAATCCAATTCATGCATCGGTTTAGACACCATTGGTCCAACGGTACGGCGCATTTCACGGGATAACGCATCTTGATCGGTGCCCGGTGGAATCCAGCCTGCCTGATGCACAATTTGAATCAGTTGCAAGAAATCACTGTTCATGACCGCAAGCAACATACGTGCAACGGTCATCTGATCTTGTTTAGATAGCTCACCCATAATTGCACAGTCAAGGGCAATATAACGAGGGTGGCTTGGATTCAATGTTTCAACAAAAACGTTTCCAGGATGCATATCTGCATGGAAGAAATTGTCACGAAATACTTGGGTAAAGAAAATAGTCAAACCTTTTTCAGCAAGGTCTTTTCGATCCATACCAAGTTTTTCAAAGGTTTCAATATCCGAAATTGGAACCCCTGTGATCCGTTCAGCAACCATGACATCCTTACTATCCATATAGACTTCAGGCACATACATCATGCTTGAACCTGTGAAGTAATGGCGCATACGACGGGTATTGTCTGCTTCTAGCGTAAGATCCAGTTCATTTAAGATGACTTGACGATAATTCTGGATGATTTCAGACAAATGCACTGCACGAGCTGCTTCAAGCCGTTTTTCTAAACTTGATCCTAGCCACTGCAGAATTTCAAAATCCTGTAGAATCTGACTGCGAATATCTGGACGAGTGACTTTAACCACCACTTCACGACCATCATGTAGCGCAGCAGTATGGACTTGTGCAATAGATGCAGCAGCCAAAGGTTGTTCATCAAAACGAGCAAAAATTGTAGAAATTTTGGCTTTCAGAGATTGCTCAATACGCTCTTTTGCAATATTGACATCGAAGGGTTTAACCCGATCTTGTAATAAAACCAATTGCTGTAAAATTTCAGGTGGAATTAAGTCACGACGCGTGGAAAGTAATTGGCCCAGCTTAATTGCCAAAGGCCCCATTTCCTCTAAGGCTTCTTTAAGCTTGAGCGGGTTTTTACGTTCTTTACTTGACCATGCCGCAGGGTGTAGCCGAATTAAAGCTAAAGCATGCCGAGCTTTCTCAGGTAATTCTTCCGCAGGGACCAGTGTGTCGAGTCTATAGTGCGCGGCGATGCGCCAAAGTTCGAATAAACGGGCAATATGCGGAATCATATATTAAATTACCTGATTTTGAGTAAAGTGAGATTGAAGTTGCTGAATTTTTGCTTCAAGTCGGTCAATATTTTGGTTAAGTTGACGGGTATCTTGTTGCAGGTCATCCATTTGCCAACGCGGAGCCAATACACCAGTATCTTCTTTTAAAAAGTCTTCTACAAAAAATAAATGACTTTGCAGTGAGCGTTTGAGATACTTTGGCGCCAGTTGGATTTTGCCAATTTCATGTGCGAGTGCAGGACCAATCCACGGGCTAAGCTGGGCCGCCAAATCAGGCTCAAGCTGTTGGATAATATTTTGAATATCCTGTAACAGGTGATAATCACCTTGTAGGGGAATATTGCCAATATCATCCGCAACAAATAATTTAGCCAATTCAACAACATTCTTTACATGTAATGTTGCTGTCGCTTCTGCAATCGCAACATTTTTGTCAAAAGGACGTTGTTCAAAAATTGAAGGTGTTTTGCTTTTACCAGTCACAGTCGGTTCAAGACGGATTTTATTTTGATCAAAGTAAACATCGACAGAAAGCTGTGGCGTATCCATCACGACACGTAACAGTTTGCCTTGTAACTGATTAAATTGGATGCGGGTAATTGCATCCAAATTAATAAACTGATTGATTAATCGTTCAACTGCACCGAGTGCCAGAATTGACCACATAATTCAACCTTGCTTGTTATATCTTGGGGAAATTACAGTTTAAAGCCACGGTGTACCGCCACAATACCACCGGTTAAATTGTGGTAATCACAGTTTTGGAAACCGGCACTTTCCATCATACCTTTTAAGGTACGTTGGTCTGGATGCATACGAATAGATTCAGCCAAATACTTATAACTTTCCGCATCATTGGCAACAACTTTACCCATAAATGGTAAAGCCGTGAATGAATAGAAATCATAGAGCTTTGAAAATGGTTCAAATACTGGTTTTGAAAACTCAAGAATCAGTAAACGACCACCTGGCTTTAATACACGATACATCGCTTGGAGTGCAGCATCTTTATCAGTCACATTACGTAGACCAAAACTGATGGTGAGCAAGTCAAAACTATTGTCTGCAAATGGCTCTAAGGTTTCAGCATTGGCCAATACAAAATCAACATTGGTACAGCCAGCATCAATCAAACGATCACGACCAACATTCAACATGGACTCGTTAATATCGGATAAAACCACATGACCTGTTGGACCAACTTCACGGCTGAAAACTTTGGCTAAGTCACCTGTACCGCCTGCAATATCAAGCACGTGCTGACCACGACGTACACCTGACATATTGATCGCAAAGCGTTTCCAGAGGCGGTGAATACCGAATGACATTAAATCATTCATAATGTCGTATTTGCTTGCTACAGAATGGAAGACTTCAGCGACTTTTTGCGCTTTTTCTTCACTATTAACAGTTTTGTAGCCGAAATGCGTGGTTGCGCCGACATTACCTGTATTGGCACCACGTGGGAGGTTGTATTTTGGCACAGTCCCAGAAACTGGCGTATCTACCTGTTGTTGCTGTAAAGACTGTTGCTGACCTTGTGGAGTACCTTGTGGTAATGGTTCTGTTAGAAATGGACTCACTTTGTCTGTATTCGTTGCCGTTTCAGCAGGGGCTGTAGGCTTTTGGTTTTCATTCGACATTTGAGTCACTCCTGAACACAAAAATGGGAAATTTTATATTGCTCTGCATAATGACAGATTCTGCATAATTTTGCAGTCCTCATCATGAAATTGTTATGAATAATATACAAAAACCGATCTTAGAGATCGGTTTGATACAGCCAAAAATTAAATTAATCTTGAAATGGATTGGGATCTCCAGCATGCACTTTTTCGACAATATCACGTTCTTTTAGGGTAAATGCATGGATAAAATCAGCTGCAGATTTCATTGGCTTCATCGCAATAAAACCCTCTCCAATAAAGTCATACATCAATTCAAATTTATATTTTGTTGCAGTACCTTTACACATTTTAAATGCAGTATGCATAATGAATGAACGCATGTATTTGTCTAGTGCTCCACCCAAATCATCCAATAAAGCTAGCTGTTGTTGACGGGCTTTTGCTTGATCTAATTTTAGTAAGGTCAGTCGCATCATTTCATCATCAATCACTTGATCAACAGGGTAATCCTTAAGTAATTGTGCAGCAACCTGCTCATCAAGTTGCATGGCCAGTACCGCCAATCCAACGGATTTTAAGCCAGTCTTAATGGCATTTTCAGGAAGAATTTTTTCTGCTTTGTGCGCATATTTTAGCAAACGTTCAATCTGTATTGCCAAATCATCAAATTCAGGACCACCATATAAACGGTTGATGAAATATTTTGCCATCAATTGATTTTCTTTTTGATTGAATAGCGCATGATGGGTCTTTTCAATACGCATTTTTAACCAGTCCTGCGCTTCATGCAGGCGTTTTTCTAGAATTGGGTCACTGTGATAACTCAATTGTTGATATTGTTCTAAAAGCTGATCAAGTGCAGCAAGTTTTGACATACAGAAACTCTGGATTTCGTTTAGCAACAGCATAAAGGCAGTTGCTAGGTATCACTATGACAAAAGTAAAAAAACAATAGAGAAATATAGTCAGTGGATTTTTAAATAGACAATATCAAAGATTTTATACAGAAAATAATATAACTCTGTTTTTGGGAATAGGTATACTCAATTGAAGTTTCAGACCATAGAGAAGCAGATGATTGAAGAACAATTAGCGTTTGCGTTGCGTGATGAAGAAGAATTATCCGTTGATCTGATTGAGGCACAATATGCCTTAAAGAATTCTAAAGATAAAAATAATGCCAAAAGCCTGGTCATTTTAGTCAGTGGTATCGAGCTTGCGGGGAAAGGGGAAGCGGTTAAACAATTACGAGAATGGGTTGATCCTCGTTATTTACGTGTTAAAGCAGACCCACCAAGTTTATTTAGCAATAAACAAAGTTTTTGGCAGCCTTATGCACGGCATATTCCATCAGAAGGGCAAATCCAGCTGTTCTTTGGTAATTGGTACAGTGATTTATTGTCAACAGCCATGCATGTTTCTAAACCCTTAGATGAAACTTTGTTCGATACCTATATCGAAAATATGCGCGCTTATGAACAAGACCTAAAAAATAATCATGTCGATGTGATCAAAATTTGGTTTGATTTACCCTGGAAAAGCTTACAAAAGCGTTTAGATGCGATGGATGCATCAGAACAGCATTGGCATAAGCTAATGGGCTTGGATTGGCGGAATAAAAAACAATATGATATTGTGCAAAAATTACGTCAGCGTTTTACCGATGATTGGTATGTGATTGACTGTGAAGATTGTGTTGCCCGAGACCAACAATTTGCTCAGTATATTCTGCAAGCGTTAAAGCAGTTGCCTCGACATAAAACAACGGTAAGAACCAAGTGGAAACAGGCAACTGTACCTGAGTGTTTATTGCAACCCGCCACAGAAGAACTGGATAAAGACCGATACAAAACTGAATTAAAGAAATTAACAAAAAAAGTATCGGAAGCGCTACGGAATGATTCACGCAATGTCATCATTACCTTTGAAGGCATGGATGCAGCTGGTAAAGGTGGGGCAATCAAGCGTATTGTGAAAAATCTTGATCCGCGTGAATACGAGATTTATACCATTGCTGCACCAGAACAGTATGAATTGCGTCGACCCTATTTATGGCGTTTTTGGACCAAGATTCAACCCGAGGAAAAAATCAGCATTTTTGATCGTACTTGGTATGGCCGAGTATTGGTTGAACGTATTGAAGGCTTTGCCAAGCCTGCGGAATGGCAACGTGCCTATGATGAAATTAATCGCTTTGAAAAAGATTTAACGGATAATCAAACGGTGTTGGTTAAATTCTGGTTGGCAATCAGCAAAGATGAACAAGAAGCACGTTTTAAAGCACGCGAACAAACACCGCATAAACGCTTTAAAATCACCCCTGATGACTGGCGAAATCGTGGACATTGGGATGATTATTTAAATGCTGCTGCGGATATGTTTGAGCGAACTGATACCGAGTCTGCGCCGTGGCATGTGGTTGCGACCAATGATAAGTACACGGCACGTATTCAAATCCTCAAAACGATTTTAAAGCAGTTAAAAGCGGATTAAATGTTTTAAGCGTTGGTTCCTATGAGCTCATTACAAAAGATTTTGCTCGATCATAAACAGTACTTAACTCAGCCGAGTGAAAAGTTAGTTAATCAGTTGATTCGAAAACTAGACAATGATTCATATTTACCTGATCGTAAAAATGTTCATAAATTACATATGCTTTCTACCAGCGAAGTAGATAAGTTTTTGCTCAATTGTTTAGCTAAATATCAACTGAGAAATGAGCTTTATGATTTAAGCAATCATGATATAGGAAATTTAAGAGCAGTCTGGTCTGTATTAAGTTTCTCTAAAAATCCTGAAGTTATTCAATATTTTGATGATTTTATTTTAGAAAATATTCGTCATCAGCCTGTGTATTTAGCAAATCTTTTTGAAGTTTTTAATTTCTTGGAAGAGTTACATCCTTCTGTTGAGCAGATTCAACAGTATTATGATCAACGCTTACCTGAGTTGCCTGCTTATCAATTATTGAAGCGATTAGATATTCATCCAGTTGATCCATTCAATTGGTCAATTTCATTTACTTTAACAACCGATGGTGAATGGTTGACTCCAAGAGAACTTACTGATGAAGAAAAGAACCGTCGTTATATACTAGAAATTAGATTAAATTCGCCTGAAGCATTGAATGATACATATTTAATCGATATTTATAACGATTCTTCATCAGAAAGAAAGCGGATAAAGATGAGGGAAAGCCATATATTCACTATCGATATTGAGCCGGATAAATTACCAGAAGTTGATTTATTATATTTAAACCTGTTTTTGACAAATATTGAGCAAGTGCTCAATGTTCAATTTAATTTAGAGAAAATTGCGTATATAACTGTCACTAAGGGTATTAATCGTAAGAAAATAGAAACATGGATCAGAAATCGTTTTTTAATTTAATTGATTATTTTTTCTGTTACATATAAAAAATAAAGCGGATTAAGAATCCGCTTTATACATATTCAAATTAGGAATATTTAGCTCACTAACTTTTGAGTTTGTTTGTTTTGAATATCTTTCGCTAATTTATAGCATTCCTCTACATGTGCTTCCGCAACTTTCTTCATTACGATATAGCCTAGACTTGCAGCAATGATTGAACCACCTAGCGGGATAAACTTAGTCACCTGTTTAGTAATGATTTTAGCGGCCATATTATTCAATGATGCTTTTACTGCAGTACGTGCAACCACCAAACCTGAAAATTCAAAACCACGTTTGCGCAGTTCATTCCAATGAATTTTCTTGGTTGCAGGGTCATAAACACTGATTTGATCTGGCGCTAAACCAAAACGGGCATTGATTTCAGGGATGAGAAGAGACAGCATACCCACATCAATCACAACATCTAAAAACGGAACAGGAATCACGGCGACTCCAGCAGATACGTAAGAGCGCTTTTTAACTTGCTCCAAACATTCATCACGAATCTGTTCTAAATTTAAGCTTGGATCGATTGAGTCTGGAAGTTTATCAATTTTCATAAAACAATTACCTTTGTTTCAAGCTTTTTCTCATATTTTTGAAAACGCATGTTTAAGCTTGAAATTGTGAAGTTATTTCCAAATAATGTTTTAAAAATGCCATAGTATGATGGTGTTGTATAGTGGCGAATGTTTATGTTTTGTGCATAAACGTAGACAGTTAAATATTGACAGTTGAGGATATATGGCAATTCATGTGATTCAAAGCCAACGCATTGATGTCTTGGTGCAAGGACTTTTGCAAAATACCATTAAGCCATCCAAAAAACCTTTTGCTGTCTTGCAAACGCAACATTTTATTGTTCCAAGTCCTGCTGTACAGGAATGGTTGAGCCAACGTATTGCTGAACAACAAGGCATTAGTGCGAATAGCCAATTTCATCAGCGGATTCGTGGTTTTCAGTGGTTTGCTTATCAGCAAGTTTTAGATGACAAAGATAAAGTCCGTAAAGCCAATATTCCGCGTTTGATTATGAAGTGGCGAATTTATCAAACGTTGAAAAGTTTTATAGAGCAGGATGAAAATAGCTTAGCCCAAGATCATCCTTTGCATGGCATTATCCAACGTATTTATGATGCAGCCTCGCAACTAGAGCAAGGTTTAGAGAAGCAACTCAAAAAACAAAGTATGTTGTATTGGGTCTCTGAACAAGTGTCAAAATTATTCAGTCATTACATGTTGTATCGTGGGGACTGTCAACGCGGTTGCCAACTGAACAATGGACAGTCATGTAGCTGCCCAAGCAATTGGTTAGGGCAGTGGGGACATGGTCAAGCACTTAACCTAGAACAGCAATTTTTTAAAACCAATCAACAAGTTTCAGCATTTACTTTAAATCAAGCACAAGAGTTGGAAACTTGGCAACGTTGGCTGTGGCAACATACATTTCATGATGATTTTATTGAAATGCAAAGTATTGATCATGATTTTTGGCAAATCATGGATGATGATCTTCAACGTCCTCAAGCTTTAAAGAAATTACCTAGCCAGCTGATTATATTTACTTTATTGGACTTGCCACCGAGTCAATTACAGTTTTTAAGACGATTGGGACAATATTTGGATGTGGTAATTTTACATTACAACCCATCACAAGAATATTGGGCCGACAGTGTCGATCCAAACTGGAAAAAACAATATGATTTGCGGGTAAAGGCGCGTTTTGTCAGCAAATATCCTAAAGCGACCGATGCAGATATTCAAAAGTTTTTTGATGAATTTACTTTAAATTTTAATGCGGAAATTCGTGAATCACGGCATCCATTATTAACCCGTTTTGGTAAGCAAGCTCGTGACCATTTTTCGATCTTGTCCAATTTATCTTCAGGTGAAGAAGGACAATGGGTGGATGCGTTTGTGGATGAAGAACCGACTCATTTATTAAGCAAATTACAATCAGATATTCTGTATTTGGTTGAGCCTGAACCACATGCTTACCCAATTGCTAAAACGGATGACTCGATTCAAATCCATGTGTGTCATTCGTCTTTACGACAGCTTGAAGTGTTAAAAGACCAATTGGTTGCTTGGTTGATGAAAAATACTGCTGAACGGCCACATCGACCAAGTGATGTTTTGGTTTTAGTACCAGATTTAAAACAAATTGAACCGCTTATTCGCAGTGTATTTCCGCATACACCAAACCAAGACAGTATTTATCTACCCGCGAAGATTGCTGGAGTAACGCAACTGGATGCCAATAATGCTTGGCGTGCTGTTTTAGGCCGTATTCAACTGGTGGAAGGTCGTTTTAGTGTTGAGAATTTTGCAGATTGGTTAAGTTTAAATGCTACGCAATTACGTTACGGTTTGGATATTTCAAATACAGAAAGAATGATTGAGTTATTGATCAATGCAGGGTTTAAACGTGGTCTAGATGCACAACATTTACGACGATCGTTAAGCCAGGATGATGAAGATTTCCGTTTTAGTTTTAAATTTGCCCTTGATCGTTTGGCTTTAGGTATTGCGATTCCAGAACATACGATTTTTGAAAATACCCTTAGTTATGCACAAATTTTGCAAAGTGATTTTGAGTTAGTGGCTAAACTGATTCAGATTTATCAAGATTTTGATGCTCGCCGTGACTGGATGATTGCGCATGAGTTGGGAAAAAATACTGCTTTAAAATGCAATGTTGAGGCATGGTTAAAACTACTGATGCAAGACATTGTTGAGTTTGAACAAGCCGGTGTTGAGTCGTTAAAAGTCGTACGTGAAATTGTCAAAAAACAAGAGCGGATGCTGACATTAGCCAGTTTTTATGATGAACACGCACAACCTATTCTTAAAAATATTTATTTACCTTTACCTTATCTATTGAATGAAATTCAAAATTTATTAGAAGGTCAAATTGATCAGGCTTTACCGACAGGTCAGATTACCTTTAGCCAAATTGGTCAGATTCGTCCTTTGCCTTATAAGTTGATCGTCCTGTTAAATTTGGATGGGGGTAAGTTTCCAGATCGAAATGTGCATTTACCCTTTGATTTAATGAAAATTCTCAAGCCACAATTGGGGGATCGTTCACGTCTTGATGATGATCAAGGGGCTTTCTTAGATGCTTTGTTATTGGCGCAGGAAAATCTATGGTTATTTTATAATGGCTTTGATGTGAGTGATGGTGAAGTTCGTGAGCCATCTAGCGTTTTACAGGAATTGGTCAATCATATTGCCCTGATTGCCCAATCTGAAACAGCATTATCTACGGACAATAAAGATATCAGTCCTGTTGATCATATGATTGAACTTAACGGGATTCAGGTCCCTGAACATTTGCAGTGTTTATTTCAAATTCACAGCTTACAGCCTTTTGATCCAACTGGTTTTGAATCAACAACACCGCTTCGTTTTCAAGACCAATGGTTCAATGTTGCACAACAAATCCGTCAAGCGGAAATGCTTGCTAAACGTGGGGCTTGGGCAAATACACAATACCCTGTTGTTCAAGAAGAGCTCACTGTTTTGGATGCGCGACAATGGATTCAAGATGTCACTTTCCCAGCACAATTATATTTAAAAACTTTAGGTGTAGAGAATCTGCGCGCAGAAGATATCCCTGCAATGAATGAACCCTTAATTTTGGATGGTTTGGCACGTTATCAGATTCGAGATTTCTTACAGAAACAATCAGCTCATTCCGCTGAAGATTCTTGGTCTCAAGAGATTGGATTACTGCAAAATCAATTACCCATTGGCAAGGTTCAGCACAGCGCATGGCAAATCAGTTTGGCGGAACAAGACAGTTTAAAAGAGCGTTTACAGCGTTATGCTACTGATGTGACGTTGACAACGCAACGCCAATGGCGAATTGACGCTGGTTTGATTATGAATATTACAGTACCTCAGCAAGCAGGACAGCATTGGGTAAGTTTGGATGCGTCAAGTGGTCGTGCTAAACGTCGTGCCAAAGTTTGGTTAGAATATTTACTCTGGTTAAGCTATTTAAATGTAGATGCTGAAAAGTCCAAAACGCTACAACGTATTGCGGTATTTAGTGATGTCACGATCATCAGTACAGGTTTAAGTTCAGAACAGGCAAAAGTATATTTATTGCCGTGGTTTAAAGCATTTGCTTATGCCCAATCGGAACCTCTAGTTCTGCCTGCGGGTTTGTTATTAAAACCCGCTGAAAATAATAAGCAGTTGGAATGGTCACTCGGGACTGTTGAAGGTGGCTTAGCTGGACATGGTTTAAATGCGGATACACAACATCATGTGGAAAGCATGTTAATCAATAACTTTGCAGATCTTTTAACTGAATGGAATAAAAGTGATGCGTTTTTACCTTATGATTTGACTGAAATGGAATGGAGTAAAAAACATCGGGACTGGCAATTTATTTTGCAAGAACAAGATGCAACCGCATTGTTAAAACATGCCTGTGATCACTTCGCCTATGCGTTGTATCAGCCGATTTATCAGCATCAATTTGTTGCGGAGGAATAAACATGACTTCCGTAAATTCACAGTTGCCGACAGCACAAAATCACACAGCCAAAAGAGTTTCGATTCATCCAATTGAGGATATGCAATTTGCTGGATTGCACTGGATCGAAGCTTCAGCAGGCACAGGTAAAACCTATACGCTTTCAAGCTTGATGGTGCGAATATTTTTAGAAAAATACTTACCTAGTCAAGTCATTGCGACCACATTTACCCGTAAAGCTGCAGCGGAATTGAAAACACGTATTCGCTTACGATTACAAGAAACATACCGCTATTTTGACTCGTGTCGTGAATTAACCGAAGCGCAAGTCTTGACTAAAGCAATCCAAGAGTCAGATCCATTATTTTCTAAAGTATTAAAAATGTTTGCTTCACGGGTTGCTTATGCCTGTGAACGGTTGAAATTGGTGATTGATCAGCTGGATGAACTTTTTGTCGGGACTTTGGATAGTTTTAGTCAGAAATTACTGCGTGAGTTCGCTTTTGAAAGTGGCAAAATTGAGCGAGCTGAAATTACTGATGATGCGAAAAGTTATAGTCAGCAATTGATTCACGATGTACTTCGCGCATGGATTCAAAAACAACCCCAAGATATTGTGGACAGTTTGATGTTTGCTGGGGAGTTATATAGTGTAGATTATTATGTTGCAACAGTTGAACAAAGTTTAAATTTTGCCTCAGCAAATTTTATTGAACCCAAATTCTCCAATGCTGATGCTCTGGTATTCCAACAAGCCACTGAACAGCTTGCTCAGATTCAACTTGCTCAATTACAGACTTTGCAAAATTATTATTTATTGGATGGTGAGTTTTATAAATTTGTGAATGGGACAAAATTTAGAAATGATCGATTGAATCGTATTTTTGCCAAGAGCTTGCCACGAATTATTCAAACCCTACAACAGCATGACTATAAGCATTATTTAAGTTCAAAGCTGAGTGTTGAAAAGTCCGACTTTGCAACCTTGATTAAGGTGATTCGCGAGCAGCAAATTTTTAAAAAAGCTGCACCTGAAAACGTACAATCCGATTTTTATCATCATCCCCTTATTCAACAATTACTCACTATTTATGCGCAGATTGAAAATTTTGAAAATCAATTACTTGGTACGAATACATTCTTAAAATATTACTTAGCAAAAGAAGTTAAAACACGTTTGCCTCAAGTGTTGCAACAAAAAGGCGAAACCACCTTTGCACAACAAATTCGGACCCTTGCAGATGCTTTGCAAGGTGAACAAGGTCAGCGTTTTGCGACCTTTGTCCATGCTCGTTATCCCCTGATTTTGGTTGATGAATTTCAGGATACCAACCAAGATCAAGATGATATGTTGGCACAAATTTGGCGTCATCCAAGTCGTGTCAAACAGGGGTGTATGATTATGGTTGGTGACCGTAAGCAGGCAATTTATGGTTTTCGTGGCGGGGATATGTTGACCTTTTTAAAAGCACATCAGGACGTGTTTGGTAAAGAAGGGCATGAATATAATCTGATTTATAATCACCGTTCGGTAAAGCCTTTGGTTGAAGTTGTTGATGCTTTATTTCAACAGCAAATGGATTTTGGTGAACAGGTGATATATACACCAGTGCAAGCTGGTTCTCGTCCGCATCCAGATTTGATTGATCAAACCCATGTTAATCCACTGCCTTTAAGGTGGATAAAGCTCGAAGATAAAAACCAAGAAGCTGAACAAGTAGCATGGAAAATTCGTGAGCTACTGAATCAAGGGATTCAAGGCAGTTTATATTTTATTGAAAAATCAGTGCATCGTGCAGTAGATGAAAACGATATCGCCATCCTCTCGAAAAACCATGATGGCTTAGATAAAGCACAATCCACGTTGGAATTTTTAGGGATTCGAACCAGTCGACCATCGAAAAAAAGTGTCTTTGAATGTCAGATTGCACGAGATGTTGGGGCTGTGCTAGCTGCAATTTTGCATCCTTATCATGAAGCCAAAGTAAAACGCGCTTTGTTAAGTCGTTTGATCGGCTTTGATCTAAAAGCGTTGATTGCCTTGGAACAGCATGCCGATGGTCTGAGTGTCTATATTGAACTGTTCGATCAGATTCGTGAGATGTGGCTCAATCAAGGGTTTTTAACAGCTTGGCAATATCTGCTCAATCAATTTTCTGCCTGGACAAAATTGGTGGAAAAACACAGTCGTGACAATGAACGTGTGGTGGTGAATTTACGTCATTTAACTGAGTTATTGAGTCAGCACAGTGAAGATTATCAAGGTGCACAAAATCTTTATCATTGGTATTTAAAACAACTCACTTCGCCAATGGAACGAGAGTGGGAGATGGAAAGGAAACTGTCCAATGAGGCAGGGGTTCAGTTGATGACCATTCACCAATCCAAAGGGCTCGAATTTAAGTTTGTGTTTTTATTGGGAGCCGATAAAGAGTTTAAAGAGATCAATAAAACGCTGAATTTCTCGACCGTTGAACAACTGAATGTACGAACAGGACAGAATGAACAACAACGTGTAGTCGCTATCAATGATGCCAATCTTCTCGATAAAAAAGATATTGAGCAGCACAATGAGCGTGCATTAGCAGAGCATCACCGTTTGTGGTATGTGGCACTGACACGTGCCAGTTATCGCGTTTATGCGATGCTGAGTGATGTAAAGGAAAAATCAACAACTGGATTGGCATTTTGGCGAGGTCAGGGTACAAACACTTTTCAACATGCTGGAAGTGCTATGGAGGCGTTGTTGACTGAATGCCCATCGCATTTAGAAAAGGCCAAGAGCGACGTTCAATTGCCTTTACTTGCACAAGCCTTTCCTACTCAACGTTTTTATCCTCGTGGCAAAACCAGTTTTAGTGCTTTGGCCCAGCATTTAACTCGGCAACAAATTCAAGATGCGTTAGCGGTTTCTGAACAAAAGTTAGAACCAGCAGAAGATGAAATTCAACAGCCTATTGCTGAAACCACATCAGATGAAATTTCAACTCAGCCTATTGCTTGGATCAAAGCCAATTTTCCAATGGGGACGGTTGCAGGCAATTTTTTGCATGAAATTTTTGAACATATTGATTTCAAAGATACGCATTACTGGCGTTTGGAAATACGCCGTCGCTTTAAAAATGATTATTCAAGTTTATGGACGGAGTTACTGGAAAAATATCAGCAGGCTTTTCTCAACGACAATTCGAGTGAGGGCGTTTCTCAAACAGAACACGCTGTAGAAGAGAAGCTGATTGACTGGATGGCTGAGTGGTTACAGGATGTTTTATCGACTCCGATTCTCAGTCATTTTAAAATGGAGCAACTTGAACCACACGAACATTTAGCTGAGTTTCCATTTTATCTGGCCCTTTCAGATCGAGTTTTGGCAATTAAACGTATACATCAATTGTTTGATGAGCATGCCATTGCAATGCCTGAGTTTAAAGATGCCAATTCAGCACGTTATTTAAATGGGTCAATTGATTTGGTGTTTTTTGATGGTCAGCAATATCATATTGCCGATTATAAAAGTAATTTTTTGGGTGTAGATCAGCAAAGTTATTCATTTGAAGCTGTTCAGGACAGCATGTCGCATGCCAGTTATTGGCTACAGGCATCTTTGTATTTGGTGGCATTGCATCGTTATTTGAAAATCCAGCTCGAAGATTATCAAATTGATCGTGATCTGGGAGGCGCAACCTATTTGTATTTACGTGGTATGAATGGTCAAAGCGGACAAGGTTACTACTTCTGGCGACCCACCACGGAATTTATTTTAAGACTTGATGCCATATTGGGCTATTTTACTGAGGATAAATCCAGTTGAATCGTGTGAATAGTTGCTTGAACATCTTTGCAAACAATAAGTTATTCTGTGGATAACTCTGTTGAAAACCTTGTAGATAACTCTGAGGATAACCGTGTGGAAAATAAACAGGATTTAGAAAGTCAAGTCCCGCAATGGATTGAGGTATGGAGTAAATATGTTTTATCACAGTATTCCACAGCTTTAGAATTAGACGAATATGCAGTTGAATTAGTGCAAGAGATTTTGTTGGCGACGACTCAAGGGGATAGCTGCATCTCAGCAGAGGATCAAAATATAGTCCTATTAAAGCCACTAATTGTTGACCATGATGTGGCCGAAACAACGATTGCACCATTTGTTCAACAGCATGGGTTGATTTATCTGTACCGCTATTGGCAACTTGAGCGACGTTTATCTGTACAAGTCGAAAGGTTAAAACAGTCTGAAATTCAACAAATTGATATTGTAGGGTTTGATCATCTTCTTAATGATCCGCATCAAAGCGCTGCTTTGAAGATGGTGGCGGGTAACGCTTTCAATATCATTACAGGCGGGCCAGGAACGGGGAAAACTTATACTTTGGCAAGAATAATTGCAGTATTACAGCAAACCATTCCTGATATTCGTATTGCAATGGCTGCGCCCACAGGTAAAGCCGCACAAAGAATGGGCGAAGCACTACAAAAATCTTTAAGTGATCCAAAATTACAAAGCTTTGGATTAAATCAAAATCAATTCAACCCCATGACTTTACATCGGTTATTGGGTTTGGGAAATCAGCATATTCCACGTTTTAATCTGAGACAGCGATTACCTTATGATGTGGTCATAGTCGATGAAGCATCGATGTTGGATTTAAATTTAGCCACGATGTTGTTTGAGGCGATTCCTGAGCATTGCCGTTTAATTCTTTTGGGCGATGCCAATCAATTGGCTTCTGTGGATGTCGGTTCGGTATTGGCAGATTTACAGAATGTACAATCATTACAGTACAATCGGGTCAATCTACAGACCAGTCAACGCTTTAAAGAGGGTGCCTTAATTGGAAAAATGGCACAGTTTATTCAATCACAGAAAAATCAAAGTATAGCCCGTGCAGAATTATTGGCGAATTTTGAGCAAGAGATTGTTGCGGCTAGTGCGCTTAAACCAGTTGAACTCAAAGCAAATATGCAAGATGTGATTCAGCTTGAATATCTGCCTGAAAAGATTTTTCCAGCAGATCTAATGCAGTATTACCAAAAACTCAGTTTAGGTTTTCAAGCTTATTTTCAAAGTTTAAGCAACTATCTGATCGCCGACGACTCTCATCATCAGATTGAAGCGGTGACACAAGCATTTGACCTATATCGTATTTTAACGGCTGTTCGGCACGGTGCATTGGGATTGAATAGCTTAAACCATGAAATGGAAAAAGCATTATTTGAATATCTTCCAACATTGGCTCGTTATGGTGACTGGTATGTTGGGCGTCCTGTGATGATGAGCTATAACGATTATCAACTTGGTCTTTCCAATGGAGATATCGGAATTTGTCTAAAAAATCGCCAGCATGTTGATCAATTTGAAGTCTATTTCCCCAGTTTAGACAAATGGATTGCTGCAACACGTTTGCCTAAATCGATGCAAACCGCTTTTGTTTTAACCATTCATAAATCTCAGGGTTCAGAATTCACCCATACTGCAGTAGTTTTGGATGTTACAGCAACACGCTTATTGAGCCAAGAGTTGATTTATACTGCTATTACACGGGCTAAATCAGTGGTGAGTTTACTGGTTGATCAACAAGCATTTATCCACGCTTTAGACACCACCACAACTAGAATGAGTGGATTGGTTAGCATGATTAACACGGCATAGTTATTTTGTAGTTTTTGTTGATAATTTGCCTCTATGTACGAAATTGCTTACATGAATTCGAGAGATTTGCGCATAGAGCTTCTTGTTACTTTTTGAGATGATGAAGACATAAAGAACTCAGCAAGGATCGTTGAGTAAAATCGCAAAATAATAATAATTTAAAGTCGTGAGACTGCGAACTTACAGGAAAGTAAGTGATAAGAGGAAACTTACAGCCGCTAAGCCTTGTAGTTTTGGGAGAGACTACAGGGCTTTTTTATTAAAATTAAATGCTGAATTTTACCTCAAAGAGAATCAATCTATTTTTTAAATTAAGTTTTAAATTTGGGTCTAGTCAAACCACCTTATTAATCATACAAGTGGTTTCTATCAAATCATTAGTCAGAAATAAAACTTCTATTTTTGTATGAACTTTTAGAATCTGTTAGTTATCAATTCAATTTTTGTACTATTGAACCCTAGATGGTGATCCTATCGTGTGGCGACATGGATGTCTCCATGTTGGGTGGAGCTACAGGACACCCCCTCGCCCATGAGCAAAAAAAAGCAGTGCTTTGTTTGTAGCGCAAGGTTTGGCAACCCTTACGAAAAGTGGGGCATCGCTAACGCAAAGGTATTTAAACTTTGAATATAAGGTGTGTTATTGCAAACTTTTTATAATTAAATAATTTACTTATTCCTGTATTTGATTTAATTGAAGATCTTAATTGATGATAATTATATTCTTGAGTCTGAATTTTTTGACAGGTCACCTATAAATATAAAGTGATTTTGCAAATGGTTAAAATTTACAAGGTTTTTTTAAAAGGTTACAGCCATTGCCTCTATGTACGTTATTTCTCACATAATCTTGCGGTAAATGCGACTTCTGTTCAATGTCTGTCACAGGCATAATAAGTCACATAAGGACATAATTGGTCACATGGTTGTGAAATGAGTGTCATGTACAAAAACAAAAACTGCTTAGGGTACAAGCAAATACTATAAATAAGATAAGCACAATAATTAAACAAGAAACTACAGCGCAAAGGAAAAGCCCTAAGAGTGATCTTAGGGCTTTTTCATGTATTATCTGTCGCGTTTAAAGCTGTTATTTAAACCAATTCGGTTTCTGTTCGATCTGTGCCAAATAAAGCTCTACGTTGTGTTTTAGGAATTTTAGGACACTGGCTAGAAATTTGATAAAGCGTTTGTGCCAGAGCAGGAATATGTGTTCCAACCACAGCTTTTCCTGTATTTAAAATACTGACGCTAATATCACGTTCTGGATCGGCCCAGCAGAGAATGTTGGAAAAGCCTAAATGCCCAAAAGCTTGCCCCGTCATTGGTCCAAATATACCTACTGGGTTACTGCCGAGCATAGGCCCCAAAGCATAGCGCATCGGTGCAAGCAAGGTTCGGTCTATGTTGGTGGTTGAAGTGGGCAAAGTTGCACGAAATACAGTTTCAGGACTCATGATTTGCTTGCCGTTATATTGACCACCATTCAATAACATCTCAAAGAAGCGATTGGCTTGTTCAGCACTAGTGTAAATATTGCCAGCAGGACATACCGTATCCATAAAACGTGGATCATTAGTCACATCGACAGCAAGCTGTAAGCCACCACCGAGCACATGGTTTAAATATAAGTCTGTACCGAGTTTAGGGTGTACACCAGTCGGATAATTTAAAGCAACTTGATCTCTATATTCTGGTTCTAAGCCATAGTTAAAAAACTGCATATCCATCGGTTTTTCAATGTGCTCATGTAAAAACTGACGAATATCTTGTCCTGTTACCCGTTCAACCAATTCACCTAAGATATACCCCGCAGTAACAGCGTGATAAGCCAAATGCGTACCAGCTGGTGAAATGGGCTGCGCAGCGTAAAGGTGTTGCAAAATACGATCTTTATCAAAAAGCAGTTCTGGGGTGACTTCCATTTCTATCCGTGGAATTCCACCACGATGGGACAACAAATGGAAAATTGTTGCACGGCGCTTCCCATTTTGTGCATATTCAGGAATGTAATAACTGATCGGATCTAATAGATTGATTGCACCTGTTTCATCTAACATGTGAATCAGCATTGCTGTAATTATTTTTGATGCTGAAAATAGACAAATCGGGGTGTCTGGATTGGCAAGTACTGCATTTGAAGCGAGACCATCGGCAGAATTACCTGACGCATAACCCAGACTACGATTGAGAATAATCTTGCCTTTGCGTCTTAGGCACATGGTGATCAGGGGATGATTGCCTGTTTGATACAGATTTTCAATACTTTGCCAAATCTTTTCAACTTGTTGTTGGTTCATCCCTCCCAGTTCTGGAGACACTTCATTTTTGCGCTGAGTGATACTGCTTAAGTCCTTAGGTACATAGCAGGTATTGGTTGAAAACAATTTCACAATCTTTTTCCATGATTATTTTTATTCCACGGCAGTGTGAACTGAGTTGAGCATGATGTCAGTGTCCCAATTGCCATGCTATCTGTAAAAAAATTGCAATAGTCTTGTAGTTAAGCCTTATGGAATATGGTTGTACGATATTTTTGCAATCTCACCCCAGTTCCTTTAAAATAGGCGACTGCTGTAGTGATGCACGGCAGTTAAATTGATTTTGAAGAGTCAATTTGATTTGTATCAAATATTTAAATTAAGCATCTCGGAGAAATCGAATGGCTTTAACAAACGCAGATCGCGCAGAGATCGTTGCAAAATTCGCTCGTGCTGAAAATGACACTGGTTCACCTGAAGTACAAGTTGCTTTATTGACTGCTCAAATCAATGATTTGCAAGGTCACTTTAAAGAACACAAACACGATCATCATAGCCGTCGTGGTTTGATCCGTATGGTTAACCAACGTCGTAAGCTTCTTGACTATCTTAAAGGTAAAGATGCTACTCGTTACAGCGATTTGATTGCTGCTTTAGGTTTACGTCGTTAATTCGATTTAAACTTTTATTTTCGGATTATTGCATGCTGAATGCTGTACTGATGAAAACTAAAGTCTATCCAGTATTTACTGGATAAAAGGGAAGGGGCGAATATTCGCTCCTTCTTCGTGTTTAAAATTAGTCTAACTAAAGATTTATTGTCTAGTGAGGTCGGCTTCTAAGCTTTGTCATTTATGCGGTTGATGTGAATGCCAAACCTTAGGGGTCTCCACTAGAATAAAATTAGGAAACAAAAATACATGTCAATGTTTAATGTTATTCGTAAAGAATTTCAATATGGTCAACATCAAGTTGTGCTAGAAACAGGTCGTGTTGCTCGTCAAGCAAACACGGTTTTTATTACAATGGGCGGCGTAACAGTACTGGTTGCTGTTGTTGCACAACCTACTGCTAAAGCGGGTCAAGATTTCTTCCCACTTACAGTTAACTATCAAGAAAAACAATATGCTGCGGGTCGTATCCCAGGTGGTTATGGTAAGCGTGAAGGCCGTGCTTCAGAAGCAGAAACTTTAATTTCTCGTTTAATTGACCGTCCAATTCGTCCGTTGTTCCCAGAAGGTTATTTCAACGAGATCCAAGTTACTGCAACAGTTGTGTCTTCAGACAAAACCATGGATGCTGACATTGCTGCAATGTTAGGTACTTCTGCTGCACTTGCAATCGCTGGTACACCTTTCCGTGGTCCAATCGGTGGTGCGCGCGTTGGTTTGATCAATGGCGAATATGTCCTTAACCCAAATTTAGAACAACTTGCTCAATCTGACCTTGACCTTGTAGTTGCAGGTACAGAATCTGCTGTATTGATGGTTGAGTCTGAAGCAAAAGAACTTTCAGAAGACCAAATGTTAGGCGCTGTGCTTTTCGGTCATGACGAAATGCAAATTGCAATCCAAGCGATTAAAGAGTTTGCTGCTGCCGCTGGTGCAACAGAATCAACTTGGACTGCTCCAGTTAAAAACGAAGATCTTCGTGCAAAATTAAAAGACGCATTTGAAGCTAAAATCTCTGAAGCGTATACCATTGCTGTTAAGCATGACCGTTATGCTGCCTTAGATGCCCTTCAAGCTGAAGCAACTGCTCAATTCGTTCCTGAAAATGACGAATCTGGCATTGCAGATGACTTAAACGAATTATTCGAAGATCTTAAATACCGTACTGTACGTGACAACATCCTTTCAGGAAAACCACGTATCGATGGTCGTGATACTAAAACTGTTCGTGGATTAGATGTACAAGTGGGCGTGTTAGATCGTGCTCATGGTTCATCATTATTTACACGTGGTGAAACTCAGGCGTTGGTTACAACGACTTTGGGTAATACACGTGATGCGTTGATGGTGGATACCTTGTCTGGTACAAAAACTGACAACTTCATGTTGCATTACAACTTCCCTGCATATTCTGTAGGCGAAACAGGTCGTGAATCTGGTCCTAAGCGTCGTGAAATTGGTCATGGTCGTTTAGCACGTCGTGGTGTACAAGCTGTTCTTCCACCAGCTGATCGCTTCCCGTATGTGATTCGTATTGTATCTGACATTACTGAATCAAATGGTTCATCTTCAATGGCTTCTGTATGTGGTGCTTCATTATCACTTATGGATGCAGGTGTTCCTCTTAAAGCGCCAGTTGCGGGTATCGCAATGGGTCTAGTAAAAGAAGGCGAGCGTTTTGCTGTTCTTTCTGACATCTTAGGTGATGAAGATCACTTAGGTGATATGGACTTTAAAGTTGCTGGTTCTGCAAACGGTATTACTGCGCTTCAAATGGATATCAAAATCGAAGGTATCACAGAAGAAATTATGGAAGTTGCGTTGAATCAAGCCTATGCAGGTCGTATGCATATTCTTAATGCAATGAACCAAGTGATTTCACGTGCACGTCCTGAAATTTCTATGCATGCACCAACATTCCAAGTGATCAACATCAATCCAGATAAGATCCGTGATGTGATTGGTAAAGGTGGTGCGACAATCCGTCAAATCACAGAAGAAACAAAAGCAGCGATTGATATCGAAGATAACGGTACTGTACGTGTATTTGGTGAAACGAAAGCGGCTGCTCAAGCAGCGATTGCAAAAATCCAAGCGCTTACTGCTGAAGTTGAACCAGGTAAAATCTATGCAGGTCGCGTGATTCGTATCGTTGAATTTGGTGCGTTTGTAAATATCATGCCAGGTACAGATGGTTTACTTCACATCTCGCAAATTTCAAACGAACGCGTTGCAAACGTGACTGATATCTTGGCTGAAGGTCAAGACGTTAAAGTTCAAGTTGCTGACGTAGATAACCGTGGTCGTATTAAATTAACTATGAAAGATGTAGACCAAGCATAATATTTGCAAGGTTTAAATCTTTTACAGTTTGATTAAAATTTAATAAAGAAAAGACTGCCTTGTGCTTTGCCAAAGTTACAACTTTGGCTTGCTCAGGGCTTTTTTTATGGCATGATGCATAACAAGAAAGACTAAAAATATCGTGGATATGCAAAGCTTTTATTTTTTTCAACACACAGATGAACCTTATACTTGTATACAAAAAGAGCCTGTTTTTAATGCAGAGCAACAATTTGTTTGGGTGGACTGTACCCGTGAAGATGTGGTCAATCGTGCTGAGCTATGGCAAAAAGAAGTCTATAATGCGACCGAGATTCACCTCAATGAATATCATATTCGAGATATTTTAAATATCGAACATCCATGCGCATTTGATGCAATGGAAGATTATGATTTATTGATTTTTCGTAAATTAATAACCCCAGATGATCAGATCGATAGTGGTGAAGATGCACTTGAACAGCATGATCATGTTTTTGGCTTAGCGTCTTCGCCAGTCAGTTTTATTATTACTTCACAAGCTTTAATCACCATTCATGAAAAAGGCAACCATGCCTTTGAAAGTTATCTTGCACGTATTTTCAATATCATGAATAAGAGTTTAGAAGAACAGAATAAACCACGTAAATTACCCACTACGCCTTTAGATTTAGCACTGCGCTTGCTAAATAGTATGATTGATGGCTATTTGGATTTACGTAATCCTTTGTCTCGTCGCGTTGAATTTTGGCAACAAGAACTTTTGCAAGGTAATCGCCGCTTTACTAAGTGGCATCAACTGTTTCAGGAGAATCTGGTTTTTCAACAAATCGAAAATTTGTGCGAAGAACAAATAGATTCCTTACAAGAACTTCGAGATGAAATTGTTGAAAATTATGCCCATTTAAAAGGTAAAAAACGCACTGAGAAGCAGGACATTATGCTGGTTCGCGTGGATGATCTCGTTAGCCATGTTGAGCGTATTCAAAAATATACAGTACGCTTAAGTACGGCAATTCAAACTGCGATTGATTTACATTTTTCTGCAATCGCCAATCAAACCAATGAGAATATGCGAATTCTTGCGATTATTACTGCCGTGTTTGCGCCATTAACTCTATTAACAGGGGTATATGGAATGAATTTTGAATTCATTCCAGGTCTACGTAGTCCGATAGGTTTCTGGGTGATGTTGGGTGTGATGTTAGGTTGTACGATTGGGCTGTTAGTCTATTTTTACCGTCGTCATTTGGTAGGACGTGGTGAACGAAGTGTGATTGATATGTTGGCACAACAACATAAAAATCAGCACGTCAATTTACTCTGGTTTTTAGATTATGAACCGATCAAACAAACCATGAAAGAAGTCGAAAAAATCACAAAACTGAAATAATTAAGCATTATTCTGGTTGAGGATTTATTTGAGCTGTCTTTTGTAAAATTAAGTAGAGTTGATCTTTTAATCTTAATTTTTTCCGCTTGAGCTGCTCAATATTTTCATGAATATGATTGAGTGGATCAAGCTCAAGGTGACTGATTTCACGATCAAGTTCATCGTGGTCAATCAAAAGTTTAGCAAAATGCGGATCTTCTTGTTTTAAACTACACATGAGATCACGGTGTTCTGGGAACATGTGTTTCAACTTTTTATTCATTACTTTCGAATTCATCAGAGCTCATTAACCTCTTTGTCATAAAATTCTAAACGATAAAACAAAAATGGAGAGACAAGTTCTCCATCATGACAGGTTAAATATTAACCTGTCACTAGGCATTAACATTTTGAAATGAATTAATGAGTATGAAGGTGAAGATGTTTGACTTGTTTTCGTAATTGTTGAACTTCATCAAGTAAATCCATCATCATTGCAACGGCAGATAAACTGGCTTCAAAGTCGCGTTGTAAACGATAGGCGCGGCGTGCCCGTGAGATGTCTTCTCCAAAAAATTGATGAATACGATCCTCAGGACGTGCGGGTAAAATTTCATATTCAAGCAATTGCAAAATCCAATCCGGACTTTGACCGCATGCCTCAGCAAAATGCTTGAGATCTAGATTTAGGTTTTCATCCACGATTTCTGCATCATGGAAACCGTCATAGACAATTTCACGATATTGAATAGTTGTCATGATTGCTCTCCTTTAGCAAGGCTATGTTGGTATCTATAAAATTATGAACGGGGATTAAAGTCATTAAAAGCATCAGCAAATTGTTGATAGGCTTTTTGCTGTGTTTCGGTGGTTGCTTTGGGATAAACAATATTAATCACCAAATAAAGATGACCTGGGGTTTTATGCGGTATCCCTTTATCTTTTAAACGGAGTTGCTGATTGGGTTTGGCATTTTGTGGCACAGTTACTTTTACTTTACCTGCTGGGGTATCAATTTCAATACTTTGACCAAGTGCTGCTTCCCAAGGTGTAACATCAACTGTGTAATAGACATCAGTACCTTCAACACGAATACGGTCAGTGTCTTGGTATTGGATCTCAATATAAAGATCGCCATTTTCACCACCGTTAATTCCAGCTTGTCCTTGTTTTGCAAGGCGAATTTGCTGACCTTCTTTCATGCCTTTCGGAATTTTAACTTGGAGGGTTTTCCGTTGTACCTCGGGCTCACCATAGGCATTATAGGTAGGGATTTGTAAGGTGATACTCTGGGTTGCGCCTTCATAACCAATGCTTACAGGAATTTCAATACTGGCATGTTGATCTTCACCCTTATAGCTGCGCTGTTGCTGAGAGCCGCGTTGTCCAAAATCTTGTTGATGTCCGCCACCAAAACCGCCACCGAAACGTCCAAATAGATCTTCAAAACCACTAAAATCTTGTCCACCACTGCTACTGTATGAGCGATGGAATTGGCTACCGTCAAAACCACTTTGACCTGTAGATTGCCCTCCAAACCCACCTGTATTGGCATAGGGGTTGTCGAGTTCAAAATCGTATTGTTTTTTCTTTTCTTCATTACTTAAGGTGTCATATGCGACATTGATGGCTTGCATTTTTGCTTCAGCATCAGTTTCTTTACTCACGTCAGGATGATATTTACGTGCGAGTTTTCGATAAGCTTTTTTAATTTCGTCTGGTGTCGCATTTCTAGAAACACCCAAATCTTCATAATAATTTTTTGCCATACTTAAGGTCATTATTTTGTTTAACTTTATTCTAGTTTTATGCCTTTTTGGCTACAGATGGAAGAGCAACTTAGTGTGGTTATTGTTTCAAAACTTATCTAGAACAAAATCCCGCTTATTCCTGATAAAGGTGGTGTTTCATGTTCTATGGGCTTTGTGTGTTCGGGTTGTTGCTTTGGTTAAGTAAATGACGATTCCAAATAGCTATTTAACATTTTAACTTATAAAACTTGCTGATTATGCTTTGAATTTTAATTGAAAAAAAAGAGCAAACTGAATTTGCTCTTCTTAGTAAAAATCGATAGTTAAATTTTTGCAAATTTAAACCATTCAGATCTCAATAGATTAACTTAAATGCTCACCAAACAGATTCAAAGCTTCTTTTGCGGTGAACTGATATTTTTTATTGCAAAATTGACAATCCATTTCAATTGGATTTTGAATTTCTAGGGTTTCTTTGACCGCATCTAGACCAATTTGGATCAACGCATTTTTGCATTTATCGCGTGAACAGGTACAGTTGAATTGAAGTTGTTCAACGTCTGGCAGACGAACCTCTTCCTCGTTATATAAACGATAAAGAATTTCTTGTGCGGTTAAATCTGTCAACTCTTCAGGTTTTAACGTTTGAGTCAGCATAATCAAACGTGGCCATAAGTCTTCATCGACACGTTGTTGTTCTTCTTCATTATTACGTGGTAATAACTGAATTAGTAAACCGCCCGCATTGTGATGCGTGCTTGCCAAGACAATACGTGTTGGAATTTGTGCGGAAAGATCGTAATACTGCATTAAACAAGCGGCAAGAGTAGGTTGATCTAGTGGCACAATCCCTTGATAACGCTCACCAAACTCAGGTTCAATATTGATAAATAGAACAGGTTGTTGCAAGGTGCTAAGCACAGTACTACTGTCTTCACTCAACATAAAATGTGGGTCTTCTTCATAATCTGCAAGTGCGCGGACATCACCTAAATGGTTACATTCAGCCATTGCCCATTTGAATGTACCTTGTGCTTGAATTTGTAAGCTAATACGTCCTTTAATTTTTAATGTGCTGGCAAGTAATGCTGTTGCACTCAACATTTCACCCAATAAAATACGCACAGCGGGCGCATAATTACGCTGCGATAGAATTGTTTGTAGTGCTGTATCTAAATGTACAATTTCACCACGTACAGGGCTATCTTCAATATAAAAACGTTGACGTAAATCAGACATAAAATTCTCCAAATCCCTGTTTAGATGGTGGCGATATTATAAATCACAAGTTTATTTCACCTGAAAAACTGTGCATCTTAAAGTTAATTTTCGTCATCACGTATAATATTAATACGATCGTGTTTGGTATGTAGCATTTGAGCTTTTGTTGTGGGTCTTTCTAAACCGGATTCATCCAAATCTGGGACATCTTTATATTGATCAGGATTATGGTTTTCAACTTGCGCATCACTTTCAAACAGGTGCTCAAGCTCCGAAATAAAGTCCCGATAGCTTTCAAAAAGCTTTTGCTCATCGGTATAAATGCGTTGTTGACGCGTTAACAGTTCTTCATCGTAATTTCTAAATAGCTCAACACTATCATAAGCCTCTTGTTTACTCATTCCTAGTTCACACAATGCTCGATATCCCATACCCAATGAAGTCAAATAGGTTTCACGCCAAATATGTTTGACCCCGACATCACGCAGGAGGTGCATGTGATAGCGATCTCGTGCTCGAACTAATAAGGTAAGGTTTGGATAATTGAGTAAAATATGTCGAGCAACATTCATTGAGTCTTCAACATTATCAATTGCTAATACAAAAACTTTAGCCTGTTCAATTCCAGCCGCACGTAGTAAATCGGGTTGAGTCACATCGCCATAATACAAAGTACCACCATAGCGTCGAACAAAATCAATTTTTTGTAAATTATTATCAATGGCAGTAAAGGTAAAATGACGGATACGTGCTAAACGAGCAACAATTTGCCCTACACGACCAAAACCAGCAACAATAAGAGCTGGGTGTTCGTTGGGAATCTCATCGTATTTGGGTGCACTGTCTTTATTGATTAATGGCAATACTTGCGTGCTCACTAACCAAAAGAAGATCGGGGTGAGTACCATTGATAAGGTCACAATTAAGGTAATGGGTTCCATGATTGCTTCAGCTAGGACTTTCTCGCTTTTTGCCACGTTTAATACCACAAAGGCAAATTCACCCCCTTGGGCTAAACAGGTTGCGACCATTAAACTGTTGGTCCAACTCATTTTTTTATAACGTGCAATGGCTGCCATCACGATCATTTTGATCATAATTAAACTGACTGCGCCACCAATAATCAATAATGGCATATCTGCAATTAGCGAGATTTGTGTGGTCATTCCCACCGTCATAAAGAATAAACCGAGCAATAAACCTTTAAAGGGGGCAATACTGGCTTCAAGTTCATGACGGAATTCAGAGTCAGCTAGAAGCACACCCGTTAAAAAAGCGCCTAAGGTTGTGCTAATTCCGAGTGTATCCATCAATAACACCACACCCAGCACGATAAATAAGCCAACGGCTGTGATCAGTTCAGTTGCTCCACTTTTTGCCACAAAGCGAAAAAAAGGTCGCATCACATAACGGCTAAACAAAAATAAACCTGTAAACGTGGCAACAATCGCGGCAAAGTAAGCAATACCATGATGACTTGATTCGCTACCTGCTAAGAGGGGGATAATGGCGAGTAGGGGAATAGCAGCAATATCCTGAAAAAGTAAAATTGAAAAGGATTGCTGACCATGGGTAGTATTGAGTTGTTGTTTTTCTTCCAAAAGCTGTAAAACAAAGGCGGTTGAAGAAAGTGCTAAGGCAAAACCAATGACAAAACTTGCGGGGAGTGATTGTTGAAAGATTAAATAGATCGTTCCCATCAGAACCAATCCCGTAATCCCTACCTGTAAACTTCCCATCACAAAAATAGATTGGCGCATTTCCCATAAACGTTGTGGGCGAAGTTCTAAACCGATCAGGAACATCAGTAAAATCACCCCAAATTCTGCAAGGTGCATGATTTCCTCTGGATCGTTGGCGATGTTAAACGCGCTTGGACCCAGAAGTATTCCTGTAAATAAGTAACCTAGCACGGTAGCAATACCGAGTTTTTTCCCTAATGGAACAAGGATTAATGCCGCGCCAAGGAAGATAGTGATTTGGAGTAACAGTGACATTCACTTGCCTTAAGTTTTTTCTTTATTTAGAAATTGTAGCGTGATTTTGTGATGGGCTTGGAGATATTTATTCAGAAATTGTCTATTTACCTAATAAAAATTTAACAGTGATTAGCACTATGAGGGGGATAGCCTTTGTACCCTCACCTAATGGCGGCAAGTCTATCGTCATATAAATAGATATATTGTGCGTATTTAAACAATACAAAATGCAGCAGTGGTTTAATTGAGACTCGGTTCATTATCTCAATTTGTATAGCAATAAACTAAATTAAAAATTTAACTCAATTCTTGCGGATCAACATCTATGGTTATTTTCATCGTAGAGGGTTTGCTATGTAACAGCTGTTGCCACCATTGACGAATATAAAAATGCATTTTTGCCCGATCTTGAGAAAGCAAAACCACATGAGCTTGGTAACGTCCTGCTTTACGCTCCATTGGCGCTGGAATCGGTCCCCAAATATCAATTAAATTATCTTCGGCAGTTTGTCTAAGGAGCTGCGTCATTTCAGTCAGAAACTTTAAATTTTCTTCCTGATGCTTTGAATCACAGCGAATCAAAGCTGTATAACGAAAGGGTGGAAGCTGTGCGGCTTGGCGATCTTTTAAAGTTTGTTTAGCAAAGGTCCGATAGTCATTATGAATCAAGGTGTTTAATAAAGGATGATCAGGTCTTAGGGTTTGTAAATAGACTTCACCCTTCATTTCACCACGACCCGCACGACCTGCAACTTGAATAATTAATTGCGCAGTACGTTCTGTAGCACGGAAATCTACACTCAACAAACCTGCATCGATATCCAAAATTGCCACTAAGGTGACATAAGGAAAGTGATGTCCTTTTGCCAGCATCTGCGTGCCAAGTAAAATAGTCGGTTCACTTTTTTGGATTTGATCATAAATCTTTTGCCAACTACCAACCCGACTAGTTGAGTCACGATCTACGCGCAAGACGGGGAAGTGAGGGAACAGCTCATTCAAGGTTTCTTCAACTTTGGCAGTTCCCATGCCAATTGGCTTTAATTGTTGTTGATTGCATTGAGGGCAAGCATCAGGCATACGATTAATCGTGCCACAATGGTGACAGTGCAAATGCTGATAAGGCTTTAAATGCAGGGTAAAGTGAGCATCGCAGTTGGGGCAATTGGCCTGCCAACCACAGCTTTCACAGATAAGCACAGGGGCATAACCGCGGCGATTTAAAAAAATCAGAACTTGTTCTTTTTTCTCTAAACGTTTTTTGATTTCAGCAATCAAAACATCACTTAAGCCATGCTGTTTTTTTGCCACTTTTAAATCAATCAAATGCATTTTCGGCATGATTGCGGCACCAGCACGTTGATTTAATTCAATCCGTGTCAGCTTTTCTTGGCGAGCAAGATAATAACTGTCAATACTAGGCGTGGCCGAACCTAAGATAATCGGGCAATTTTCTAAATGTGCACGATACATGGCCACATCGCGAGCATGATAGCGAAAGCCTTCTTGTTGTTTAAACGAAAGATCATGCTCTTCATCTAAAATAATCAAACCCAACTGTGGCAAAGGTGTATAAATTGCAGAACGTGTGCCTAAAATAATAGAGGCTTTGCCCGTTTGCGCATGCTGCCATGCTTGTAAACGTTTAGTGTCATTTAAGCCTGAGTGCAGTAAGGCAATATTGCAATGAAAACGTGATTGAAAACGGCTGATGGTTTGTGGGGTTAAGCCGATTTCAGGCACTAAAACCAAGACTTGTTTGCCTTGTTTAAGTACTTCATGCATCACTTGCAAATAAACTTCGGTTTTACCACTCCCAGTTAAACCATCCAGTAGAAACGCTTGATATTTTTTCTGCGCTTTTAAAATCGCTTGAATGGCTTTCTTCTGATCGTCATTTGGCGTGAGGGGCATCTGTGCCAATTGCACCGGTTCTGGCGTGACATTTTGTGGTTCTAAATCACAACGAACAATGTCTTTTTTCTCAAGGACTTTGAGTGTGGCTGTTTCAACACCACTTAGATTAAGAATATTTTCCTGTGTCCCTTTCGGGTGTAGCTTTAAAATTTTATAGGCTTCTTGTTGTTTTTCAGAACGCTTAACTTTGTCTTCGGCATGTAAGTCTAAAAGTTTCCAGATACGTGCCAATAAATTATAAGGTTTCCCTTGGCGTAATAAGGTAGGTAACGCCGTTTGAATCACTTCACCGATAGGAAATTGATAATATTGTGATGACCATGTCAATAAACTTAAAACTTTACTGTCTAGAATGGCCTGTTCATCTAACAGTTCAGTAATGGCTTTGAGTTTAAAATGGGAATCCACAGGTTCATCAATCGGTACTTTCTTGACAATAACACCAATCAGATTCTGTCTGCCAAAAGACACTGCAACACGCGCACCGACTTCAGCTTGCGCATATTGTTCAGCGGTGACTTGGTAATCAAAGCAGTCATTCAAATAGACTGGAACAGCAACTTGAATACGATAAATCGTCTGTGGCGTAGCAAGGGTATTCGACATTTTTAATTTAGTGACTCATTAATTTAGTGAGGCTGTGATGAAATTGTTTCATGTGCAGATTCGGCTTGTGTTAGAGTGTAACAGTCATCTATAAACATGAATATGAATGATTTATAGGGTATGACGCAACAGCGTAATCAAAAAATTTTGGAAAACTAGAGCATAATAATGCCAGCATATCAATTTACTGCAATTGATGCTTCAGGAAAGCAGCAAAAAGGCGTGTTAGAAGGAGATTCCGCACGCCAGATTCGACAACAACTACGGGACAAGGAATTGATTCCTGTCACGGTGGATGCTGTTGAACAAAAAGATAAAAATAAAAGTTCAGGATTTTTTCAACGTAAATTCTCGGCTTATGATCTGGCCTTAATGACACGTCAACTTTCTGTTTTGGTCGCTGCTGCGATTCCTTTAGAGGAAGCATTACGAGCAGTTGCCAAACAAAGTGAAAAAGTGCATGTACAAAATCTTTTACTTTCGGCACGTTCAAAAGTGCTTGAAGGGCACTCTTTGGCTCAAGCGATGCAACAAACAGGACGCTTTCCAGATTTGTATATTGCGACCGTTGCTGCGGGTGAACGTTCAGGGCATTTAGATTTAATTTTAGATCAATTATCTGATTACACCGAAAACCGCTTTGCCATGCAAAAGAAAATTCAAGGTGCGATGATCTATCCAATCATCTTGATGTTTATGTCTTTTGCAATTGTGATGGGTTTAATGACTTATGTTGTTCCAGACATTGTTAAAACCTTTGACCAAAGTAAACAAGCCTTACCTTGGATCACTGTAGCACTGATGAAAGCCAGTGAGATTATTCGACAGGCATGGCCCTTTATGCTGGTTTTTAGTGTGGTTGGATTTTTCTTATTAATTCGTTTTTTGCGAACTTCTGCAGGGCACTATGCTTTTGATCGTTTAACACTCAGATTGCCATTATTTGGTAAATTATCTCGTGGTATAAATGCGGCACGTTTTGCCAGTACCTTATCTATTCTGACTCAATCAGGTGTACCGCTCGTAGATGCTTTGAAAATTGGGGCCGCTGTGAGTAGTAATTGGGTAATACGAGATGCTGTCAATATTGCAGCAGAGAAAGTCACTGAGGGTGGAAATCTTGCTACGCAATTGGAGCGTTGTGGTTATTTCCCACCGATGATGGTACAAATGATTAAAAGTGGTGAAGCTTCGGGAGAGTTAGACCGAATGTTGAGCCGTGCATCAGATATGCAGGATCGAGAAGTATCTTCATTTATTTCAACATTATTGGCTTTATTGGAGCCATTAATGTTGGTGTTTATGGCGGGTATTGTTTTGGTTATTGTGATTGCAGTTATGTTGCCAATCGTCAATATGAACAATATGATTTAAGCCAATTATTTTTATAAAGAATATATAGAGAGTAAGCAGATGCAACGAAAGATGAATAGGACTCGTCAGTCAGGTTTTACCTTAATTGAAGTGATGGTTGTGATTGTTATTTTAGGCGTACTTGCAGCATTGATCGTACCCAATGTGATGGGACGTGGTGAAAAAGCCAAAGTTGACACCACTAAAATTGCATTAAAAGGTGTAGCGGGTGCTTTAGATCAATATAAATTGGACAATGGGCGTTATCCGACAAGCCAAGATGGTGGTTTAGATGCGCTTGTCAATCAACCCGCAACGGCTAAAAACTGGTTACCTGGTGGTTATGTTAAAGGTGGTTATCCGAAAGACAGTTGGGAAAATGATATTCAATATGTGATCCCTGGTTCTGAAGGTCGTAAGTTTGATTTATATTCTTTTGGTGCCGATGGTAAACAAGGTGGTGAAGGAAATGATGCTGATATTTATTACCAACCTTAATTAAAGAATATTTAAGTTATAGTTTATTGAGTTAATCACTTCATTGAATCGAGTTAATAAATATTGAGTGAAGTGATAATCTTTCTTGTTTGCTAAAATGTACTTAATTTATTGAAATATAACAGCTATTTAAAATAACGATGTTTGAGAGTTATAATAAGAATTATTCCCATATTTAATAGTTACAAGAAAGTTAAATTGTGTATAAAAATAGACTTTTTATTTAATTAAAAGCTTGCATAATAGTTCTCAGGGCAATCTGAATTGCTGAGGAGGATGAGATGAAAGCATTATTATTACCAGATGAAATCAGCCAATTTCATTGGACTATGCTCAAATCTGTTCTTTTAATTTTGAGCCTATTACCGATTAGCCAGTTTTTTCTCAATATTTGGCAAGTTGCCGATGCCAATAGCCAGATCATGATTGGTTTTATGGCGATTAGCGTATTTAGTGCATTATCTATTATTAGTTTTTATAATGCCTTAAATTTGACAGTATTTCAGTTGAAAACTGAATTCTCATCATTATTAGAACAATATTTAGTACGTTCATATTGTTATGTGCCAATGTTATTTTTAGCTGCAATGATGTCTTATTTGGTGACTCAACTTTAGTTGAAATATCATGGAAAACCGAGGGTATAATCCTCGGTTTTTTTTGCACGATGATTTAGTAATTCAAGTTTCAACTAAGTCGGCTGAACAAGGCTCATGGTGATTTTGCGCACAATAGGTAAGATAAAAAGTAACACTGGAAAGGCAATCAGCCAAGAAATCCCCCAAGCTGAAAGCCATGTGTATAGCGAAAAATTCTCAAAACCCATGCTTCTGAATGTACTGATACATGAAACAATAAATGTCATGATAATAGATAGTAACAGAGGTAAAACAATCGCTGCATAGCGATGTGGAATCTTTTTAAAATTAAAATAAGACGATTTAGAATTTTGCATTTTTTACTCCGTAAACCAACAAACGCCAGTGCCGCACCAAAATATTAAAATTTTGATTAAAAATAGCCCCAAGCCTTGTTGGAGATATGTTGGCACGTTGATTGACGTAAACGTTTACGGCTTTATGATCAGCGAAAATAATTTAGCATAAACTTGAAAAAAATATAATAAAAATGCACCGAAAATATTTTCAATTTCGTTTTGATAAGACTTGGGTTGGGGCTAGGTTGAACATGATTGTCTTTTTAACAGGATCATTTGTCTGTTTTATATAAGGTTGATTGCTTTAAATTTATCTAAAATGATTTTATCTCTCGAGATGAACTGATAAAAATACGAGGACTCAGCAATGCAACAAATAGAATGGAATGACTTTCTTAAAGTAGAGTTAAGGGTCGGAAAAATTATTCAAGCCGAAGTATTTGAGAAAGCGCGTAAGCCTGCTTATATTTTGCATGTTGATTTTGGCGAAGCGCTTGGTGTAAAGAAATCGAGTGCGCAAATTACCAACCTATATCAACCTGAAGATTTAATTGGGAAGCTGGTGGTTGCTGTTGTGAATTTTCCCAAAAAACAAATTGGACCGATTCAATCAGAGTGTTTAGTGGCGGGTTTTCATAATCAAGATGGGCATGTGACGTTGTGTGTGCCTGATGCAAATGTACCATTGGGAACAAAGTTACTTTAACAATCGAATCAAGCTTTTTGTTGAAGTTTACCTCATCTCCTTAAACCAGAGATGAGGGATTCAAATATTAACGTCTAGATTTAAAGCTAATATCGACTGCTTTAGGGCGATAGATCCAGCCCAAAATTAATAATAATAGGGAGAGCAACAAAATAGGATAATCACTAAAGCGGGTGTACCAAGTTTCGCCTTGCATGGCAGGTAAGTCACCACGAAGCACAGCTTTTTGATCTACAGGGGCTTGTTTTACAATATGCCCATTGTGGTCAATAAATGCTGTTACGCCTGTATTGGTAGCACGAATAAACCAGCGTCCATTTTCTTTGGCACGCATTTGCACCATTTGAAGATGTTGTAATGGCCCTGCTGTACCCGTGAACCATGCATCATTAGAAACAGTCACTAAAAAGTCACTATTAATCGCATTACGTCGAGTGAGATTCGGATAGGCCACTTCATAACAAATGGCTGCAGCCAAATCATTTCCTTTAATATTAAAAGGCTTTTGATTGGATGCACCTTGGGAAAATCCACTCATGGATGGATCATTTTGTAGCGCAGGTAACACCCAAGCCAACAATCCTGAAAGTGGAATATATTCACCAAAAGGCACTAGACGTTGTTTTTTATATAAGCCTGAAGAATCTGCGCCAGAAGCCATCATACTGTTGTAGTACATCGGATAGCCATTTTTTTGTGATTCTTTTAAGTCCCAATAAGGAATACCCGTTACCCATGCTGTGCCTGAACTTTTGGCTTGTTGATCCATCATATCCAAGAATTGTTGAATATCTGTTTGGAACAGTGGAATCGATGATTCTGGCCAAACAATCAGATCACGCCCCCATTCAGTACGGCTTAAATTTACATAAATTTCTAAGGTTTTAACCTGATATTCAGTCAACCATTTTAAATCTTGCGGAATATTGCCTTGAATCAAAGAAACGGAGAGCGGCTTTTCTGCTTTCGGTTGTACGAAAGTGATAAATGATGCAGCCCATGCGCCAAGGATTAAAATGATTGCAGGAAAGATCCAAAAGACTTTTCTATTTAAAATTTCAACCAATGCACAGGCAAGGATAATCACAACAAAAGATACTGCAAACACACCAAAGAGTGGAGCATAGCCATCTAAGAGTCGTTCAGTAAATGCGTAACCTGCAAATAACCAAGGAAAACCTGTAAAGACCCAAGTCTTGGACCATTCAAAAATAACCCACAAAGGAGCGAAAGTTAATGGTGTTTCAGGGAAGAATCTACGATATACCCAAGTCTGAATTGCGGTAAAAAGCCCCATGACAATGGCCATGATGGCGATCATCAAGACACTCAATACAGCATTGGTATCCCCATACACATGAATCGAGGTATAGAGCCAGAATGCGCCAACAAACCATAGACCAAAGCCATAGCTTAAGCCAATCGCAAATGCTTGGCGTGGTGTACGGCCTTTTAAGCAAGCATATAGCAGGGCAGGCGATAAAATTGCCAACCACCACCAGTAATAAGGCGCCAGTGCTAAACTGAACACTGCGCCTGATATTAACGAAATCAATAATGGGAAAATGAAGGGCAGCTGTTTTTGTTGTTGGGATGAATTTAACAGCTTATCAAAGTATGCTCTCATTTATGTACAGCTCGAATCAGATGAATAGTGCGCGCATCTGCTTCAATAATTGTAAATTCCCAATCCTCAAGCTCAACCACTTGGCCTTGAAGATCACTCACTAGACCAATTTCTTGAAGCAGTAATCCGCCCATAGTCTCTACTTCATCGTCAGGAAATTCAGCATCTAAAACATTGTTAAAATGTTCTATTGGTGTAAGTGCCTGCACAATCCATGTATTGGCTGTGGTATGTGTTGTATCTGGAATGATAAATTGTGCTTCTTCGTCAACGTTATCATGCTCATCTTCAATTTCGCCGACAATCTCTTCTAGAATATCTTCTAAAGTGACCAGACCTGCTGTTGAACCATATTCATCAATTACAATGGCAATATGGGTTTGAGTGTTTTTTAACATCCTCAAAACTTGGTCGGAACGTGCACTTTCTGGGACAAATAATGGCTGACGCATTAACGCATGCACATCTACAACAGATGAACGATCAGTTAAAAAGGGTAAAAGATCTTTAGCAAGTAAAATACCCACCACGTTTTCAGGCTGATCAGAAGAAAAAACAGGGAAACGTGAATGTGCAGACTCAATAAGAATGTCTAAAATATCAAGAAGTTGATCATCTTCTTGTAAGCTGACCATCGCTGTGCGCGGAGTCATGACTTCACGGATTTTTGTTGCAGGAAGGTCTAATACGCCTTCTAACATTGCAACAGTATCGGGTTCTAAAAAACGACGTGAATCTTGTACTAATTTTAGCAGTTCATCTCGGGTTTCTGGCGCTGTTCCTAACCATTTGCGTAAGCCACGCATTCCCCACGATGGGCCTGATTCCTCGTGCATGATCTTTCCTAAAGACGTTTAATATCTAGTAAATGTTTTTTTATCATACCGAAGAAAACACAGATGTCTATCTATTAACTAAGGTAAATAGATGAATGTATGTGTCATATTATAGATATATTGCAAGCCTTATTCATTATTTGAGTTTGTGTTAAAATTATTGAGTGATTTCGCTTCTTTTTGAGAATAGATAATGTCTGAACCGATGCCTAAAGCAAGCATTCAATTAAACACGCGTGGACTACGTTGTCCTGAGCCTGTAATGATGTTGCATCAAGCAATTCGTAAATCTAAATCAGGTGATGTGGTTGAAGTATTTGCAACTGATAATTCAACCTCTTGGGACATTCCTAAATTTTGTATGCATCTCGGTCATGAGTTGATTTTACAAGAAGAAGTACTAGATGATGCCGGGAATAAGGAATTTCACTATTTAGTGAAGAAAGGTTAAAAGAAAACGGGTAAGTAATTATAGATGCAAAAACAAGAATTTGAAGTGCATCTGACAGCGGATATTAAAAGTCCAGTGATGTACCATCAGTTTAAAACGATGTGTAAACAGTTAGATGCTAAGCCTCTTGAAATTATACTTGCCCGTGGTATGTATTCTAAACAGATTATGCTCTCTAAATGTGTTTACTCAGCGGATTTAAGTACTGTCCTTGAGGATATTGTGCCTTGGATCAAGGCGTTTGAACAACAGAATATTCAAATTATCCGAACCAAGATTGAACTTCCATTTCAAGATTCTCAAACAGATCAACAGTCTATTTATTATTATGAATGGCATGCTTTGATTGAATGTAGAGATGCTTTTGAACTTAAACAACTATGTGAGCATCATCAAGCACACTTGTCTCAAAATGCTTTAAAACGCCGTGAGAACTTTCGATTTTTAACATTACGCGAAATAGGAACAGCAGATTTTTTCTTGAAACGCTTAGAGTTGTTGCGCATAGCATTATTAAACCAACATAGAGTGATTGCTAAAGAAAGATTTGAGATTTGTATTTATGATACCAATATCATGTTAGATCATGGATGGTTATCTTAAATAGACATAGATAAAGAAGAATGTAAATGAATGAAATAAAGCAAAAGGCTTGTGAGGGCCTGATTCGACGTTTTGCAGAAAGCCACCAGTACTTTCCTTTTATGCTAAAAGGAAGTTTCTTAACTCGGCAATATTTTCCTGCGCATATTGAACGTAAACCACAAGATTTAGATTGGATTTGTTTAAAACCATTAATCGATCGACATTTTGTTCAGGATCATTTGAATGAATGGATGTGCTACTTAACAACTGTAGATTTTAATGATGGTATTCGTTATGAACCATTTTCGAAAGATAATTATTGGTGGGAGTTGGAGTATGTAATGGCAGAAGACTTTCCAACAGTCAGTACAAATATTATCGCATGGGTGAATGGGCAAAAAACTGAAATAGATATTGATGTTTCATTTAATCTTGAAATTCAAGATATTCACAACAGACTTATTTATCATCCTTTTGTTGGTAAGGACTTCCGATTGGCACAAACCCCATCTTTAGCTACGCAAATTGCATGGAAGTTACACCAATGTATTGTGAACCCACGCTATAAAGATATATTTGATTTGACCTATTTACTCAAGCATCCATCATTTTCGGATATTTTTGCAAAACTTTATGCCATAGAAATATTGAAAAGTGAATGTCAAAGAGATGGTTTGGTTTTGACTAAGTTTTTGTATTTGAATCAACCTATTTTGGCTGATGCTTGTATGAAGCTGGCACAAAATTGGCAGAATGAAAGATCTGAGATTCAGTTTGCAAATTTAGATGATATTCCCGAGAAATTTGAAGATTTTTGGAATATTTTTACTCAGTCATTGCTTGATGCGGAGTTATTAGAGTTAATTGATTCAACACCCTAATCAAAGAGTTTTACAAAATTAAAAATGACAGAATTTTGACTTATGATTATAATCTAAACATATTTTTTAATAATAATTAACTCATTCAAATGAACAGCTTACTAAATAGCATTTATAAAATATTGGATCAGCTTGGACTAAACGCACAAAAACGAGCTTTGCATATCCAATTTAGCAATACAGACTTTAACAACCAAGTCTTCTTACAACGCATCGATGGACAACATGGTCTAAACCAAGGCGTGTCTATTGAACTGATTTGCCTTGCCACTTCGGCTGTGATTCCACTTAAACAATTTATCGGTAGCCAAGTGGCGATTGATCAAGTCACAGATCATGGACAACTGTTTCGTAGCACAGGGGTGATTACCGAAGCAGCACAAGGGCAAAGTGATGGTGCACTGACGCTATATAAACTCAAACTCGAAGATGCCACTTCACTGTGGCATAAACGTCGTAACAGCCGAGTGTTTATGAACAAGTCGGTTGTTCAAGTCATAGAAGCGCTGTTTAAAGAATGGCAAGACAAAAGCCCACTCTTTGCCTCCAGTCTAAGCCTCGATAAAAGTGGTCTTAAAAAAGACTACGATATCCGCCCATTCATTATGCAGAGCAACGAAAGTGACTATGCATTTTTAACCCGCTTGATGCGCAGTGAAGGGATCAACTGGCTGATTGATGAGGCGCAATTGATTGTGCCTAGTTCTGCGACTCAAATTCAACCACAAAAACTGCGTTTAGTGGATGACAACAGCGAATACAAAGTGCTAGAACGAAGAAAAATTCGTTTCCATCGTAGCAGTGCCACAGAACAACAAGACAGCATCACCAGCTTTATTGGACAACGCAGCTTACAACCCACTGCTGTCCATGTACAACGCTGGCAAGCAGATGTGTTAGAACAAGAAGAAGGTGCAGGCAGTGTTCAAAGCAAACATCAACATAGCCAAAACCAAAACAATGCCAGTCTTGGTTTAGAACAAGCTTGGCATATCAGTCCAGCATGGATTCAAGACCTGAATGGTGAAGATCAAGCAACCGCTTCAAATAACAATCAGATTGAAAAGATCAACCAAAACCTCAGTCATTACTATGATGCTCAATCCAAGCAATTTGTTGCCAACTCCACTGTACGTGATGCGCAAGTGGGGTATTGGTTTGAATTGAATGAACACCCAGAAATAGACCAACACAGTGGCTCAGACAAAGAATTTCTGATCACGTCAAAGACATTCTATAACCAGAACAACTTACCCAAAGATCTGAATGAACAAATCAATCGCTTGCTCAAACAAAGTAATTGGGTCAATTCAAATGTAGACTCAAACAACCCAGAACGCCAAGCCAATCAATTGGTACTACAACGCCGTAATATCACCACTGTTCCTGAATACCACCCACTACAACATCGTCCTAGTACCCATCCACAACGAGCCAAAGTAGTTGGGCCAAGTGGAGAAGAAATTCATGTCGATGAATGGGGGCGCATTAAAGTTCGCTTCCTATTTACCCGCAATGAAGATCATAGTCATGATGGTGGTGCAGGGAGCAATGACAACGACACTGATTCCGCTTGGGTGGATGTACTGACCCCGTGGGCAGGTGAAGGCTATGGTGCGCGGTTCTTGCCGAGGATTGGTGAGATTGTCGTGATAGATTTCTTTGATGGCAATATTGACCGACCATTTGTGGTGGGGCGTATCCATGAAGCGCAACGAAGCCCAACGAAATTTGATGACAAAGGCCAATTACCTGATACTAAAAAACTGGCAGGGATCAAAAGTCGAGAAGTTAAAGGCAGTGGCTATGGGCAACTTAGATTTGATGATACCACAGAGCAAATCAGCAGCCAGCTACAAAGCAGTCACGGTGCGAGTCAACTTAACCTTGGTAATCTGAGTCATCCTAAAGAAACGGATACCAGTGAAGGACGAGGCGAAGGCTTTGAACTAAGAACAGACCAATGGGGTGCAGTGCGTGCAGGGCAAGGCCTACTACTCAGTACCTATGCTCAAGATTCAGCTTCAGGCAATCACCTTGATGCAACTGCGGCGAAAAGTCAGTTAGAAAGCAGCCTAAATAATTCTAAGGCCTTAAGTGAAGTTGCCAAGAATCAGCAAACGGATCCTTTAGAAAATTTAGATCATTTGAAATCTTTTATTTCATCTTTGGAAAAAGGTGAATCCCGTGAAGCAAAAAATCAAGCAGATATCTTTAAGCAAGCCCTGATGTTATTGGCTTCACCCAATTCGGTTGCGCTTGCTACTAATGAAGATCTACATCTTTCTGCCGATCGACAAATCTATGAAACTGCGGGTGATAGTATCAACCTGAGTACGCAAAAGAATTTAGTTGCACATGCACAATCAAAGATTAGTCTTTTTGCGGCACAAGAAGGGGCAAGACTTTTTGCAGGAAAAGGTAAAGTTGAGATCCAAGCACAAGGCGATGGTACAGATTTGATTGCACGTAAAGGTATTCAGATTATTTCAACTGAAGATAAGATTGAGATTAAAGCGGATAAGAAAATTATTTTGATTGCAGATGGTTCTCAAGTTGAAATTAGTAGTGCAGGTGTTTTACCGACCACTGCAGGTAAGTTTGAAGTCAAAGCTGGACAACATAAGTTTTTGGGTGGGGAAAGAGTTAACTTTGAAATTCCTTTTCTACCAAGTAAGAATATATACTCTCATCAGTTTATCTTAAAGAATAAGCAAGGTGAAATCATGCCGAATACTAGTTATGTTTTAAATGGAGCAAATGGGAAAAAATTTAAAGGTAAAACAGACAAAGAGGGTAAAACAAATAGGATTTATACAGCTGAGCAAGAAAAATTTAGCTTGGATGTGGAACTATAATAATGAATGAGAAAAAATATATTACTGAGATTAATCAGCCTATAACAGAAATTGAAGTTAATGAGTATTATTTAGTTATTGGTACAGAGGCTAATGCTTCATATGCATATCAAAATGCAAAGATAACATTCTCCTCGAAATCGGCTAAACATCAATATTTAACAGGCCCTAATTTAGACTGGGGACATGCTTTTTTTTATGTTGTAGAAAATGATGATGTTTTTAGTTTTTTTAGTTTTGGCCCTAGCGCTGGAAAGAAGCTTGGTGAAAATAAAGTAATTGGAAATGCTTCAACATGTCAATATCCGATTGGTGAGGTAGCTCAATTATATGTTCTAAATATTAGTGAAGATGACGCAAAAAAAATAAAAAATGAAGTAAGTAAAATGTATGAGAAATCAAATAATCATTTTTATAATCATGAAACAAATGAATGGGAGCAAAAGAAATCAAATGATAAAAAATATAGAGCAATTACCAATGAAACTTGTGCAAAAGAAGCTTATAGAATTCTTTCAGATATTTTAGATAAAAAAATTCCTGATGCCTATGGCTATGTAAAAATGTATGGGATATCGAAAAAGGCTATATGTCCATTTGCATGGAATGAACATTTATTTAATTCTAATTTAAAACATTATAGTTACCCAGAGTATCCAAATGTAGGAAAAGCAAAAGAGCTATTAGCTGCATTTAAATTTAAAATAAATAATGAGGAGGAAGATTTGAAATATACTTACTTTTTAAGAACAGATTCAGCTAATAATATGAATTATGGTGTTATGGTTCCTGAGTTTGATGATGAGAATACTACAGACTGGTTTTTAAGTGAGGGTGATGAAGATCCTCTCAAAATATACTCATATTTTAATGGTTAGATAATGTATTATTTTAAGTTGATAAGTTTATTATTGTTTTTAATATTTAATTCAACTGTAAATTCCAAAACAATGGATGACAAGATGATTGATAATACTATTATGTTGATAAATGAAATCACAAGAGTGGGTGAAACAGAAAAGTGGAATAGTAGTCTCTTCTTTGAGGGAGCTTTGAAAGTGCATGTGCTAAAAGATGGAACTTTAACTGATAGAGGCGTATACGTTTTATCTAAAAATAAATTTGGTTATCCAGCCACAATCAAAGTCTTAAACTTAAATGATAAAGAGAAAAAATATAAATTTGTTTTTTCCCCATCAAATCAACCTGTGTTTAAAAAAACGATAAAGGCTGATGTAAAGTTGTTAAAAGAAAATAATATTTTCTTTAAATATTCGGAGCTGGTTGAAAAAGAATCAGCGATTTACTCTAGTCCGTACAGCCCAAATACATTATATAAACATATATTTGGTAATCAAAAAAATAATTCTATAATATATGAATTTTATTCATCAAAAAATGAAATTGAAAGTCAAATAAACTATGTTAGGCTGGTTGTTCTATTTGGTGGTGGAGATAAGTAGTATAAATTTTTCGTTAAAAACGAAATTTAATTAATGACAATAAACCCGCCGAAGCGGGTTTGTTGATTTACATATTCGGGTAGTTTGGACCACCGCCACCCTCAGGAGTTACCCAAGTGATGTTCTGAGATGGATCTTTGATATCACAGGTCTTACAGTGAACACAGTTCGCAGCATTAATCTGGAAGCGCTTAGAACCATCATCATTTTCCATAATCTCGTAAACACCAGCAGGGCAGTAGCGTTGAGCAGGCTCATCCCATTTTGGTAAATTGACATTGACTGGAATAGAAGCATCCGTCAGCTTTAAGTGAGCTGGCTGATTCTCTTCATGGACAGTATTCGATACAAATACAGAAGATAAACGGTCAAAGGTTAATTTACCATCTGGCTTTGGATAGGTCGGTTTAAATGTCGCAGCATCTACAGTTTTTAATGCACTAAAGTCAGGTGCAAGGTCATGTAGAGTAAATGGCACTTTAAAGATATTTTGATCGATAAAGTTAAATGCACCACCCATCCATAAACCGAATTTATGCATTGCTGGACCAAAGTTACGTGAACGATGTAACTCTTCTTTTAACCAACTGTTGTTGAATTTGTCAGTATATGCAGTCAATTCTTTAGCAAAGAAGTCTTCGCCTTCAGCGACACGCGCAACCGCTAAATCGCCACCTTTCTCATGACCTGCTTGGATTGCTTCAAATACAGCTTCACCACACAACATACCCGATTTCATCGCAGTATGAGAGCCTTTGATTTTAGCAAAGTTTAAGAAACCTGCATCATCACCAATTAAGCAACCGCCTGGGAAGGTCAGTTTAGGTAGCGAGTTTAGACCACCTTTAACAACTGCACGTGCGCCATAAGAAATACGCTTACCACCTTCAAGATATTGCTTAATCAGTGGATGTGTTTTCCAACGCTGCATTTCAGCAAAAGGATACATGTGTGGATTTTCATAAGATAAATCGACAATCATACCCAAGGTCACTTGGTTGTTTTCAGCGTGA